>JAGBEE010000030.1 GCA_017937135.1 Clostridia bacterium | reverse complement strand
CTGCCGATAGCAGTTCTTACGCTCTCTTATTTCAATAGTCACTATGGACTTGTTATCGACTCTTGGATTTTGTTTGGCTCTTTGTTCGCTGCCGTTGCATTTCTCCTTGCGTTCTGTGTATATAAGATATTCGTATTAAAGACGCTCATAAACAAAGAAATAGTATGGCTCGATGAGCAGGCGGTTGGCAAGGCTAATGCAGAAAGCAACCTTCTCGGGAAAATCTGTATCGTATTTACGGTTGTGCTTGCAATCA
Source organism: Clostridia bacterium (assembly GCA_017937135.1). Classification (GTDB taxonomy): domain Bacteria; phylum Bacillota; class Clostridia; order Oscillospirales; family CAG-272; genus RGIG2000. Next base: position 21,719 of record JAGBEE010000030.1, on the reverse strand, counting down.
TTATACTTGCAACATATATTATCACATCTTCCGTTAGTGAATCTACCTTCATAGAACGTGAAAGATTTGATGATCCCGATAAATTCATTGAGTATATGCAGAACGATTACGATGCTTGGTATGAGGAAGGCTACGGCGATTCGCCTGCTCCACCTCATATAGACCCAGAATTCGGCTATCCGAACAAAAAATGGGCAGAAATCGACGGTAAAGAATATTACTACAATCCCATTTTATATGAGTCAATCAACATTCTTCAGCACGAGAACGGAGAATGGGAAATCGTAGTCACGACAGATGAAGCTGACCAAAACGGTCAAGCTATGTATTCAATACTAAGCGCAGGCTTATTGTCCTTACACGTTATCAATCTCGCAGTATGTGTGATTTGGTATATCGTGAAAACAAAGAAGCGTAAAACAGCATAAAAAACAGCCCTCGCTCTGTTTGGAACGAGGGTTTCTTAAATAGAAAAAACCTAAGCTGATGGTTCAACTTAGGCTCGTATTGGTGCGGGTGACAGGACTTGAACCTGCACGGGGTAACCACTAGATCCTAAGTCTAGCGCGTCTGCCAATTCCGCCACACCCGCTTGTTTATTCCAACAGTGACTATTTTACAATATTTATACGCGTTTGTCAAGAGCTTTAGACTTTTTTTAAGCTGATAAAATTAAAACGGCTCATTTTTTGAACTAAAAGTGTTCTTTCAAAGCCGTTTTAATTTTCTTTTTTGCCGTCTAATTCTAAATGCTCTCTCCAAAAATCTATGCTTGTTAGCTTATCCTTGTTTTTTTGGTAGCTCTTTTTTGCTCTTCTTGACAAGAAAAGAAGCTTGAGAAGTGGTCCTATTGACAAGGTCATATGCTTTATGAATTTAAAAAAGCTACGCTTTGTTATAGCTCCTGTATTAGCGCCCAATTGATATTGGACTACTCTTTTTCTTCTAAATATGTTTTTTGCACCTATTTTAGAAAGTGGCGCGCCAAGTGTTTCTCTTTTCAGGCAAAACCAAGGTATAAGATGTCCTGCTAAGGTAATTGCCATTAGGAAGCTAACCTTGTTGTTACGCACCATATCGTCATTTTTTAATTCTGGAGTCCACTCCTTTATTTCGTCAAGTGGCTTTAACTTAATTGCCTTAGAAATAAGCTCCTTATTTAGTTCCTCCTCGTTGGTGTTAAGGAAAAAATTTGCGCCCTTTAAATAGTCGCGCGCTGCACGTCTTACTAATGTAACATTTTCGTAGCGATAAAGCGTTAGTTGCTTCATTACCTCACGCATATAGCGCTTTATAATTCCGAATGTTCCTATTTTGTTATATACGGAGTTTACTACAAGCTCGTTTCTTAAATTATAGTAATCAAGCACGAATGAGCTTTTTTTATCAAATGCCTCGTGACGAATCGCTATGCCATTTGAGGTTATTATTTGTGTGCTCTGTTCTCTTCTTAAGCCATATTCAACATCGTCAAATTTTATAAAAAACGGATATGGCATACCCTTTTCCTTAATAAATGAGGTAGGCATGCAGAGAGTCCACCAGCCACCGTATTCTACACCGTCATTGTAAAGGTTATCAAGAAGCACACTCTTTTCCCTTATATCGACCTTGTGCTTGTGGATAATGCTTTCCTTGCCATTCCATTCAGCACCAAGCTCAAATTGCTCATAGTCCTTGTCTAATGGGAGCATAGCAGCTGAGAACCACGCATTTTTATATTCATCCCTTAAAAGCGACATAAAAACGCTCATTTCCTCAATGACCTCGGGGTGAATATCTATGTCATCATCCATTAAAATTACGTGAGAAAAGCCACCGTCAAGTGCTTCTATAAGTCCACGCGAAAAGCCACCGCTACCACCATAATTCTTGTTTGGTAAAATATTTACAAAATCGTTTGACAATTCGTTTTTATCAAGCGTATTTCCATTATCTACAACAAAGACACGCTTAATTAGCGAAAGGCTTGCATCATTTAGCTTTTTTATGTTATTTAAAACGTAATTTTCGCGCTTATAGGTGCAAATGGCTATTGCCATGCTTGTTTCGTTTTGCGATGCGTTTTCGGTCTTATAATATCCACCTATAAATTTACAGGGGGTTATTGCTGTAATTTTTGGATATATAAAGCCCTTTTCTGGCAATGTAGTTATATCTATTTCAAGCTCTGCCTTGTTATTTATTTGAGCTTTTTTAATAACGGTATCTTTACCGTCATAATGGCAGAGCTCAAGAGTTGCTTCCCCTTGTATTTCACAGCAAAATATAACTGACTTAACATACGTGTATTTAAGATATTTCGTGTATGAAAGGCTACCGAAATATGTATCAAAGGATAGGGTATCTTGGGGCAAAAGCTCATAGCTTCCCCTATAATAAAGCTCGTTTGTATGGTCCTGTGATGGAAAAATCAATTCCTTAAGCTTCATTTACCTTCTCCTTTCATTTCTTAATTATCAAGCTCGCTCCTTACATCGTCAAGCGCTGAGCGAATTACCTTGTCCATATCGTAATAGCGATATTTGCCAAGTCTTCCACCAAAAATAACATTAGGACAAGACATTGTAAGCTTCTCGTACCTTTTGTATAGCTCATTATTTTTATCGTCGTTTATGGGATAGTACATTTCCTTACCACTTTCCCATTCGTCGGGATATTCATAGCTTATTACGGTCTTATCGCATTTTGTAAATTCAAAGTGCTTATGCTCTATTATTCTTGTGTAGGGTATTTCTCTCTCGGTATAATTTACTACAGCATTTCCCTGGAAATTATCAGTATCTAATACTTTATTTTCAAAACGAACAAGTCGATAGTTTAGTTCGCCATATTGGTAATTAAAAAATTCATCAATAGGTCCTGTATATACCGTCTTTTTTGCTATATTGGGATTTTCCCTTATAAAATCCTTGTAATCTACATTAAGACGCAAATCTATGTGTTCAAGTAGCCTTTCAAAGATTTTTGTATATCCACCCTTTGGTATGCCCTGATATGGATCGTTAAAATAATTATTATCATAGATAAAGCGAAGCGGCAGACGCTTTATTATAAAGGCGGGTAAATCCTTGCATGAGCGTCCCCATTGCTTTTCGGTATAGCCCCTTACGAGCTTTTCGTAAACATCCTTACCAACTAAGGAAAGAGCCTGCTCCTCTAAATTTTTAGGCTCGCTTATATTTAAGTCCTTAATTTGACGAGCAATTATTTCCTTTGCCTCACTTGGTGCTTTTATCCCCCACATTTTGCTAAATGTATTCATATTAAACGGGAGATTATAAACCTCACCCTTATATATTGCAACAGGTGAATTTATATAGTTGTTAAATTCGGCAAGACTTGTAACATATTCCCACACCTCTTTATCGGAGGTGTGAAAAATGTGCGCGCCATATTTGTGCACGTTTATTCCCTCGATATTTTCTGTATAGCAATTACCACCTATATGGCTTCTTTTATCTATTACTATACATCTTTTACCACGCTTTGTAGCCTCGTTTGCAAATACTGCGCCATAGAGACCTGCGCCGACAATTAAGTAATCGTACATATGCTTTCTTCCCTTGTTTTTTTGCTTTATTTAGTATGCTTTTTGCGTTTTAAAAATTTTCTTATTTTACTTTCTGGTGGAAAGAGCTTGTATTTCAATCTCTTTGTAAATGAGCAGTTAATATCAAGCCTTGGAAAGTCCTCTATCCTTGCGCCGTTTGCCTTTGCATATAAAAGATAAATTCCCAAAAATCTCTCACCAAGATAGCCATTAGTTCTGTCGGACTGAAAATCGTTATGCATTGTCTTTCTTTTATCAAGCTCGCTAAGCAACGAAAAAAGAAGGCTTGCATATTCAAAAAAGTATTTTTTGTCCATTATGAACATATTGCAAAAGTAGTTATTTGGGCTACTTAGATATTCATTTGCGTATGAGAGTAAAAATGGCGCCTTTTCACCTATTATTTCAAGGAATAAATCAAGGTCCTCCTTGTAGTGATATGGCGCATTTTCATAATGCTCTCTTACACTCATACCCATATTTTCGGCGCGAGTGACTGCAATATCACATTCGCTAAGGATTTTATTGGTTTCGTCCTCTGAAAGAAAATATTGCTTTTTTTTCTTCTCAGTCATTTTGCCAACTGCTAAGTATGGTCTTTTAGTTACAGTCTTGTCAAAGCAGAAAAACCTGCGATAATGGCAAAAGCCATATGCGCCAGCCTCTACATTCTTCCAAGCGTAATACATAACTGTAAGCTCGCAATATTCTCTGTTTTTATTAGATATATTCTCCCCCTCATTATCGCCCATAATTCCTTCAAGAGGTGGATTTATTTCTCTGCCACCTTGAATTAGAGTCGTTAATGGTGGGATTGTGTCATATTCCTTATGACAGCACGCAAAAATTTTTATATCCTTCATAGCTTTAGTTATATATGCCCACGTTATACTTGTCCTTGTTGTAGATAAAGTATAAGGTTTGCAATCTTTCAATTATTTTAGGAAGTAGGGGCTCTTCATCTTGGCTTATATTTGCGCGAATATAATTAAGTATTGGCAAAATCCATTTTGCATATTTTTTAAATACATCATTTCTCATAACAAATGAATTCTTACAATATAAGATTTTATCTGCAAATATTTCCTTTGATGCATCATAATATAATGGTGCATTGCTTTTTAGGGAGCTTAACATAATATCCCAGCTTTTTTCGCCATGGCAGTTAATATACTGCTCCTTAATGCTTGTATTAAGCTTTGATTGTGCATAAAATACCACGTCATATATGGAATTTTGAAGTCTTGAATATTCATCATCGCTAAAGCTAATTTTGCATCCATCATTTGAAAAGCAAACAAGGTCGCCTTTTATTTTTTTGACTCCCTTTTCACCAAGGTGCTCGCTATTTTTATCTAATATAACTACCTTGGGTACTTTTTTAGTTGGCTTTACAGCGTTTAAGCAAATGATTGTTTTTTCAGCATTAATCTTTTCAAGCTCCTTAATATATTCTCCCTTGCTCTTTGTCTGCATTGCTTCGCGTTCAATAACTTCATTATTAAACACGTAGTTCATTCTTTTGACTACGTCGAACATATCACAATTCTTTACTCTTTTATAGGGATAGTTATTCTTTGAGTAAATATTTGTGTACTCTAAAAGGTAATCATGCAAACAAGACCAGTCCATACTAAGCTCAGCTTCACTATATTCTATATCATTTTTTTCAAGATACTCTTTCCAATGAGGTGTTGGACCGATAAGAAATACTCCACCTGCGTGGGATGTTGGCAAAAGACTCATTGATACATCAACAATGTCATAATCAATATCCATTGCAGAATTCATCATTAGCTGTTGCTTTGCTGCACCTATCTCGTTTTGTCTAAGTAATATTGTAAGCTTTACCTTGTTGGGCACGAATAATGCAAGGTGTGTAAGAGTGCCAAGAGTACTAACTATTTCACTTGCGTTTGCTAAAATGCTTATTTGCTCTTCAAATGGATAGGTTTCAGGAGCTATTATTTCATAGCCACGCTTTTTATAGAAATTAACAAAATATTCCTCGTTAAAGCAATCCTTTTTTGAAAGCATTGTTCTTGTTAGATATACCTTTTTGGAATATGTTTTACTTTCCTTGTTACTGTTTAACAACCTATTTCCAATAGCGCGATATACACTTAGAAATTCACTTGTGTATTTTCCATATAGCATAAAGCTTTGCTCTGGAACTATAAGCCTTTTAGTTTTATATATCCTATCGGCTATGATAATTTGCTCCTTTTCTATTCCAAGAACCTCCATAATCATCCAAAATGAAGAAGGTATTTTTGGAGTTGTAGAAACAAATATTATTTTTTGGTTTTCCTTTTTGTTTTTAACCACGTACCAAAGTCTGACTAAGGTATCTGTTATAATATGACCAAAAAGGTGAATTATTACACCACCGAATATATATTCACCGTCAAGATAGCTTATATTGTCGGGGCTTGTCCTGTACGAATCGAAAACAGACATATTCATTCGGGGATTAACATCAGACCTCTCAAGGCCAGCAATAAACTCTTTGTTTTCAGAGCACACCCCACCTAAATAACAAATATCTGACTGCTTGACTAAAACCTTTTTTAAAGGCTCTACTAAAGCATTTTCATAAATTTTATAGTCTGGCTTTCTATTATCGTAATAATCCTTCTTGCAGAAATTGTCCCATTCCTTCTTATTAGGAACATATAAATTGTAATTTCCCATTTTTCCTCTTAGTCTTTCTTACCAAAAAATCTTCTAATTCTCTCTGTAAGCTTTTTCCCCTTTAGATGCTTGATATAAAATCTATACACCCATCTAATCATTCTTGATGACTGCTGTAATGAGAGCTCCATATTTTTGGTTTCAAATTTTTTGCCCTTCATTGATGCAAAAATATCCTTCCATCTCATTGGTGGCGCCCATTCTGTGCGCTTTCCATAGGTGGTTGCGGAATCCTTTAGCTTGGCAAAGCATTTCACCCACATAGGGTCCTTTGGGTGTCTATGGAAATAGCTTAAGCCGAAGTCGAAGCAGGCTCTGTCACAAGCCTCCTCATTAAGAAAATCTATATTTACATAATCTCTTGCAAATTCAGGAAGATATTTTTCCATAGCCTCCTGAAGCTCCATATCGTTTTCATTTTCTACGATAATTGGCTCTACTACTCCGTTTTCGTTTTCAGTAAACTCCTCTATGCTCTTATAGTGCAGATTTGCAAATAGTGTTTCTACAAATATAAGGGAGAAATTGTTCGTAGTAAAGTTGTAGCGAACAATATGGTCGTGCGTAGGATAAATCGTTCTTGCATAATAGAAAATATTATCCTCTTTTTTGCCACGTATGTGCCAAAGTATTTTAGCAAGACTTGTTTGAGTGTAGCCTCTGCCCCAAAACTCAACAAAAGCATATTTTTCATCAAAATTAATTTCTTGCTTTAAATATTTTTCTATTATGACACGCTTTTCCTTTGCTATTTCAAGCAGATACGAACGATATTTTTCTGATGCTCTAAATGCCTCACGAAGCATTTTTGCTGTATCGGGTCCTATTCTGCCCTCTTTTTTTAGATACATAAGCTCTGGGAACATTTCGGCAAATTGCTCCTCGGTAAGTGACGATGCCTTGATTAAGCGAGAGAAGCTGTCTATGCCTGAAAAGTTACCATATTCGCTCCAAAACTCCTCATCTATATCATCTATTAAGGCCGGTATTCTCCACGACTTTCTTGAGCCATAAATATATTTGGTTTTGATAGGATATTTCTTTTCATCAATAATAGCATCTGCAATTCTCTTTAAATGGTAACCGTCGCGAGATACGAAATAAAGACACTCTATACCACGCTTTAGAGCGTGACGAATTACCCAGTTAATATATGGTACAAAATAAAATGAGGTGTATCTATATGCAAAGTTATCAATTTCACTTTCATTTATGGCTCTAAAATCAGATAAAATTTTAGATACCTGATATCCGTCATATGTCCTAATAAATTCGTTTAGGCTTTTTTCATATCCTAAAATCTTATACTCGGGAAGCTGTATGGTTTCTATTCCTAATTTTCGAGGGAATTCATTATCTGCCTTGGGATTATCGCCATGATGAATCCATTTTCCATAATTATATTCAAGTTCGTGATATACATCTAAGAACAGCTTTTTAGTTGTTTTTTGATGTCCACATTCACTCGACACAAAAATAGGTATATTTTCAAATACAGGGTCTGCCTTTACAAGCATTTTCCTTATAAAGTCGCTTGGAAGGTACATATCGCTTATTAAAACGACCTTTTCTCCCTTTTCTGTTAGAGACTTTATATACTCTATGTTTTCTTTAATTGGAGTCGAAGCTCTGTATTCTCCTTCAAGCTCCCATTCCTTTAAAAGTGCAATTTGCTCATCTGTGAGGTCATATATTTTTTGCATGTGCTCAAATATCATATCAAATGATATTTCACGCCAATCGCTATTTCTATATACCTGCGATTTATGATAATACTCACGCGCATTACTCTCTGCCCATGGTCTAATCTTAAAATAGTTGTCTATTAAATAGCTTGGAAAGCTCTTTCCACTTGCCTTCATTTTATCGGATACATAGTAGAATACTCCAGCAGGCTGAGATACACTACGGCTTATAAGAGTATCAAAAATATCAAAGCTATAAAGAGTAGGTAGCTCTCTTTCAAGAGGCTTAAAATCTATTGCGCTGTCAATTATATGGTCAATTGATGGGTTTTCAATTGCATACTCCCAAAAAAGCTTGCTTATTCTTTCAAGCTCGGATGTTAAATCAACGTTTTTATAATTTGAAATTGCTTCTATAAGCTCGTCAAAGCTTTGGCATACAGGTCCACAGGTGTGCTCCATATAATCAAGAGCAAAATCACGCACGTTTTCTTTGTTGTCAATGTCAAAAATGTATCTTATAAAGTGCTTTACTCCACGAGCGAGTAAATCATAAAAAATAGATGAATAGTCTATAATTGCAAGCTCTACCTTGTCAAATATCTCATACATATCATCCTTGTTATCCCAGAAAATAAGACGTGGGGAGTCCTTGTATATTTCTTTTAAATTGAGATACTGAAAATCATTTTGCATTTTTGGATGGAGCTTGAATACTAAAACCATATTATTCTTTTCAAGGCACTCAATTAGTCTATCCATATCGCAAATGGCGCTGGGGAAGAAATTTGTAGCTGAGCTTTCACGGTAAGTAGGAGCATATACCGCTATTTTAGTGTCGCTTGGTAAATTTCTGCCTTTTAATATATCATGGTCATAGGTTTCTACCTTATCTGGTGAAAAGCAGTTTGGATATGCTCCGCGCAAAATTGCGCGATCCTCCAAACGACAGTTTTCAGCAAAATGTCTTTCCATAAGAGGTGATGTAACTAAGAAAAGCTCATTATTTCTGTACATTGTCATATTTATGATATTTTTCTTAACAAGTCCCTCGTTTAGCATGCCAGTTTTTACATTTTTCTCTATTGCCTTACAGCCTACGCCATGCCATAAATTTAAAACAGTTATACCGTCAAGATAATCCTGAAACTTTTCTTTTCTTTGGTTAACAACATATACTCCAGCTTTTTGTCCTATCTTCTTAGCCTGATCAGAGTCGTACATATGTGCCTTATAGCCAAGCTTTTTTATATAATGCATTGACTCCTCGGTATAACAAAGCCAATGCGCCTCTATGTCGGGGCGATTATTTTGTATATACATAAAAAGCCATTTAGGATTTCCGTCGAAGCTAAGTCCTGCGTTGAATATCCAAAGTTTATTATCTCTCATGAAATTGCTCCTTTTGCCATAGTTACTTAGTTGTTTTGTATTTGAATGTTAATTTTGTTGTGCCTTTAAAATAGAGAGGGTTCTTTCAAGTCCACTCTTAATATCGTATTTTGCTTCCCAGCCGATTTTACGTATTTTGCTTCCGTCAAGCCTTGCTACGGTGGCTGTGCTGTATCCTGCCCTCTCTGTTTCGTCAGGTAGCTCAAAAACTACCTTTGTGCCTGAAAAGTCGGAAATTATTTTTGCTAAATCCTTTAATCTTATATCGGACTTTTGGTCGGCAATATTATATGCCTGTCCACATTCTCCGTTTAATAAAACGGTCAAAAGTCCACACACTGCATCGGACACATATGTGTATGAGTAATATTGATTTCCCTCGCTCTTTAAAACGATATTCTCGCCAGCTATTCCCTTTTTGATAAATTGAGATATAGCCTTGGAGTCAGACATAAGCATAGTTGGTCCATAAGACCTTGTAAGTCTTGCAATTACAACGTCGAGTCCCTTTTGTTTTATATAAGCCTGACACATAGCCTCTCCACAGCGCTTGCTTTCCGGATAGCCTGCGCGTAGGGTGTTTGAGTCTATATAGCCACAATAGTGCTCATCAAAAAGCTCAACATCTCCTCTGTTCTCACCATATATTTCATTGGAAGAGGCAAATAAAACGCGCTTTGATGATGAATAGCTTGCAAATTCCAACAAATTGGCTGTGCCTATTATGTTAGTATTTATTGTGCCTATGGGGTCAGTTGAATACTGTAACGGATGGGTGTTGCTTGCAAGATGAACAATATAATCTGCTTTTGGTGTTTTTTCGTTATCAAGCGGTTTATTTATATCCTGCTCAATAAAGCTAAAGGTATCAAGCTCCCAATAGGAAGAGAACTTTTCCTTTGCACGCTCCTTGCTTCTGCCAAGCGCAAGCACGGTGCAATTTAAGCCCTCTTGCTTGTTTTTATACATAATAGCATCTATTACAAGGCTTCCTATAAGTCCACCTGCACCACTTATCATAATAGTAGAATTCTTGAGCTTATCCCATGCTATTTTTCGTGAAGCTATATATTCAATATCCTCGAGATATAAAGGGTTTGAAATCATCTTTTTCTCCTGCTTTCTTTTAGTTGAGTCTGTTTTGCTTCTCGGAAAGAAGGTATGCCTTGAACATTTCAAGGTCGTCCTTGTTTGTCAATTTAATATTCTTATCAGAGCCTGCTGCAAAATAAAGTCTTTCGCCAAGCTCTACCATCATAGTATTTGTATATGATGAGCCATAAATTCCTATTTCCTTTTCAAACGCCTCGTGATATGCCCAATTAAGCTTTCCAAATTTATATGCCTGTGGGGTTGAAACACGACGAAGGGTTTCTCTTGGAATATACTTTGTTGTTGATATTTCATCATCAATCACAAAAATTTGCTCATTATATGGTAAGGATGTAACTGCGTTGCCATACTCCTTGCATTTTAAAATTACATCGGTAAGAACAGCCTCATCAACAAGTGGACGAATGCCGTCGTGAATAATTACTACATCCTCATCTGTGCATTTATCAGCAAGATTATATACACCGTTTCTTATGGATTCCTGTCCTGTTTCTCCACCTGAAACTATCCATTTAAGCTTAGTGATGTTATATTGCTTTGCATATGCTCGAACAACGTCATGCCAGCCATCTATGCAAACAAGCTCAATAGCATCTATCATAGGGTGCTTTTCAAAGCTTTCAAGCGTATACATAAGTATTGGCTTGTCAAAAACGTTTATAAATTGCTTGGGAATGTCATGTCCCATTCTTCTTCCACTACCGCCTGCTATAATAACTGCTATATTCATTTTTCTTCTCCTGCTTCATTTTTTATTTTTTTAAAATATTCCTTGTAGGGTGTGTCGGGGTCGAAGGTTACTCCCTCGTGCGACCTTTGATTTTTTGCATTTATATCCTCAGGTATTTTCATATAGTCGCCGTATTGCTTGGTTAGTATCTCATGATATTTTTTTGGCGCTCTTAAGAATAAATTCTCAAACTTCATAAACACAATATCCTCATACCATTCTCTTTTCCAATGAACGCTTTCACGCCATTCAAGCGTTAAATCGCCAATGGTTTTCGTATAAATGTATGAATACTGTGCTAATGCTTTTTTATTGAAGCGCTTGAAATATGCCCTGTAGGGCACAAATGTGAAAAATATCTTTAAAGCGATATAAATAAGCTTTCTTTTAAAATTGAGCTTAGAAAATTCAACATCATATTTGTAGCTCAACATTTTCTTCTGACGCTCTATTTTCTTTTTTAGCTTTTCTTTTCTTTTTTCAGTGCCAGGAACTCCGTCTAAGACAAAAATATCAAGAAAAATTCCTTTGTTTATATCCTTTTCTCTATCAAGCTCAATAAAGCCTGTTGTATCGCTTCTTCTTAGCTGTGCGTGTGCTCTGAAAAAGCGTTTTTCTGTAAGAGCTGTCTGAAAAAAATACGGCTCCTTAAACTCATTTTTCGCAATTTCCCAAAGCTTATCGTAATCTTGCCTCGGCATAATTACGTCGACATCGTCATCCCAAGGTATAAAGCCACCATGACGCACTGCTCCTAAAAGCGTGCCACCATTCATAAAATATGCTAAATTATGCTTGGTGCATACCCTGTCAAATTCCTTTAACAAATCAAGCTCTACTGCCCATACTTTTTTCATTTTTTCAGAAACATAGTATCCACTTCGATATTCGGGCTCAAAAAATTCCTTTGATAAATCGTTTTGTTCCATTTATCTATTACCATACATTTTTTCGTAGTAGTCCTTATAGTCTCCGCTTATGATGTTTTCCCACCACTCTCTGTTGTCAAGGTACCACTTTATCGTTTTCTTTATTCCGTCGGCAAATTTAGTTTCGGGTAGCCAACCAAGCTCGCTATGAATCTTGGTTGGGTCGATAGCATAGCGCATATCGTGTCCCTTTCTGTCTGCAACATATGTTATAAGGCTTTCCGGCTTACCAAGCTCACGACAAATGATTTTAACAATGTCGATGTTTTTCATCTCATTGTGTCCACCAATGTTGTAAACCTCGCCAACCTTACCATTATGAATGATTAAATCAATTGCGCGACAATGGTCCTCTACATAAAGCCAGTCACGTACGTTTAGTCCCTCTCCATAAACAGGAAGTGGCTTATCGTTAAGCGCGTTTGCTATCATTAGAGGTATTAGCTTCTCAGGGAAATGATATGGACCATAGTTGTTTGAGCAACGTGATATAGTAATTGGCAAGCCATATGTACGATGATATGCCTGCACAAGCAAGTCAGCGCTTGCCTTTGATGCTGAATACGGGCTTGAGGTGTGAATAGGAGTTGTTTCTGTGAAAAACAAATCTGGGCGATCAAGCGGAAGGTCTCCATACACCTCGTCTGTTGATACCTGATGATAGCGCTTTATTCCGTATTTGCGACAAGCGTCCATCATAACCTGTGTGCCCATTATGTTTGTGTTCAAGAAAACGCCAGGATTTTCAATTGAACGGTCAACATGGCTTTCTGCAGCAAAGTTTACGACAACGTCGGGCTGCTCCTGTTCAAAAACCTTATCAACTGCTTCTCTATCGGTAATATCTACCTTACAGAAGCGAAAATTTGGGTTATCCATTACTGGTGCAAGATTCTCAAGATTGCCTGCATAAGTAAGACAGTCAACACAGATTATTCTGTAATCCTTGTGTGCTTTAAGCATATAATGCACAAAATTTGAGCCTATAAAGCCAGCTCCGCCTGTAACTATAATTTTCATATTTTTCTCCGTTATTTATTCTTGTAATTAATTATAAATTCCTTTAATGCCTCTTCCCAAGGCCTAAACTCATCCCCAACTGTACTTCTTAGCATCATATTGTCAAGTGATGAATACGCCGGGCGCTTGGCGGGCGTAGGATATTCCTCTGTTGTGCAAGGATCAACCTTGGCATTTATTTTTGCAAGCTCGACAATTTTGCGCGCAAAATCATACCAAGAGCATTCACCATTGCCTGTTGCGTGATATATACCATATTCTTCGGTGGTTAATAGCTTTAATATGTGATGGGCTAAATCCTCGCAATTGGTTGGATTACCACGTTGGTCACAAACAACCTTGCTTCCTCCGTTTTGAGAATTTATTTTAATCATTGTTTTTACAAAATTATTTCCGTAATATCCGTAGAGCCAAGCTGTTCTTACTATAAAATACTTACTTGAATGCTCTCTTACATAATTTTCGCCAAGTAGCTTGCTCTTTCCGTATGCGCTTTGGGGATTGCATAAATCCCATTCAACATATGGGCTATTTCCATCGCCTGAGAAAACATAGTCTGTTGATATTTGAACAAGCTTTGCGCCTATTCTTTCCGAAGCTATGGCTAAATTTCTTGGTCCAATTGCATTGACCTTAAATGCTAAATCTCTTTCACTTTCACAGCCATTTACGTTTGTGTATGCTGCGCAGTTTATTACTGCATCATATTTTTCACTATTAAAAATCTCCAAAACAGAATTCAAATCGGTTATGTCAAGTGTGTCAACATCCCTTTGATGAACCACGTTTTTTTCTTTTAACACCTTAGGTATTCCAAGCGCAGTTTTTCCTTCGGTAAAGCACTTGTAAATTTCTGTTCCAAGCTGACCCTTGCCACCTGTTATTAAAATCTTCATTTTTTATCCTCGTATGAAAAATATTCAAATCTTTCATCATCAAATTCAGGGGCGTTTGCATCCTTACTTGATACAATAGGATTTTCTATTCCCCAATTTACACCTATTGTTTTATCATTCCATTTGATTGCGCCTTCGCTTTCCTTGTTATAGAAATTGTCGGCACGATATAAGAAATCTACCTCATCTGTAAGTGTCATAAAGCCATGCGCAAAGCCACGTGGAATCAAAAGCTGTCTTTTGTTTTCACTTGAAAGCTCTACTCCTACCCATTTTTTATATGTTGGAGAACCTTTTCTTAAATCAACCGCAACATCTAAAACACTACCTCTTACACAGCGCACGAGCTTTGCCTGAGAAAACTCACCATTTTGGAAATGGAGCCCTCTTATAGTTCCCTTTACGCTTGAATAAGAATGGTTGTCTTGTATAAAATCATAGAAAAGTCCTGCTTTTTCCATTTCACGCTTAGACCAGCTTTCCATAAACCAACCACGGTTATCTCCAAACACAGTTGGTTCAATTATATAAACGTCCTTGAGCTCGGTTTCTATTACTTTCATTTTTTATTAGCCCTTCTTTGATACTATTATTTTTCCATCAGCTACGGCACGCAAGTGCTTACCATAGCTTGACTTACCATATCTTTCAGCAGATGCGATAAGCTGTTCCTTAGTTATCCATCCGTTTATGTATGCTATTTCTTCAATGGCTGAAATTTGTATGCCTTGTCTTTTTTCCACCATTTGAACAAATTCTCCTGCCTCTAAAAGACTATCCATAGTACCAGTATCAAGCCAAGCAAAGCCTCTGCCAAGAAGCTGAACATCAAGCTCGCCATTTTCGAGATAAATCCTGTTCAAATCTGTTATCTCGAGCTCGCCACGCGCCGATGGCTTCAAGCCCTTTGCGTATTTAACGACTCTATTATCGTAAAAGTACAAGCCTGTTACTGCATAGTTGGATTTTGGCTCATTTGGCTTTTCTTCAATAGAAATTGCCTTGCCAGAAGCATCGAACTCTACAACTCCAAATCTTTCGGGGTCCTCTACATAATATCCGAAAACGCTTGCACGCGAATTTTTCTCTGCGTTTTCAACAGCGTTTTTTAGAAGTCTTGAAAAGCCATTTCCATAAAATATGTTATCGCCAAGAACCATAGCGCATGAATCGTTGCCAATAAACTCTTCTCCAAGAATAAAGGCTTGAGCAAGACCGTCAGGTGAGGGTTGAACCTTATAGCTTAGCTTAATGCCATATTGAGAGCCATCTCCAAGAAGCCTTTCAAAATTTGGCAAATCCTGTGGGGTTGATATTATTAGT
The DNA here is from genome assembly GCA_017937135.1 of Clostridia bacterium. Classification (GTDB taxonomy): domain Bacteria; phylum Bacillota; class Clostridia; order Oscillospirales; family CAG-272; genus RGIG2000. Next base: position 6,384 of record JAGBEE010000030.1, on the reverse strand, counting down.
ATATCCCTTATTCCTGCAAGCATAAGCGCGGAAAGCGGATAATAAACCATTGGCTTATCATAAATCGGCAGAAGCTGCTTTGATGTTATCATTGTAAGTGGATAAAGGCGAGTGCCAGAGCCACCTGCTAAAACAATACCTTTCATTGTTTTCACCTCATAAATAATAAAATAAATGCGCTATAATATAATACACTGAGCATATTATATCATAACGCATCCTCTTTGTCAATAGAAGCGAGCTATTTGTCGTAAAATGTAAAAACCAATATTTTAAAATATGGATACAGAAATACCAACGATAATTATTAAAGCACAAAAAATTCTGTAGAAAATATCCTTTTCCTTGTAAATGATTTTCCCCATAGCAATAGTAACAAGAACGCTTGATTGCTTAATAAGAGTCATCGCCACAACAGTACTATTAGGGTCAGAGTTTGCTATAAACAGACATTTATCCGCAATTACAAAAATTGCACTCAATATCCAAATCCAAGGACACCTTACACATTTTTTTACATTGATTTTTTCACGCTTAATAAGTATATACAAGCCATAAAGCGCAGTGAGATAAAGCATATACCAAAATTGAACCTGCGATGAAGTAACGGTTGCATCGCCAAAGAACCATCTGTCACCCTGTGTCGATAAAATCCATTTATCCATTACTCCAGACACCGAATTCAAAAGGCAAGAAATCAGCACCAAAACAACCACTCCCCTGCCTGTTTTCTCATTTGTGGTGCGTTTCGAGCTCGCATTAACAAGCGTAATACCGATTATTACAAAAACCATACCAAGTATTTGTAAAACATCAATGCTTTCTTCCAAAAAAATTATCCCAAGCAGGACAGAAAAAACTACTCGGCCCATATCCATAACGCTGTATATACTTAGTGGTAATCTTTTTATCGAATTCAGAGCGCAGAGCCACGCAATAAATATTATGCCTGCTTTTACAATTAAAGCTATATGGAATTTCCAGCCAACTGAGAAAACGTCGTAGGACATAGGAATGGTCATTAAAAATGCAAAAAGCGTATAGAAGAATAATACCTCTAATACGCTGTTTGTTTCCATTGCCTTTTTCTTTAAGGTTTCTCTCAAGCCTTTGACTATTCCATATACAAGAATAAGTAAGACCCAAAGATATTGCATTATAATAGATGAACTCCTTTTTTTAGACACTCCTCGGCAGTTTTTTCACTCCAGAAGGATGATTGAACCTCGCCAATATGTGCTTTCCTAAGAAAATACATACACATTCTTGACTGACCTATGCCACCACCTATTGTATATGGAAGCTCACCATTTAAAAGCGCCTTATGGTAGGCAAGCTCTCTTCTTTCCGTGCAGCCTCTTTCCTCAAGCTGTGCAAGAAGCGATTTTTCATCTACACGTATTCCCATTGACGAAAGCTCAAATGCCATATCAAGTACGGGATAATAAACAACTATGTCACCATTTAGCTCCCAGTCATCATAGTCGGGGGCACGACCATCGTGTATTTTTCCCGATTTTAGTTTTCCACCTATCTTCATTATGAATACTGCTCCATATTCCTTTGCAGCAGCCTTTTCTCTTTCCTTTGAGGATAGATATGGATACTTATCCTCAAGCTCCTGCGAGGTTATAAACTTTATCTCCTCGGGAAGCATTTTTCCTATAAAGTCATATTCATATGCTATGTAGTTTTCTGTATGCTTCAGAGTATCATATATTATTTTTACAGTCTTTTTTAAGAATTCCTCGCACCTTTGCTCCTTTGTGATAATCTTCTCCCAGTCCCATTGGTCAACATACATCGAGTGAATATTATCCGGCTCCTCGTCGCGACGAATCGCTATCATATCTGTATAAAGACCCTCTCCTACCTTGAAGCCATAGTTTTTGAGGGCTACTCTTTTCCATTTTGCCAAGGAATGAACTATTTCCAGCTCGCTACCAGAAATGGTATCAAAGCTTACAGGACGCTCTACGCCGTTAAGGTTGTCATTAAGACCACTTTCGGGGCTTACAAAAAGTGGGGCTGAAACTCTTGTTAAATTTAAGCCTATTGCCAAATCCCTTTCAAAAAAATCCTTGACCTTTTTTATCGCTACCTCTGTTTGTCTAATATCTAAAAGTGATTTGTATCCCTCGGGAATAAAAAGCGACATATTCTCTCCTCCTTCTATAGCGATATATTCTTATTTATTCAAGAGAAATCACTATATCCAAGCATTACATCAGTTATTTATAAAGTATAGCACACATAAATCTACTTTTCAAGAATTTTATGATTTTATTTTTATTAAAATTATTTATCAAGGATATCTCCTCGTTTCAGATGCTTTTTACTCTTTTATGTTATAATTTAATATTATACATATTGACATATTATTGTTTGTATGATAAAATAATTATGTGCAAATCTACCTAAAAAGGAGCGTTTTATGAAAAAAATCTCAAGTAAAATTATTTTTGCTTTTATTTTTACTTTTATTATAATTACTTCGCTTTTGTGCGTAACTATCTTTTCTGCTGAGGACAACACAAGTGGCGTTACGTTTACCGGAAAGATTAACGATGACAAGGAAAGCGCTACTATAACCGGTGTTACCATTAGTGCAAATATTGAGCGCACGAAGGAGTTCAAAATCCCCTCCACCATATCTATTGAGGGGAAGGAATACAAGGTAACTAAAATAGGTAGCTCTGCTTTTAAGGATAACAAAAAAGTTTTTGGTAAGCTTACTCTTCCTGATGGATTGGAGCAAATTGGTTCAAACGCATTCCAAGGAACCTATATTTATGGTGATGTAGTAATTCCAGATTCCGTAAAAGATATCAAAAATGAAAAGGGAGTTGTTACTACTCCCGGTATTGGTTCAAATGCCTTTTATAACTGTTATGGTATTCAAAGTGTTAAATTGTCTAAAAACATAAGTGTTTTATCTGATAACGTATTCCACCAATGCCACGCTCTTACAAAAATTGACACATCAAATATCACTTCATTTGGAGCAAATTGCTTCTATAGATGCTATGCTCTTTTAGAAATTGATATTTCAAAGGCAGCAGTAATAAAGGATAGAGCGTTTTTTGAATGTAAATCTCTTCACGGCAATTACGATATTTCAAAAATCGAAGAGCCAAATGGTGAAAACAATTTAGGTGTTGAGATTTTCAAAAACTGCTTATGCATTGAATCCCTTGTTATGCCTAACTGTGAATTTGATCTTAATATTGTTGCTGGATGTACAAGCATAAAGGAATTCATAGTGCCAGATAGTAATAACTACTATACATCTGTTAATGGTGTAATTTTCGACAATGATGTCAAGACCTTGCTCTTATATCCCGTTAACAAGAGCGATGAGATATATACGCTTCCTGAGTCAGTAATAACTATTGACAAATCATCCTTTGCTAACGCATTGAAGCTCGAAAAGGTTGTTTTGCCAAATAATCTTGAATTTATTGGTGATGCGGCTTTTAGTGGCTCAAGTCTTAAGAGTATTGTTATAACAGATAAGGTTAAGTACATAAGCGTTGATACATTCAAGGGCTGTTCTGAGCTTGAATGGGTTATCTTTGGTAAAAATATAATTACTGTTGGCGTTGACTCATTTAAGGGTTGCGGTAATAATGTGGTTGTAATTTCAAAGAGCGAGGCTGTTACAAAACCTGACTATATAAATGAGAACAACTTCCATTATCTAAAGGATTATAACTGTACCGAGCATTTCTATGGATATGACGATAAGGAGCCTACGTGTACAGAATACGGTTATCAAACGTGTGTTCTTTGTGGAAAATCTACCTATTATAAGGAGCTCGGTCACTCAGGTCCAATAGTTAAAAAGCACGAGCTTACTTGTACGACTGATGAGTACATTGAATATAATTGCATCAGATGTAACGAAAAGAACCTCATTAAAACTATAGAAAAGCATACAGGACACAAGGGAGCTATTATTTCGCACGAATATGGCAATAGTACTACTCCAACATACACTGTATTCAAGTGCAACATTTGTATGGAAACATATATTGGTAACTATACACCATTTGGCGATACAGATAGCTGTAGCAATGCTCACGATGCAAAGACTAATGTTGCAACAAGAAAAATAACCGATGGTGGCTGCGCTACTAACGGTCTAACAATCAAGTGGTGCAAGGATTGTGGATATTCGTATGAGTCAGATTTTACTCCTAAAGAGGAGTGTAAGCTTATTAAAATTGACCATATTCTATCCTCTTGCTATGCCAAGGGACAGATAATAGAGGAATGCACTAAGTGTAAGACAAAATATTACACCGAGCTTGATTATGCAGAGCACTCTCATAATTGGTACACTGTCGATGATGTTAAAGGCTATGAATACAGCACCTGTAGCGTTGAAAAATGTGGTTATTTTGAAACAAGAAAGGTTGATTATTCTAAGCTCAATTCTCTAATAGCGCAGATTTCTCCTTATTATGAGGTTTGGTATTCACAGGAAACTGTTTCTGTTATAAAGCCTATTATAGAAGCACAGTCAATCAATATGACTCAAGAAACGGTTGATTATAACGTTAATTTGTTAAGAAACACCCTGGCTAATGTTAAATACAACGTTTCTGATGTTCCTGTTGTCTTTATTGAAAAGACAGATGGCAATTTAAGCAAGGATTATTCAGGCGCAAGGATAGTTGTTGCTTATATTGATGAAAATGGCGTACAACAGATAGAAGCAAGTGAAATTGATGGTGAAATAAAAATCAGAGGTAACTCTACTGCTAATGCAAATAAGTATCCATACAATATCAAGTTTAGCTCAAAGGTTGACTTGTTTAATATGGGTGCAGGTAAAAAATATTGCTTGCTTGCTAACTTGTATGACCAAACACTTATGAGAAATGCAATAGCAATTGAATTTGCTAAGTCACTTGGTCTTGAATATACTCCAAATTATCAATTCGCAGAGGTATATTATAACAACAATTTCCAAGGTCTTTATATGATTACTACACCAATGGATATTGATGACAACAGAATAGCTATTGATGATGAGGAAGAATTTGTTTTAGAGCTTGAAAGCAAGGGCGATGGAGCATTATATGTTACTTCCCCAATATTTGGTTCAAAATTCCTCGTTGACCAGCCTGACTTTGATGACCTTTCATACAAGTCCTACTCTGCTCTATATTCATCCTTCTATGTTATAGACTATGCTATTCTTAGTGGTAACTGGAATGAAATTCAAAAATACGTTGATGTTGATTCAATGGCAAAATACTTCCTCGTGCACGAATATATAAAAGAGGTTGATATTACATATGACTCAACAAGGTTCTTCCTTAAGGATAGTAAAAATGCAGACGGAACTGTAACTAAAAAGATTTATGGAGGTCCTATTTGGGACTTTGACTTATCAATGGGTAACGTTGGTGACAAGACTGATGGTGGTAACTCGAAGACACATAACCTATACTTAAACAAAGAGGGCTATGTTACAGAGGGTGGTATTCAAGATAATCCAGCAACAGGAAAATGGATTGCTACAAACGAGACGACAGGCTCAAAATTCTATGTAGCATTCTTATGGAACAACTCAAAGGATTTCCAAAAGAAGGTTTGTGACCTTATTGCTAACTCGGATTTTAAAATGCGTATTCTCTACGAGGATATTGAAATAAACGAAAGAGGCGACAAGGAAATAAACACTATTGATAAATATAATAAGGATGAGGGCTTTACTGCCGCACGTGTAAGAAATTATCAAAAATATGTAATTGCTCAGTCATATTCTTCTCTTTCACATATTGAATACAGCTATGCTGATGCTATTAAGTATATGAGAAGCTTCTTACAAAACCGTCATGCATGGATTATTAGAACTTATCTTAGCGAAACAGAATAACTTACAAAGGCGTTGCGAAAGCAACGCCTTTTCTTTGTTACGAAATCACAAATATCCTCGTTTTCTCGCTTATAAAGTCACAACTTACTTTTTTAAAAAGGTGTTTCTATCGCCTATGAGGTTTTTTGAAAAATTTCATTTTAATAAAAAATGCGACTCGGTTGAGTCGCATTTTTTATTGCTTTTATTAGAAACCCAATAGGCTTTCGATATTAACTACGCCTGTGCCCTTGTTTACTACGCCAATTTCAGCGCCACCCTCATCAAAAACGGGTTCCTTTGTATGCACTATTGACGCTACGGATTCCTCCATAATGTCGTTTGTTTCGATAATCTCTTTTGTGTACTTAGGCTCGGTATATCTCATTATTCTTCCTTACCTCCGTTTGGAACGGTTGCTTCAAGGCTTGCTGTCTGTGCAAATGTTCCACCAAGTCCAGCATATGATACTGCAGTTGGGAGAGTTGCATCTGATGCCATTTTCTCATCCATAT
>JAGBEE010000029.1 GCA_017937135.1 Clostridia bacterium | reverse complement strand
ATTCCCTTCAGGGAATGTATCTCTAATTCTTATTATGTCGATTTTTCGACAGGTCTTGTACCTGTCTTTTTTGTTGGCTACGAATCATCGTTCGAGCTTCTGCTTCACGACTTTGTAGTAAATAGAGTGCGCAAACGAGGCAAGAGCTGTTGTCTGCTTGCAAGCATAAGGCTCGCCGAAGTTCATTCACTTTAGGGAATGTATCTCCAATTCTCATTATGTTTATTTTTCGACAGGTCTTGTACCTGTCTTTTTTGTTGGCTACGAATCATCGTTCGAGCTTCTGCTTCACGACTTTGTAGTGAATAGAGTGCGCAAACGAGGCAAGAGCTGTTGTCTGCTTGCAAGCATAAGGCTCGCCGAAGTTCATTCCCTTTAGGGAATGTATCTCTAATTCTTATTATGTTGATTTTTTGACATATCCTACGTATTTTTTTGCGAACAAAAATATGTGTATGAATATTTTATCATAAGCTTGAAGGTTCTATCATTAATATATAGTCAATTCATTTTGCACTTTTAAAGTTGCTGTAGCTTTTTAGTCATTTTCCACAAAAAATGAATAATTATAACATTTTATTGAAAAAATGTTGACTTTTTTATAAAAGTGTTATATTATATTCTATATTATATTTTGGAGGTAAAATCTATGAAGATTAGAGTTTTTGCTCTTATTCTTACAATCATACTTACATTTGGTATGGTTGCTATGTTCTCTTCTTGTGGAAACTATGCAGAGAACAACACAAAAATTATGATCGGTCTTTCCGGTCCACTCACAGGCGAAGCTGCAGAATACGGTATTGCAGTTCAGAATTCAGCTCTTCTGGCTATAGAAGAAATCAACAAGGCTGGCGGTCTTAACGGAATTATGTTAGATGTAGAAATGCTTGATGATAAGCACGATCCAAACAACATCTCAACAAACTATGCAAGCCTTTATGAAGGCGGTATGCAGGTATCTCTTGGTACTGTAACAACAAAGCCAGGTCTTGAGTTTAAGAACTACGCTTATTCAGACAATGTATTCTTCCTAACACCTTCTGCAACAGGCGACGATATCGCTGAGTATGCAAACGGCTTCCAGATGTGCTTTGCTGACTCTGACCAAGGTACAGTTTCTGCAGGCGTATTCAAGAAGAAATTCCAAGGCAAGAAAATTGGTGTATTCTTTAAGGCTGACGATGACTACTCTGTTGGTATTAAGAACAACTTCATTAAAGAGCTTGGCGACTCCCTTGGCGAGGTAACTATCGCTCAATTTACTGATGCAACAGCTTCAAGCTTTACACAACAGGTATCAGATTTGAAGGATTGCGATGTAATCTTTATGCCTATCTATACTGCACCAGCTGCTCTCTTTATGAAGCAAGGCAAGGGCGTTATTAAAGCTGACGCTATCTACTATGGTTGTGACGGTCTTGATGGTATTGATGCTAAATTTGATGTTAATACTATAACACAGGGCGTTTCATATCTCTCACACTTCAACTCAGGCGCTACAACAGGCGCAGCTAAGACATACATTGATGCATATGTTGCAAAATTTGGCGACAAGGCTCCACTCAACCAGTTTGGTGCTGCTGCATATGACTGTGTATATGCTATTTTCAATGCTATGAAGTACGCTGTTGAAAAGAACAACGCTCAAATCACAGCAAATATTGCTCCAAGCGACCTTTGCGACATTCTTACAGCTGTATTTAACGATAAGGACTTCTCATACAGAGGAATCACAGGCGCTCCAGAGGCTGATGGTAAGTCAACCATTACCTGGACAGATAAGGATGGTCAGTCAACAAACGGACACGTTAACAAGACCCCTGTTTCCTATACTGTTAAGGAAGTTACAGGTAAATAAAATTGAATAATATAGGCTTTGCCGACGCTTTTTCGTCGGCAAAACTTATTCTCAAAGGAACTAAAAATGGAATTTTTAAATACATTTATAAACGGATTAAGCGTTGGTGGCGTTTATGCAATGATTGCCCTTGGCTACACAATGGTTTATGGTATTGCTAAGATGCTTAACTTCGCTCACGGAGATATAATTATGGTGGGTGCATATTTAATTGTGCTATTCCTACCTATAAATCCTATTGTTGCTATTATAGCTGCAATAATTCTTTGTGCAATTCTTGGAATATTTATTGAAAAAATTGCATATAAGCCTCTTCGTGGCGCATCTCCACTTGCAGTTCTCATTACTGCTATTGGTGTAAGCTATCTTTTGCAAAGCCTTGCGCAAATTATCGCAGGTCCTAACACCTATTATCCAGATCCACTTTCAAAGCTTTTCCCTGAATTTATGGGAGAGCCAACCTATGGTATTATAACCATTGGCTCCTTCAGCATCAAGCTATCCACATTGATTACTCTTATCTGTGTGGCTATAGTTATGACCGCTCTTACTTTATTTGTTAAGTACACAAGAACCGGTCGCGCAATGGTTGCAGTATCTGAGGATAAGGGTGCTGCTCAGCTTATGGGTATAAACGTTAATCATATTATTATGATTACCTTTGCAATAGGCTCTGCTCTTGCTGCTCTTGCAAGTATTCTTACAACCTTTGATGCCTCAAAGGTTTCTACAACTATGGGCTCGCTCCCAGGAATTAAAGCCTTTGCGGCAGCTGTTATCGGTGGTATAGGCTCTATTCCAGGTGCTATGCTTGGTGGTATTATTCTTGGTCTTGTTGAATGCTTTGCACAAGCTGTGCCAGCAATTGCACCATATACTGTTACAATTGAATTCTCCTTACTTATCATTATGCTTCTTGTTAAGCCTACTGGTATTCTCGGAAAGAAAAGAAGGGAGAAGGTATAATGAAAATTGTAAAAAAGAATCTGAATTACATTATAATTGGTTCTGTTGCCTTTATAATGATGATTTTAGGAATAGTAGGACTTCCCCTCTCTATTACTGAGCTTCTCGAAAAAATAGCTATTGCTATTATTCTTGCGGTTTCTCTTAATATGGTTGTCGGCTTTCTTGGAGAGCTTTCTCTTGGACACGCAGGCTTCATGTGCATTGGCGCATATATGGGTGGTAAATTAGCAGCTCTTCTTAGCTCCTCGCTTGGCGGAACTAATATTTTAACTGTAATTTTAGCACTTATTGTAGGTGGTCTTTGCGCTGGAATATGTGGCTTTATTGTAGGTCTTCCTGCACTTAGATTAAGAGGTGACTACCTTGCAATTGTAACCCTTGCATTTGGTGAAATTGTTAAGAATATTGTTGAAAACAGTGATTTCTTTGGTGGTCAAACCGGTCTTAAATCACCACAATTTATAAAGAATAGATTTATTTTGTTCACAATTGGATTTTTAGTTGTGCTTTTAACTATCTTTGTTATTCAAAACATTATTAAGAGTAAGCACGGACGTGCAATTACAGCTATACGTGATAACGAAATTGCAGCTAAAGCCACAGGAATAAATGTAACAAAATACAAGCTTATGGGCTTTGTTGTATCTGCTGTTTTCGCAGGTCTTGCAGGCGCTCTTTATAGCTTTACATGTTCAAATATTCAAGCTATAACCTTTGACTACAACTACTCTATTGAAATTCTTGTTATAGTCGTTCTTGGTGGTATGACGGTAAACGGCTCAATTATATCAGCGACGCTTATTACTGCTCTTAATACTATTCTTCAAACCAAGCTCGGTGGTAGCTTTGCTGTTGCAAAGGACCTTATATACGCACTTATTCTTATTCTTGTTGTTATTTACAAAAATGCTCCTGCACTTAAGGATTTCCGTGAAAAATACAACCTTGGAAACCTTTGGAGAAAGATATTCAAGCATAAGAATGACCCATCAACTGTTCGTGATGACGCAACAAGATGGGACGTTGTTCCTACAAAAATTTCAATGGATGAGGTGCTTTCAACCGAAATTATCGTTGATAATACAGGTGATAACAGCGCTGACATCGGTGAGAGAGGAGGAAATAAATAATGGCGAAGCTTTTTGATAAAATTAAGAGTTTTGTTGATAAAAAAATCCTCAAAAACACTCACAAAAGAGAAAACATTCAAAGCGATTTTGTGCTTGAAACCAGAGGTCTTGGTATTTCCTTCGGTGGTCTTAAGGCGGCACAAAATGTCAATCTCAGAATTAAAAAGAATGAAATATATGGTCTTATCGGTCCTAATGGTGCCGGTAAAACTACGGTGTTTAACCTATTAACAGGCGTTTATCAGCCTACCGAGGGTGCTTTTTATCTAAACGGTGAGGACTTAACTGCTCTGCCTCAGGATAAAATTAATCATAAGGGTATTGCAAGAACCTTCCAAAACATTCGTCTTTTCAATAACATGACTGTTATTAGAAACGTTATGGTTGGTCTTGCTAATCAGCCAGAATACAACTGTAGCCTTTTTGAAAGCATTTTCCGCTTGCCTCGACATTTTAAGGTTGAAAAGGCAATGCGCCAAAGAGCCAAGGAGATTCTTCGCATTTTCGATCTTGAGGACGAGAGAAATAATTTAGCTTGTAATCTTCCCTACGGTAAGCAAAGAAAGCTTGAAATCGCAAGAGCTTTAGCGACAAATCCAAAGCTTTTGCTTCTTGATGAGCCTGCGGCGGGAATGAATCCAAATGAAACTGAGGACCTTGTTAATACTATTAAGACTATCCGTGACAATTTTGATATGACTATACTATTGATTGAGCACGATATGAAATTTGTTTCCGGTCTTTGTGATGAGATAACAGTTCTTAACTTTGGTACTGTTCTTGCAGAAGGCGATACAAAAACTGCCCTTAACAACCCCGATGTTATTAAGGCTTATATAGGAGGTTAATGCTATGGCAATGTTAGAGGTTCACGACCTTGAGGTATATTATGGTGTTATCAGAGCCTTAAAGGGCATTAGCTTCGAGGTAAATAAAGGAGAAATCGTTACCCTTATTGGTGCTAACGGTGCAGGAAAAACTACAACTATGCAAAGCGTTGTTGGTCTTATTCCTAAAAGGTCGGGCTCAGTTATTTTTGACGGGCACGATATTACTAAAACTCCTTGTCATAAAATCGTACACTTAGGCATGACACAGGTTCCTGAGGGACGCCGTATTTTCCAAGAGCTATCAGTTTATGATAATCTTCTTATGGGCGCTTACTCTATGAAAAACCAATCAAGCTTTAAAAGTGATTTAGAGGCTATTTATACTCGTTTCCCACGACTTGCTGAAAGAAAAAACCAAATCGCTGGTACTCTTTCGGGCGGTGAGCAGCAAATGCTTGCTATGGGACGAGCAATTATGAGCCATCCAAAGCTACTTATGCTTGATGAGCCTTCGATGGGCTTATCCCCACTTTTGGTTGACCAAGTGTTTGAAATTATAAAGGATATAAATAAGGACGGCACTACTATTTTGTTAGTTGAGCAAAATGCAGGTAAATCACTTGCTATATCCGACAGAGCCTACGTGCTTGAAAATGGTAGTATTGTTCTTTCTGGTACGGGCAATGAGCTTGCTTCAAGCGAAATGGTACGCAAGGCATACTTAGGTGGCTAGTATTTATAAAACAAACAAGAGGAGCAATGCTCCTCTTGTTTGTTAGTTATTAATTTTTATTAATCATTAAATTCTCTGTCCTGAAACATCATGAGTTCTTTAAAGTGCTTATTCCTTACACTACTCTCAAACACACCTTGATAGCAGGCTATTCTTAAGGCAGTCAACTATATCAAATTACACTACTCTCAAACCGTCCTGTAAAGCTCAAACATTTTTGGAGTGTCTAACTACTATATCAAATTACACTACTCTCAAACCTCTGTCCCTATTTCAAACTTGTATCTCGAGTCTAACTACTATATCAAATTACACTACTCTCAAACGAAAAAGTACAAGTATTATCTGTTGTGGTTTCTAACTACTATATCAAATTACACTACTCTCAAACAGCCTTGAAGACGGTACTTATGAAACAAAGGTCTAACTACTATATCAAATTACACTACTCTCAAACTCCTTAATTTTAATACCATGAATATAAAGCGTCTAACTACTATATCAAATTACACTACTCTCAAACGAAGTCTATATCCTTCCATTGTAAAGCTAAGTCTAACTACTATATCAAATTACACTACTCTCAAACTTTAATAATGGTGCTATATCGACAGGCTTTGTCTAACTACTATATCAAATTACACTACTCTCAAACGGGGAGTATGAGGAAACAATAATTTTGCTTGTCTAACTACTATATCAAATTACACTACTCTCAAACTTTTGCGACAGGTTCGATTTTTTGCTTTGCGTCTAACTACTATATCAAATTACACTACTCTCAAACTAATAGTGTTACAAGCAAGGGCAAAAAGCGGTCTAACTACTATATCAAATTACACTACTCTCAAACTCGTTTTGCTATTGCCCTTGCATAGTTCCGGTCTAACTACTATATCAAATTACACTACTCTCAAACACACGATATTAAACTATTACAATACCCCAAGTCTAACTACTATATCAAATTACACTACTCTCAAACATTTTGCCTCTTTTTTGCGCTTAATTTCCTGTCTAACTACTATATCAAATTACACTACTCTCAAACTTGAAAAAAACATTATATCTTTTGCTTGTAGTCTAACTACTATATCAAATTACACTACTCTCAAACTAATCAATTACAAGTGCTATAAGGACTATAGTCTAACTACTATATCAAATTACACTACTCTCAAACGTTCAACCTCCATGCCGGCTTCCTTAAGGTGTCTAACTACTATATCAAATTACACTACTCTCAAACGGGTAATGATGTTAAGCCTGTACACCCTTCGTCTAACTACTATATCAAATTACACTACTCTCAAACTGCGGAAGGTATCACGTTTTGGGATTACTGGTCTAACTACTATATCAAATTACACTACTCTCAAACCTCAAATTTTGAAAAAACGCTCTACAATTGCGCGTGCACTTAATATAGTTTTCTTTATTGTATCATATAAATACATTTTTTTCAATTATATTTCACAAAGATCAATATCAATTATTCGCTTTTGTTCAAATTGTACGCTTTTATGGTCATATCGCTCAACTATAAAAACATTGTATTTTCTATATATAAAATTTTTAAAAAGAGATTCCAACTCTGCTTGCGTAAAATACGAGTGTAAATTAAAAAATACAAAAAGCTTCTTCCCAATATATTTCTCACAAAGGTCCATATGTAATAATATTTTTTTCGCAAGAGTTAAATTTTCCTCCTCAGGTCTTACATTATATATCTTAAATATTTGAGATATATCATTTATATCATCAAAAACCAACTCATTATCCAATGTAAAAATTGTATCTGCAATGAACTCGTTTATTTTTCTATAAAGCTCATACGTTTGTGATTGTTTTTCATTAATTGCTATATTTGTAAGTTCTTTAATTATACCCGTTATAATTTTTTTATTAGATCCTGTATCTATTTTCAGCACATCACTTACAATTTCTATATTTTTAGATATATCCAAAATATCAAGTCCGTGAGACAAAACGAACGCACCATGCAACCCCTGTTCTTGTTCAATGATTTCTCTTAAAAAGTTCCTGTACATAAAAGGATTTTCTATAACGAATGTATTTATATACACATTTTCCCACTCTATTGGATGATTTAACATAGGATGAGCAAGTTTCACAATTCAACCAACCTTTCATCAGAATTTAATATATCTCCATTATATTGCCCGACTAAATACTCTATTTTCGAAAACTGTTTTTCTGTAACATTTAATATTTGTACAACTCCTTTGGGTGGTTTGTGTTTTCTGATATTATTTAAAACAGAATTCTGCGCAGTAGCATTTAATACAAGTTTGCAATATATGGATTCTTGCATCATCATAAATCCATTTTTTATTAAAAATCTATGAAATCGAGAATATTCTCTCCTATCTTGAGTTGTTAGTACTGGTAAATCAAAAAACACAATTATTCTCATAAATCTATAACTCATAGCTTGGACTTTTTATTTTTGAAACATCATTTTCAAGTAACGCTTCCAAAACACTTGATGTATAAATATGTATCGCATTAGATATGTAATGATTTTGTCCACCTATCTGTATCGTTTCATTTAACACATTTACAATCTTAACCTTTTCCTCGTGCTCTAATTTTGTCGGATTCAACCTCAACACAGCCCTATCTACAAATGGTCTAAATGGTTCCACCATATCACATGACAAATTGAAGTTGTTAAACATATTACTATGAAAAATGCCTATTTGCGTAAGATATCCACTTGACACAATTTCCCTGTTAAACACTGATAGTAAAATTGAATAACCATAATTCAAAGCGGAATTTATAACATTACCATCACTTCTTGAAAAATTCTTACCAAAAAGTGCGTTAAAATAAACCTTTGCAGCATGACCCTCTCGATTAGTTATATCTAATGGTTCTATTTGATTTATATATTCATTCAAAAGTTGTCTTTCTTTTTCAAATGATATAGGTATATTTGACAGTTGTCCTCTTATTTTAGTCCTTACAATATCTGCCCATACCAGCTTTTTAGTTTCTTCTTTCCAATTTATTTGTTCTTTTATTTTTCTGCTTGTATCGTAGCTACCATACAAATTACACAGTTCGCTTATTGGATTGCTTTTTTCATCACAGAATATAACCTTTACCTTTTTCTTGGCTAGTTCTGCAATTAAATATGCTGTTAACGAAACAGCGGTTGATTCTATCAGCAAAAGCGATATTTCACTTATATGAATTCTTGTTGTTTTTTCTTCTGTCCTCACAACTAAATATTCCATTTTATAATCTAACTTTGTTTTGCTTTTGATAACTACGATACGCCAACTCATTTTTTCCTCACCTTTTAAACTGGCTTTTTTGTTTCAAAAATTCCAGTTACTGATTGATTAATTAAAAATGTTCTACTAGTTTCTAAGAGCTTTTTAGGCTTGAGTATTGTTCCAACTACACCCTTTCCACACAATGATTTGAATGACGGATTTGTTGCATCGCATTTAAATGCTTTTAATATTTCCTTTAAAATATCACTTTGTTCTAACAAGGTCAGGGACATAAATTTATTCCTATACTTCTTCATATCTGTTGACATATTTGAGAAAAGCTTTTTATATATAGAATTATCAATTCTTTGTATAAGCATATCATACATTTGCACATTTTTATCTATGGTCAAATTTGATGAACTACTTGGAGCTATTTCTCCACCTGCCTGCTTACATTTTTCTACATACTTAACTATGCTTTTCACATAGCTAAGGTCATCCTCATTCATTACGAATTGATATGTATGAGAGAATATAATTCTAGAACCCGTCCTACCTCTTATTGACAATCTTACTCCATCAAATTCAAATATAGAGCCAAATAAAATCTTGCTTACAATTATTCTGGCATCATTATACCAATATTTTTTTGCAAATGCTTCCGGATTGTTTTCATATTCATTTTTTTGGTGCTTTAGTATTGCTTCGATAGAACGGATCTTCTTTCCTTTTTCGTTATGGTCAACTATGGCAAAATAGGCTCCAGATGCTTTGTTATATCCACCATATTTTTCAATATCAAGACCTGTTTTAATCGGTACTTGTCCACTACCTTTTTTCATAATAGTTAAATCAAAAAGCTGTCCATGCTCTTCCTTGGGCATTATGGTAAATAAAACATTGTTTTTTGCCATTGTTCTCCTCACATTTTTAATTGTTCCTTCGTTTCCACTTTTCCATGCTCCTTTTACATCCATATTATAAAGTGCTTTAGGATTTAAGCTGTATTCCTTTGTGAGAATGTTTTTTATAAATTCCGAGGTAAAGTGTGTATCAAAGAAATTCCCAACAACCACATTCAAATAGGCATCCTTGGCATGATGGTGGTCGTTAACATCACGACATTTTATCAAATCGTATCGTTCTCTAAAGTCTGTTACATTGCCTGCTTTAGAATATACCACCTTCGTTTTTGGATATATAATTTTTAAAAGCTCTGCTATCGCCTTGGTTGATTGTCTTGTTTCTACTAATTGTCTATTTATGAATGCAGTAAGTTCATCCTGTGTTAGTGGTGTGTGTCTTTTTAGTCTTTCATACTTTTTAGATGAAATTGTTCCTCGGTCCTTAAGCATAGCCCAAAAACCTGCCATTTTTTCTCTTATTTCTTCTGAAATAGGATAAACATTTGTCTTTTCACGATTTAATTCTGCTTTTACTAAAACTAAATTATCAAAGCTGTCGTCCTTGATTTTAGAACGAGGTAAAATATGGTCTATGTCATACTTTGAATTGTTATCTAATTCGGCAAGATCTATTGTCTGTCCACTATACATACATTTTCCAAATTGCAAATAATATAAGTACATTTTTTTAGAACGCAATTTTTCCTCGGTTTCATTTGCTAATCTTTCAAAAAGCTCTCCTGTATTCTGTTTGCATTCCTTATACCAAGCAATTAATTGTTCTTTTCTTGACCTTCTTGAAGCAGAATTGCTTTTCTTTTTGTCTTCTCCTTCATTCTCTCTTGCGACTTCAATGAATATTTTTTTAGGTGCACCCTTCTCAACATCAACAATCTCATCAAGAATTCTAAGGGTTTGCCATATGCTACGACGGATTTTTGGCGATACATAAAGTGCGTCCACCATTTCTCTTGGTGTTCCCTTTACACCAAGCTTTTTCGCCTTATACTCGTCTGCTTGCTCCTTGAAGCTATAGTCCTGTGACAATATTTTCATAAGATTTAGGTTTGTTTCTCTTAACATTTGAATAATTGTCATTAATTCACCTGTCTGAGTATTTACTGCCTCTATACCAGATAAAAGCTTTCTCGAAAGCCTTCCCCAGCCTGTAAACTTCTGCCTTAATAGATACTTTATATCTTCTTTATCAAGCTGTGTTTCACTCTCAAAATATTTTTTTAAAAGTTTTTTATCATCGCCGAATAAAACTATTCGTTTTATGATTTCTTCCGTTTGTTCATATGATGTTTTTTCTATTATGTTTTTTAATTTGTGATATGATGCGAGACTTGACTTTACTGTATCATCAATTCCACTTAAAATATCCCCATTTACAAACAAGCCGTTTAAACGAAGGTAGCTTTCAAGTGACTTTTTAGTAACCTTCTTTTTATTTTTCTGGAAAAGGTCTGTGTAAATTTGTTTTTTACATTCAACAGATATAGGCTCTCCGTTGATTTTAATATTATTTATTTCATTTAAAACTTCAAATTCGCTATATAATAACGAATCTTTAGGAAGCACATCGTCTCCTGTATATGTGCAAATAGAGGTCATTTGATTTATGAATTTTTCTGCTGATTCTTCAAGATTTATTTTTTCTTCAAAATTCCAAGGGTATATTTTTCCGTTTTCTTTTCGTACAGCCCATCCATCTTTTAGTGGTCCAACATAATATGGGATTTTAAAGTCAAAAATAGAAATAATTTTTTCTTTTACACTTATTTTATTTTCATCAGTTTCGTTTAAAAAAGGAAGATAACTTGATGCCTTTTCAAGAATTGCAATAAGCTCACTTCGGTGTAGGCTGTTTGGTATAACTCCATTTTCTGTTTTTCGTAGCTTTGGTGCAAAAATACTCTCGTTTATTCTTTGATACATTTGACAGTAATTTTCGTTTTTTTCATACTCTTTTGGGAGCTTGCTCTTTAAATACTTGCAAAAATCCTGTTGAGTAGCATGACATTCTTTATCGCTCTTCTTGTATCCTGAATAAGCTGAATAGTTTGTTAAATTTTCCTTTTTTGCCTTAAATATTTCTTTGTATAGCTCGTTGTCCTTAAGAATATGTTTTATAAATATCTTTAATTGTTTTATGTCTAATTTATGCTGCTCATATTCTGCTATTTTATATTCCGATATTGAATTATATCCCTTTGTGATTTTCTCAAGAATTATGCTGTCATATACCGCCTTTGCACGATATATAAGATCGAAATCATCACCAATTTCATCTGCTACTTCCAATAACTTATCATCTCCCATATCAAAAGACAGATTTGAAATTATTGTTTCTCCCCCACATATATCACATAATTTAACAGTTCCTCCAACAATTAAGCTAAATAATTTTTCTATAACTTTCTTATTATCTTTCGTTGGATTGCATAAGCTGACAAGTTCTTTTACTCTATCAACTTTGCTTGCTTTTTTTGTTATAATATTATAAGCATCTATTGAGTTTATATTCAATGATATTTCTTTAATTTCATTTAGGCTCTCTAAAAAAGCTCCAAAGTTTTCTTCAAAGCTATTATTATCACTATCTATGTCAAACAAAAAGTGTCCTCTATTTTTCAAAATGTGTCTTATTGCCAAATATACCAAGCGCATATCAAATGGTTCACTCGATGTTGCAATTGATTTTCTTAAATGATAGATTGTAGGATATTTTTTCATATAATCCTTATCAGTAAAATTTTGATCTGCAAACAATGAGTATTTTATACCATTTGTTTTTTCTTCAACATTAAGAAAGCTTTCCTTCAAACGCATAAAAAAGCCAAAATCAACCTTTGTTATTTCATTGTCAAATAACATTTTTAAAAGTTCAAGTCTTTGATTTCTTCTTTCAAGACGACGTCTGTTTGTTCTAATCATCCTACGCTCTTCCGCAGTTTTTCCTTCATCAAAAAGTCGAACTCCCCAAATGCTCTTTCCTGAATGCTTTTTTAGGTTGTATTCCTTGTCCGTAACTGCAAATCCGACAGAGCTTGTACCTACATCCAAGCCTATATAATAATCTTTATCCACCATATTATTCTTATTCTTTTTCATAATGACCTCTTCTTTCAAATTTAGTATTGACAAAATAATGATTTTAGTTTATAATCTAATTGTCTAAACTACTTAAGACAATTACACTACAAAGTTCAAATAAGCTTTTAGCGAAAACATCGTTTA
Source organism: Clostridia bacterium (assembly GCA_017937135.1). GTDB lineage: Bacteria > Bacillota > Clostridia > Oscillospirales > CAG-272 > RGIG2000. Next base: position 28,203 of record JAGBEE010000029.1, on the reverse strand, counting down.
TCGAATCACATTGTGTGAGCAAAAAACCGCATTAGCGGTTTTTTGTTTTTGGATATTTTCGCAACATCTTTATTTTATTATATAATAATACCTATTGCTTTTCAATATATAATAAAAATTTATTGTGGATGCTGTTGTTTGTTTTTATGTTATAATTACAATATGATTAAGTGAATTGGTAGGATGTTCAAGTTTTAATATTTTAATTTTATGTAGGTTTGATTATGAGGATTAGTTGTTTAATAGAAAATACGTCTTATAACGGGGACTTTTTGTGCGAGCATGGGCTTTCGCTTTATATACAAGCAGGGGGACACAATATTCTTTTTGATATGGGACAAGGTGATAGCTTTATAAAGAATGCAAAAAAGCTTGGCATAGATTTAAGCCAAGTTGATATTGCAATTCTTTCTCACGGTCACTACGACCATGGTGGAGGACTTGAAGCATTTTTAGAGATTAACTCTATATCGCCTGTTTATTTGGGCAGATATGCCTTTGAGCCACATTATAATGGATGCAAAAAGTATATTGGGCTTGATACATCCTTGGTTAATAACAATCGTTTGATTTTTGTTGATGATATATTAAAAATCGACACAGGATTGACTCTTTTTTCTTGCAATGATAAAAAACGAGAGTTTAACTTAGGCTCGTTTGGTCTTACTATATTAGAAAACGATAGCTATTTACCAGACGATTTCAGGCACGAGCAATATTTGCTTATTGAAGAGGATAACAAAAAAGTTTTAATAAGTGGCTGCTCACACAAGGGGATATTAAATATTGCCTCCTGGTTTGAGGCTGACTATATTATTGGTGGCTTTCATTTTTCTAAATTACCTCTTGATAATACTCTTCTTAGCTATTCGGAATATTTACAAAATCTTAATACAGTATTTTACACCTGTCACTGCACAGGGATAAATCAATATGAATTTATGAAGAATAATATGAAGGAGCTACACTATATTTCAAGTGGTCAGGTGATTGAAATATAGCTCTATATACAATGAAAAAATACATTAGCTTATTTATTACAATGTTTAAAATCGGCTTGTTTACCTTTGGTGGTGGATATGCAATGATTGCGCTGCTTGAAAACGAATTTGTTGCTAAAAGAAAATATCTTAGCTCTGACGAGTTTATGGACCTCGTAGCCATTGCGGAATCTACACCAGGTCCTATTGCTATTAACTGTTCAACATATATTGGATATAAGGTTGGCGGTTTTTTTGGTGCTCTTTTGGGAACAATTGGAATGTGCATACCATCATTTGTAATCATCTATGTTATTTCTCTGTTTTTTAATCAGTTCCTTGAAATTGAATGGGTTGCCTCTGCGTTTAAGGGAATACAGGTTGGTATTATTTTTGTAATTTTGTCAGCATCAATTATGATGCTAAAAAACATAAAAAAATCCGTTTTTAATATAACAATTGTTGTGTTAACAGTTGTTCTGTCTGTTCTATTTAGTATTTTTGCAATTAGCTTTTCTGCAATTTTCTATATTTTAATAAGTGGCTTATTGGGTCTTATTATTTATCTTATAGGTTATATAAATAGTAAAAATAGCTCGAAGGGGGATAAGTCGGAATGATTTACCTTGAGTTGTTTTTATCATTTTTCAAGATAGGAGCCCTATCGTTTGGCGGAGGTCTTGGTATGATTTCCTTAATACACGATACGTGCGTTTCCTCAGGCTGGCTCACTGAAAATGAGCTGCTTAATATTATTGCAGTTGCTGAATCAACGCCCGGTCCTATTGCTGTAAACATCGCAACCTTTGTTGGTTCTTCACAAGCAGGTATGCTTGGTGCTCTTTTATCGACACTGGGTGTGGTTTTACCGTCGTTTATAATTATTCTTATTATCGCTTCGATTGCTAAAAATCTACTTAAATATGCAGGTGTTAAAGCCACTCTTACAGCAATGCATCCTGCTATTGTTGGTCTTATTATTTCTGTTACTATAACTATGCTTTTAAGTCAGCTATTCTCAATTAAGACTATTCACAGCTCTTTTAGCTTTGATTATAGAGCCTTAATTATTTTAGCAGTAATTGCTATCATCGCTACAGCCTATACACAAATAAGAAAAAAAGGCTTTTCACTTATTTTACTTATTATAATCTCTGGAGCTCTTGGAGTAATTTTATATTAAAAAAGGTGTCATTACGACACCTTTTTGTTATGTAATTATACATTTTGTCCTGCATCTCTTGCTTTATCAAGCTTTGTGTTGCGGAAATAGAGTGCAACATCAATAGAAATCTCAATAAAGTTAAGCACGTAGAAGAAAAAGCTAAGATAGAAGATGAAGCCTGTTGCTCCAAGAACGGATACTTGAATAATCTTACGAGCTATACCGAAGGCATATCCAACAAGTAGAAATACCTCAAAAAATAAGCTCTTGCCCTTTGCTGTTCTTGCTACGTATGATTTGCGAATGGAAATTGGCCATGAAAGACCAAAGCAGAAAATTGTTAGTGCCTCAAAGAGGTCTGTTAGCATTTCAATAGTCATTTTTTAACCTCGGTTATATATCTTTTTTATTTGTATAGTTTGGAAGAAGCTTGGGAGAACGAAGCTCTGTCTTTATTCCTGCCTCGCTTATTTCCTTCTCAAATCTGTCCACGTGCTCAAGGGTAAGTCTTCCTACGGTTGTATTTTTTGCGATTTCTGCAGCATTAATTCCTGCACTACGACCAAATACAATGATATCAAGAAGTGAGTTACCCATAAGTCTATTTTTACCATGTATGCCACCGACTGCCTCACCTGCTACAAACAGATTTTTTACATTGGTAGTCATACCATCTGGTGTTATATCTAAGCCACCATTTTGATAATGAAGTGTGGGATAAACTAAAATTGGCTCCTTGCGAATATCTATGCCATATTTACCAAACATACGCATCATTGCAGGTATTCTCTTTTCTATTGTTCCCTCTCCACCTATTTTTTCTATCATTGGTGTATCTAACCATACACCTAAGGAGCTATCCGTCTCTACTCCGTTACCTCTTTCGTTACATTCTCTTATGATAGATGCAGCAGCTACATCACGTGTTTCGAGGGGGTGCATAAATACCTCACCGTTTTTATTTATGAGCTTTGCGCCAAGAGAACGAACCTTTTCGGTAACGAGAGCTCCAAAAATTTGTTCAGGGTAGGCTACTCCTGTTGGATGATATTGTAGCGTTTCAGCATATAAAAGCCTTGCTCCTACGCGATAGCCAAGAACTAAGCCATCAGCAGTTGCGCCATAGTGATTTGAGGTTGGGAAGCCCTGATAGTGCATTCTACCTGCTCCACCTGTTGCGATAATAACTGTTTTTGCTCTTGCAACAAGAAGCTCCTTTGTTTCCATATTCATCAAAACTGCGCCTGCTGCCTTGCCCTCTTCATCTAAAATGAGCTCAATTGCCGAGGTGAAATCGATTACGGGTATTTGACGGTTGAAAACCTCATCACGCAGAGTTCTCATAATCTCAGCACCCGAGTAGTCCTTTGCAGCGTGCATACGCTTGCGAGAGGTACCACCACCATGGGTTGTAATCATTGTGCCGTCCTTTTCCTTGTCGAACTCAACACCTAAATTACTGAGCCATTTTATAGCCTCGGGCGCATCGCAAACAAGCTTTGACAAAAGCTCTCTTTTGGCTGCAAAATGTCCGCCCCCAAAGGCATCTATAAAGTGTATGGCTGGGGAATCGTTTTCCTTATCGGCAGCTTGTATTCCACCCTCAGCCATTATAGTGTTTGAGTCGCCTATACGTAGCTTGGTAACTATCATTACCTTAGCGCCAGCCTCATTTGCTTCAATTGCGGCAGCTGAGCCTGCTCCGCCACCACCTATTATAAGCACGTCTGTATCGTAATCGGGCTTTGTTAAATCAACACTATTTGCATTTATTCTACTGTGCGCCTGTAATATTGCACAAAGCTCCTTTGGAACCCTTTCACCCTTGTTTGGCCCTATTTTTAAGGTGTCAAATTCGTCTGCCTTGTAGTCGGGATGATAGGTTAATAAGAGCTCCTCCTTTTGCTTTGCGCTCATTCGGTCAGGCTCAAATATTATATTTTGTTCTCTTGCCTCTTCAACTAATCTTAAAGAGGCTTGAAGCTTTTCAGAATACATATTGTCCCTCCCTTATTTCTCAATTTCGCGCGTGTTATATAGTTCCTTTAGTTCCTCGATAGGCTTTTCCATAAGAGCTTCTATAAGCTCCTTAAAATCGCCATTTTCAATTTCCTTAACACGCTTGTTTAAATGCTCCGAGCCAGGAGCTAAGTATTTGCCATTTATTCTACGTGCAAGCATTGCTACCTGTGGATGTGAAATTCCAGCAGGACATCTTGCTGAGCATACTCCACACATTACGCAGTCAAAGGATTCCTCTGCACACTTGTCAAATTCTCCTCTTTGTGCGTATGCAATATATTGCATTACGTTAAGTCCCTGTGTGCAGCTTTTTGTGCAAGCATTACAGCCTATACATGCGTATATTTCGGGATAAAGCTGCATCATAACTGCCTCAGTTGTTGGTATTTTTTCGATATCGTATGCCTGCTTTACAAGTGGGAAAAACGGTAGGGTTGCAATATACATATTATCTTCAACCTTTGTCTGACAAGCAAGACAGGTTTTTAATTCTCTTTTGCCCATAATACGATAAATTGTAGCGCAAGCACCACAAAAGCCATTACGACAGCCACAGCCTCTTACCAGTTGATAACCTGCATATTCCATGGCGCTCATAATTGTTAAATTTTCGGGTACTTCATATTTCTTTCCAAAAAGATAAATATTTACCATATTATTCTCCATGTTATCTCTCCTTTAATATTCGTCTGGTAATTCGCTGAGCTCGTCACAACGGAATACTGGTCCATCCTTGCAAACGTATTTTGCGCCTACGTTGCATCTGCCACATTTTCCTATTCCACATTTCATACGAAGCTCTAAGGTTGTATAAATTTGCTTTTTGTCAAAGCCAAGTGCCTGTAATGCGTCAAGGGTAAACTTAATCATAATTGGTGGTCCACACAATACTGCGATTTTGTCCCTGTCAAAATTAAGCTCCTTAACATAATTTGGGACAAATCCAACGTGCCCGTCCCACTCTTTTTGTGGGTTATCTATGGTTAAGTAAACGTTAACACCATTATCATTTGCCCATTCCTCTACTATTTCCTTGTAGTCAAGCAAATCCTCCTTACTTCTTGAGCCATAAACTATATCTATTTTTCCATATCTGTCACGATAATGACGACAGTAGTTTATAACGGAGCGAAGGGGGGCAAGTCCTACTCCACCTGCTATGAAAAGCAGGCTTTTACCCGAAAAGTCTGTGTCAACAGGAAATGGCTTGCCATACGGGCCTCTTATCGTTATTTCTTGCCCAAGCTCTAAGCTGTGTAGCCACTCGGTAACGCAACCACATTTCTTTATAGAAAACTCCATAAAGTCCTTGTTTGTTGGTGATGAGGTAATTGAAAACATAGCCTCTCCAACACCTGGGATTGAGAGCATTGCACATTGTCCAGGCTGGTGCTCAAAAGCCTTTTTGCCATCGGGTGTTACTACTCTAAAGGTTTTTATATCAGGGGTATCTATACGTATATCTGTTACTACACCTATTTTAGGTATCAGGGCTTCCTCATAGATATTCATACATTACCTCCAAGCTTTTTCATTACCTTAACTATGTTCATAGAAACGGGGCATTTTGAAATACAACGACCACAGCCTACGCATCCAAACAAGCCATTATTATTTTCGGGAAAATAAACTAACTTGTGCATAAAGCGCTGACGGAATCGCTCCTTTCTTGTGTTTCTGTTGTTTCCATGTGCCATTTTTGTAAAATCGGAATACATACACGAGTCCCAGCATCTATAACGAATTACTCCGTTGCCTGTGTTAAAGTCCTTTATATCATAGCATTGACAGGTAGGACAAACAAAGGTACAGGTTCCACAGCCAAGACACGCCTCGCTTAATTTTGCCCATTCTTCTCTTTCAAAAAGCTCGTTTGTTTTGCCCTTACCAAAGCCATTTGTGCTTAAATTAGCAAGTGGAAGCCTTTTCATAAGCACGCTTATTCTTTGCTTTTCTCCCTCTACCTCGCTTGGCTCTGCCGGAGTTGTGAAATGCTCAATTTTTAAAAGAAGCTCCTCGCCCCTTTTAGTGTTTGCCTGCCAGAAAAATTCATTGTTAATTTTCCATACTGAAATATCGGCTCCTGGCTCGCTTGGTGCTATACCAAAGGTAGTGCAAAAGCAGGCTTCAGATGGTCTTGTACAGGCTAAGGATATTATTATACCGTGCTCACGACGCATAGCATAATAGCTATCGCGTGGCTCGCTTAAAAACACTCTATCTAATATTTCAAGGCTTTTTACATCACACGCACGTACACCGAAAATGACAAAATCCTCACTCTCTTTGCGAGTGTCGATAATTTCAATTTTCTTATTTGAGGCTTTAAATGCCATTAAATCCTCTGTTTGAGGAAAGAACAAATCCTTTGGCCCTATTTGTGTATTGTGAGAATCACAAAGCTTCGTTCCCTTTTGCCATTTTGTAAATACAGCCTTGTTATTTTTATCATTTGATGGGATATATAATGCTGCCGTTTTTGCAATTTCAGCAAAAACCAAATCAATTTTTTCGCAAGAGAATTTTACCATCAGCTATCCCTCCTGTTAACTGCCTCATTTGGCTCGATATCATCAGTTGTGTAGTCAATAAGGGGGGAGCGCATACCTATTTTCTCGCCAGCTTGAAATTCACCGTAAAATTCATTTATATCCTTTATAAATTTACGGTTCAAGAGGTGAAGCGGAATATTTTGCGGACACACGCGCGAGCATTCGCCACAGTCTGTACATCTCCCTGCAACGTGGTATGCTCTTATTATATGGAAAAGCTTTTCCTCAAAGCTATTTGCGCTTGCTTTATTCTCTACGCCTGATTCGGGATTGTCAAACACGCACTTTTCGCATGTACAAGCAGGACATACGTCTCTGCACGCATTACAGCGAATACAGCGAGAAAGCTCTCCTTGCCAAAACTCAAATCTTTCCTCGCTTGACATTTTTTCGATTTTTTCAACCTCGTCAAAGCGATTTGATTCTAAAATCTCGCCATCATCTCCCAAAAGCTCATCATAGACTACGTGCTTTTTGCTCTTGCAATTTAGGCATCTTTCGCTAAGCACTCTGTCGTATGCGATTTTTATTGGCTCTTCATTATAAAGAGTAGAAATAGATAGCGTGTCTTCGTTAAATTCAATTGAAGAAATTCCCTCGTTTGTGATTTGCTTGATTTTATTTATATCAGCCATTCCCTCACAGGGCACTGCTATTACGTACGCCCTTTCTCTGTCAAATCTATGCTCGGTTAAAAGCTGATTAAAGCTATATGTATCACAGGGCTTTAAAAATACAAGTATTTTTCCATCGACGCCTTGTGTTTTGGAAACAAGATATTTTGATAGATTTGCTCCACAAAAATCGTTCCATACAAAGTCATCTATTAGCTCCTTCTCGGTTGTAAAGACATTTGGGGTAATATCGTAGTCAAATTCTCCTCTTTTCCAACCAAGAACGCACCTTACAATACCACTATTAAGAAGATTTGATGCCTTTTTTATTAGCTTATCACGACTTATTTTTTGCATCTTAAATCCTCCAATCTCTTGTTTTTACCAAGCTGTGTTATTTTACTTACAAAATCATTCATTGTAGAAGCAAATTTTGCACCCTCAGCTGCTGAAACCCACTCTACACGTGTGCGCTCCTTCTCTATGCCGAGGTAGTCGAGCATAGAAAACAAAAGTGTCATTCTACGACGTGTATAATAGTTTCCCGAGGTGTAGTGACAATCTCCTGGGTGACATCCACAAATTATGACTCCGTCTGCCCCTCTCTGAAATGCGCGAAGCACAAACATAGGGTTAACTCGACAAGAGCAAGGCACGCGAATTATTTTTACGTCTGCCGGATAGCTAAGACGGTTGTTGCCTGCAAGGTCAGCACCTGCGTAGGAGCACCAATTACAGCAAAATGCAACTATTAGTGGCTTAAACTCGTTTACCTGCATATTGCGTCCACCTCCGCCATTATTTGCTTGCTTGTAAAGCCCTTCAAGTCCATAGCGCCAGAGGGACAAGTAACTGTGCAAGCACCACAGCCCTGGCAAATAGCAGGATTAACTACTGCTATTCTTCTTGTCTTAATGCTTCTGTCTGGCATTTTAAATTCCTTATTTATATATGAAATTGCGCCATATGGGCATACCCTTTCGCATTGAGAGCAACCATTACATATCTCTTCATTTGAGTGTGCTACGCAGGGGTTGCCAAGCAATTTATCCTTGTTAAGCAGTGCTATTACCTTTGAGGCTGCTGCGCCTGCTTGCGATACTGTTTCGGGAATATCCTTTGGTCCTTGGCATGTGCCTGAGAGGAATACTCCCGCAGTTGGGCTTTCAACGGGACGAAGCTTTGGATGCGCCTCGGTAAAGAAATCATTTGTATCCATGCTTGCTGTAAGCATAGTAGCAAGGCCTCTTGCTGATTTATCAGGCTCAATTGCTGCTGCTAATACTACTAAATCTGCATCTATATGAAGCTGTTTATTTTCAATAAGGTCAGAGGCTTGCACCTTTAGCTTTTCACCCTCGGGAACAACCTTTCCTACCATACCCTTTATGTAATGAACGCCATATTCCTCAACTGCGCGACGATAAAACTCATCGAATGCTTTACCCGGCGTTCTTACGTCAATGTAAAATACATATACCTCTGTATCGGGGTACTTATCTCTTACAAGCATTGCGTGCTTTGCTGTGTACATGCAACAAATTTTGGAGCAATACTCCTTGCCCTTCTCGCTATCTACTGAGCAACGAGAGCCTACACATTGTACAAATACAATAGTATGGGGGTGCTTGTTATCAGATGGACGAAGCAGCTTGCCACCCGTTGGTCCTGCGGCATTCGTAAGACGTTCAAATTCAAGCGAGGTTATAACATCCCTTGACTGACTGTATGCGTACTCATCAAATTTTTCCATACTGATAGGATTAAAGCCTGTTGCAACTACTATTGCGCCATATTTTTCCTCAATATATTCATCCTTTTGCGTATAGTCAATAGCGCCTGCTGTGCACACTCTTGCACACAGTCCACATTTGCCATTTTTAAGCATATTACAAGCATTTGGGTCTATTGTTGCTACCTTTGGCACAGCCTGTGCAAATGGTATATAAATTGCGCTACGATTATCCATTCCAAGATTAAATTCGTTTGGAATTTTCTTTTGTGGGCACTTTTCAACACAAGCGCCACAGCCTGTGCAAATATTCTCGTTAACGAAGCGCGCCTTTTTCTTTATAGTTACATCAAAATTACCGACAAAGCCCTTTACGCTACTTACCTCGCTATACGAAAAAATACGGATTTTTTCGTGCTGTGCCACGTCAACCATTTTGGGCGTTAAAATACAAGCTGAGCAGTCAAGAGTTGGGAAGGTCTTGTCAAGCTGAGCCATTTTTCCACCTATGGTTGGCTTCTTCTCAACTATGTCAACTAAAAACCCTGCTTCTGCTATATCAAGCGCAGTTTGGATTCCTGCTATACCACCACCTATTACAAGCGCACGCTTTGTAACAGGTGATTCTCCTGGGATAAGGGGTGCGTTTAAATTAACCTTTGCAATAGCCGCCTTGCCAAGAATTATCGCCTTTTCAGTTCCCGTTATAATGTCCTTATGTACCCATGAGCATTGCTCTCTTATATTTGCAATTTCAACCATATAAGGGTTAATTCCCGCTGAGCGAGCTGCCTTACGGAAGGTTGCCTCGTGCATTCTTGGAGAGCATGAGCATACAACTATTCCTGTTAGCCTGTGCTCCTTTACTGCTGACTTAATTAAATCCTGTCCTGCCTGCGAGCACATATATTGGTAATTGGTGGAAAAGACAACACCTTGCTCATTTTTTAATGCCTCAGATACTCTTTCAACATCTACTGTGCTCGCAATATTGCTACCACACCAGCATACAAAAACACCTATTCTTTGCATTTGTCCCTTCCTCCTTACTTACTATATTTTCTAAATGCACTGACTATTGCCTGTTGAGGAATTTCATCATCAAGCATATTTGGCACATCGTCAGCTAAAAGGTGGTTATTGCCCTGCTTTCTAACTACAGCTATTCTAACTGCCTCTATTAGCTTAGCAGGCTCTACACCACGTGGACACCTATCAACGCACGCAAAGCATGATAGGCATTTGAAAATTGACTCTGAATTCATAAGTGGCTCTATGTCCCCTGAATTTACCATACTTACAAATTGATGAGGATGATATTCCATCTCATCGTATGCCGGGCATGTGGCTGAGCATTTTCCACATTTCATACATTTATTGGGGTTTACTCCACTTATTCTAAGTAACTCCTCAGTTGGATACGCCTTATTCATTTGTATCCCCCTTTATTCCAAGCGCCTGTGCCAATAGCTCAGTAAAATAAACTACTGGTATATCGCTTCCGTTTTTAATTAAATTGTAGCGACAAAGCGGGCATGCTGTTATTATCATTTCAGCGCCTGCCTTTTTTGCATTTTCTATTACTTGGTTACTCTTTTTTCTTGCAAGCTCGCCACTTTCCATAGCAATATAGCCGCCACAGCATTCATTTCTGTTTGCGTATATAATACTCTGTCCACCGAGGGCGCTTATAAGCTCTTCCATTATTGTTGGATTTTCGGGATTATCCATTTGCATTACACTGCTCGGTCTTAATAGTAAGCAGCCATAATATGCGCCTATTTTTTTGCCGTTTAATGGATTTACAACCTTTTTTCTAATCTCGTCAAAGCCAACTATGTCACGTAGCATTTCTAAGTAATGATATACCTGTGCTTGTCCTGTGTACATACTGCCATCATTTATGTATCTATCGATTTTCTTAGCAATTGCCGTATCGTTTTTCATAAGATGGTTTGTTTGCTTTATTACGTTATGGCACGCAGAGCAAACAGTCACAAGTGCCTGTCCCTTTTCATATGCTTGCTTTAGGGCGCGCACAGAGGCAAGCTTGGTTGCAACGTCGTTTTTTGCAGTTGAATATACTCCACCACAGCATTGCCAATTATCTATTTCTTCCAAGGTAATACCGAAAAGCTCGCTTGATTTTCTTGCGTAGATATCAAGCGATTTTGCTTTATTTTTTAAAGTACAGCCTGGAAAATAACTAAGTTTCATTTTTATACCTCTAACTACTGAAGCTACAATTTGCATTGTAAAAGATATTATATCATAAATAAAAAATGCTTGCTCGCAAGTGCGTTTTTATAACCTGATTCAAGAAGCGCAGGATGCGTATGCATCCTAGGCACGCAGTGCCAAAGACTTGCAAAGCAAGGATTTATGCGTACATTATATCATACATTTCGACAAAATTAAATAGTTATTATTATATATTTTTATTTTGTGCACGCAAAATTTTTAGTATAAAATAAACAATTCCAACAAAATAATGTCGGAATTGTAGTCTTATTCTATTGTTTTAATGCTTCTTCGAGGTATTTTTTCAGCCTTTCTACATCGCCGTCAAATAAGTATGCGTTGATGCCAAATGAATTTGCTGAATTTATGTTAGCTGTGTTGTCATCTACAAAAATACACTCGCCTGGTATTAGTGAATATGTGTTACATAGATATTCAAAAATTTCCTTATTCGGCTTTACTATGCCTAAGGGTCCTGAGAATACACAATTATCAAGTAATGATAAAATAGAAATCTCTCCCTTGTGCTCTGCAAAATATTTTGAAATGTTAGATAAAAGATAGAGCTTTACGTCGTAATTATCCTTTAAGTAAATAATAAGCTCTCTCATTCCCTCCACTTCGGGAATATTGTATATCCAATTATAATAAATTTTCTCAGCTACATCCCATAAGTGCTCTGGAAGCCTTTTTTTGCACTCTGAGATTACCTCACCGTCATCTATTGTGCCAGCGTCAAGTCTATCCCAATAAAGACGGTCAAAAACTACCTTCTGTAAAAGTGCCTTGTCCGCTTCGCTTGTAACATATACTCCTGTCATATATTCAGGCTCATAATGAACTAAAACCTGACCAAAATCAAATACTATGTTTTTTATGCTCATATTTTTTCCTCGTAAAAGCGTTTCTAAAATAATTATAGCAGGTTTTTATGGATTTTTCAAGTGTAAAATCGGCTTTTGTTATATTATTAAATGTTCATATGTGAATATATTTAATCATTTTGTGGCTTTTGGCTTGATTTTTTATGAGCTTAAATAATGACTTGTGTCCTTAGGGCGCTTTTTTATTTTACATCTATTGTTGTATTTTTTATGCTTTTATGTTAAAATACAATAAATAGGCTAATATTGGCTACTAAGTTTAGAAAGCGCTTGCTTTTTACTTATGTGGTTTGGTGAGTATATGAAATACAGATTTATTTTAAAGAGGTACTAATATGAATTTTGAGAAAAGTATTTTTGAAAACAGGAAGGAAAAAGGAAGTCCGTTTTTAGTGGCGCACAGAGGTGTATGTGGCGCAAATATTCCATGCAACTCAATTGCTGCTTACAAAATTGCATTAGCACAGGGTGCTGACGTTGTTGAAATAGACGTTGCAAAATCAAAGGATGGCAAATTTTACGTATTTCATCCAGGCATGGAGCACGTTTTTTTAAGAAGCTCTAAGGGCATTTGTGACCTTGCCTCGGAGGAAATTGATAATATGTATCTTGTAAATCAGGACTCCGTTGCTACAAGCTATAAAGTTCCTACTCTTAGTGAGGTTTTCGCTCTTTTAAAGGACAAGGTTTACATAAATGTTGATAAGTTTTGGACTGATGTTGAAGGAATTTCAAATGAAATTCGCAAGGCGGGAGTTGAAAAGCAAGTAATTGTTAAAACGAATACCGATGAAAAAAGCCTTAATTATGTTAAGGAGTTTGCATCCGACTTTATGTTTGTTCCTCTTATTTGGGGTAAGGACGATGTCTCCGAAAGACTCCTTAGCCAAGGTATCAATTTAATCGGCACTGAAATTCTTTTTGGTAAGGAAAGCGACGATTGCATAAGTAAAGAATATATCAAAAAAATGCACGACCAGGGTCTTTTGATTTGGATGAACTCTATCATATACAACGAAAGAGATGTTATTTCGGCACATCATACTGATGATATTTCCTTGACTGTCTCACCAGATATGGGCTGGGGCTGGCTAATTGACAAGGGTGCAGACTTTATTCAAACAGACTGGCTCTTAATGCTAAAGAATTATATTCAAGGCAGAAATAAGGCTTAATTATATTGTTTTTAGACTTTTTTAATCTATAATAATTGACACGTAAATAACTTTATGATATTATTTAACTATTAAAATACTTTTGTGAGGTTTTAGCTATGGATAAAATTTTAAAGCTTCTTGAGGATGATGCAACTCTAACACCTGAGCAAATTGCTCTTATGCTTTCAAAAGAGGTTGGAGAAATTAAAAAATCTATTGATAAATACGAAAAGGACGGGGTAATTCTCGGCTATAAGACTCTTATTGACTGGGATAAAACTGACCGTGAATACGTAAGCGCTATTATTGAGGTTAAGGTTATGCCTCAGCGTGATAAGGGCTTTGACCATATTGCAGAGAAAATTTATAACTATCCCGAGGTAAAATCTCTTTATCTTATGTCCTCGGGTGGCTTTGACTTGGCGCTCATTATTGAGGGTAAGACTATGAGAGAGGTTGCTTATTTCGTTGCACAAAAGCTTGCTCCTATTGAGTCTGTTACTGCAACAGCAACACACTTTGTATTAAGAAAATACAAGGATAAGGGCGTTATTTACGGCGCTTGCGAAATTGATGAAAGAGGAAATCTTATTATATGATAGACTACGAAAAAATGCTGTCTAAGACCGTGTGCGACATTAAGCCCTCCGGTATTAGAAAATTTTTCGATATTCTTTCAGAGATGGATGATGTCATTTCATTAACGGTTGGACAGCCAGACTTTATTACGCCTTGGCATATTCGCGAGGCTGCTATCGAAAGCTTGGAAAAGGGTAAAACCTACTATACCTCAAATGCAGGAATGACCGAGCTAAGAGAAGAAATTTCAAAATATATGAAACGCAGGTTTGACCTAAGCTACAGCTCAAGGGACGAAATTTTAGTTACAGTTGGTGGTAGTGAGGCTATTGACGTAGCTATGCGTGCTATTTTAGAGCCTGGTGACGAGGTTATTTTGCCTGTGCCATCATTTGTTTGCTACGAGCCAATTGCTACTATGCTTGGTGCTAAGGTTGTGCATATAAACACAAAGCTCGAAAATAAGTTTAAGATTACACCAGAGGAGCTAAAAAGTGCAATAACCCCAAAAACGAAGCTACTTATTCTCCCATTCCCTAATAATCCAACAGGAGCTATTTTGACAGGTGAAGAGCTAAAAGAGCTTGCTAAGATTTTAAGAGACACGAACATCGCTGTTCTTTCTGATGAAATTTATGCTGAGCTTACTTATGGCAAGCGTCACGTTTCCATAGCAAGCCTTGAGGGTATGAGAGAAAGAACTATTATAGCAAGTGGTTTTTCTAAGGCTTATGCTATGACAGGCTGGCGCTTAGGCTACATTTGCGCTCCACGTGAGTTAGTTTCTCAAATGCACAAAATACACCAATATGCAATTATGTGCGCTCCTACTATGTCACAGTTTGCAGCCACAGAGGCGCTTAAAAATGGTGATGAGGACATTGAAATGATGCGCGCTGAATATAATCGCAGACGTGTATTTATTTTAGAGGGACTTCGTAAAATTGGCATAGAATGCTTTGAGCCAGAGGGTGCTTTTTATATTTATCCAAACATTGCGCCATTTGGTCTTTCAAGCGAGGAATTTTGTGAAAGGCTTCTGTATGAATACAGATGCGCTATTGTTCCTGGCACTGCCTTTGGTGAAAGCGGTGAGGGCTTTGCAAGAATTTCATATGCTTACTCCGTTAAGCATCTTAGCCAAGCACTCGAAAAAATTGAAGAATTTGTTAAGAGCTTGAAAAATAAAGCTTAAATAAAAAACGCACTGTATTTTAGCGTGATTTGTCCCTTAAGGACATCACGCTAAAATACAGTGCGTTTTGTTTTATCTTTTGGATTTGAAAAAGTCACTTAGCATTTTTGAGCATTCTTCCTCTAATACGCCATTTTGTATTTGTGGCTTATAGAGTGGATAATCAGTTAGATTTATCATAGTTCCAAAAGCTCCTGCCTTGTTATCAGGTGCGCCATAAACTACTCTTTCTATGCGCGCGTTGATTATCGCGCCTGCACACATTGGACAGGGCTCTAAGGTAACGTACATTGTACAGCCAACTAATCTCCAGCCACCCAGCCTTTTGCACGCTTGGTCAATTGCCTTTATCTCTGCGTGATAAAGTGCATTTTTGCCATATTCGCGAGTATTATATGCGCTTGCAATAACCTCGCCATTTCTCACTATGATAGCACCAACAGGCACCTCGTCCTCATTATATGCTTTTTTTGCCTCATTTATGGCAAGCGACATATATTCTTTATCTTTTTCGGCTATCATATATCTGCAAGGTCCATATATCTTGGTCCGTTTACAGCAATAAATTCCTTTCTTGCCTGTATGTCGTCACCAAGTAGTGTTTCAAAGATTATTCTGGTTTCCTCCTCATCAGCAGGGCTAACCTGTATCAAGCGCCTTGTTTCGGGATTCATTGTTGTTTGCCACATCATATCTGCTGTATTTTCACCAAGTCCCTTTGAACGCTGAATTGTATATTTTTCGCCTGCCAATTTTTCAAGGATTTCTGCCTTTTCAGGCTCATTATATGCAAAATAGGTCTTATCCTTAGAGGTGGTTATTTCATAAAGAGGAGATTCGGCAATAAAGATTTTGCCCTCTTTAATAAGAGTTGGCAAGAGTCTATAGAACATTGTCAAAATAAGTGTTCTAATTTGGAAGCCGTCCTCGTCGGCATCGGTACAGATAATTATTCTGCGCCACTTTAAGCTATCAAGGTCAAAGGTGGACACGTTGTCCTTGCTTTTGGTTTTAACCTCTACTCCACAGCCAATAACCTTAAGAAGATCAACTATTATGTCGCTCTTGAAAATTTTGTCATAGGAGCTTTTCAGGCAGTTAAGGGTTTTACCTCTTACGGGGATAATAGCTTGGAACTCAGGGCTTCTACCAAGCTTGCAGGATGTAAGCGCTGAGTCACCCTCAACAATATAAAGCTCTCTCTCATTTGGGTCCTTTGAACGACAGGAAACAAATTTTTCAACTCTGTTTGCAACATCGTTTGATGTAGCGAGCTTTTTCTTAATATCAAGACGTGCAGTTTCTGCCTTTTCTCTCGACCTTTTGTTTATTAAAACCTGATTTGCAAAAATCTCGGACTCAGAATGGTTTTCAAGAAAATAAATTTCAAGCTTTCCTCTTATAAACTCGCAAAGTGAATCCTCAATAAATTTATTTGTTATAGCCTTCTTTGTCTGGTTTTCATATGAGGTTTTGGTTGAAAAGCTATTGATTATAAGAACTAAGCAGTCCTGTATATCGGTAAAGGTAATTCTGCTCTCATTTTTTGCGTATTTGTTGTTTGAGCGAAGGTATTTGTCAAGCTCAGCAACAAACGCACGCTTCACAGCCTTATCGGGTGAGCCACCGTGCTCCAAATAGCTTGAGTTATGATAATATTCAAGAGCATTAACAGTATTTGAAACGCAGAAGGATATTTGCGCTGTAAGCTCGTAATCCTCCTTGTCCTCTCTATCTCTACCCTTATCACTCATTTCCCAAAATACAGGTGCAGTCATTCCTGTTTCACAGGTAATTTCGTTTAGATAGTCGCTAATACCATTCTTGTATAAAAACTCGGTTTTTTCAAATTTACCGTTTGACTCCTCGTATTTCAAAACGAGCTTTAGTCCTGCATTTACTACTGCTTGCTTGTGTAATACATCAAGATAGTAATCCTTGGGTATATTGGTATCGGTAAATACCTCTAAGTCAGGTCTCCAACGAGTAAGAGTTCCTGTACGCTTGTCCTTTTTTTCAAGAGGAGTAATGCTTAATTGACTTATAGCCTTACCCTTTTTAAAGTGAATTTCAGACACTGTGTCGCCCTTATAGGAGTAAACGTCCATAAATTCAGATGAATACTGTGTTGCACACGCACCAAGTCCGTTTAAGCCAAGAGAAAACTTATAAGCGCCCTTTGCGTTGTTGTTTTCATATTTACCACCTGCGTAAAGCTCGCAATAAACAAGCTCCCAGTTATAGCGCCCCTCTTTTTTGTTAAAATCAAGAGGAACTCCACGTCCGTGGTCGTCCACCTCAATAGTTCTATCCTTATATACGGTTATGGTAATTTCCTTTCCGTAGCCCTCTCTTGCCTCATCAATTGAGTTAGATAGTATCTCAAAAAATGAATGCTGACAGCCCTCGAGACCATCAGAGCCAAAAATTACGGCAGGTCTTTTACGCACACGGTCTGCGCCCTTTAATGAAGATATACTTTGGTCAGTATATACCTTTGAAGCCATAATTACCCTCCATACTTACTTAATATTATTATTCTAACATATAAAAAATAATTTTGCAAGTGGCTTTTTCTTGACAAAGACTTTTTATAATGTTATATTAAATATAGTGTATACTCTAATGTTAGGTAGGAGAAAAAATGTCGAAAATTTTTGATTTAATAAAAAAGAACAAAAAAATAGTTTTGTACGTTTTCGCCGGTGTTTTGACTACTATCGTTGATTTCGTTTCGTACTACATTTTTGCAAGAGTGGTTGGAATGGGTGTTGTTCCTTCAACTATTATCTCGTGGGCGCTTAGCGTGCTTTTTGCATTTTTTGTGAATAAGCTCTTTGTATTCGAAAGTAAAAGCTTTGAATTTGTTATTTTCATAAAAGAGCTCGCATCGTTCGTGTTAGCGCGCACTCTGACCGGTCTTTTAGATGTGGGCATTATGTATTTATTCGTTGACGTCTTAGAATTTAATGATATGGTAATGAAAATTCTTTCTACCATTGTTGTTACGATTTTAAATTACGTTATCTCCGAGCTAATCGTTTTCAGAAAGAAAAAGGAGAAAAATGAAGAAGTTTTTTAAGGACAACAATATTGAATTTTACTCCTTGATTCCATTGTCTAAATGCAAGGTGGTTAAAAAGTATTTACTTGACAAAAATGGCTTTTCAGATAACGCAAGCGTTATTATGATGCTTTTTCCATATAGAAGCAAAATAAAGCCTATAAATCTTACGGTATATGCCTCGGTTAAGGACTACCACGACTATGTTTCGGAGCTTGAGATTAAGCTCCAAAATTACATAAAAAGCAAATACCCCTCGGCGCTTTTTAAGGTTTTTGCTGACCACTCTCCAATTGACGAGGTGCACGCTGCGTGTATATCTGGTCTTGGCTTTATTGGGGATAATGGTCTTCTTATAAACGAAAAATACTCCTCCTTTGTTTTTCTTGGTGAATGTATTACAAATCTTACGCCAGAGGAATTGGGGCTTGATTATACGGGCGACATTGAAATTAAAACCTGCTTACACTGTGGAAAATGCAAAAACGCTTGTCCCTGTGGCTGTATTATGTCAAGAGATGAGATGCCAAGTGGCATTAAACAAAAAGAGTGCCTTTCTGCAATTACGCAGAAAAAGGGTGAGCTTACAAGCGAAGAAATAGAATTGATTACAAAAAACGGTTCTATTTGGGGCTGCGATATTTGTCAAAACGTCTGCCCTTATACTGTAAATGCAAGCTTTACGCCTATTGAGTATTTTCAAGGTGACATTATTTCTTGTCTTGATATAAATACTCTTTCCTCTCTTTCAAGCGAGGAATTTAAGAAGCGTCCTTTCGCTTGGAGAGGACACGAGACGATACTTAGAAATGTAAATCTTTATGAAAAATATATGAAGGAGGAATGTAATGGTTAATCTTTTATTTGGCGAATACGGAAGTGGAAAAAGCACCTATATCCTAAACCAAATCGAAGCGGACTACAAGGCAGGAGTGCGCTCATTTCTTATTGTGCCAGAGCAAGAAACCGTTATTTGTGAAAGAAAGGTTGCCTCCTTATTGCCTCCTCGTGCCCAGCTTTACACGGAGGTTATAAATTTTACTCGACTTGCAAACAAGGTTTTCCGTGAATACGGTGGACTAAAATACAACTATGTAACTAAAAGTGGAAAAAATCTCATTATGTATCGCGCTATTTGCGAGTGCAGAGATATTTTAACAGAATACGAGGTAAAAAGCGGACACGAAAAGGGTCTTATTTCTGTGTTTCTTGAGGCTATTGGTGAGCTTAAAACATACAGTAACGATATACAAAAGCTCAAAGGTATTGTCGATGAAATAGAAAATCCTCGCTTAAGAGGAAGAATTAGCGATATTATCGCTGTGTGGTCTGCTTATGAAAGAATTATGTCGGAGCGCTTTTGTGACCCTTATGACGATATTTTTATTTTAGGGCAAAAGCTTGACAAGCACGACTATTTTAATGGGGTTAACGTTTATTTTGACTCCTTTTATGACTTTACAAAAAGTCAATTAAGTGTTATTGAAAAAATTATAAGAACAGCAAAAAATGTTACTTTTGCATTTGACTGCCCCAAAAATGCTAAGCCAAGCTCTATTCAGTATGCGAAAATTGCCAAAAGCGCTGAGATAATAAAGGGTATGTGCAAGCCAAGCGCTAACATTATATCGTTTGAAAATGATTACAAGCACGAAAACAAAAGCCTTGCACATATTTGTAGCAGCTTATGGAATTTTAGTGCGCCGAAAATTGATGATAAAAGTGGAATTACGCTCGCCTTGTGCGCTAATGAATTTTCAGAATGTGAATATGTTGCAAGCAAAATATGTGAGCTTATTTATGCAGGAAATAAATATTCAGATATAGCTGTTATTGCAAGAGATATAAACACGTATAGGGGTATTTTGGATTTTACGTTTAAAAAATTTAACATTCCCCATTTCCTCTCTACTCAGGACGAGCTCCTTACTAAGCCTCTTGTTAAGATGATTTTTTCTGCGCTTAATGCTATTAGCTCGTATAAAGCAACAGATATAATTTCCTATATCAAATGTGGCTATCTTGATATAGACAAGGGTGCGCTTGGTGATTTTGAAAACTACATCACGCGTTGGAATATTTATGGCAAGAAATTTAGAAACGATGACTATTGGGCATCTAATCCTGACGGATATGTAAAGGAGTTTTCTAAAGAGCAAGAAAATGCTTTGGTAAGGGTCCATTCTGTCAAGGATACCGTTTTAAGAATGCTTGATATTTTAGAGGCTCCTTTTATTAAAGGGGCAAGCGTAAAAGAGTGCGCTAGTGCTGTTTATTCCTTCCTTTGCGCACACGGGGTAATTGATAAATTAGAGGAAGAAAAGAAAAATGCCTCAAGGGACGAGGCTTACGTTATTGTGCAGGTATGGCAATCTATTTTAGATGCGCTTGATACCGTATGCGATATTTGTGGTGATGAGGTTGTAACGGCGCAGACGTTTGCTTCTCTTTTACACTACGCTTTAATAGATACATCCGTCGGCTCTATTCCAACCGGTGAGGATAACGTTTTAATTGCAGATGCGACTCTTGTAAGAGCGCAAAGCATCAAGCACGTGTTTGTTTTAGGGGCAAACGAGGGTGAATTTCCACAGGAAATTAAAAATAGCTCATTCTTCTCTGATAGCGACAAAATCACACTTGAAACACACGATATTTTTCTTTCCGAGAAAACCGATGTGCGCTCAGATGATGAGCTTATGTTCTTTAAGCACGCTATTGCTATTGCATCACAAGGTGCGACTGTAACCACGCTTAAAGCAGGAATAGACGGCTCTAAAAAAGCGCCCTCTATTGCCTTTAACAGAATTAAAGCGCTGTTTAATGATATTTCTGTTTTAGATGTGTCTAATAATGGAATAATTGACAAGCTATACACTAAGGAGCTTGCAAATGAATATTACGGTTCTTCCTCGGAGGAATTAAAGTTAGCTATTGCCAAGACCACGTCTGTGAAAAATACTGAGCTTAGAGATTTTTCAAACGACAGGGATTCTATAAGCGAAAAGAGTGCTAAGGAGCTTTATGGCAAGCATCTTAGCTTGACGCAGTCAAGAATAGAGGCATTCCAAAAATGCAGGCTGAGCTATTATTGCAAATATCATTTAAAGCTCAATTCTAACAATAAAATCTCTTTCTCTTCTCTTGACGTTGGTAATCTTGTACACTCTGTTTTTGAGCATTTTCTTAAAATGATAACATCCCATAAGGATGGCTTTGTTTCGCTCACAAGTGAGCAAATTAAGAAAACAGTTGATGAAATAGTTGATGATTATATACTTGCAATTTGCAAATATTCAGTTGTTTCAAATAGATTAAAGCATCTATTCGATAGATTAAGAAGCAATCTTTATGTATATGTTAAAAGATTGGTTGAGGAATTTAAGCAAAGCGATTTTGTTCCTGAGTTTTTCGAGTTATCCTTCTATGGTGGAAGCGATAACCCACAGCCTCTTGAATTAAAGCTAAAAAATGGCACTGTCGTTACGGTTTATGGTGTTGCTGACAGGGTTGATACATACAGAAATAAGGACGCAACCTACATAAGAATAGTTGACTATAAGACGGGGGATAAGACCTTTTCAATGAAGGATGTTGAAAATGGAATTGGACTTCAGCTTCTTATTTATCTTTTTGCTCTTTGTAAAATGAAGGACTGCGATTTTAAGAAAAAGCTTCTTAAAGATACTACTAAAGTGATGCCAGCCGGTGTTTTTTATATGCCACTTAATCTTGGCAAGGCATCAATAGATTCAGATTTCGTTTTTGACCCAGAAAAATCAGAGGAGCTTGAGAAAAAGGCAATAAACGAAAAGATAAAGCCAAGCGGAAGATTTCTCGATGATGAGGAAATAATTTGCGCACAGGACAAGAGCGAGGAAAAGAGCTTTTTGCCGTCTCGTAATGGTAAGGGTAGGACAAGCTCTTATCTTTCAAGCGAGGGATTTGATGAGCTTTATGAAGGAATAACTTCTTTAATCGGCGATATATCAGCCGCTATTATCAGTGGCGAGGCGAGTGCTGTTCCACTTGATGAAGGAAATAATAAATCTGCCTGTGATTATTGCGAAAACAAACCATTTTGCAGAAGGAGGGAGCTATAATGGGTTTTACACCATCGCAAGAGCTTGCTATTAAGCATAGTGGCTCCGACCTTCTTGTTTCTGCTGGTGCGGGAAGCGGAAAAACTGCAACCCTTACTGAAAGAATAATAACGAATATTCTATCGGGCGCTGATATTTCAAGAATGCTTGTTGTCACATTTACTAAGGAAGCGGCAAATGAATTAAAGTCAAGAATTACTTCGAAGCTTGGCAAGGCAATAAAAGATGCTATAAATGAGAAAAATCCTATTGTAAAAGCAAGAGTTGGCAATATGGTCATTGAAAAGCCACTTACTGAGCATCTTTCTGAACAAATTGTCAAGATAGGTAGTGCTGACATTTCGACGATACATAGCTTTTGCTTGAAAATTATTAAGCAAAATATTGACCATCTTTCGCTTGAGGGCAACTTTAGAATAGGCGAGGAAAATGAAATAAAAATAATCAAAGGCGAGGTTATGAGCGAGGTTGTTGATTATTTTTATGACCTTGAAAAATCAAATGAGGAGTTTTTATTAGTCAGCGACTGCTATTCTCTTTTTTCAAGAGAGGATGCGCTTGAGCAAAAGCTTATAGAGCTTTATGACAAGCTTAGCAGTACTAAGGATTTTCTAAACACCTTATTGTTGCCTTGTACATATAGTGGCGATTTTATAGACACTCCCTACGGAAAAATCCTACTTGATTTGATTTGGCGTAATGTTAATCACTTCGAGCCGTTTTTTAAATATGCGATAGACTTAGTATCTACTGATACGTTTGCTAAAGCGAAGTATTTTGAAGTGCTTTCTCGCGATTTTGATCTAATCATCGATATTAAATGTGTTTTGAAAAAGCCAAGCTATTCGGAATTAAAAAAGGTATTTAATTCATACAGCCCAATTAGAATAACAAAGCATAAGTGTGGCGAGATTGATGACCATTACATTAAGCAAACACGTACAATTTTCAAAGAAAGCATTCAAAACATTGATAAAAAGTTCTTTAAATTCTACGATGAGGCTATTTTAAATACCGCTATACAAAACGAAAGGCTTTGCACTGCTATTTACAATGTTCTTTCAAAATTTGATACAGAATTTAAGGAAAGAAAGAAGCAAAACGGTCTTTGCGATTTTAATGATATCGAGCGCTATGCTCTTGATCTTTTGTATGATGATAATGGCAATATTTCTGATATTGCAAAGGAATTTTCAAATAGCTATGATGAAATATACATAGACGAATATCAAGACACTAACTCTGTGCAGGACAGGATATTTATTGCTATATCTAAAAATAATCGTTTTATGGTTGGTGATATAAAGCAAAGCATTTATCGTTTTCGTAGCGCTGAGCCTGAGATTTTTTCTCATTATAGAACCACGTTTGAGGATATAAGGGATGAAAATCCAACCACAGGTGTGGGCAAAACGCTATTTATGTCTGAAAATTTCAGATGTGATAAAAATGTAATTAGGTTTACTAATTTAGTATCAAATTATATGTTCCAAAATTCAAATGGTATTCCCTATGATTCAAATGACGATTTAATACCATCTAAAATAATGCCTCCTGAGCAGAAGGACCAAAGGTGCGAGCTATGCTTAATCGACAAGGGGGCTGCTGAATCTTTAGGAAATGGTTATGAGAATGACGTTCAGGCTGAATACGTTGCAAAAAGAATACGCGATATGTTAGACAATGAATTTTTGCCAAATGGCAAAAAAATTACAAGTAACGATATTGCAATTATTCTAAGAAAGGGGAAAAATAGAGATAGATATATAAATGCGCTGAAAAAATACGATATTGTGTCAGAATATATCGACGATGTCCGTTTTTTTGAAAAGCCACATATTCTTCTTATGATTTCTATTCTAAATGCAATTGATAACCCGTTTAAGGACATTTATTTGGCGGGTGCTATGCACTCAGAGATTTTCGGCTTTTCTCTTGATGACTTAATTAAGATAAGAAGGTTTTCTGACGAAAATATTCCTCTTTATTCAGCAGTATTAAATTATGATGGAGATGTAGAGCTTTGTCAAAAAATTAGCGCATTTTTAGACACTCTGTCCACTCTAAAGGACGAAACAAGGAAGCTAAATGCTTATGAGGCTATTGCGTATGTGATGGGTAAGACGGGCTTTATTTCAATGTGCAAGCCTTATCAAAGGCAGGATTTAATTAAGCTCTATAACCACGCAAGACAATATGAGAGAAATACATATAAGGGGCTTTATTGCTTTTTAAGATATGTAGATGAGATTTCAAGCTCAAGCGTTAAGGAAAGCGTTTCTGAAAATCCTACGGACAGTGTCAAGATAATGTCTGTGCACGCTTCAAAGGGACTTGAATTTGAAATTTGCTTTTTGAGCGATACAGAGTCTCTATTTAACACTCAGGACTCAAGGTCTGCTCTGCTTTTTGAACGCTCACTTGGTGTCTCGGGATATGTTGGAGTGAGTGGTGGAATTGCAAAATATAATACTCTACTTAGACGATGCGCATCTGCTGCTATTTCAAACGCGACGAGCGAGGAGGAAATGAGAGTTTTATACGTTGCTATGACAAGGGCAAGGAGCAAGCTCATTATTACTGCTTGTATGGACAAAATTGGTGAAAAGCTTCTGTATGCTAAGGATAACAAGGACTTTGTTTCGCCTTACACGCTTTATTCGCATAGCTCGATAGTTGATTATATAATTGGAGCAACAAGCGGTGTTAGCAACGAATTTCTTGACATAAATGAAATAGACCCATTGACTCTTGAGGAAAAGGCTGTTGTTAACAAGGTCGAAGAAGCAATTATTGATAATGAATTAGTCGAAAAATATACAGAGATTTTGAAAAAGCGCTTTGAATTTGATTATAAATATAAATACTTAGGTCAAATGCCGTCGAAATTAAGCGTATCTAAGCTCTACCCACAAATACTTGATGGAAATGAGAATGATGAGGTAAAATTAGACACGTCTCTTGATATTTTGCCAAAATTCTTGCTCGAAGCTGACAAGGCAGTAACGGGTGCAGAGCGCGGAACTGCAACACACGTATTTTTACAATTCTGTAATTTTGAGAATTTAAAGAGTAACGGGTTTGAAAATGAGCTACAAAGGCTAATTCAAGAGTCGTATATTCACAAAAGCACGCAGTATTTAATTATTGGTGCGCATATAAAGAAATTTATTAGCTCTTCTCTTTTCAATGATTTTTTACATGCTAAGAAAATCACACGCGAGTTTAGATTTAATATAATGCTTGATGCTGAGGAGTTTTCCTCAAACGAGGATATTAAGAAGGAAAAAATCCTTGTACAGGGTGTTGTTGACTGTATCTATGAAAACGAACAGGGTGAGCTTATTTTGGTTGACTACAAGACTGATAAGGTTACCGAGGAAAATTATGCTTCATTGCTTAAAGAACGACACTCCACCCAGCTTTCTTACTATAAAAAGGCGTGCGAGCTTATGTTTGAGCGCGAAATTAAAAAGGTTATTATTTATTCTGTGCCACTTGGCAAAAATGTTGAGATTTGATTTCTTTTGCACAAAATTAAATTTTGATGTGCATAATATCAAGGAATGCCAGTATATGTTTTGAAAAAGTGTCAAAATTACTTTAATTGCTTATACTATAGCTTTAATAAAAAAGCCATCGCAGAAATTCATCTGCGATGGCTTTTTATTATTTAGAATTAATTTTTCAGTTTTCTTCCTCTTCTTTTTTAGAGGGTGGGTCATATGGAGCTTCAACCGTTACATTATAAATATTTCCACATTTTTCAGAGGCTCTTTCTGTAAATTTCAAGATACCTTCCGCTATATTAGTTGCGGTATCAACTGCTTCACGAGTAGCAGCAATACGTTCTATATATGTTTGCTCCTGTGGAATATATTCTTTAATATCCTTATCCATTTTTGCCTCCTGTAATTTTAATATTAAAATGTTATTTTTTGTACCATTTATCGTCGCAATATGTATCTGTTAAAAAAAATACATTCTTCGAGGAGTTCGTTACGGTAATCATATAATTTGATACATACCAGTAGCTCGTATCTTTAAACACCACACTTGTAAGCGAGTCGCAACCATAGAATGCACTGTATCCTATTGATGTTACACTGTTAGGTATTGTTATACTTGTCAGTGAGTAGCACCAAGAGAATGCAGAGTCTCCTATTGATGTTACGCTATTTGGTATGGTTATGCTTGTTAGTGAGGTGCAACCAAAGAATGCATCTTCTCCTATTGAAGTTACGTTGTCAGGAATTGTAAAGCTTGTATCAGTTTTATCTCTCGGATAAAGTATCAGAGTTACTCCATCCTTACTATAGAGTACACCGTCTATTGATTTATAGGTCGTATTGTTTTCATCAACGGTTATGCTTGTTAGCGAGATGCAATTAGAGAATGCATCGCTAAGTATAAATCTTGTGTTGCTATGTATATTACAAGAGGTTATAGATGTATCCTTTGCTTTTACTAATACTAAATATGGATTTTCTTCATTTCCTAAATAATATCCATTGTCATATTCGTTATATTTTAGTGAGTCGCAATTAGAGAATGCATAGTCTCCTATTGATGTTACACTATCTGGTATTGTTACACTTGTTAGTGAGTCGCAACGAGAGAATGCACTGCTTCCTATTGAGGTTACACTATTAGGTATAGTTATACTTGTTAGTGAAGTGCACTTATAGAATGCCGCGTATCCTATTGATGTTACACCATTTCCGATTGTTACACTTGTTAGTGAGGTGCAACCAGAGAATGCGCTTGAATGTATAAATCTTGTATTCTCATGTATGGTACAAGATGTTATTGATGTATCCTTTGCTTCTACTAATACTAAATATGGATTGTTTTCGTTTCCTAAATAATATCCATTATCGTATTCATTATATACAAGTGAATTACAACCAGAGAATGCCCCGTCTCCTATTGAGGTTACGCTATTTTCTAATGTTACACCTATTAGTGAGGTGCAATTATAGAATGCAGACCCTCCTATTGATGTTACACTATTAGGTATTGTTATGCTCGTTAGTGAGGTACAATTATAAAATACACTTTCTTCTATACTATTGCATACGCTCTCTTCCTCAAATTCTATACTTGTTATCTTTGGAGAGTATGGACTACTGCATGGATAAAACAAATAAGCAGGTATTTTTGTTACATTCTTACCTATTGTTACCTTTATTCCGTTTCCGTCTTTTCCTGCATTATAGAATACATTGTTATCTTCACTTAAATCACCCATAGCTGTTGCATTGAAATTGATTTTTACAAGCGAGGTGCAATCATAGAATGCACTATTTCCCATTGATGTTACGCTATCAGGTATTGTTATGCTTGTTAGTGAGGTGCAATCACGGAATGCACCTTTTCCTATACTTTCGCAGACGCTTCCCTCTTCAAATTCTATGCTTGTTATCTTTGGTGAATTAAAACTTGGATAGAATAAGTACGCAGGTATTTTTGTTACATTATTGCCAATTGTTACCTTTATTCCGTTTCCATCTTTTCCTGCATTATAGAATAAATCGTTATTTATGCTTAAATCATCCATAGCTGTTGCATTGAACTTTATTTCTGTTAAGTTAGTGTGATCATAGAATACTTTATCAGCAATGAATTTTGTATTTTCATGTATAGTACAAGATGTAATAAATATGTCCTTTGTTTGTACTAATACTAAATATGGATTTTCTTCATTTCCTAAATAATATCCATTGTCGTATTCATTATATTTTAGTGAGTCGCAACTAGAGAATGCAAATTCTCCTATTGATTTTACACTATTGGGTATTGTTACACTTATAAGTGAGGTACAATTATAGAATGCAAAGTCTCCTATTGATTTTACACTATTGTGTATTGTTACACTTATAAGTGAGGTACAATTATAGAATGCAAAGTCTCCT
>JAGBEE010000028.1 GCA_017937135.1 Clostridia bacterium | reverse complement strand
GGCGTACTTCGTACGGTAGAGTGCGAGGTCGCGCCTAAAAAACAGATATTAAAACGAAGAGAGCTTGCAACAAAACCGCAAGCTCTCAACCTTAAAATTTTACTAAAATAATTGTTTATACTTAATTTCAAGAGGGAATGTGTCCTTATTTGGTCTAAACTTATTGCAACATCCCCTTTGTATTATAGATGTAGTACTCTTTCCTTGATTTCCTGTGTTCTGCCCTGGTTCCAATATTGTGTGCCTATGTAACCACAGGTTCTTCTTGCTACGTTCATCTTTGACTGGTCGCGATTATGGCAATTTGGACATTCCCAAACTAATTTGCCATCATCATTAACTATTTGTATTTCTCCGTCGTAGCCACAAACCTGGCAATAGTCGCTCTTTGTATTGAGCTCAGCGTACATTATGTTGTCGTAAATGAATTTCATTACGTCAAGAACTGCCTCTATGTTGTTTTGCATATTTGGCACCTCTACGTAGCTTATTGCTCCACCTGGGCTTAGTGCTTGGAATTTAGCCTCGATTTCAAGCTTTTTAAAGGCGTCTATTGGCTCTGTTACGTGAATATGATAGCTATTTGTAATGTAATTCTTATCAGTAACTCCCTTAACTATGCCAAAGCGACTTTGCAAGCATTTTGAGAACTTATAGGTTGTGCTCTCAAGAGGTGTTCCGTAAAGTGAATAGTCAATGTTTTCAAGTGCCTTCCACTTTGCTGTATATTCATTGAGCTTGCGCATAATTTCAAGTCCAAGCTCCTCTCCCTCTGGCTCGGTGAGCTTTTTACCATTCATAGCGTAAACGCACTCCCATAGTCCTGCGTAGCCAAGAGATATGGTTGAATATCCACCGTGAAGGAGACTATCAATTTTTTGTCCCTTTTTAAGTCTTGCAAGCGCACCATATTGCCAAAGAATTGGCGCTGCGTCTGACAAGGTTCCTGTTAATCTCTCGTGTCTTGCTTGAAGGGCTCTGTGGCAAAGCTCCATTCTCTCATCGAAAATGCGCCAAAAATCCTCAATTTCGCCCTTTGCGCTAAGTGCAATATCTACAAGGTTAACTGTTACTACGCCTTGGTTAAATCTGCCATAATACTTCGGCTCTCCATTTGCATCAACATATGGAGTTAAGAAGGAGCGACAGCCCATACAGGTATAGCAATGTCCATTTCCGTTTTTGTCAACCTTGTTTTTGAGCATTATTTTTTCGGATATGTAGTCAGGCACCATACGCTTTGCTGTACACTTTGCAGCAAGCGCTGTTAAATACCAATAAGGCTTGTCCTCGCTTATATTGTCCTCCTCCAAAACATAAATAAGCTTTGGAAATGCGGGAGTTGTATAAACTCCTGCCTCATTTTTTACGCCTTGAATACGTTGTCTTAAAGTTTCTTCTATAACCAGGGCAAGGTCCTTCTTTTCTTCCTCGTCTCTTGCCTCATTAAGATACATAAATACTGTTACAAATGGCGCTTGTCCGTTTGTTGTCATAAGTGTTACAACCTGATATTGAATGGTTTGCACACCTCTTGCGATTTCCTCACGTAAGCGCTTTTCGGTGATTTTTGAAACTATATCATCGTTTATTGTTGCTCCTGCATCCTCAAGCTCAGCTATAACGTCTTTTTTTATCTTTTGTCGGCTTATATTAACAAATGGCGCTAAGTGTGTTAGGCTAATGCTTTGTCCACCGTATTGTGAGCTTGCAACCTGCGCAATAATTTGTGTTGCAATATTGCAGGCTGTTGAAAAGCTGTGTGGCTTTTCTATCATTGTTCCACTTATAACTGTTCCGTTTTGAAGCATATCCTCAAGGTTTACAAGGTCACAGTTGTGCATATGCTGAGCAAAATAGTCAGCATCGTGGAAGTGAATAAGCCCCTTATCGTGCGCTTCAACTATATCGGGAGCTAAAAGTATTCTCTTTGTAATATCCTTGCTTACCTCGCCTGCCATATAGTCACGCTGAACGCTATTTACGGTGGGGTTTTTGTTGGAGTTTTCCTGCTTAACCTCCTCGTTATTACATTCTATCAAGGACAAAATTTGCTCGTCTGTTGTGTTTGATTTTCTAATAAGCGCTCTATTATATCGGTAGGTGATGTATTTTCTCGCGACAGCAAAGGCGCGTTGAGCCATTATCTCATCCTCTACCATATCCTGTATTTCCTCAACTCCTAACGAGCGAGTAACCTTTGAGCACTTTTTCTCTATATTCTCGGAGATGAGCTTGATTTGAGTATCACTCATTCTCTCTGCCTCGGCAACGCTATTATTCGCTTTATGAATGGCAAGTGTTATTTTACTAAGGTCAAATATTTTCTCTTCGCCACTACGCTTAATAATTTTCATTTTCTCTTCCTTTCTTATTATATTTCTTCTTATTTATTGTTATGTTTAGCCTTATTATTTTACAATATATTGTGTTTTTAGTCAAGTGGATTTTCCAAGATATTGTGTTCAAAAAGCATTTTCGGCACTTTGTACAAAATCCAGTTTTTTCCTTTGCCGAATAAAAAATCCGTCAAATCAATAGTTGCTTGATTTTTGACGGATTTTAAATTTTTTTGTTATTTTATGAATTTTTGTGCAACTTTGTAAATTAAGAATATGCAAGTATTCTTTTATAAACATCATCGTGCAAAAATAGCATTGTTTTTGCAAGGAGAATGGCAAGTGCAACCTCGCAAATCATATTTACCATAATAAAATCAGGGAATGTTGGCTTTATTGCTACCATTATTACGTAGGTTAACGCGCTTAGTAGTGTGAAAATGCCTGTTAATATTATGTTTTTCTTCATTTTTTCCTTATACTCGCTTATTGCAAATGAGTAGTCACAGCCAATAAATAAATGTGCGTGCTTTTCAAGACTTTCCTTACCATTTTTCGCAATAATGTAAAGAATTATGGCTATTGATAAAACGAAAAATGCTGACTCTATTGCTCCAAAAAGCGTAATTTGCGAATAAAGTGTGTCTGCCTTTGAGCTTTTAAGCACGCTTTCAAGGTTGAATTTATCATAAAATTCTCTTAGCTTTACACTTTCAAGGATATAGAATATTACTTGTCCTATAAATGATACAATAAGAACAATTGACTCCCATTTGGGTTTAAAGTATCCTTTAATATAAAGTACGAAAAATGATATTATAAAGGTTAAGGTTACTAAAAAATCAGGTGTTAATATTATATCAAATCCACCTATATCAAGCGCAAAAAACGAGCCTAATGCCATAATAAGCATTACTGTTGTATATGATTTTGCCTCAAAAAGCGATTTTCTGTTGCTCATTTGAGTTGTAAAATCTGAGCGTATTTTTTCCCTTACCTCTTTTGTAAATAGGCTTTTGTAATAAATGACGGAAAATATAAGCCATATTATTCCTAAAACCATTGCTATTGTAACGGAAATTATAAATAGCGTTGGTCTAAAATACGTCAAGGATAAATCATTATTTGATGAGTCAACACCGTTTGAAAGCGACAAGGCGGTAAAATCAGGCAGGGTTGCCATTAATAGCTTTACTATGGTGAAAGCTATTGTAAATATCCTCATTTTATCGGATTTGTTTGCGCTTGTTGCATTGTTGCCCATTAGGGCTATGTGAGAAAGATATTTAAACAGGCTTATAAAAAACGGTATTCCAAATATCAGCTCAACTATCATAAATGTAAAGGATAAAAGAAGCGACATTGTTATATCATCACCAGAAATCAAAAGCAAGCTAAAGAGCTTAATTAAGGTGATAATAGCCATCTTTCTTGCGCCAACGTATGCCTGCTCTGCTACATCGTTTGTATATGCAGGCTTAGATAATGCTATCATTATCAATATATATGCGAATACGTCCGGCAAAACATCTATGTTTGATACCATTGGATTAAAGAGGAATATTGATGCCAAAATATAATAAATCATTATTTTTTGTCTCCTTTATTCCTTTTCGAGCCTGCTTTATCAAGAAGCTTGTTTAAAAAGTCCAAAAATGGTATGCCACTTGTCTTTTTCTCCATTTTTAAATCGTCCTCATAGCAAAGGCGCATATAGCATGTAAACACGATAAACAATGCAAAAACGGTGTATAAAATCTGTATTATGCTTGCTACAATGCCCATTACCTGTCTAAAGGCATCTATTCGTACTATTTCATACAAAAATGTACATAAAATACCAACTGAAATAAAGACTGTATTTATAATCGCCTTTACTCTGATTTTTCTGTCGTCTGCTTCCTTTGCTATTTTGGCAATAGCGAGCATTAAAAGAAGAATCAAAATCAAACCAAGGGCTAAGCGAATATAAGCAAACACAATATAAGCTGTCGCTTTAACGCTAAGGCTCATTACGTCCATTGCCAATACTGCAATGCCTGCTATTTCAAGAAGCAGAGTGCAAATTGCGCTTGATAAAAATAGCTTATTTTCAAACATCAAAGTACGTAGTGATAAAAGTATCACGCCAGCACCCAAAACGTAGGTAAACATTGAAATATCGGGGACAATTGCACCTAAATACGTAATAAAGCATCCTATGAATAAAAGCCCGAAGCCCATTATTCTTCACCCTGTGTGCCTGCACCACAGCACTTTTTATATTTTTTGCCACTACCACAGGGGCACGGGTCGTTTCTGCCAACCTTATTATCGTTTCTTACGGGAATATTTGTTTGACGAGTAGGCACCTTTCTTTGTCCAAATTTCATAAAGCCCTCCTCAGTTGGCTTAACAACCTGTACTCTTTCAATTGGCTTCTCCTTTGGAACGCACGAAAGCACGCCTCTTACTGTATCCTCGCGAATTGATACTATCATTTCGTCAAAGAGGTCAGCACCTGCTATTCTATATTCGGTAAGTGGGTTTCTTTGAGCGTATGCTTGAAGTCCAACGCTATCACGAAGATCCTCCATCGCCTCTAAGTGATCCATCCACTTTTCGTCAACATTACGAAGTAAAATTACTCTTTCTACCTCTCTTATGCCCTCCTCGCCGAAAAGCTCCTTTTTGCTTTCCCAAAGCTCAATGGCGCGTTTGGTTAGCGTTTCCTTTATGTCATCGGGGTCGATTTTTGGCTCATTAAAGTCATTAGGAGTGCAAAGCAAGCCCATATATCTATTCTTTAATGCCTCTATTTCCCAATTCTCGCGTGAATCCATTGTATATGAATCAACTGTATCGTTTATTGTGGAAATAATCATTTCCTCTATTTTGTCCTTTAAGTCAATACCGTCTAAAACGTCTTGACGCTGAGCATATATTAGCTGTCTTTGCTGATTCATTACGTCGTCGTATGAAAGAACGTGCTTTCTGCGAGCGAAGTTTCTGTCCTCTAAGCTCTTTTGAGCCTTTTCAACGGTGTTTGAAAGAATTTTTGAGTCAATTGGCTGATCCTCATCCATCATTCCACCAACCCAGCTTAATATTCTATCTCCACCGAATAAACGCATAAGGTCGTCCTCTAAGGAAATATAAAATCTTGATTCACCTGGGTCGCCCTGACGACCTGAGCGTCCTCTTAGCTGGTTATCTATACGTCTGCTTTCGTGCCTTTCAGTACCTATTATGAAAAGTCCACCTGCCTCGCGCACCTTTTGTGCCTCTGGCTCAATTTCCTTCTTATATTTTTCATATAGGTCACTAAATACCTTACGCGCTGCAAATACCTCTTCGCTAACGGACTGTGAGCTACCTGTTGCAAGAGCTATTATCTCCTCCTCGTAGCCGTCCTTTCTCATTTGGCTCTTTGCTAAGTGCTCTGCATTACCACCGAGCATAATATCAGTTCCACGTCCTGCCATATTTGTGGCAATTGTAACTGCACCAAATTTACCTGCTTGCGCTACTATATCTGCTTCTCTTTCGTGGTATTTTGCGTTAAGAACGGTGTGAGGAATACCACAGCCCTTTAGCTTTCTTGAAAGAAGCTCGGACTTTTCAATAGAAACAGTACCAACCAAGACAGGCTGTCCCTTTTCGTGACACTCCTTGATTTGAGCAATTATAGCTCTGTCCTTGCCTTGAATGCTTCTATATACTCTGTCGTTGTAGTCCTTTCTTATCATTGGTCTGTTGGTTGGAACCTCAACTACGTCTAAGTTGTATATTTCACGAAATTCTGCTTCCTCGGAAAGGGCTGTACCTGTCATACCCGAGAGCTTTTTATACATTCTAAAATAGTTTTGGAACGTAATTGTAGCAATCGTGCGATTTTCTCTTTGAATTTTTACCTTTTCCTTGGCTTCTATTGCTTGATGAAGTCCGTCGGAGTATCTTCTGCCTGGCATTAAACGACCTGTAAAGGTATCAACTATTACAACCTGTCCGTCCTTTATAACGTAGTCGGTGTCTCTTTGCATTACGCCACGCGCTCTTAATGCCTGTTGGATATGATGATAAAGCTCGGTGTTTTCGGGGGCTGAAAGATTTTCAATACCAAAAAACGCCTCTGCCTTTTCTATACCGTGCTTGGTAAGAGTTGTTGTTCTTGCCTTTTCGTCAAGGATGTAGTCCTGCGTTACATCGTCGTGCTCAACCTTTAAATCAAGCTCTTTGATTACGAATTTTGAGAGCTTTGCAACAAAGGCATCTGCCTTATCGTAAAGGTCAGTCGATTTTCTGCCTGCACCTGAAATAATAAGTGGTGTTCTTGCCTCGTCAATTAAAATCGAGTCAACCTCATCGACAATGGCAAAATTATGCCCTCTTTGGGACATATCCTTTTTGTAAATAACCATATTGTCACGAAGGTAGTCAAAGCCGAACTCGTTATTTGTACCATAGGTAATGTCACAGTTATATGCCTTTTGCTTTTCTTCTCTTGACTGTCCGTGAATTACAAGACCTGTTGTAAGTCCTAAAAACTCGTGAACTCTACCCATTTCCTCACAGCCAAGGCGCGCAAGATAGTCGTTTACTGTAACTACGTGTACGCCCTTGCCTGTTAAGGCATTGAGGTATGAGGGCAAAACGGCAACGAGGGTTTTACCCTCACCCGTTTTCATTTCTGCAACTCTACCCTGATGGAGTAAAATTCCACATATAAGCTGAACTCTAAACGGGCGCTTGCCAAGAACTCTGAATGCTGCCTCTCTTACAGTAGCAAAAGCCTCGGGCAAGATGTCGTCAAGGGTTTGTCCGTTTGCAAGTCTTTCTTTAAATTCATCTGTCTTAGCTCTTAGCTGGGCATCGGTCATAGCTGAATACTCATCTGCAAGAGCCTCTATTTTATCTACAGTCGGTTTAATTTTTTTAATTTGTCTTTGGCTGTACGTGCCAAAAATTTTTGAAAAAAGTCCCATTATTTTTTACCAAATGGCATCCTTCCATAATTATTCAGCTTATATTATACAATATTATTTGATAAATTTCCATAGTAAATTAAAATTTTAATAATTATTTTACGCAATATGCGTTGATTTTCGATAAATTTAGTATTAAAATATGTGTATATGATGTTTTTTGCGAGGTTTGTATGTTAAATTTAGTTTTGTTAGAGCCTGAAATTCCACAAAATACAGGAAATATTGCGCGCACCTGCGCAGCAACGGGAGCAAGATTGCATATGATTCGCCCATTTGGGTTTGAAATTGACAATAAAAAGCTGAAGCGTGCAGGAATGGATTATTGGTTTCATCTTGAGATTTTTTATTATGATAATTTAGAGGATTTTTTCAAGAAAAATCCCGAATGTGAGTTTTATCTATTCACAAAAAAGGCGAAAAACTGCTATACCGATATAAAATATGGAGAAAATGTATTCTTCTTTTTTGGCAGAGAGAGCTGCGGTCTGCCTGAGGACTTTATCGAAAAATACAAGGAAAAAGCTTTAAGAATTCCTATGCGTGAGGGGCTACGCTCCTTAAATCAATCAAACTCTGCTGCTATTGCCGCATATGAATATTTTCGCCAAAGGGGCTTTGACGGAATGCTACAAAAATTTGAATAATTATTCATATGTATAATAACAAAAGCTGTCGCAAATAGCTGATTTTAAAATCAGTTAAGTGCGACAGCTTTTTAAAATAGTGGTGAAAATGCTGATAAAATGGCTCGGAATAGGCGGGTAAAAATGGACGCCTTACAATTTTCACTTGTTATGGGCAAGCTATTTGTCAGCATTGTATTGTAATCGAAAAGAATGTCTTTTATTGTATTTGTATTGTACATCCAGACTCCGCACTCGAAGCTCAAATAAAAGCTTCTGTAATCAAAGTTTACACTACCTACCGTGGCTATTTTGTCATCTGATATGACAAGCTTTGAATGGTTAAAGCCGAGCTTGTATTCATACACCTTTACTCCTGCTGAAATCAAGCGCGAATAGTATGATTTTGTAACCTGATTTACCGCCTTTTTATCGGGTATATGAGGCACTATGAGCTTTATTTCCACTCCACTTTTGGCTGAGTTGGTTATCGCCCTTAGCATCTCCTCATCAACGACAAAATACGGTGTGCTTATATAGACGTATTTTTTTGCGTTAGATATTATGTTTATATAGATATTCTCGCCGACCGGCTCGGTATCAATGGGGCTGTCTGTGTATGGCTGATACACGCCCTCGTCAAGCTGTTCATACTGTGGCTTTTGCAGCTTTGTCTTTTCGCCTGTTATATACTCCCAAAGCGTCAAGAAAAAGACCTCAAAGCTATATGCGCCCTCACCATACAGGGCAATTGCGCTATCCTTGAAATGCCCAAATTTCTCCTTCAGATTTATATATTCGTCTGCTATGTTTACTCCACCGCAGAATGCAACCTTAGTATCTATTGTACATATTTTTCTATGGTCGCGATTATTTAAAATCGTGCTTATAACGGGAACAAAGGGGTTAAAGCTTTTTATCCTTATTCCTGCTTTTTTGAGCTTTTTCATCTCACGCCATTTAAGCTGGTCTATGCTACCCATATCATCATAGATTATTCTTACATCTACTCCGTTTTGAGCGCGCTCTAAAAGCACCGTCTTTATTTCATCCCACATATAGCCCTGCTTTATTATAAAGTATTCCATATAAATGCTTTTTTCTGCCTTTTTAAGCTCGCATAAAAGCTCCTTAAAAAACTCCTCTCCACCACTGAAATACTTACTTCTTGTATTTTTTATTGGTGGTGAGTAAGCATAGTCATTTATATATCTGGATTGCCCCTTTGCAAGGTCGTTTTCAATAGTAAGCTCTTCATCCTTCGACAAATGCTCCTTTATGTTATCCGTGATTTTTAGCATCCTTTTCTTTTTGAATTTAACAAGAGATATACCGTCAAGAATTAAGAAAATTGCTACACCGAAAAGTGGCAGGCACATCAAAAGCAGTATCCATGCAATTTTATACGCAGAATTTGTATTTTTATTCACTACTACTACGCAAAATATAATCGAAATTATAAAGGTTGCAGAGTAATAATAAACAAATGCCTCGCTGAAATATCTAACAAATGCAAATATTATTAAAAACTGCACTAAAATGCTAAGTGCTGTTAATACTGCTCTGCTTGTTAATATCTTCAATATCCTTTTCATTACACTTCCTCCTGCTATTATTTGAATAGTGGTCTTAATTGCTCGCCCCTTAATGCAAGCTCGAAGGCTTTTTCGAGCAAGGAAAAATCACAGACAAGCGAATGAGGCTTGTTTGTCGGGTCATCCTGAAGCATTGGGACGAAAAATACATTTTTTCTTTGAAGAAGAATGCTTATATTTTGCAAATTCGCTGACAGCGCATCATTTGAGCATAAGGCTATTAGCGTTGCTCTATCTGAGCGCAAATGTGCTTTAGCCGACATCGTAACGGGCGTATCTGTTATTCCTCTTGCCATTTTCGCAAGAGTATTGCCTGTGCAGGGTGAAATTATCAAGGCATCGAGAGGAATTTTCGGTCCAAGAGGCTCAGCTTCGACAATTGTATGCACTATCTTCCTCTTAGTTATTTCTTCGACCTCTTTTATAAGCTCACTTGCTTTACCAAAGCGTGTATCGGTATTATACACATTTTCGCTCATTATTGGCAAAATATCATAGCCCTTATTTATTAGCCCTTTAAGCTCCTCTACACTTTTCTTATGCGTGCAAAACGAACCGCAAAATGCATAACCTATCATTATTATTCTACCCTTTCCCGTTTCGGAAAAAGAGGTATTATCGTATCATATATAAGCTCGGCTGAGCTATTTGGCAATATTTTTCCCGGTAGTCCACCACCATTGAACACCTTACTTTTATCCTCAAAGCCACCAGGAACTGAGGCAAGCTCTATAAAGACAGCCTTCTTTGACACACAATTTGTATATTCCTTGCCTACAATTATATGTGGTACAGTGTTTATTACTAAATCACTTTCATTTATAAAGTCGAGTCCTTCTGGTGTATAGCCATCAATGCAAATCTCTCTTTTTGTCTCCTCGCGCCTTGCATACACAAACATTTTAGCACCCAATGACGAAAAAATACGGCAAAGATATTTTCCTATTCTACCATATCCCAAAACTAAAGCTTTTTTATCCTTTATTGATAAATTAGTTATGGCATGATACACCGAAATGGTTGCCTCGGCAGTTAGGTAAGCATTTTTTTGTAAAAATTTCTCACCTTTAGAATAGTCAATAACCTTACCGTTATAAAATTCCTTTATTTTTTCTTCGTTTCCTGAAAAGACCAAGGTGTCGCTATCTATATTGTCAAATATTTTACCAAGAGTAATATCATCAAGCTCGTTCCTTAATGGCAAAATCAGTATGTCACATTTTTTATCCTTTGTTGGAATAGCTAAATGTGATATATAGCCATTTTTATTAAGCAAACGATTAAGCTCTATATACCTCTTATCGCTTGATACAATATTTATATTCATCATTTTTCCTTCACGCAATAATTTTGAGAATTTCTTCTCACTATCAATATATGCGTTTTTTGAAGGAAGTTTATTTATTATTTTTAGCAATTAGCATATTTATTTTAAAGCCCTTTTCGCTGAAATTGCGCTCGTACTCTGTTCTTATATTATCCTTGTCCATTTCTGATGCGTGCAAATCAAAGGTATGGTATTCGAGCTTTAGGGGTGATTTTTCTACTTCCTCAAGAGAAAAATCAAAAAGTGGGCGATTATCGGTTTTGAAATAGAATTTGCCATCCTTTGTTAATATTCTTGAATACATTTTAAGAAATTCAATATATGTAAGTCTTCTCTTTGTATGTCCCTTCTTGCTCCAAGGGTCGCAGAAGTTTACGTATATAGCATCTACTGAGTTATCCGGTAATTTTGCAAGTATTTCCTTTGCATCGCCTACCAAAAAGCGTACGTTGCCAAGCTCTGATTTTTCGAACGGAACGGTTTCTCCTAAAGAATATATTTCTCCGTTTGGCTTTTGCCAGCCTCCGTTTGGTGCAAGAGAGCCAAGCCCACGTGAGCCTGCGTAATTTTCAACTGCTAAGGTGCAAACGTCTGCTATTTTTTCAATTGCGAGGTAATTATACTCACTTTCCTTAACCGATTTTCCAACTACAAAATCTCCCTTTCCACAGCCTATTTCTATGCGAAGGGGGCTTTTATTTTCAAAAATCTCGTCCTTATTTTCAAAAAAGCTCTCTATGTCGGTAGCAGTAAGCTGTGAAAGAAGATTCAATCTTTCGCTACCGTGCTTCTTTTTTTTCATTCTCATATTGATATTTTCTCCGTTTTTTGTTAAAATATAGGTGATGTAAATATTCTAACACATATTTTTAGAAATTTCTACTCTTTTTTTATACAAGGAGATTTTTATGACCTACAAATTTAAAACCAGAGGCGTATGCGCTTCTTATATCACCTTTGACTTGAATGATGGTGTAGTTTCAAACGTATTCTTTTCGGGTGGCTGTAATGGCAATTTAAAGGCTATTTCCAAGCTTGTCGAGGGTATGGAGGCACAAAAGGTTATTTCCATTCTCAAGGGAAACGTATGTGGCTTTAAATCAACCTCGTGCGCTGACCAATTCTCCGTTGCACTTACACAGGCGCTTGAAGGAATTTTAGAGGGTGCACAATGAAAAAGCTACTTATAGTTGATGGTAACAGTATTTTAAACAGAGCCTTTTATGGTGTTAGAAATCTTTCCACTAAGGAAGGACTTCCAACCAATGCAATTTATGGTATGATGACTATGCTTAAAAAGCATCTTGATTCATTAAAGCCTGAATATGCTGTTGTTGCATTTGACTTAAAGGCAAAGACCTTTAGGCATCTTGAATGTGATTTTTACAAGGCAAACAGAAAGCCTATGCCAGAGGATTTGGCAATTCAGCTACCCTATGCTAAGGAATGCGTAAAAATGCTCGGCTTTAATATCTTAGAGCTTGAGGACTACGAGGCTGATGATATCATTGGCACTGTGTCAAGAATACCAAATGACAATGACGTTCATTCTTATGTTTTAACGGGTGATAGGGACTCTCTTCAGCTTATAAACGAAAATACCTCTGTTATCCTTGCAAAAAACAAGGAGGATGTTTTATATACTCCCGAAAAATTTACAGAGGAATATGGCGTTACGCCCTTACAGTATATAGACGTTAAGGCTATTATGGGTGACTCCTCTGATAATATTCCAGGTGTTAGCGGTATTGGTGAAAAAGGTGCATTTAAGCTTATCTCTGAATTTGGCTCGCTTGATGCTCTTTTCGATAATTATAAGGACTCCTCTCTTTCACAGGGCATTAAATCAAAGCTCGAAAGCGGCAAGGATATGGCATATACCTCTAAGTTTCTTGCCACCATTGTTTTAAATGTTCCACTTAAAAAATCACTCGATGATTTTAAGTACAAGGGAATAGATGTAATAAATTTAAGACATAGCTTTATAAAATTTGAGTTTGGCTCACTTATAAAGAAATTCGGACTTGATACCAACATTAAAAATGAGCCTGTTGTTAAGGAAGATGACAAGCCTGAGAAAATTCCTTCTCAAAACGATCAAATTTCGTTGTTTGATAATGTTGAAAATGCTATTTCTTCTGTTAACGTGCCAAGCTTTAGTGAGGAGATAATTTATTCCTTGCCTGAGGTGCAAAACGAGCCCTGCGCTGTTTATTTCCTTGGGAATAAGGTGCAAATTTGCACATCAAGTGGGAAAATTTATGAGGTTGATGGAGATAAGGCTATTGAATTTTTAAAGACCTCTCCTATTATTTGTCACGACCTAAAGACACTTCTTAGGGATTATGAGATAAACTGTGTATTTGACACAATGCTTGCAGGATATGTTATCTCACCCTCAGACACGTCTTATGATTTGAGCTCTCTTTCACTATCTTATCTCGAATGTGTTTTTGAAGAAAATCACGGAGCGCAAATAATTTATAGATTGTACGCTGAAATGATAGGGCTCTTAGAAAGAGATAATACTCTTCATATATTAAAGGATATTGAAATACCCTTGGCAAGAGTGCTTTACTCTATGGAAAAAGAGGGCTTTATGGTGGATGTGAAGGGACTCAACTCCTACTCCTCATATTTAAGCGAGCTTGAAAGCACCTACAAGGAAAGAATTTATATGCTTGCCGG
The DNA here is from genome assembly GCA_017937135.1 of Clostridia bacterium. Classification (GTDB taxonomy): domain Bacteria; phylum Bacillota; class Clostridia; order Oscillospirales; family CAG-272; genus RGIG2000. Next base: position 52,484 of record JAGBEE010000028.1, on the reverse strand, counting down.
AGAGGAATTTAACGTAAATTCCCCTAAGCAATTAGGACAAATTTTATTTGAAAAGCTCGGCTTACCTCACGGTAAAAAGACCAAAACGGGATATTCTACAGGAATTGATGTCCTTGAGGACCTTAGTCAAGATTATGAAATCGTACGTGAGGTTTTAGAATATCGTAAGGTTGCCAAATTAAATAGCACTTATGCTATTGGACTTTCCAAGGTGGCTGATGAAAACGGAAGAATTCACTCTACCTTTAACCAAACGGTTGCAGTAACGGGGCGTCTTTCCTCAACTGAGCCTAACCTTCAAAATATACCGATAAGAACCGACCTTGGCAGAAATTTGCGTAAGTATTTTATTACTAAGGGCGAGGATTATGTTCTTATTGATGCGGACTATTCGCAAATTGAATTAAAGGTTCTATCTCATATGTCAAAGGATGCTAATATGATTCACGCCTTCCGTACCGGCGAGGATGTTCATACAATGACTGCATCACTTGTTTTTGGAATTGAGCCGAGTGAGGTCACTCCTGAGCTGAGAAAGCGTGCAAAGGCTGTTAACTTTGGTATTGTTTACGGCATCGGTGACTTCTCTCTTGGCAAGGATTTGCATATTCCAATAAAGGAAGCAAAGAGATATATTGAATCTTATTTTGCTACCTACCCCGATATTCACGCGTTTATTAAATCGCTAATTGTCGAAGCAAGAGAAAATGGTTATGCAAAAACTATGTTTGGCAGAATTAGATATATTCCCGAGCTTGCAAATAAAAATAAAATGGTTCAAGCCTTTGGTGAGCGCGCTGCTATGAATAGCCCTATTCAGGGTACTGCTGCTGACATTATAAAAATTGCTATGATAAACGTTGATAAGGCGCTAAAGGAAGCCAAAATTGATGCGCGTCTTATTTTGCAGGTGCACGATGAGCTTATAATCGAAGCTCACAGGGACTGTGCTGATTTGGCACTACAAATATTAAAAAAAGAAATGGAGGGTGCAACCAAGCTTTTAGTTCCTTTAACTGCTGATATTTCAGTAGGTAAAACTTGGTTTGATGCAAAATAATTATGAAATTAAATATCACAGCACCCGCAAAAATAAATCTATATCTTGATGTGCTTGGGAAAATGGAAAATGGCTATCACAATTTAGATTCTATTATGCAAAGCATTTCTCTTTGTGATAACGTTATTCTCAATATAGAAAAAACAGGCACAGACGATGAAAATATAATCGAAATTCAAACAACGACTGATAAAATTCCAAACGACAAGTCTAACCTTGTATATAAGGCATCAGCTAAGTTTTTTGAATACACAAAAATCAAAGGCGCAAAGTGTATTTTCACAATAGAAAAAAACATTCCAATTTCGGCAGGAATGGCTGGTGGAAGCACGGATGGCGCAGCTGCACTTAAGCTTTTAAATGAGGCTTACAATTATCCTCTTAGTAGTGAGGAGCTTTTAAAAATCGGAGCTAAAATTGGAGCTGATGTTCCATTCTGTCTTACTGGTGGTACTGCTATTTGTCAAGGAATAGGCGAAAAAATCGAACGCATAACTCCTTTTAATAACGTTTTGCTTGTTTGCGCTATCGACAACTCAAGCGTTTCCACCCCCATAGCCTTTGGTATGCTTGATGATAAGTATGGAACAAATTGTTCTTCATCTGGTGAAATGGACAAGCTTATTTCTGCCATTGATAATGGAAGCATTTTGGAGGCTTCAAAATACCTATATAATAAGTTTGAGAATGTAATTATTCCCACAAATGAAAATGTAGCTATGATTAAAAAAGTTCTCTTGCAAAATGGAGCTATTGGCGCTCTTATGAGTGGTAGTGGTCCTTCTGTTTTTGGTATATTCGATAATGAAAAAAAGCAGAGAAAAGCATATGAGGCTCTTAAAGACTTGTCTATTCGTGCTTTTTTGTGCAAAACTATTTAATTTATTAAATTTTTTGCTCAAAAGTTCTTGAATTTTCTGTTTTTTTGTTGACAAATCGACTTTAAAGGTCTATAATTAAAAAAATAACTTATAAATTTAAGGAGATTTTTATGTCAGAGAATTTATTTGATTACAAGTTTGGAAAAGAAGGTATTACATTTGACGATGTTCTTTTGATTCCTGCTAAGAGTGAGGTTGTTCCTAAGATGATTAACCTCGAAACTCACCTAACAAAGAAAATTAAGCTCAACATTCCTCTTATGAGTGCTGCTATGGATACTGTTACAGAATCCGAGCTTGCTATTGCTATCGCTCGTGAGGGTGGTGTTGGTGTTATTCATAAGAATATGTCTATAGAAAGACAAGCCAGCGAGGTTGAAAGAGTTAAAAGAAGTGAAAATGGCGTTATAAGAGACCCATTCTTCCTTGCTCCTGATAACACTGTTGCTGAGGCTGACCAGCTTATGGCAAGATACAGAATCTCTGGTGTGCCGATTTGCGTTGAAAATAAAAAGCTTGTTGGTATTATCACTAACAGAGATATCCGTTTCTTAACTGACCTCAATGTTCCAATTAAGGACTATATGACAAAGGACAACCTTATCACTCTTAAGGATGGCGCTTCCTTAGAGGATGCAAAGGTTCTTTTAAGCAAATATAAAATTGAAAAGCTTCCTATTGTTGATGATAACTACATACTTAAGGGACTTATCACAACAAAGGATATTGAAAAAGCAAACAAATATCCTAATACAGCACGTGATGAATATGGCAGACTTCTCTGTGGTGCTGCTATTGGTGTTACTGATAACGTTGTTGAGCGTGCAGGCGCGCTCTTAGCTGTTGGAGCCGACTTCTTGGTTCTTGACTCTGCTCACGGTCATTCCAAAAACATCGTTCTCTGTCTTAAGAAAATCAAGGAGGCTTATCCTGATGCTCAAATTATCGCAGGTAATATAGCTACCGGTGCTGCTGCTCGCGACCTTATCGAGGCAGGCGCTGACGCTGTTAAGGTTGGTATAGGACCTGGCTCTATCTGTACAACACGTATCGTTGCAGGCATTGGTGTTCCTCAGGTTTCTGCTATTTTTGATGTTTATACAGTTGCAAAGGAATATGGTATTCCTGTTATTGCTGACGGTGGTATTAAATACAGTGGCGATCTTGTTAAGGCTGTTGCTGCCGGTGGTGACGTAATTATGGTTGGTTCTCTTCTCGCCGGATGCGAGGAAAGCCCTGGAGAATCCGAAATTTACCAAGGCAGACGCTTCAAGGTTTATCGTGGTATGGGCTCACTTGCTTCTATGGAAAAGGGCTCTAAGGACCGTTATTTCCAAGAGGGCAATAAAAAACTCGTTCCAGAGGGCGTTGAGGGTCGTGTTCCTTACAAGGGTCCATTATCTGATACTGTATATCAGCTTATGGGTGGCTTACGTGCAGGTATGGGCTACTGTGGTACTCCTACTATCCCAGAGCTTAAGGAAAGAGGACAATTTGTAAGAATTTCCGGTGCTGGTCTACGCGAATCGCATCCTCACGATATCAGCATCACAAAAGAAGCTCCTAACTATAGTATTCAAGTTGACTAATTGTAAAAAAGGCGCTTAAAAGAGCGCCTTTTTTTACTAATTTTAATCTTTTTTTGCAAATAATATCTTGACTAAACACATTTTTAGTATATAATGTAAATAACTGATAATCTTATAAGGAGGTACATATATGTTTAAACGCTTCAAAAAGCATGAAAAGCATTTCACAATAGCGCTCTATGCTCTTTTAGTTGGTATTTTGCTTATTACTTTTATTTTTGCTATGCTTAACATCGGACGCATTTGGAGCTTTGTATCAGGCGTTATTGTTGCTATGTCTGCTTTCGTTTATGGATTTGTTATAGCATTCTTGCTCTGTCCTTTATACAAAAGAATTCATAAGCACGTGTTTAAATTTCTCGAAAATAACAAGCCACATCCTAAGCTCAGAAAGGGCTTATCTATTGCTTTAACCTATTTAATTTTTGCTCTTATTTTAGTTATAATCGGTGCAACTATTATTCCTCAGCTTGTTGATAATATATCCACTCTTTCCTCTAACCTTTCAAAATATATTAACAACTTAAAGGAAGAGATATTTATCTTTCTTGACAAATTCCCTCAAATAAATCCAGACGAGGTTATGGATTCAATTTATGCCTTTCTTGGCACTCAGGGAGAGGAAGGAATTATTTCTGTTGTTCTTAACTTTATAATTGATAATATTTTAAATATTGGTACAGAAATTGTTAACCAAATATTCTTTATAATTGTTGGTATTATATTATCTATCTATTTCCTTATTGACAAGGATAGAATTAAGGGTAAGCTTAAAAGACTTTTGTGTGCTATGTTGAAGAAAAAGCACTACGAAAGAGTTGTAGATTACGTAAAATACACTGACAAGACCTTTGGTAAATACATTATTGGTACAATAATTGACTCTACCTTAGTTGGTATAGTTATAGCGCTCATAATGCTAATGCTTGGATTGCCTTATCCTGCACTTATTGGTGTTATTTGTGGTATTACAAATATCATTCCATTCTTTGGCCCATTTATCGGTGGTATTCCATCAGGACTTATTGTACTTATTGCAACCGAAAGCATTTGGCAGGTTGTTATTTTCGGTATAGTTATACTTGTTGTTCAACAAATCGACGGAAACTTAATCGCTCCTCATATTCTTGGCGCGTCAACTGGTCTTACTCCCATTGGAGTTATTGCCGCTGTAACACTCTGCTCTCACCTCTTTGGCTTTGTCGGAATGGTTACAGGCGTTCCGCTTTGTGCTATTATCGCTTACTTCTTCAACTCATTTATAAAAGAAAAATTAAGGAAGAAAAGCTTGCCAACTGATCCAAACGATTATGTTGATGGTAATGTTTATGAAAAAACTAAAAACAAAAGAAAAAACAATGATGAAAAATCAGATGATGACAAGTCTGATGAAGCTACTGAAAAAAAGGAAACCGTTAATGATAATCCACTAAATTAATAGCAAAAGGGTTGTTGCAAATAGCAACAGCCTTTTTAGTTTAAATATTTCTTTTTAGGTAATAATAATCTCAAAATTACAAGGAGATTATTCTATGAACACAAGTATTCATTATATAAAAGCAAGAGAAATTATAGATTCAAGAGGAATGCCAACGGTTGAAACAACTGTTTGTCTTTGTGGTGGGCACAAGGGTGTTGCAAGTGTGCCATCCGGCGCTTCTACAGGCGAATATGAGGCTATTGAGCTTCGTGACGGTGACAAGAAAAGGTATTGTGGCAAGGGTGTTATAAAAGCAGTTAATAATGTCAATACAATTATTGAAGATGCAATGATAGGTCAAAAAAATACAAGTGTGCGTGCTATTGATAAAATAATGCTCGCTCTTGACAAAACTAATAACAAGGCTAATCTTGGAGCAAATGCTACTCTTTCCGTTTCACTGGCTCTTGCAAAGGCGCACGCAAGAGCTCTTGACATTCCACTATATAAGTATTTAGGTGGAATTTATGGCAACAAGCTGCCAATTCCTATGATGAATATACTAAATGGTGGCGCACACGCATCAAACAATATTGATATACAGGAATTTATGATAGTTCCCTGTGGGTTTGATACATTTAAGGAAGCTCTGCGTGCCGGCTGTGAAATATATCAGGAGTTAAAGAAAATTCTAACTAAAAATGGTTACTCTACCTCGGTTGGCGATGAGGGTGGCTTTGCACCTAATCTTTCAAGTGAGGAGGAGGCTATTGAGCTAATTATTGAGGCTATAAATTCGGCAAAATACGACACAGGGTCGGTTAAAATAGCTCTTGATATAGCTTCGAGCGAATGGTGGGCTGGAAATGGCATTTATAATTTGCCAAAGGCAAATAAAAGCTTTACAAGTGATGATCTTATAAATAAATGGGAAAAATTTATCAGTAAATACCCCATTATTTCAATCGAAGATCCGCTTGGCGAAAATGATTATGACGGTTGGATAAAAATTACAGAACGACTTGGTAAAAAAGTAATGCTTGTCGGCGATGACTTGTTTGTTACTAATGAAAAAAGATTACGAATGGGTATTGATAAAAATATGGGAAACTCTATTCTTATAAAGCCAAATCAAATAGGAACGCTTACAGAAACCTTAGACGTAATCAACCTTGCTAAGCAAAAGGGCTACAATACAATAATTTCACATCGTTCAGGTGAAACTGATGATACAAGCATATCTGATATAGCTGTTGCGACGAATGCAGGATTTATAAAAACGGGCGCTCCCTGTCGTGTTGATAGAGTTGCTAAATATAACAGGCTTTTAAAAATTGAATCAGAAATCTACTATTGACACCTCTCTTTTTTCATATTTTGTCATTTATTGACTAATATTTGGTGTTTTATCGGGCAAGAGCTTTTCTTGCCCGAATATTTTAATATTATACTTGACTTTTTATATATTTATATGTTATACTATATTACGCTTGATAAATTCATATCATCAAGCATATATTTTTAAAACAAGTTGTGATATAAGGTCATACTATCCGGGGCGGTAGCGGTGCCCTGTACCTGAAATCCGCTATATGCAGGGGAGAATTCCCATTTTGAGGGTTATTCTTGTGTGGTCAGCACTTATAACAGAAGCGTTGACAGATGAGTCTTGCGCAATTGTCGGCTGTGAACCGTGTCAGATGGGGGACCAAGCAGCACTAAGCAGTTTTGACGATGTGCCGTGAGGGTGCTTGTCTCGAGCCTATGTTGTGAGATAGCGCATGTAAGTTTAATTCGATTTCTGGGGTATGATCTTATATGACGACTTGTTTTTTAATTTTAAGGAGGGTCTTATATGCATCAGGCTTTATACAGAAAATACAGGCCAAGTGTTTTTGATGATGTTTACGGACAAGAGCATATTACCTCTATTTTAAGATACGAGGCTTCTTTGGGTAGCGTTTCACACGCTTACCTATTTTGTGGCTCGAGAGGTACGGGCAAAACTACCTGTGCAAAAATTCTTGCTAAAAGCGTTAACTGCCTTAATTTAAAGGACGGTAACCCCTGTAATGAATGCGAAAATTGTCGAGCTATAGACCAAGGCACTACAACTGACGTTATTGAAATGGACGCAGCAACAAATACGGGCGTTGACTACATTCGCGACCTTCGCGAAAATGTTATGTACACCCCTGCTATGCTTAAAAAGCGTGTTTATATTATAGACGAGGCTCATATGCTTTCTGACAGCGCATTTAATGCTCTGCTCAAAACCATTGAAGAGCCACCTGAGCACGTTTTATATATTTTCGCTACTACTGAGCAGCATAAAATTCCTGCAACCATCATCTCAAGATGCCAAAGATTTGAATTTCGCAGAATTTCAATGGAATCGCTTGTTAAAAGGCTTTTGTTTATTGCTAAAAGCGAGAAAATTGATTTAACCCAAGAGGGTGCTACTCTAATTGCAAAAACTGCACAGGGTGGTATGCGTGACGCTATTAGCTTAATGGAGCTTTGCGCTGGCTCTCACAAGGAGATTACTGCTGAGTTAGTTAACGAAATTCTTGGCACGAGCTCGTATGATAAGATGTGCAATATTGCCACAAGCATTGCAAACAAGCAATATTCTACTCTATTTGATGCGATAAATGAAATTGTTCTTTCATCTAAGGATATTTTGGTGTTTTTCCAAGACTTAACTGCATTTTATCGCGATATGATGGTGCAGAAATCCTTGGGCTCAAGCACGTATTTAGAGCTTTTGCCGAATGAGAGAGAGCTACTTGATAAAACTGCTTCTCTCTTTAATATGGCAACGCTTATTCATCACGCATCTATGCTTGATTCTGCTTATACAAATATGATGAGAAATCCAAGCAGCAAAAGACTTTTAGCAGAAATTACACTTATGAAAATGTGTGATCCTAAGCTTTCCGATTCTAATGATGCTCTTCTTTCAAGAATTGCTACCTTAGAGGACAAGGTTACACTTCTTTCCAAGGGCGTTTCAATAAAAGAGATTAAGGAGGAGGCTCCTTCTCAAATAAAGGAAGAGACTGAAACGGTTGAGCCTGATGAAAAGGCGCAAGTCCCTTCCCCTTCAATTGATACAAGTGAAAATAGTGAGTTTGTAGATAATTGGGAGGAAATTTTAAGCAAGGTAATGTCTAAAAATCCTCTTACTGCAAGCTTTTTAAAGAATTGCACTCCAGCTTATTCTGAAAAATCAAAGAAATTCTATGTTATGCCAAACAACTTAATGATGGAAACTATGCTAAATAAGGATGAAAATAAACGCGCTTTATTTGATGCTATGGTTCTTTGCGATATAGATATTTCTTCAATTTCTCAGATTGAAATTGTTTATAAAAAAAATAAGACGGAAAAATCCGATCTTGACGAATTTTAATAAAGGTGGTATTTGACATGAAAGCAAACATTCCAAAGGGTCCAAGCATGAATGAAATGCTTAGACAGGCTCAAAAAATGCAACAGGACATGCAGCAAAAGCAAGCAGAGCTTGAAGCAAGAGAGTATGAGGTTAGCGCTGGTGGTGGCGTTGTAAAGGTAAAAATCAATGGTAAAAGAGAGATTTTGAACATTGATATTGACCCTGAAATCGTTGACCCTGACGATATCGAAACTCTTTCTGATATTATGGTTGCCGCTGTTAACGAGGCAATTAAGAAGGTTAACACTACAACTGACGAGGAAATGGGTAAAATTACAGGTCCTATGGGTATGGGCGGTATGGGCATACCCGGTATGTTTTAATGGATACTCTTATTAAACCCTTACAGGACTTAATTGAAAAGTTCCGTTCTCTTGACGGAGTTGGCAAAAAAAGCGCTATGAGAATGGCTTTTTCCGTGCTTGATATGGAGAATTCCGATGCCTTTGATTTTGCACAGGCTATTTTAGATGCAAAAACCAAAATTGGTATTTGCACTGTTTGTCAAAACCTTTCAAGCGAGGAAATCTGCCCTATTTGCTCCTCCGAGACGCGAGACCACTCGGTTATTTGTGTAGTTGAGGATTATCAAGCTGTTTTAGCGCTTGAAAAGGTTAAGGAATTTTCAGGCGTTTATCACGTTTTACACGGAACTATTTCTCCAATGAAGGGCATTGGTCCTGATAAGCTAAAAATCAAAGAGCTTCTTAACAGAATCAATAATGAGGATATCAAGGAGGTTATTGTAGCTACTAACCCTACTGTTGAGGGCGAGGCTACTGCTATGTATATCTCTAAGATTTTAAAGCCTCTTGAAATTAAGGTTACAAGAATTGCAAACGGCTTGCCTGTCGGTGCAGATCTTGAATATGCAGACGAGGTAACACTTTATCGCGCACTTTTAGGCAGACGCGATATATAAAACAAGGAATACAATGGAATACATATTTTTTGATATTGAATGTGCCAATTGCTTCCACGGACATGGAAAAATCTGTTCCTTTGGATATGTGATAACGGACGAAAAATTCAACATTATACAAAAAAGTGATATTCTTATAAATCCTCACTCTAAATTTCATTTATACGGACACGGAAATCACCCTGGTATTGTGCTTGGATATGACGAAAAAGCCTTTAATTCCTCTCCCGATTTTAAACACTACTATAAAACAATTCGCTCCCTTTTAACAAAGCCTAACACATTGGTTTTTGGCTTCTCTGTTTTATCGGATGCCGGTTTTATAAAAAGCGAGTGTGAGAGGTTTTCAAAGGAAATTTTTGATTATAAATTTTTTGATATTCAAAGAATTTACACTGATTACAAGGAGCTTGAAAATACTCCTGCTTTAATAAAGTGTGCAAGCGAATACGGTGTTACAGAAACACAAGATGTACACAAAAGCGATGATGACTCATACTTTACCATGAGAGTTATGAAGGGACTTTGTCAGGAAACCGGTCTTTCCCCTCTTGAGCTTATCGAAAGGTATCCACATTGCAAATGCAAGTGTGAAAACGGAGAAATCGAGTCTGAATATCTGAAATACAGAGAGACTATCAAGGCACAGAAGCTTTCTAAGATGGAAAAGCTAACAGGTAGTAAAAGAGATAACTGGATACATGCAACAGAAAAAAATGCGACGGAATTTTCAAATTATTTTAAGCGTGTTTTTATAAACAGACAAGCAAGCTCAAGACTTTGCGGAAAAAAGATTTGTATCAGCTCTCTTTACGAGGAATATCATTTTAATGAAATGATGAATATCGTTTCGCATCTTGCACTTAATGGTGCAAAATACACAAGGCACGCATACGGCTGTGACATATTTGTTACATGCGATTTAATCGGAAAAAACAATACTCTGTACAGATGCTACAGAAAAGAAAAGGCACTTTCTGCTATCGATGAAGGTAAGGAAATCAAATTTATTGATATAAATGAGCTTTTTTCGATTCTTGAGGTTGAAGAAAACGACTTAAAGGAGCTAAACAAGGACTCATTAGCACCTCTAAAGAACAGAAAATTTGCCAAAACAATTTAAAAAACAGACACTTCTTCTAAAAAACCATTCTTTATCTTATATGGTTTTACCCAGCTAAGCTGAGCTTTTTAACGGATAGAAGTGTCTGTTTTTATACTTTTTATTCATTGTTTTTGTCAAATGTAACATCAAATGTTGCAAAAAAAGTTTAAATGTCTTCGTAATTTGGTTGATTTTTGGGAATGCAAGCTGTATAATTTGATTAAACAAATTAGCGAAAGGAGATAACTATGAGCTTTGGTGAAAATTTAAGCTATTTAAGAAGAAATTTTAAAATCACGCAGGAGGAGCTTGCTGAAAGAGTGTCGGTAACAAGACAAACGGTTTCGCGTTGGGAAACAGATGCTGCTTTTCCCGAGGTTGATACACTTATTAAGCTATGTGACATTTTTGAATGCAATATGGACACGCTTGTAAGGGGAAATATAGAAAGCGAAGGGCGAGATTCACAAGCTGTCAATTCTTGTAAAAGGTGTGATTTGGCCTCTTATGATAAGCATATGAATCGCTTCTCTTTTCTTATAGCTCTTGGCGTAGGTCTTATTTTGATGGGCGTTTTCTCATTGGTATTTACAATATCATTATTTAATAATGACATACTCGGTATTGTTTTTCTTTTGGTATTCGTTATGATAGCTGTTGCTATTTTTATTCCTTGTGGAATTACTCACCACGAATTTATGAAGGAAAATCCAAAAATGGATTCATATCCAGAGGAAAAGAAAAAGGGCTTTATAAAACCATTTGCAATTATGATTTCTGTTGCAACCTCCATTATTTTATTAGGAATTATCACAGTTATTCTTTGTCTTTATGATGAAAGCTACCTTCCCTCAGTATTTTCAAGTCGTGAGGCATATGAGGGAGTTATCACTTCTATACTTATTTTCCTAATTGGCATATCCTGCTTTATATATGTTTATGCAGGAATACAGCATTCAAAATACGATACAAAAGCATACAATGAGGAATGCATCAATGAAGGCTTTGCTCAAGGCGAGGTTGAGGCTTCAAAGAAAAGCAAGCTTGATAAATTAAACGATACATTAAGCTCGGTTATTATGTTAAGCGCCCTTATATTGTTTCTGCTTTTGGGTTTTATAGGGGATTTATGGCACCCTGCTTGGATAGCCTTTCCTATCGGTGGAATTTTATGTGGTATCACCTCGTCAATTATTAGTGCAATTAAAAAATAACAGGGGGCTGTCGCATTAAGCGACGCCCCTTTTTATGTGATAGTAAAACGAGTGCCCAAGACACAAGCTCCTACACTTAGGCGTACTTCGTACGACAGAGTGCGAAAACCCGCCTAAAAACAGACATTAAAATGAAGAGAGCCTGCAATAAATTACAAGCTCTCAACCTTATTAAATTTACTAAAATAAAAGTTTAATCTTAATTTTAAATGGGAAGGTGTCTTAATTCAATATGTGCTTATTGGCAGATCCCATTTACTTAATCATCAAGCCTTTGTATATTTAAATCACCTGATACTGTATCTATTTCATAAATGTTTCTTGCATCTGTGCCGACTACAAGGGTATTACCATCTACCCTTCTTCCGTCAAAGTCACAAAATAAGTCTCCTGAAACCGCACTACTCTTTAACGTAAATCTTGAATTTGAAAGTAAATATAAATTTACATTTGCAGAAACAGATGATATTTCGCAGCCCTTTAATTCATCGTAAGCATATATTTCTATATTACCGCTTACTACGTCTGCTTCAAAATCACCAATTTTGTTTGCGATAAGCTTTGTAGTGCCAGATACATTCTCTACACTTACGCTATCTATATCACCATAAGCTTTTATATCTATATTTCCTGACACGGTATTTACATCTATATTTTTTACCTCGGTATCAAATATAGTTACATTTGACGAGACAGTTTCTATTTCTATATCGTTTAGTACTGTATCAATTGGTAATATGACATTAAGGTTTTTATTATAGTCACTCGGATCTAATCTGCCACTCTTTCCTGCTTTGATGTTCAGGGTTGTGCCTTGCACAAAATAGTAAAGGCTATTATCCTCTGATGACTTAGATATTGAATTTTCAGTAAAGCTAACCTTTTTTGCCTCACTTGACCTTTTTATACTTATATTACCGTCTATCCAATCTATCTCTATCTTAGTAATTTTTTTGTCTATTTCTGCTTGTCCCTTTGTGTAGTATTCAAAATCATCATAATCAAATTCTACGGTATTGCACGAGGCAAGCATAATTAAAACAATGATAAGAGTTGAAATAAGAAATATATATTTTTTCAAGATATCCTCCTTATTCAAAAATCTCTAAATTCTCCATTAACATATTATTGCGAAGTATAGTATAGTATTCGTCGGTTGTATTGGAATTCAATATTCCAATATTTTGTCTTATTCCCTCAATAAAGTGCTCAGGGTTGAGATATTTTTCACTATCTGCTGACAAAATTGCGTGTAGAGTTATTTTTTCGCCATCAAAGTCAGCCTCAAGCTTTTTAACATGATCGCTTATATTTACCTCTTTTTCACCACTTTTGGTCTTTTTGGTTATTATACATTCACCCTTAAAAAGCTCCAAAATGCTATTTGCAGTTTCGCTTGTAATTTTAGGCGATACAAGAGAAATTGTATAGTCTATATAAGCTATATTTTTAAACTTTTTATCTGGGGTATAAACGCTAATAAGCTTCATTTCCTCTGGGAAATTATCGGAAATTCGCTTTGCAATTTCGTCATTTGACATATATGAGTTTATTCTTATATCCATATATTCGCACTTGCTTTCAACTCCTACAGGAAGTGGAACGGCAAAAACGATTTTGGGCTGTGGATTAAAGCCCTCACTATACCAAATATCAATACCTGAGCGCACTATTATTCTCTGCATTGTACGTGCAAGGTCAAGGTGGGAAATATACATAAGGTTGCCCGTTTTGGAAAATTTAATTCTTACGGGAATCATTTCATTTTGGGACACCATGTAAGCTCCTTTCCAAGCTTGTTAGCACCACAGCCTGAGCATTGCTCCTTACAGTTTGGTGTTGTCTTGCTTTCGTGCGCTTTTTTGTTTTCTCTTATCATAAACTCCTTGCTTACACCTATGTCAATAACATCCCAAGGCAATATTTCATCATAGCCTATTGTACGATTTGCGTAAAAATCAGGGTCAATTCCACACTCCTCGAATACCTCCATCCATTTATGGTAATCAAAGTATTCATCCCAAGCGTCAAATTTCATTCCCTTTGACTGTGCTAACGCTATCGCTCTTGACAAACGTCTGTCGCCCTTTGAAAATACAGCCTCAAGGCGCGAAACAGTTGCCTCGTGCCAATTGTAGTGAATCTTTTTATCGGTTATTTTTTCAGCTAAGAACATTTGCTTGTGACGTAGGCTCTCAAGGGAATCCTGTGGCTCCCATTGAAATGGTGTATGTGGCTTTGGAACAAAGCATGAAACGCTAACTGTTACAGTAAAAGGCTTTCTTGGTCTATTGGGAGTATTGTAATACTCGTCAACAACGGTCTTTGCAAGCGCACCTATACCTTCAATATCCTCATAGGTTTCTGTTGGTAAGCCATTCATAAAATAAAGCTTTACAAGGCTTTTTCCACCCTCAAAGGCTAAGCGAACTGCGTTTAAAAGGTCCTTTTCATAAAGATTTTTATTTATCGCATCGCGTAGTCTTTGCGTTCCTGCCTCTGGTGCAAACGTAAGTCCACTTGAACGCACGCTCGATACCTTTTGCATAAGCTCCTTAGTGAAGCTATCTGCACGTAATGATGGCAGAGATAAATTTATCTTTTTTTCATTTGTCCAATCAAGAAGCATATCCGTTGCCTCGTGCAAGCAAGAATAATCACTTATTGAAAGCGATGTTAATGAAATTTCGTTATAGCCAGTATTTTTATATATTTCCTGTGCCTGTCTATTCAAAACCTCTGCGCTCTTTTCTCTAACGGGACGGAAAACCATTCCAGCCTGGCAGAAGCGACAGCCTCTTATACAACCACGGAAGGTTTCAAGCATTATTCTATCGTGAACGGTTTCAATATATGGCATAACGGGCTTTGTCGGGAAATATGAGGTGTTCAAGTCCTCAACAACCCTTTTTACTACCCTTTTAGGAACGTCTGGATATTTAGGCTCAAAGCTCTTTATCGTTCCACTTTCGTTGTATTCAACATCATAAAGTGAAGGTACATAAAAGCCCTTTAAATGAGATGCCTCTCTTAAAAAATCCTTTTTATTGTATGTACCGTCATCCTTCATTTTTATGTAAAGGCTTAAAAGCTCAGGGAGTGCCTCCTCGCCCTCACCAATGCTGAAAATATCAAAAAAGTCAGCAATGGGCTCTGCGTTATAGGCACAAGGTCCTCCACCCAGTAAAATCGGCGCATTTTCATCTCTATCCCTTGCGTATATCGGCAAGCCTGCTAAATCTATCATATTTACCGTGGTAGTATAGCAAAGCTCGTATTGCATAGAAAATGCGACAATATCAAAATCCTTAACATCGTCCTTGCTTTCAAGGGCGAATAAAGGAATATTGCTTTCGCGCATTTTTTCCTCCATATCAGGCCAAGGAGCATATACTCTTTCGCACCATACGTCTTTCATTTCGTTTAATGCGCCATAGAGTATTTTTCCACCAAGGTTTGACATGCCTATTTCGTATGTATCGGGGAAGCAAAATGCTACTCTTGCTTTTATTTTTGATTTATCCTTTACAATTTGCCCGTATTCTCCACCTGTATATCTGCCAGGCTTTGATACAGATTTTAAGATTGTGCTAATATTTTTTTGCATTTATTTTTTACGTGGCAGCATTGCGCGTGTTATTAGATACATAAGTATTCCAAACGCTGTATAGCAACCTACTATAAATGAGGATACAAACAAGGACGCCCTGTTGAAAACGCAAAATCCAAGATATACTCCTCCTAATAGCGATGCTATTATTTTAAATGCCTTAATTACCTTTCTTGTTTTTAAAATTTTTCTACATGTCGGAACAGCCTTCAAAAGCGAGCTTGATAGACCCTTAGATACTATTTGTCCATCTGCTCTTACGGTTGGTGTTGGAGCATCTGACTCCGAGGATAGCTTAATTGTTCTTACCTCGCTTTTTTCAAAGCCTGTAAGCTTATTTATAAGGTCATTACTTATGTTAGGGTCAAAGGTTCTTATTCCTACCACCATACCATGCCTATTAAGGTTTTCGGCAGCATAGATAAATTCATCATCTATTTCGTATTTCAAATACATTTTCGAGCACAAAACTCCGTCACACGCCATATACATTACGCTAACGTCGGTTTTGTCCTCTCTCTCGTTTCCTACCTCAATTCCCTGCGCTGTCATACCATATTTATCAGCAAAGATTACAGAATGTGAATCTACGTGAACGCAAAGATAGCTTCTTCCAGAGCATACAAATTTTACTCTCTTGCTTTTTGGCACTGCATTGTTTAATACTGCATCAAACACCTCAGCAAGAGGTCCTCCTACTACGCTAAAGCCACTTGCAGCAAGATATGATATCTTTTCAATATCATAGTCGTTATAGCCCTTTATGTTTCTTATTTTTACATTGTGTGGTGGAAATGCAGTTGTATCATTCACTGCAACAACATCAACTGTTCCAAATTCCTCAATTGCTTCCTCGCCTATTATAGAAACCTCATCCTCGTATAGATTGCGATTTGCAATTAGGAATGGATAGCTGTACGCCATCAACACGCCAAAGGGTATAAGTAGATAGACGCCTGCAACAAAATATGTTACTGCCTGTGGTGCTGTGTGGTCAGTGAAAAGCGATATAATAGCAAAAACTACTGCGATAAGAGTTGCAAGTATATAGTAATACTTTAAGAACTTATGCATATCAACAGTTGAATTCGTGTTTGCAAAATAATTTTTAACAAATGGTGTTTTAGTCACACGGGCAATTTCTCCGTTAAATTCACCATTTGAGGTAGTTGTAAAGGTGTCAAATTCTGCCTCTGCATTATTTTCATACACCTTTTCAAGAACAAATTTCGAGTCCTTAGCGGATACTACACTAAATCCATATCGTTCTCTTACAACATTTACATAAGAGAACCAAATAGTTGAGACAAGTATAAATGCTGTTGGAAAATTATAAAGCGAAAATATACCTGCTTCATACATGTCATATGATACAAAAATATATGTTGTAACTGAATGAACAATTGACAAAATGAGTGCTACCGCCGCTATTGATTCGGGACTTAAATCGTGCGCAAACATAGATTTCATTCCGTGATATAGCTGCTCGTATGCACAAATGGCACACAAAATAAGCGCAACAAGACTAATTGTTGTGTGTATATATGGATACTCCGCTATATTGAAAAATCCTGTAGGATTCGGCACAAAGAGCGTTATATTTTCAATTGCAAAAACAAACAATGCAAAAATGATAGAAAATACAAGTCTTATTTTTATTCTCTTTTTTGCATATTTGTACATACCAATTATTTCACGTCTTTGCATACGATCTGTATACTCATAATCATCTGAATAAATATCATCATGTGCAAATTCGTGCTCGTTATTTGCTTTTTCATATGTTGAGGTTGTATGTATTCCATTTGAGGTTAGTCCAAAGGTTTCCATAAATTGCTTATCGGCATTTTTGGTGCTCGCAAAGGCTTCGTCCACCTTGAAATCGTGATGCTCTTCTTTATCACCACCATGCCATGTAGCTGTGTAGCTCTCTAATGGCTTATTTACATTACCAGCAACTTGATTAAATAAATCGATATCAGGGGAGACAAAATCCTCCTCGTCATTATCCATACTTGCTTTGGAGATATCAATGGATACAGTCTTGGATTCATCGCTATCTTGCTTGTATATGTCATTTGAGTTGGGATTGTCGTTAATATCGATATTCATTTGATCGTATTTTTCTGCCATCAATTTCTCTCCTTCTTTATTTATTTCTTTGCATTCTTGCAACGTGGCATAGAATTACTGATGCGGCGGTCGAAACATTAAGCGAGTTCACCTTGCCGTACATCGGGATTGATACTATATAATCGCTGTTTTCCTTTACTATGTGTGATACACCATTACCCTCAGAGCCTAAAACTACAGCACAGGCACAGTCGAAATCCGTTTCATAATAAGGTGTTCCACCTGCCTCAGAGGCAAAAATCCATAGTCCCTTTTTCTTTAACTGTTCAACTGTTGTGGCAATATTTGATACCTTTGCAATAAGCATATGCTCAATTGCCCCTGCTGAGGATTTATACACGGTTGGAGTAATGCCAACTGCTCTTCTTTTTGGAATTATTAGTCCGTGTGCACCTGCACATTCTGCACATCTTATAAGCGCTCCTAAATTATGTGGGTCCTCTATAGAGTCGGCAATTACAATAAGTGGCTTTTCTCCTCTTTCGTTAGCAAGTGCTATCATATCATCAATAGATGAATACTCCTTAAGCGAAGCAACAGCGACAATACCTTGATGGCTTGTTCCTCCTGCTAAAAAGTCAAGCTTAGGACCCTCTACCTCGGAAATTGGAATTCCGTTTTTCACAGCCTCGGCGATAAGAACAGTAATTGAGCCCTCATGGCTACCGCCCTTTTTTACATATATTTTTTCAATTCCGCGCTCACTCTTCAAAAGCTCTCTTACCGCATTTCTTCCTACTACGATTCCTTCTTCCCTTTCGGAGTCCTCATACGGAGCCTTAAAGTCCTTTTTATATTCTTTTTTTCTAAAATTGTTGTTTTTGTTATCATTTCTATTTTTGAAAGCCATTTTTTAATCTCCGTAAAACATAGTTATTTATATTTTATCATATATATTTTATTTTGTACAGAGATTTTTGAAATTTTTAAAATAAAAAGCCCCTGATTTTCAGGGGCAATTTAGTGTATTTGCTATTTTAGTATGTATTATTGCTCGTTTCTCTTAGCGAAACATTCACTACAATATACAGGCTTTTCGTTGTTAGGTTGAAAAGGAACCTTTGCTTCTTTTCCACACTCAGCGCAAACTGTTGTAAAAAGCTCTCTTGGCGCTTTTGCTGCATTTTTCTTTGCAGTTCTGCACGCCTTGCATCTTTTTGGCTCGTTTTCAAGGCCCTTTTCTGCATAGAACTCTTGCTCTCCTGCGGTGAAAATAAATTCACCTCCACAGTCTTTGCATGTCAGTGTCTTGTCCTCAAACATTTTTTCTCTCCTCTAAGTTTAGTATATACAACGCTTACGCAATGTATTTTATATAACTGTGCCTTTCATTTTGAGCCTGATTCTATAAATTGCATTATTTACGGATTTTTTGCTTTTGTTAATACGCAATGCTATTTCCTTCGCCTTCATTCGCCTAAGCATAAAAGAAAATATTTTCATTTCGTATGGGGAAAGCTTTTTTTCTGCTATTGCTGAAATCTTTTCACCAAGTTCACGAGAAATTACCTCGTCCTGTAACGACGAGCTTAGCATAGTTGTAACAGAGTCGCATTTTTGCCTTTTTTGGGATTTGATCCTTCTAACACAGGAAATCAGCTTGTTTCTAATACAAACCTTACTATATGCGCCGAAGGTAACCTTTTGATTTTCAACATCAAAGGTGCTTATGGCTTTGTACAGCGCCATTTTTGCCTCTTGAAGAAAATCCTCCTCTGTCTCGCTTGCGTTTTGACACATAGCACAAAATTTTCGGGACATACTAAGTAACAAGGAGTTATACTGCTTACATATTTCCGAAAAGGCGATTTCATCACCATTTCTCACCTTTAATATAAGCTCATAAATATTATCCATATTACCTCTTTTTCCCTACTATCAGACTGTGCAAAATCTAATAGTAACTTAATTTTAACAAATTTTTTTTACTTTGTCAAGCATTTTTGTGAATTTTTGTGAAAAAATGCAATGTAATTGCTAAATTTTTGTACAAATTGCCAATTTTAGCTAATTCTATTCAAAAATGTAATTCTTTTCGCCCGAAACAATAGCTATTGTACCTCTGAAAATTATCTCGGGACGCCTACGGAAATTGTAAAGCATCTTGTCAGCTTCCTTTTCTGTATCTACATCGACGTTTATTTCTAAAACCCTTCTTCCCTTTTCAACGATTTCGCAATGAACATTATATTTTCCATCGGAAATTGGTGTCTTATAGCAATTAACGCTTGCCCCTCTTTTTTCAAAGGAAAGATAGCGTATAGCGCTTCTATAGCTTTGCTCCTTTATAGCACTTGAAATTTGATCGCTAAGCGCTGATTCTATTTGCTTGCCAGATTCGGATACAATGTAGGTGTGCTCTCCCTTTTCGTCAAGCATACCTGAGTCAATTATATGCTTCGCCTCTATAAGCTCGGTAAAGCAATCTCCACAGTCGAAGTATCCTGCTAAGCTTTCCTGATGTAATATTGAGCAAACATCATTGCAATTCAAGGGGTAGCCAATTCTATCCATTAAATGTAAAATGTAAATTTTGATTTCGTTTTTGTCTGTCATATTTTCACACTTTCGTTGTTTCGTTATATAAACATAATAACACAAAAGTAAAAATTTATCAACAAGAAAGTAAAATTTAAGGAGTATAAATGAAAAAGTATTATCGAACCGACCTTGCCTGCGAGTCCTTTCTGCCAGAAAAAAGTAAAAATGGGGTTATCACCAATCTGTTTTCCATAAATGGAATTGATGTTATAAAAACTGTAATTGAAAATGAATTTGGAGAAAAATTAACTAAAAGAAAAATTGGTACTTATCTAACGGTTTACAGTGGCAGAGCTTGGCTTTTTAATGATTATGAAAAGCAAAAAATCGCACACGTGGTGGCGGAAAATTTAAAAAGTCTGCTTTCCCTTATCGAAGCACCACCAAAAAATATTTTAATAGTTGGTCTTGGAAATCGCTTTATCACTGCTGATGCCTTAGGAGCATTATGCATTGATAAGCTAACTGCAACAAGGCATTTAAAATATGAAAACAAAAAGTCTAATAATCCCTTTAAATATGAAATTTCGCTAATTGCCCCTGGGGTAAGTGGTCAAACAGGTATTGAGTCATATGAAATTGTAAATAATATAGCTACAGTTGTAAAAGCAAATTGTATAATTGTTATAGACTCGCTTGCATCAAGAAGCATGGATAGATTGTGTACGACTATTCAAATATCGAACACGGGAATTTATCCAGGCAGTGGTATAGGAAATATTAAAAAAGAAATATCAAAATCAACCACAGGGGTAGATGTTTTGTCAATTGGAATACCCACAGTTATTGACTCCTCTTCACTAATTTGCTCAGCACTTAAAGCTATGGAAATTAAGAAAATGCCAAAAGAATTAAAAGAGCTATTAAACAACGGAAAGGGTTGCTTTGTTTCATTAAAGGACACTGACGTTATTATAGAATCTATGTCAGAAATCATTTCAAGCGCCATTTCAATTGCTTTTTCAAATAACAATCTACAATGACATATTTTTACAGCCCCCCTCATACAATAATACAAAGAAATTTTGTAAAATTTGAGAGGTAAAAATGAGTCAAACAGATTTGATAGTTGTAAAGCCGAGGGATGACAACAGCTCATCGAGTGGAGTTTTAGTACAGGAAAATAAAAAAAGGCAAAAAAGAAAGCGACATAGCTTAAAGGGCTTCTTTGCTATATTATTTATTGCTCTGTTGTGCTTTGGTGTTTACAAGGCTTTTCCTTATATAAACCGTTTTTTTACATCATTAGTCCCTAATAATGATAGTGCTATTACAGACACTAACAGTCAAATTTCAGACACGTCATCGGGGGAAAGTGGTGATTTATCTGGCGATGAGAACACAAACACTCCTGATATTGTAATTCCAAATGGTCATTACCAAATTGTCGATATAGATACAAAGGAATACGAAATTATTAACGAAAGCAGATGCGAATTTGACTTCTCTGTTCCTTTTGAATATACATCACTTGAAAAGATATATTCAACATATGGAAAGGATGCGCCTGTCGTTTTAATAATTCATTCCTCTAATAGAGAGTGCTATTCTGACGGAATAAGCTATTCCCCCGAGGGTGCCTTTTACTCGGATACAAAAAACGTTGGGGATATCGGTGAAATAATTTGCGAAAATTTAAACAAGATAGGAGTAAACGCTATACATATTAACGAAACGTATGCCGGTGGTAATATTCTCTCCTCTAAAGAGGAATATGAATCCTCTTTACAGAAAGCATTAAATAAATACCCCAGCATATCGTACGTATTCAATATTTCAAGAGATGTTCAAATCAATAGTGACTTATCAATGGATAAATCAACGCTTCCAATCGGCGACGAGGCGAGTGCTCAAATAGGAATCATTTGTGGAACGAGCGATGACTTTGTTACAAAGGACCAAAACGAAAATGTAAGGTTTGCCTTTGACTTTGCTTCAAGACTTAACGAAAAAGGTGTAAAGCTTATAAAAAGCAACACTATTTCTCGCTTTTCACTCTCACAAAATTATCAGCCCATTTGTTTAAAAATAGATATAGGAAGCTATGCTAATTCCTTTGAAGAAGCAAGCCTTTGTGCCGAAGCCTTTGCATTTTACATTTCAGAATATATTAAATAAATTATTTAAGCCTTGAAAAGCAATTTACAGCATCCTTCTTTACAAGGCATTTACAATGCTCCTTTAGGTATAAGTTGAAATTACTTTTCATCTGCTTTGAATACTCGGATAAAAATGCGTATTTTATATCCTTTATCGACACGTCCTCAAGGATTATGTAATATTTTTCTAAAAATTCATCATAGTATATAGAGCTTTTGCCACTATAACTCATCTTTTTTAGTCGAGCAGTTGCACTTAGCAGCTTTTCAAGCGAATCAAAGGAAAAAACACCCGTGTTTGTCTTTACTCTTCTGATTTCGCTTGGCGCGCTTTTGTCCTTGTACATTTCGTTCTCTACCCCCGCTTGACTTACAAATATTTCACATCCTCCGTCCTTTGAGGAAAAGACCTCTGCTACCACTCTTTTGCTTGTATATTCAAAGCCAACCTCCTTCTTGGCGCGAGATAAAAGCTTGGCAAAAACGCCTCTCATTTCATCTGTGCAAAGCTCACTTTCCTCTGTAAGATTGTATTCTCTTGCCTCCTTGGCACATAAATTTATTTTTATGGAATTATGTCCTATTTTCATTATTTCCATGGAATAACCTCCTTTTTTTAGTTTTAATCCCACTTGCTATCATTATATAAAACATACATATTTTTGTGCAAGGAACAATTTTTGTAAGTTTCGCTAATTTATTCTTGTTTTTTAAGCCTTTTGCATACTTGTGGTATATAAGGTATTTTTTACTCAGTTTTCAAATACAATTTAATAGAATTATTTTTAGGAGAAAGCTAATTATGAAAAAATTTTTTATTTTCACCTTTGTTTTAATGACGTTACTTGCAATTAGTGTATCAGCAAGTAACAAACTATCCCCTGCAATTGATGTTATTGCGAATGATAACTCAATGATAAAGGCTGGTGTTCCCTTTAACGGTGAGCTGATTTTTGACGTTGACGACTTTGATGATACTCTTGGTACAAATGTAAGCTCAATTACCATCACCTCATTACCAAGCCAAGAATGTGGCAGACTAATGCTCGACAATTTATACGTCGTTGAAAATCAAGTTATTTATAGAGACGACTTCTCTCTTCTTAAATTTGTACAAACCGCCAAGGATAATGATGTCGCAGTCTTTAAATTCAAACCACAAGGCTCTGATTATGAAATCGAATGCTCATTAAAAGCCCTTCAAATTGTAAACCTCCCCCCTGTTACTTCAAATGGCGATATAATTTCAACCTGGACAAAAACAAATATATCCTCCTTTGGCACTCTTCCTGCCTTTGACCCGGAAAATGACAATTTGCAATTTGAAATAGTTTCTTATCCCGAAAAGGGCTTAATAGCTCTTACAAATGCAAATACAGGCGATTATAAATACACTCCTTATATTGATGCTAAGGGTACAGATGCTTTTACATATAGAGTCAGAGATAGCTATGGTAATTACTCAGAAGCCTGCTTAGTTGAAATTTCAATTGAAAAGCTAAACGCAAGCCTCGTATTTTCAGATGTTGAGAATAAGCACTTAAATGCTGTTTTGGTTATGTATGAAAACTCACTTATGGAATGTACCGAAAATGATGATGGCACTCTTTCATTTAAGCCAAATGAGGAAATAACAAGAGAGGAATTTTTAGTACTTGTTATGACTGCTATGGGCGCTAAAAATGTTCCTATTATTGATGAAACACGCTTTGCTGATGATAAGGACATAAAAAAAGAATATAAGGGTTTCATAGAAAGCGCGCTTTCTCTTGGTATTATAAAGGGAACAAATGAGGATGATGGCTTGCACTTTAATCCCAAGTCCACACTAACGCTTGCCGAGGGCGCAGTAATTATAAATAATATTATAGGTGCAAGCGCTAATACCTCTATGACTGTTTTCCTTGATGACGAGCAAATTCCAGATTGGGCAAGAAGCGCTATTACCTCTCTTACAGAGATTGGCGTTTTAAGAAAAACTGATGGAAAAATCGAGCCAAATTCTACTCTTACACGTGCTCAGGTTGCACAAATTCTTATGTCACTTCTTGAAATTAGAGGAAAATTGCATTAATTAAAGAAATAAGAGCTGTCCCCCTGCTGATTTTTAATTGGCATATTAGACAGCTCTTTTTTGATGTGCAGTTAATTAATTTTTATTTACCAAATACTTCAAAAAGCATTGAAAAATTAAAAATAATATGATATTATGAACTTAACTTATAATTAAGCTATGGAGAGTATTATGTTTGATATTTCTAAAGACCCAAAAATTTGGGAAAGAATCAGAAACGACGAGGCATTTGCCCGTCACAGAAAAGAAATAAAGGAAAAATACGATGCCTCTTTCAAGGTTAAGCCATATGCGAGCACAGCCTCTGAGGTTTTAAATTTTCCAAATGATTCACACAAGGCTGATTATTTCAATCAGCTCCAAACCTCTGCGCTTTTATCGTTGATTTACCCAGAAAACGATGAGTACTACAATAACCTAATTGAGGTTATTTGGCAGATTTGTAACGAATACACCTGGGCACCTCTTGGACACTACAACAGCTATTATGACAGAACGCCTGCTGATTTCGACCCATTTCTCATTGATATATTCGCAGCATCTCTTGCCTTTTCTATGGCTGAGATAAAGAATATTTTCAAGGATAGATTTCCTAAGCTCCTTGTTGACAGAATGACTTATGAAATCAGACGCCATACAATTGAGCCTTATTTGACAAGAAAATATTTTTGGGAAACACATAACAACAACTGGACTGCTGTGTGTACAGGTGCAGTTGGTGGAGTTCTTATGTATGAGGATCCCGAGGAATTCAAGCGTCAGCTTCCAAGACTTCAAAGCTCTATGGAATGCTATCTTAACAGCTATGACGATGACGGAATGTGTGTAGAGGGTACTGCTTACTGGGGCTTTGGCTTTGGCTTTTTTGCAGTTTACGCTATGCTCCTTCGCGAATTTTCAAATGGCGAATACGACTGGCTCAAAAATCCTAAGGTTAAGGCTATTTCACAGTTTATACAAAAAATGGTTCTTCAACCAAATGTGCTTGCAATGTTCAGTGATGTAAACGCAAGAGAGGGCTATTGGATTGGCCTTACCCATATGCTAAAGACTGTTTATGGTGATGCTATTGAGGACCTTCCTCTTGAGCAAGCTACAATAGTTGCTTATTGCCACTGGGCCTTCGCTGTTCGCTCAACTGTTTACTATAACCCCGATTATGTTAGCGACAAGCTAAGAAATTGTACATACTCTGCTCCTGTTTCAAATTATTTTACAAAGCGCACCAACGACTATGGCTTCGCTTTTAAGGGCGGAAACCAATGGGAAAGCCATAACCATCAGGATGTTGGCTCATTTATTCTCGCAAGACATAATAAGCAAATCTTCTGTGACTTTGGATACATAGGTCCAGGGGACCATCCAGGCTATCAAGGCTCACGCAGAAATGAATACTTCCAGCCATCTTCATTTTCACATAACCTCCCCTACTTTAACGGAAAGGGTCAAGGCGGTGACTGGCTAGGCAAAGCAAGGGCTGTATATAATGAAAATGACGGTACTGTTTATATGGACTTTACTCATGGCTATGACGTAAAAAATGTTCACACTACTTTACAAAAGGCTGAGCGCACATTTACCATGGCTGACGATAAAATTGGTATTTATGATAAATTCACATTTAGTGAAAAAGCAGTTATTACCGAAAGATTTGTTACAACCATAAAGCCTCAAATCAAGGACAATATCGCTTATATTGATGATGTTCGCCTTATTTGTGAATGTGATGCAACTCTAAACGTAGTTGAACAGCCTTATATTTCGCAAATCCCTGATGAAAGCGGAAATTATAATCAAATCTGCTATCTTCTTGACTACACATTAAACAATGATAACACTGAGTTTAAAGCAACTATTGATTTTCTCGGTTAATTAAAAGAAAAGGCGTCGATAGCGGTGTTCTTAGAGGAGAATTGAAAAACACCGTTAAGTGCGAGCATCGCATTTGACTAGACAAACGCAAATGGGCTATGCCCAAACCCATATTACAAAAAGAAAGAGAGAACAAATCGGGAAATCCGAAATGTCCTCTCTTTTTCTGTTAGTATAAAAGTGGTATTCTTTGCTGACGCAAAGAGTGATATTTCCCTTGTGGGAAGTGATATTGCAAGGCTTCATCTTGCAGTGATATTCTATTCGCCCGAAAACTCGCAAAGCGAATACCACTCGGTGTAAACCGAATATAACTGCGTAGCAATAGAACTCGCCGAAGGCGAATAGAGTTAGCGTGATACTCCATTAAGGGTATCACGCTATTCGACGCCTTTTTGTTATTTTATTTGCATTTCCTTTATTCTTTTTTCGTCGGGTGTAACATATGCTGTCCAATTTACGTGATAAATTACATAGCCTGGCTTTGAGCCTGCAGGCTTTTTTATGTGCTTTGCATTTGTGTAATCTACTGCTATATTATTTCCCTCTGCCTTTGAATAATAGGCGGCAACCTCGGCAGCCTCGGTGAAATCCCTCTCGCTTGGCTCTTCTTTGCCACATTGCATTAAGACGTGCGAGCCAGGTAGATTTTTAACGTGAAACCACCAGTCACTTTTTTCTGCAAGCTTGGTTGAAATGTAGTCATTTTGAATATTGTTTTTTCCAACAAGCAGGGTGTATCCACTACTTGTTTTAAATTTTAAAGGCTTTGGCGATTGATTCTTTTGCACGCTATAATTTTTCATTCTTGAGGCATATCCACTTTGATAAAGCTCATCTCTGATTTGCGAAAGATCACTCTCTCCCTCAGCCTTAGTCAACGAATCAAAAACCGTTTCTATATATTCAAGCTCTTTTTTTGAAAGCTCTATTTGCTTTGCAAGCTCTACTTTTGCCTTTTTCATTTTTGAATACTTTTTATAGTACTTTTGCGCGTTTTGAGATGGAGAAATTTTATTATCAAGTGGAATTTTTATTTTTTTCATTTCCTCATCGTAATAATTTATAACCTCCACAACTGACATTGATGACTTTATCATATATAGATTGGCTGTTATAAGGTCTGCCATTATACGATACTCTTCTGCCTTATCGCACTCGGAAATTTCCTCTGTTTGAAGGGCTATTTTTTTGTTTATTCTTGCCTCTGCGTTAGTTAAAAGCCTTAAAATATCGCTTGATTTTTGTCGTATTCTTTCTTTGCTGCCCTTTTTGGTATAATAGGCATCTATAAGCTTACCAAATGAAGCAAGCTCTATGCTCTTATAATCCTTACCAAAATATTCAAGTGGAATATAGGAAAATTCTACAGGCTCATTTTTATCATTAACTATAAGATATGGCTTACTGCTCTTGCTCCTTATTTCCTCTATCGTCTTAAAAAACGCCTCGCATAGTTCTTTCTTGTTTACATTTTCTAAAATGACATCAATATCACAAGCGACCAAGTATGCCAATTGTCTTGATGTTGAGGGCGCTATGCCTGTAAAGCTTGAGGTTATGAATCTTTCCACCTTCATTGACATAGACGCTTTTTCTATGGCGTTTAAAAAGTCCTCTTTTGTTATTGCCATAGTATCAAGCTTATCCTGCTTTGGAGGAAGCTCGTATTTCATACCTACAAGAAGCTGTCTTTGCATACTAAGCGAAAAATCAACCGTCTTTAAAAGCGCAACTATTTTGTTATTTGCATCGGTAAGTATTATATTGCTGTACTTGCCCATTATTTCGCAAATTAGGTATTTTTTCGACTTGAAGCCCATTTCATCATATGCTTCAAATTCAAGAAAGCACACGCGCTCAAAGCCAAGCGTGCCTGCCCCTGTTAGCTTTCCAGAGCTTAGATGCTTACGTAAAAGCATACAAAACATCGGCGCCTTTTGTGGATTTTCACTTGTTGTTTCTGTTATATTTATACGCGGACAATTTGAGCCAGCGTTTATAAGTATTCTCGTTTTTTTGGAGGCGGAATGAAGTAAAATTACTATTTCATCATTTGAGGGCTGATATATTTTCTCTATTCTTGACTCCTGTAAGCTGTCGATTTCTGAAACGACAAGGCTTAACATACCTGCATCAAATGCCATTTTATTCCTCCCTGTAGGTTATATAATAAAACGTTTCTGCCAGCTTTTCAAAGCCACATTTTATGGCAAGCTTTTCCGATGGCTTATTTTTGTAATTCACTGTATATGCAACTCTTTTTCCTTGATTTATAAGGTAATTTGCCATAGCGCATACGTTTGATGCACCATAACCATTTTTTCTATAATGGGGCGCAGTATATACGTTAATTTCTGTAGCTCCTATAAATGCACCCGCTGTATTCATTTCGCACACGCTGACAATTTTATTATCTATTATGGTAACAAAGTAGCACTCGTTACTATTCCTGGGGATTTTTTCAAGCTCGTGCTCTGTTAAATTCTCATATTTACCCTTACCTTTTATTCTTTTTGTGGTTGGCAAAATAAGCGATTGGTTAACTTCTTTATCAACATAGGTTAAAATATGACCCTCGTCTATATCGTTACCTTGGTATCCCCACGCCTTTACTACGTCATTAAGGCTTGAATGTAAAAACATTTTTGCCTCTTTGGAAAATGGTGATTTTATAAAGCGCTTTTCAAATTCGTTAGCTATATCTTTGGTTTTTTCAAGAGTTATAATTTCGACCTTTTTATCTCTTTTTGTAACCTCGATAGGCACTATTACCTCCTCACAATTTTCAAAAAGAGCCTTTTCAATTTCCTTATCCTCTAAAATTACCATTTAATCACCACCTTACAAGTATTTTACTATAATATTGCGCGTAAGTCAAATATTTTTTATATATTTTAAAATAAATGTGGAAATTTAACCTTGAATGTGTTATACTGTATGTTAAGTAACTATGCACGTTACACATTTATTTACAATGACTTTATTCATTGTGAAGCAATTTATGTTTTATACGAAAGGATTATATATGGCTAAATACACAGAATTTTGCGAAAACCATACTCTTCCCCTTGTACCACTTATGGGCGCAGTTTTCGCTTTTCCAAACATTTCGGTAACTATTGATATTTCAATGCCAGAAATTAAAAGCGCTGTTGAATACGCTCAAAAAACAGGCTCTTTAGTTTATCTTGCAACACAGCAAAATCCGTTTGCTGAAAATATTGAAACTAAATCATTATACCCTGTTGGTACAGTTGCAAAAATAAAACAGGTTACAAAAAGAGGCTCTAAGGGTGCTCTTGCAACCTTTGAAAGCGTTTGTCGTGCCGAGCACACTAACACATTTGCTACAAGCGGGCACTTCTCCTGTGACGTTATAGTTAAGGCAGTACATATTGATAATTACGGTGAGGAAGATGAGGAGGCTCTTTTAAGAGTTTTACGCGAAAAGGCTAAGGAAGCTATCTCTATGTTCTCTTCCCCCTCTAAGGACCTTCTTATGGAGTTCTCCGCCGCTGATGATATTGACTTTTTATCCGACCTTTGCGGCGCATTGATTCTTACAAGAGTTGAGGATAAATATGCGCTTTTGTCTGAATATGACAAGTATAGACGTGCTGAGCTTGCGATTAACCTTATGGATAAGGAAATAAAGGTTATAAAGCTTGAAAGCGCTATTAAAAGAAAGACTAACATTAAAATTGACGAAAGCCAAAAGGAATACTATTTGCGCGAGCAATTAAAGATTATTCAACAGGAGCTTGGAAACGACTCTCAAAGCGAGAGCGAGGAGCTTTATGATGAAATCATAAATAAGCACTTCCCTAAAGAGGTTGAAAGCAAGCTTTTAAAGGAGCTTGTTAAGTTTAATAAAGCGCCATTTGGCTCACCTGAATCGGCAGTTTTGCGCACTTATATTGAAACCTGTCTTGAAATTCCATTTGGTAAGTATTCAAAGGATGAAACAAGTGTAAAAAATGCGAGAAAAATTCTTGAAAGAGACCACTATGGACTTGAAAAGGTTAAGGAGCGCATACTTGAGTTTATCGCTGCTAAGGAGTTAAATCCTGACATTAAAAATCAAATTATTTGTCTTGTTGGCCCTCCTGGTGTTGGTAAGACCTCTCTTTGCGCGTCTATTGCTAAGGCGCTTAAAAGAAAATACGTGCGCGTATCACTCGGTGGTGTGCGTGATGAGGCAGATATCAGAGGTCACAGAAAGACCTACGTTGCAGCAATGCCCGGTAGAATTATAAACGCACTTTGCGAATGTAAGACCTCAAATCCATTGATGGTGCTTGACGAAATTGATAAAATGACCTCAGATTCAAGAGGTGACCCAGCCTCTGCTATGCTTGAGGTGCTTGATAGCGAGCAAAATAAAGCATTCCGTGACCATTTCGTTGAAATGAACGTTGATTTGTCGCGTTGTATGTTTATTGCTACTGCTAATACTCTTGACTCTATTCCCTCTCCACTTATTGACAGAATGGAGATTATAGAGCTTTCATCTTATACTAAAAACGAAAAGCTCAATATAGCAAAAAATCACTTAATTCCTAAGCAGTTGAAGCTACACGGATTAAGCAAGCGAATACTTAAAATCTCTGATGACGCTATTATGAAAATTATAGAGTCATACACTGCTGAGGCAGGTGTACGTAATCTTGAAAGAGAAATTGCCTCCTTGGCAAGAAAGGCTACTAAGGATATTTGTGAGCTTGGTGCAAAGACTGTATCAATAACTGCTGAAAACATATCTAAATATCTCGGCACTTATAAATACGAGGATGAGAAAATTGATGACGAAAATCAGGTTGGCGTTGTAAACGGCATGGCTTACACCTCGTTAGGTGGCGACCTTCTTAAAATAGAAGCCTCAGTTATGAAGGGCACTGGCAAGCTACAGCTTACGGGCAAGCTCGGCGAGGTGATGAAGGAATCCTGCGAGATTGCAGTTAGCTTTATACGTGAAAATGCTGAAAGGCTTGGTATTTCTCCTGATTTTTACAAGGAAAGTGATATTCACATTCACGTCCCAGAGGGTGCTGTTCCCAAGGACGGTCCAAGCGCTGGCGTTACCATAACCACTGCTCTTGTTAGTGTTTTAACAGGCAGAAGGGTACGCAGAGATATTGCTATGACAGGCGAAATTACATTAAGAGGTAAGGTTTTGCCTATTGGTGGACTAAAAGAAAAAACACTTGCTGCGTATTCAGCAGGTGTAACAAATATCGTAATACCCAAAAAGAATGAGAAGGATTTGGCTGATATTGATAAAACAGTACGTGAAAATGTTAAATTTATCCCTTGCTCTACTATTTTTGATGTATTAAGCGTCGCATTCTCTGATGAAGAGGTTATCGCTATTATCAGACAATGCGCAGGAGTTAGCAAAAAATGAAAATAAACACAAATAATGTTTCACTAAAAATAAGCGCAGGGGTGCCCTCGCAGTTTGTGCGCGCCCCCTTGCCACAAATTGCATTTTCGGGTAGAAGTAATGTTGGAAAAAGCTCGCTTATAAATACTCTACTTAACAGAAAATCTATGGCGAGAGTAAGCTCGTGCCCTGGAAAAACAATTACTGTAAATTTTTATAATGTAGATAAAAAGCTATTTTTGGTTGATTTACCAGGCTATGGCTATGCTAAGCGTACCTTAGAGGACAAGAAAAAGTGGTCAATGCTTGTTGATGGATATTTTACCAACAACCCCAATATAGACCTTTTAAGATTAGTTGTTCAGCTTGTTGATTCAAGGGTTGGTCTTACTAAGGATGATAAGGATATGGTTGAATTTTTAAATCAGTCAGATATTCCTTATATTATAGTTGCCACTAAAACGGACAAGCTTAATAAAACGGAGAGGGAAAAGGCTGTACGAGCCTTGGTTAGCGACACTTCTCTTATGCCAGGGACCCAAATTATTCTCTTTTCCTCAGAGTCTAAAGAGGGTAAAAATGACGTTTGGGATGCTATAACAAAATACGCAGAATAATTCGGCATATTCATTTTCTCTTTTATTTCTCTTTTTGCCGAAAAGGAGATTTATGGATTTTTTAATTGAATTACTTATTTCAGTGCCATGTGTTTTAATAGCACTAACTGTGCACGAATGCGCGCACGCATTTGTTGCGTACAAGCTCGGCGACCCAACAGCGAAAAGCCAAGATAGATTATCATTAAATCCTATCAAGCACCTTGATATTGTTGGCGCAATTTGCTTGATACTTTTTCATTTTGGCTGGGCTAAGCCCGTTCCAATAAATACAAGATATTTTAAAAGACCTAAGGCATATATGGCGCTTTCCTCCTTGGCCGGTCCTGTCTCTAACCTTCTTTTAGGCTTTGTGTTTTGCTTTTTCTACGTTCTTGCACATAAGCTCTATTTAGTTGTTGACGAGGCAAGCTTTTGGTATTCGGTTGCTGATGCGCTTACACTATTTTTGTACTACTTTGTTGTTTTAAATATATCGCTTGCGATATTTAATTTTATACCACTACCTCCTCTTGACGGCTCTCGTGTGCTATACTCATTTCTTCCCGAGAAGGCATATTTTAAGGTTATGAAGCGCGAGAGGGAGATAGCAGTTGCATTTATGCTCATACTTATAATTGATTCAAGATTCTTAGGTGGGTATATTTCAGGCGCTATTTCGACGGTTGTTGGGTTTATTTTTAATGGCTTTACAACTTTATTTATAAATCTTTTATTTTAACATAGGAGTTAAAATGGAACCAATTATATACAAAATGGAGCTTTTTGAGGGTCCTCTCGACCTGCTCCTTAACCTCATTGCAAAAAACAAAATGAGCATTGAGGACATTAAAATTTCGGTTATATGCGACCAATATATGGACTATATCAAGACTATGCAGTCCCTTGATATTGAGCTTTCCTCAGAATTTATAGTTATGGCATCACAGCTTATGCTTATTAAGAGCAGAATTCTTTTGCCACGCCCTGATGATGACAACGATGAGGACCCTGCCGAGGAGCTTGCACGTGCGCTTTTGGAATATAAGCGTGCTAAGGAGGCATCCGGCAAATTGGGCGGTCTTTATTCGCTTTATAGCGGACGTATGGCTAAGGACACTGATGAAATACCTGCTGACCGTTCTTATGTTGCTGACCATAGCGTCGATTTACTATCCTCTGCGCTTTTACGCATTATGAGCAGTATTGAGATTTCTGATGAGGAGGCATCTGAGAAAATCAAGCCTCTTATCAGTACAAGAACTGTTTCTGTCGGTGAAAAGGTGTTCTCTGTGCTTCGTATTTTAATTCTTAATGATGGACACGTAAACGTAATAGAATGCTTTAATGGTGTACATACAAAGCATGAGGCTGTTGCCACCTTTATGGCACTGCTTGAAATGCTTCGCGCAGGTAGAATTACTATCGAAGAAAACGTTGACGAATACGAAAAGGACGGTGTTATCAATCTTGATAACAATGTATATATAAATTTATTCACAGGAAAAATAAGACAATCAAGCGAGGAAAACAATGGATAATAATGCTATTGAAAAAATAAATGATACTGATGTAGAGGGCGCTATTGAGGCAATTTTGTTTGCTGCAGGACACCCTATTACCTATGCAAAGCTCGGTGAGAGTCTTGAGATGTTTGAGGCTCAGGTTAAGAAAAAGGTGCTTGCCTTTGCTGAGCGATATAACAAGGATACTGCAAGAGGAATTATGCTCCTCGCATTTGAGGACAGCTGTCAGCTTTGTACTAAGGAACAGTACCTTCCTCTTATAAAAGAAGCGCTTGGAATTAGGAAAGGTGGAAATTTATCTGCTTCATCCTTAGAGGTTTTGGCAATAATTGCTTATAACGAGCCTGTAACAAGAGCATTTATCGACACGGTAAGAAAGGTTGATAGTGCTTATGTTGTGAACTCGCTTTGCGAAAAAAACCTCATTGAAGCGTGTGGTCGTCTTGACGTTCCAGGTAGGCCTCATATTTATAGAACCACACCTACATTTTTAAGGTGCTTTGGTATAGATTCATTAGAGCAATTGCCTTATATTGATATTCCAAGAGCGCCAAGTGAGGGAGAAATTATTCCTCTTGACATTGAGGTGCCCACTCCACGCTCTAAGAATGACGGACTTGATGAAATTATGGGCGAAAACAGCCAAGAAATAAACGAGGAGCAAAGCGAGGAAAACGGCGAAATTTAAGTATCTTAGGAGGATATTTTGCCGACAATTATTTATGTTATTTTAATAATATTTTTAGTTGTAGTTCTCTTTTTAAGCTCTGAAATTAAGTTTATCTTTTTGTACAAAAAGGATTTTCGCATCCTTCTGCAATTTGGCTTTTTTAAATTTGATTTGACAAAAAATAAAAAGCCAAAAAGAACAAGTGTTACAAATCAAGCCGAGAAAAAGGCTACGGGGACTAATGTTCCCTCTCGCTTTGCACGTAATTTTATTCGCGCAGTTTTGCATCTTGAAAAAAGAGCGCGCTTTAAAATTGTGCGTCTTAGGCTTATAGTTGGTGGAAAAAATGCTGTTGAAACTGCATTTTTATATACTCTATACACAAGAGGTATTAGCTTTTTAATCGAAGCGCTTTCTAACCATTTCACTCTTGATTTTTCTCCCCGTAATTCGACAGTTTATGCAAAAGCAGATTTTGTAGCTCAAAAAACAAGCCTCGATTTAAAGGTTATTTTACGATTTAGTGTATATTCTCTATTTTCTATGGGAAAATATTTGTTTAAGGAATTATATCCTAAGAAATATATGGAGAAAAGCTATGGGAAATACAAAGCAAAGTGAAATAATTGAATCAGCCTTAGAGGGACTTAAAAGCATGTTTGATGCTAATACCGTTTGCGGTACGCCAATTAAGCTTGAAAATGGTGGTGCTATAATCCCTATTTCCAAAATTTTTGTAGGTCTTGCAACGGGTGGTATTGATTATTTTGGAAAAAGGTCGCTGTCTGATAAAAATTTTGGCGGCGGTGGTGGCACGGGTGTTACTGTTTGTCCTGTTGCATTTTTGGTAATTGACAAAAATTCAAGAGTTGAGCTGCTCAGCTTAGAGGGCAAGGAAAAGGACCCATTTAAGGATATTGTAGGCTTAATTGAAAGCTCTCCTGAAATTATTGAAAAATTAAAATTTGTTTTTGGCAAAAAGAGCGAGGAATAACAAATTTTTAGATATTTATAAATTGCCTTTTTGGCACATAATAGCCTTGAAATTATTTTTTAGGAGCTTATTATGTACAAAAGGCTTTTTACTCTATTCTCTTTTATAATTTGCGCTTTTATTTTTAGCTTTAGTGCTTATGCTATTGATGTTTCAGCAAAGGGCGCTGTGCTTATAGAATGCGATTCAAACGATATTGTCTATTCTAAAAACGCCAATATGCGTCTTCCTATGGCGAGCACAACTAAAATAATGACTGCGCTTGTTGCAATTGAAAATTGTGACGACCTTGAAAAAATAATAAAAATCCCAAGGTGTGCAACGGGTATTGAGGGCTCAAGCATTTATTTGCACGAGGATGAGGAGCTTACTATCTCCGACCTTTTATATGCTCTTATGCTTGAAAGTGCAAATGATTCTGCTGTGGCATTAGCGTATGCAACCTGTGGAGATTTAGACAAATTCGTTGATTTAATGAATGAAAAAGCAAGCGAGCTTGGACTTGAAAATACACATTTTACAAATCCACACGGGCTTGATAATGATGAGCATTATACAACTGCCTATGAGCTTGGTATTATTGCATCTTATGCAATGAATAACCCTGTTTTTAGTGAAATTGTATCGACATATAAAAGGACTATTCCCTTAAATAATGGCGAGGGCACAAGGGTGCTTGTAAATCACAACAGGCTTTTGCGCTCATATCAGGGTGCGATAGGTATTAAAACCGGCTTTACCAAAAAATGTGGGCGATGCTTGGTTTCGTGCGCTGAGGTTGACGGAGCTCGCTTTGTTTGTGTTACTCTAAATGCACCAAACGACTGGAACGACCACAAGGAAATGCTTGATTACGGTTTTTCAAAATATGAGTCGGTCAGGCTTGCAGATGTTGGCGACTATGTCCTTTCTTTAGATTTAATAAATGGTGTAAAATCAAATGTCTTATGCTCTAACTTTGAGCCTCTTAGAATTACGCTTGAAAAGGAAAATATAAATATAAGTGCAAGGGTTGAGTATGACAGGCTTCTCTTTGCGCCTATAAATCAAAATGATGTTGTTGGAAAAATAGTTTTCTATAATAATGACAAGGAAATTGGTAGCTTGAAGCTATATGCTCTTGAAACCGTTAAAAATATTAACTATAAAAAATCACTTTTTGAAAGACTGTTTGGATAATGGAAAAAATAAGACTACAAAAATTTTTTACTGACAATAAAATAATGTCAAGACGCGCAAGCGAAAGGGTTATTACCGCAGGAAATGTAAAAATCAATGGTGTTACAGCTAAGGTTGGTGATAAGGTTGACCCTGAAAATGACGTTATTGTTTATAACGGCAAGGTTATAAAAAATAACGCTTCTAATAAGAAATATATTATGCTAAACAAGCCACTTGGCTATGTTACTACAACCTCTGATGAAAAGGGGCGTGAAAC
The DNA here is from genome assembly GCA_017937135.1 of Clostridia bacterium. Lineage (GTDB taxonomy): Bacteria > Bacillota > Clostridia > Oscillospirales > CAG-272 > RGIG2000. The sequence continues at coordinate 15,897 of JAGBEE010000028.1, read as the reverse complement.
TGTAATATCGCTCGTTTCCGATGTAGGTGAAAGGGTTTATCCTGTTGGTAGGCTTGATATGTATTCCGAGGGACTTTTAATTCTTACAAATGACGGTGAATTAACTAACAGATTAACTCACCCAAAAAATAATATGCCAAAAATTTATAGCGTTGTTATAAAGGGAGAAATTTCTCCCGAGGCGCTACATATGTTAAACTCACCTATGGAAATTGACGGATACAAGCTAAAGCCTGTTAAGGTGAGGGTGCTCTCGGTTAAAAATGGTGCTACAAACACTCAATTTACGCTAACAGAGGGCAGAAACAGGCAAATTCGCAAAATGTGTGAAAAATGCTCTCTCACTATTATGCGACTTACAAGAATTGCTGTTGGCAAGCTAAGGCTCGGTGAGCTTGAGCGTGGCAAATGGCGCGAGCTTACAAAAAACGAGGTCGATTACCTCTTAGGAAAAAGCGACAATATTTAAGGAGATTAAAGGATGCTTACTGTGTTACCTATTCAATCTAAGGACGAGCAAAGGGAGCTTTGTCAGATATGTGGTGTCGAATACAATGCCGATGCGTTTGCGTACAGGGCTGATGACGGCGATTTTATCGGTGTTTGTCAGTTTACCTTTAAGAATGACTGCGGATACATAGAAAATCTCTCATACGCGCCGAATATGGACGACTGGGAGGCTATGATTATTATGCTTCGCGCTACAATGAGCTTTATGTATAGATGTGGTCTAAAAAGCTCGATAATTAAAGAGGGCGCTACTACTGATAGGCTGCTTAAAATGTCTGGTTACATAAAAAATGAAAATGGCGATTATTTTCTTGATATATATAAGTTTTATAATTCGTCATGTAGTGAAAGATAAAAAGCTCGTTGAAAATTCAACGAGCTTTTCTTAAAGCAAAAATGCCACTCGGTTGAGTGGCATTTATTTTTTAATACATTCCGCCCATTGGCGCTTGTGGCGCTGGAGCTGGGTTTTCTTCCTTTTTGTCAGCAACTAATGCTTCTGTTGTAAGAACTGTAGCTGCTACGCTTGCTGCGTTTTGAAGTGCGCTTCTTGTTACCTTTGTTGGGTCAACAATACCTGCCTCCATCATATCGCAGTAAACCTCGTTATAAGCATCAAAGCCATGACCGATTTTTCCACTATTCTTTATTTTATCAACTACTACTGCTCCGTCAAAGCCTGCATTTTCAGAAATTTGACGTAGTGGCTCCTCAAGCGCCTTAACTACTATCTTAACGCCTGTCTTTTCGTCCCCGTCAACGCTATCTACAAGCTTGGAAACCTTTTCAATTACATTGATATATGCTGTTCCACCACCTGCAACGATGCCCTCCTCAACTGCTGCGCGTGTTGCGTTGAGAGCATCCTCAATGCGAAGCTTCTTTTCCTTCATTTCTGTTTCGGTAGCTGCACCAACCTTAATTACTGCTACACCGCCTGAAAGCTTTGCAAGTCTTTCTTGAAGCTTTTCTCTATCAAAATCTGAGGTTGTTGTTTCAATTGCTGCTTTAATTTGTGAAATTCTTGCCTTAATATCTGCGCTTTCACCGTAGCCACCAACTATAATAGTTGTTTCCTTGTTTACCTTAACCTGACGAGCTCTACCAAGGTGCTCAATTGAAGCATCCTTTAATTCAATTCCAAGCTCCTCTGTTACTACCTGACCACCTGTCAAAATAGCGATGTCGCGAAGCATTTCCTTTCTTCTATCGCCAAAGCCAGGAGCCTTAACACCAACTACAGTAAAGGTTCCTCTTAATTTATTAAGAACCAATGTTGTAAGAGCCTCGCCCTCAATGTCTTCTGCTACGATAAGAAGCTTTCTGCCTGTTTGAACTACCTGCTCAAGAAGAGGAAGGATTTCTTGAATGTTTGAAATCTTTTTGTCTGTGATAAGAATGAGTGCATCGTCAAGCTCTGCCTCCATTTTATCCATATCTGTTGCCATATATGCTGAGAGATAGCCTCTATCAAATTGCATACCCTCAACAACCTCGCAATATGTTTCTGTTGACTTGGATTCCTCAACTGTAATAACACCGTCAGAGGTTACCTTTTCCATAGCATCAGCTATAAGCTTACCTATTGTTTCGTCACCTGCTGAAACAGTACCTACTCTTTCAATATCCTCCTTACCGTTTACCTTCTTGGAGTTTGCGATAAGTCCTTCTACTGCTGTGTCAACCGCCTTCATAATGCCCTTGCGAACTACGATAGGATTTGCACCTGCAGCAACGTTTTTCATACCCTCTCTTATAAATGCCTGTGTTAAAAGAGTTGCAGTTGTTGTACCATCTCCTGCTGCATCATTAGTCTTTGATGCAACCTCCTTAACGAGCTGTGCGCCCATATTTTCAGCGCTGTCCTCAAGCTCAATTTCCTTAGCTATTGTTACACCGTCGTTTGTTATCAAGGGTGAGCCGTATTTCTTGTCTAAAACTACGTTTCTGCCCTTAGGACCGAGTGTGATTTTTACTGTGTTTGCAAGCTTATCAACGCCTCTTAGCATTGCATTTCTTGCTTCGATACCATAAAGAATTTCCTTTGCCATCTTAATTATCTCCTTATTCAACTATTGCAAGAATATCGTTTTCCTTAACTATAACGTATTCCTCGCCATCGAGCTTTACCTCAGTGCCTGAATACTTGCTGATTATTACCTTGTTGCCTACCTTTACAGTCATAGGAATTATTTTTCCTTCCTGTGTCTTTTCACCCTCGCCTACTGCGATTACCTCGGCAACCTGTGGCTTCTCCTTAGCAGCGCCTGCCAAAATAATTCCACCCTTAGTGGTTTCTTCAGCCTCAAGATTTTTGAGCACTACTCTGTTTGATAATGGTTTTATTGTCATTTAAAATATACCTCCTTATTTTTTAGCACTCTTTTATGCCAAGTGCTAATTACAAAATATATTCTATATCCTATTATATTAAAAATCAAGTGGTAAATAACATTGTTCACAAAATGTTAACATTTTCCATATTTTCAAGTAATTAAGGCAATTTTTATAGAATATATTTTAAAAAAGGCGGTGATTTCTACGAGTTTTTTTAATGAATATTTGTGTGGCATCATTATGCCTTTTTTACTTGTTTGTATTGGCATATTTTTTGGCTTACGCTATAAATTTTTCTATATAGTGCACCCCTTAAGGGCAATAAAGTCTATGCTTAGTGGAACACACGGTGGCTTCAAGGCGCTTTGCCTTGCTCTTGCCGGAACGCTTGGAGTTGGAAATATTGTAGGAGTTTCAAGCGCTATAATTGCTGGTGGATATGGCGCTGTTTTTTGGATGTGGGTAAGCGCCCTTTGCGCTATGAGCTTAAAATATGCTGAGGTTTTTCTTGCTATGCGCTACAGACGAATAGAAAATGGTGAATATCACGGTGGCGCACCATACTATATTTTTGACGGAATGAAGAAAAAAATAGGCAAAGGTCTTGCATTTTTCCTTTCGTGCACCTTTGCCTTGCTATGCGTAATAAATTCCTTAACTACCGGGAATTTAGTTCAGGTAAATGCAGTAGGCTCTCTTTTACCTGTTTCTCCACTTGTATTTGGTATAGCATTTGCTATACTTGCTTTTGTAATAATTATGGGGGGAGAAAAAAGAATTTCCTCCTTTAATTCATATTTAATACCTATTTTGTCTTGCTTTTATATTGCAATGTCAATATATATAATAGTGATAAATTTCTCACAAATGCCTCGCGTCCTTTCGCTAATTTTTAGTGACGCTTTTTCCCTTAAAAGCGCTTTTGGAGGAGCTTTGGGCTATGGTATTTCGCGCGCTATTCGCTTTGGTGTTAGCCGAGGTGTATTATCAAATGAGGCTGGATGTGGTACGTCCGTTTGCGCGCACGCCTCATCAAAATCAAATGATGCACACGCACAGGGATGTCTTGGCATCTTCGAGGTGTTTTTTGACACTATAGTTCTTTGCTCCTTAACTGCCTTTGTGATTATTTTGGCAGGTGAAGGCAGTGAGAACAATCCAATGTCACTCGTTTTATTTGCATTTAGTAAATTCTGTGGGGGAATTGGCTATTACGGAGTTATTCTATCATCACTTCTCTTTGCGTTTGCTACGGTTTGCACGCAATATTTTTATGGTGTTGAAGCTCTTTCCTATATTACTAAGACACGATTAAGTAAAAATATATTTACATCGGTTTTTTTATTAGTGCTGACCTTAGGCGCTACTATTCCTATGAATTTAATGTGGGAAATATCTGATTTTACCCTTGCTCTTATGACTATACTTAATTTGATATTTTTACTGTTTTTGTTTAAAGATACAAAAAATTAATAATATTTTAGACACTTAGCCTTGTTTTTTTCCCCTAATAATGTTATACTTAATTATAGACTATTATTTTAGGGGACGTTCAGAATGGAAAATGAAAAAAAGAAAAAAGGCGGATCTAAAATCGCTTTATATGTTCTTTACGGCGTTTTAACTGTTTTAGTTTTAATTACCATTCTTTCTGTTAATGATATTGACGAGATTTTTAAGGTAATGGAAAAGGCTGATTTAAGGTATATCGGATATGCTCTTATATTACTTGCAGTTTATCTTTTTACTTATCCTATTACCACAGGACTTTTAACACGCAAAATGGGACATAAGGTATCGTTTTTCAGGTGCTATTCAATTGGTATGATTGAGCACTTTTTTAACGGTATTACTCCATTTGCATCAGGTGGACAGCCCTTTCAGGTTTATGCGTTTAAGAAGTCAAAGGTAAATGCGGGCGATTCAACAGGCATTTTGCTTATGAACTTTATCATTTTTATGATAGTTACAAATGGCTTTGCCCTATCCTCTCTTGTATTTGCAAATAAGTTTATAACAGATGTTCCTATGGCTATATTTGCTGTTATTGGCTTTACTATTAACTTTTTTGTGTTATTTGTTTTAATTTCGCTTGGAGTTAGCAAGCGAGTAAGGCGCTTTCTTGAAAGGCTTATTGATTATTTTTTAAAAACAAAGCTTATAGGTAGATTTTTAGCACCTAAGGCTGATTCGCTTAAGGAATATTTTCAAAATGTTCAGGATGCGTTTAAGGCGCTTTGGAAATCTAAGGGCACGTTCTTTGCTTGTCTTGGAATAAAATTCATTTCCATGTCGGCTTATTATGCAATTACATTCTTTATTATGCGCGCGCTTGGTATTTTTGTTGGCATTGACCAGTTATTCTTTGTTATGGCAGGCTCCTCGTTTGCTATAACTATGGTTGTATTCCTACCTACTCCAGGCTCGAGTGGTGGTATTGAATTTGCTTTTAATGCTATTTTTGCAAGCATAGCAGGAATTGGTATTACTGCTGTTTCATATAGCGGTATGCTTATTTGGCGACTTTTAACCTACTATCTTGTAATGGCGATTTCTTTGATTTTCTATATTATGTTAGAGGTATTTTTCTTTAGAAGAAATAAGGATACGGATGAGGAAAAGGACGAAAAAACGGAGGAAAAGGTACAATGATTCAGCTTTGTTATTGCGGAAACTTCGCTATATTTAAGGGTGTTTTGCTCTCTGCTCTTTCCGTTGTAAAAAACACAAGCGAGCCTATTGAGATTTTGCTATGCACTATGGATTTATCTGAGTGTAATGAAAAATATATACCATTTTCAGATGCACAGGTTAAGGTGCTTGAGGGTGTGATAAAAAAGAAAAATCCACAGAGCTGTGTTACTGTTCTTGATATGACTGAGCATTATAACACATATTTAAAGGGAAAAAACCACGAAAATATGTACACTCCATATGCAGCGATACGCCTTTTGCTTGATAAATTTGAAACAAATGATAAGGTTATTTATCTTGATACTGACGTTATGTGTCTAAAGGATATTCGCGAGTTTTACGACGTGGATATTGAAAACTATGAATTTGGCGCTGTGCTTGATAAGATGGGTCATTTTTGGATAAATAAAACCTATTGTAATTCGGGTGTTCTCCTTCTCAATATGAAGAAAATACGTGAAACAAAGCTATTTGAGCGTTGCATTGATTTAATTAAGACAAAGAAAATGGCTTTTCCGGACCAAAGCGCGCTTAATGATTTGGCGCAAAATAAGCTGATTTTACCATATAAGTTTAATGAGCAAAGGAAAATCAAGGAGGATACTGTTTTCAAGCATTTTTGCAAGGGCTTTTACTTTGTAAGGGGTATTCCCTGGCTTTACAACTACAAGCAATGGCAAATTGAAAAGATACATAAGCTAAAAATCCATGAATTTGACGATGTTTATGCCGAATATGAGGCTATTGTTAATTCAAGCGAGGAAAAATTAGTATAATTTAAAACCGAGACTGATTTCAGTCTCGGTTTTTTGCTTTTTGGTTATTCTGCTTTGCGATACCAATAGTAGTTTTGGTAAGTTGATTTTAAATATGTTGCATTTGTTGAAGTGTCAGTTACATCAACATCTGTTCCACTTGTAGCGCCTTGTGATTCAGTTACATACCAACCAGTTGTGTTTTCAAAGTTTACACTTGTAAGTTTAAAGCAATTATAGAATGCATATTTTCCTATCGATGTTACACGATCAGGTATTGTTACACTTGTAAAGCTTCCTCCACAAAATGCATAATCATTTATCCTTGTTACTGTATTTGGTATTACAAGATTAGTTACAAGCTCATTATTTATGTATAGATTCTCTGCCAAAGATAATGGATTTGAAGAAGCACCACTAAATGATATATTACACCAGCTTGCTATATCACTTATATGTACTTCTTTTAGCGAGGTGCAATCAAAGAATGCACCTATTCCTATACTTTCACATACGCTTCCTTCTTCAAATTCTACACTTATTATATTTACTGGCCACTGATTGGGACCATCATAACTATTATAAAATAAATAGGCAGGTATTCTTGTTACATTCTTACCAATAGTTACCTTTATTCCGTTTCCGTCTTCTCCTGCATAAGAGAATACATAGTTATCTTCACTTAAATCATCCATAGCTGTTGCATTGAAATTGATTTCTACAAGCGAGGTGCAATTATAGAATGCATAGGTTCCTATTGATGTTACGCTATTTGGTATGGTTATGCTTGTAAGTGAGGTGCAATCTTCAAATGCATGCCATCCTATTGATGTTACGCTATTTGGTATGGTTATACTTGTAAGTGAGGTGCAATTATAAAATGCATTATCCCCTATTGAGGTTACACTATCGGGTATTGTTACACTTGTAAGTGAGGTGCAAGCATATAAGCCAGCTATTGCATTAACCGGTAAACCGTCTATTATTGATGGAATGATTAAATCATTATCAATCTCCATAATATATCCAATGATACTTACTCCTTCATTGTCATTTTTTTGATAAATCAGCCCATCTTCGGTAACTGCACATCCCCAGGTGATTGAAGAACCTCCATATTCCCAATCGGGGTTCCATGATGTTGGTTGACTTTCCACTTCGCAATAAATTTTAGCCCCTGTTTGATAAAACGCATTCTCACCTATTGAGCCCACGCTATTGGGAATAAATACTTTAGTTAAAGAAGTGTAAAAGAATGCTCTTTTAGCTATTGTATATGTGCTTCCATTATATTTTTCAGGCAAAACTATAACATGGGAATCTCCCCAATACCCCATCAATCTATTAGAAGCAGAAAATACAAAGCCTTCTTCTGTGATAGTAACTCTTGAAGTATCACCGCAATACTTGTAGTTATAACCAAATGCTTTTTCAGGTGGGGTTATTCCAGTTTTGTTTTCTAAAACTATTAAATTTGAATAATAAAAAGCATACTCTTCTATTTCTGAAACATCTTCACATAATGTAAGCTTTTCAATATAAGTGCCAAAAAACGCACCACTTAAAACTGCGCCTCCCGTTACAGTTACTTCCCATAAGCATTTTGGAATGTAATAATCTCTCCATGTGCCATTGGTACCATATGAATACCATTGCCTAATTTTAACCGAACCAGTATAAGATGTATCTCCAAATATATATCCAAACAACGTACTTTCACTTTTTAAAGTTGCATCCTTGCTTGAGCCAACAAAGGGTATCGTTAAGCTTCTGAGTTTAGAGCAACCAAAAAGAAAGGCTTTTGGTAGATTCGTTATTCCTTTACCTATAACAAGGGTCTTTAACGAGGAGCAATTTTGCAAAGTTCCACTAAAACTTGTAACTGTATCAGGTATTATTAAGCTTTCAAGAGTTGAGCATTCTGAAAATGCACCATACTCTATACTTGTTACACCATTCGGTATCTCCACACTTACAAGTGACTTGCATCTATAGAACAAAGAGCGTTCTATCACACTTACTTTGGAAGGAATTTTAAAGCTTGTTATACCTGAACCCGAAAATGCACACGCACCTATACTTGTCAAGTTTTGAGGAATAGTTATGTTTGTAATCATTGAGCAATTATAAAATGAATATGGAAGAATTCCTGCATCTGTTATTGTTACATTTCTTAAAAAAGATGGAATATAATACGTAACCTCATTTGAGCCATCATATTGTTCTACCGCTGTTGCTCCGTCATAGGCTGATGTATAGAATATGTATCCAAACAAGGTTTCTGCGCTTGCTGTTTTTGCGCTCTTTCTTGAACCAACAAATGGTATTGTCATGCTTTCAAGGCTTGAACAGCCTCCAAATGCACCTGCACCTATAGATGCTACGTTATCAGGAACAACTATATTCTTAAGAGATGTACAGTTTTTAAATGCTGCACTTCCTACGTATGTAATGCTGCTTGGCAGTTCAATGCTTTCAAGAGATGTACAAACGGAAAACGCTCCATCTGGTATTCCTCTAAGGCTTTTGGGCAGAGTTATATTTTTGAGACTGGTGCAACCAGAGAAAACATACGTATCCATAATAGTTACACTATTGGGTATTACTATTGTTTCAAGTGATGTACAGTCTCCAAAGGTCCAGCTATTTAATTCGGTCATATTACACCCAATAGTCACATTTTTAAGCCCACTACAGCCCATAAACGCTTGATTATCAACTATGGTCATAGTATCAGGCATATGAATACCTGTTATATAGGTTTTTCCATGAAACGCATTAGTTTCTATTCTCTTTACAGGTAAATTTCTGTATGTTGCAGGAATATAAATTTCACTATCCCAGCAGTCACCTATGCCTGTTACTATTGCATAAGTTCCGTCATCAGACATAGTGTATGCAAGTCCTTCGCTATTTACATCAAGGTCACATACAGTGCAAATTCCATTTGTAAAGCTGTGATTAATCTTAGCAATCGCTGTTTGTTCAACTAATAATTCCCCGCAGACTGAGCATTTTACGCCTTCGGTCAAGCCTTCCTCTGTACAGGTAGGCTCTTTCGCTTCGAGCACTTGCTCAGTATGTCCTGTTGCCTCAACTGCTTCGATTTTAACATCACCACAGGAGCAGGTCTGCTTCTTCTCTCCTGTCTCGGTACAGGTAGGCTCCTTATTGGTTACCCATTTACCATATGAGTGGGTGTGACCTGGTGTGTTCCCTGTGCCTGTATCGGTGCTTATATCGCTTGGGTTTTCGCTTCCGCCACAGGACGCAAATGCAAATACAAGCATTATTGACAACATAAGTACGAGTAATAATGTTAGTGATTTTTTTGTCATTTTATTTCTCCTTCTTTATACAGATAATTTCTTTAAATATTATTTTAATTTTAACACACGTGTATTATATTTTCAAGTTAAATGGAAATTTTTATTTTTATTTTTGAAGGTTGCTTTTCTTTTGAGTGTTTTCTCCTTTGAACTTTATTTAATTTATAATGCCTTTTATAAGATATATCAATGAATGAAAAAAGTGTTAATTTTTGCTTTGACTACCCTTCCGTCTGCCTTCGGCATCCACCTCCCCTGACAAGTGGAGGCTATGTGGTGTATCTCTCCCTCAGTCAGCACAGCTGGGAGTTCTGCACAAGGCATGCCACAAGGCGCCTCGTCAAATGGAGGCTCTTATCGCGCTTTAGTGTGCATAAAAAATTACGCAATTTCCAAAAAAGAAATTGCGTAATTTAAAGTATATTTATAGAGTTTCTTTAAAGGCGGTCAAGGTGTTTTCAAGAAGCATTGTTATTGTCATAGGTCCTACTCCACCAGGAACGGGGGTTATAAAGGATGCTTTCTTTTCACAGGATGCAAAATCTACGTCGCCTGTTAATTTGCCTTCCTTATTTCTGTTCATTCCTACGTCTATTACAACTGCGCCCTCTTTAATCATATCGCCAGTTATAAAGTCTGCCTTGCCTATTGCAACGACTAAGATATCTGCTCTTTTTGTTACCTCTTTTAAATTCCTTGTTCTTGAATGACATATTGTAACTGTTCCATTTGCTTGCAAAAGAAGCATTGCTTGTGGCTTGCCTACTATGTTACTTCTGCCTATTACAACACATTCCTTGCCTGAAATTTCGGTGCCTGTTGATTCAATAAGCTTCATAACACCAGCAGGTGTACAGGGCAGGAAGCTGTGATTTCCTATCATTATTTTTCCTGTGTTTACAGGGTGGAAGGCATCTACGTCCTTGCTTGGATTTATTGCAAGAATAACCTTTTCCTCGTCAAGATGCTTAGGTAATGGGAGCTGACAAAGAATACCGTGAATTTTATCGTCATTATTAAGCTTCTCAATGAGCTCTAAAAGCTCATGCATTGTTGTTTCTTCAGGTAAGCGATAGAGCTCCGAATGAAATCCAACCTCAATGCACGCCTTTTCCTTATTTGCTACATATACCTTAGATGCAGGGTCCTCACCTACTATGATTACTGCAAGACCAGGTCTTTTGCCGTATTTTTGAAATAGTGCCTCTGTCTCACTTTTTTGTTTTTCTCTTAGATTTTGAGACACCTGTTTCCCGTTTATTATTTGTGCCATTATTCTTTTCCTCTTTTTGTTTACTTTCTTCTTCCTTGAGCTTCTTTTCGTTTTCAGCAATTATCGCTTCTCTGTTCAGAACCTTGACAAGAGTGTTTTCTTCCCTTCGATGAAGCTTTACAAAGCTATAAATCATAAGGGCTGTGCCAACTATTAGTGAAATTAACGCTACAAGCTGTGAAATTCTTATTACTCCTTCAATTAGATATAGGCTGTCTGTACGTAAGCCCTCTATCCAAAATCTGCCAAGACCGTACCATATTAGGTACATGTAGAAAATTTGTCCGTGGAATTTGTGGAATTTCTTTGTTTTCGGTATTTGCACAAATATGAGCCATATTGCAAGGAAGCCAACAAGGTTCCACATTGACTCGTAAAAGAAGGTTGGATGCACACCAAGCTCTCCTGATAAAATCTGTGCATATTCGGTTGAATTGTATTCAATATAATCATGTCTTGCTAAATAATTAGCTATTGTGGGTGAGCACATTCTTAATGGTCCGTCGGTAAGTCCGCCAAACGCCTCTACATTAAAGAAGTTACCCCATCTACCAATGGACTGAGCGAGCATTACTCCAGGAGCTAAAAAGTCAAGTGTTTGAAGGATATTCATTTTTTTGTGCTTTGCCACTAAGCATCCTGCAATACCACCAGCAATTACTCCACCGTATATTCCAAGTCCACCCTCCCATACTGCTATCATTCTTCTAAGGGACTCTCCAAGGTTGGCAAAAAAGCTATCTGTGCCACCTAGATCCTCTGGGAGTACAATATAATAATCAAGTTTGAATAGTATAAAATATAAGCGAGCACCTATTATTCCCGAAATTATTACCCATATTGCCATATCAATAAGGTCGTCGGTCTTAAACTTGTATTCTCTAAAGCGAAACCATACATAAAGCACTGCCACTATTATTCCTGTCATAATAATCAAGGCGTACCAGTGCACGTTTAAAAATGCTTTTTCATTTAATTCAAACTCTCCAATTCCCAAGCCGGGAAACGAAAGCGTATTCATTATTTGTCCTTTCCGATAGGCTCAACTATCGACATTGCATAATATTCTTCCTTGAAGGTATCATTTAAAAGGTCTGTTACGTATTCAAGGGTGATAGAATTTATTATTTCGGGTGTATCAAGTATATCTGCACCATCAAAATAGTTGAAAATAAAGTTGTTTGCTATATCCTCAACGGAGTCAAAGGATTTGATATTTGATGCATAAACCGTTCTTTTTGAAAGCTCAAATGCCTCCTTGTCAAGCCCTTTTTTCTTCATTTCCTCAACGTATTCGCAAAATTCAGAATATACTCTTTCGGGGTCGCTTGTTTCAGCAGAAATTACATTGAAGGAGCAATTCTTTGTTATTTCACATCCACTTGATAAGTCCTGTGAAATAAGGTTTTGTGAATATAGCTTGTTATAAAAATCTGAGGACTGTGAGAATAAGATTTCATCAAGAATTTCAGTAGCATATGCCTTTTTGGTTCTTTCCTTAACGTCCTTGGGAATATTTACGTCCTTTACGCCAATAGCCATAATAGGCTTTGATACGTCAAGCTTGCACACTGCTCTTTTCTTATATACCTCTTTTGGCTCGTCTTCGTCCTCGGTATCTCTTATAACTGTGATATTTTCAGCAGTTTTAAGCACCTTGTCGCAAATTTCCTCTACCTCCTTTGGTGTTACGTCGCCACATACTGCAAGAGTCATATTTCTAAGGTTGTAAAAGGTGTTGTAGCATTTATAGAGTATTTCCGCGGTAATTTCGGCAATAGAATCTACTGTGCCTGCAATATCTACTCTCATTTTATTTTTCTTATAAAGAGCCTTTAATAGCTCTCTATGAAGCCTTGTGCCAGGGTTATCCTCATACATTTTGATTTCTTGACCTATGATTCCCTGCTCCTTTTGAACTGTTTTTTCAGTAAAGTATGGGTGGGTTACAAAGTCAAGCAAAATTTCAAGTGATTCATAAAAATTCTCGGTACAGGAGAAAATATAGCCTGTTAGATTATTTCCTGTAAATGCGTTTGCGTTTGCGCCTGTTTTTGCATAGCGCTCAAATGCGTCGATACCGTTTTCACACTCGAACATTTTGTGCTCTAAAAAATGCGCTATCCCGTCAGGAACGCTTGTAAACTCTTTGTCGGTGTCGAGCTTAAATCTGTTATCGACTGCACCGTATCTTGTTGCAAAAATTGCATATGAGGTTGTCATATTTTTAGGAAAAACAAATACTTCAAGTCCACTTTTGTGCTTAAAGGTATAGTATTTTTCGCCAAGCATTTTGTTTTCTTTTACTGTATAGCTCATTATTTCTCCTCCTTTTCCTCACCCTTTAAAAAGTAAACTGTATCAAGGGTGATTCTATTTGCAATTTCTTCTATTTCCTTAATGGTTGTTTTTGCTATTTTTTCGCACTCGTCCTTTGGAGTGGTAATTATATCGCATAGGCTTCTTAAGAATACCCATGTTTCCATTGCCTCTGCACTGTCGTATATAGACATATATCCATTTTTAATTGATTTTTTGGCGTTTATAAATTCCTCATCTGTAATTTCGCCATTTTTTATCATATCAAGCTGCTCAACTATTGCATTTTGCGCAATTTCCTTGTTTTTAGCCTCTACGCCAGAGCTTACAAGCATAATACCCGTTCTTTGATTTACCATTGAACGACAATAGTAGCAAAGGCTCATTTTTTCTCTTACGTTCATAAAGAGCTTAGCTGTTGGAGAGCCACCATAAATCTCGTTAAATAGCTGTAAAAGGTGGTATTTGTTCTCCTTGTAATCATATCCTGTTCTAAAGCCTAAAACGAGCTTGCCCTGCTGTACGTTTTCAATATCGACAACCTCTTTAATACTTGTCGCCTTTTCTACAATTGGTGTTCGCTCAACTTCAATTGGTGCTCTTTCAATAGTGTCAAAATTCTCTTTGAATTTCTGACATACTGCATCTATGTCACAGTCGCCCACTACGTAAATTTCTATGTTATAAGTCTTAAGTGCTCTTTGATATGCATCATAAAGCGACTCGCTCGTGATTTTTTCAACATCCTCTACACTACCGTAGTTGGATATGCCATACACCTCATCCTTGCACATTTCGCTCATTAAGCGCTTTATAGCATATTTGCCCTTGTTGTTGATTTCTGCCTCTATGGTATCTATTAAATTGATTTTTTCTCCATTTGTAAATTCCTTATCAAATACCCCATTTACAAGATATGGCTTGAATATCATTTGGCAAAGCAAATCTATTGTTTCAATAGTTACATCGGTATCGGGTGTAAATCTGTTATTTAGCATATTTACCTTCATACCAAATATCTGATACTCTCCAAACGCATCATTTCTTGCACCTATATCCCCTGAGTATAGATATTGAAGTCTTTTATTGATTTCTGCCTGTGAGGGATACTTTTCGCACGCTCTCATCATTATAAGTGGGAGCATCGCATTATAATGCGCGTCCTTCTTTGTTAAAGGTGCAACAAAATTAAAGGACACGTAGTTAGTTTTAAATTTATCTGTGTTTATATAATTGAGTTTTACTCCCTTTGCTATTTCAATTATTCTTGTTTTCATATTTTCTCCTTAATAAATGAAATTATAGTCCATTTTATATTTTACTACATTGTGTTAGAATTTTCAATATTTTAAAATAAAATATTTACTTTTAATTTTATATATGTTATAATGATTAAAATAATATTATTTAGGAGCTTTTTATGGATAAAATTCTTGAAGTTGCATCAATTTTTTTACCCGATGAAAAAATTATTTCGTCCGAACCTCTTGGAAATGGACATATAAACTCAACCTTTTTAATTAAAACTGATAAAGGACAATATACTTTACAAAAAATCAACACCTCTATTTTTGCTGACGTTGATGGGCTTATGTCTAACATTCAAAGTGTTACGCATCATATAAGAAAAAAGGCTCAGGCAATTGGTCAAGACCCACAAAGGGCTACGTTGCACTTTTTGTCAGCTCCAGATGGCAAAAAATATATTTTTTTTGATGGTGATGCGTATAGAATGTACAAATTTATTGATAGCGCATTTACTATTGAAAAGATGGAAAATCCAGAGCATTTTTATCAGTCAGGCATTGCTTTTGGTAACTTTGCTCAAGATTTAAGCGATTTTGACGCATCTAAGCTTAACGAAACGATTAAGAATTTCCACAATACCCCGTCAAGATATAACGATTTTGAAAAGGCTGTTGAAAATAACCTTTCTGGCCGTTTAAGCGAGGTTTCAAGTGAGGTTGAATTTGTAAGAGCTCGTCGTGCATTTATGTCTATGTTTATGGACAGGCTTAATGATGGCTCCTTGCCAATGAGAGTTACTCATAACGATACAAAGCTAAATAATGTTCTCTTTGATGAAAAAACTGGTAAGCCAGCGGCTGTTATTGACCTTGACACTGTTATGCCAGGCTCATATTTATTTGACTTTGGTGATGCTATTCGCTTTGGTGCAACACACGCAGCTGAGGATGAAAAGAATTTAAGCCTTGTTGACTTTGATTTAGGACTTTATGAGTCATTTACAAAGGGATATCTTGAAACATGCGCAAAGTCACTTACTAAGGTTGAAATTGACCTTCTTCCCTATGCTTCTATTATGCTTACTCTTGAATGTGGTATGAGATTCTTATCTGACCACTTAAATGGCGATACATATTTTAGAATATCAAGAGAAGGACATAATCTTGACCGTGCAAGAACGCAGTTTAAGCTTGTTTCCGAGATGGAAAAGCATGTTGATGATATGAGGAATATAATTCAAAAATACATTTAACAAAGGGGATGTTGCAATAAGCGCAGACCAAAAACAGATACATTCCCTCTTGAAATTAAGTATAAACAATTATTTTAGTAAAATTTTAAGGTTGAGAGCTTGCGGTTTTGTTGCAAGCTCTCTTCGTTTTAATATCTGTTTTTTAGGCGCGACCTCGCACTCTACCGTACGAAGTACGCC
>JAGBEE010000027.1 GCA_017937135.1 Clostridia bacterium | reverse complement strand
AATTAAGTATAAACATTTATTTTAGTAAAATTTTAAGGTTGAGAGCTTGCGGTTTTGTTGCAAGCTCTCTTCATTTTAACATCTGTTTTTTAGGCGCGACCTCGCACTCTACCGTACGAAGTACGCCTACGTGTACGAATCACGCCTTGGGCACACATTTCACTATCCCCAAAAAAAGGGCGTCGCTTAATGCGACAGCCCCTTTTATATATTATTTTTTAGGCTTGTTTTTAACTACCTCTTCTAAGTAGTTCTTAATTGTTGCTTCAGTTACTGATGAGGAATTGAGCATGCTTTGAGCAATTTCACAGAAGCTAATCTTGCCATTTGAGTCGCCCTCGAGCTTTGTCATAGGACACTCAATTATTTCAACACCTCTAAAGTTCATAAGTCTTACTACTGTACGAATTTCATATTCCTCATAAAGTGATTCAGGCTTAATTACTACTGAGAAGTCACCAGTTGTCACATCGTAGTTATTCAAGCTGTACTTACCATAGCTTTCAACCGTCTTGGTTTCGCCCTTAGAGTTAGTTACATATGTTATAATTCTTATATCACATTCATATTCAAGAAGGTTAAGAAGCTCTTTATTGTTTTCAATATTGAGCTGGTAGTTAAGTCTGATACCAGCAAAGTCTGTAAGCCTTAAGCCATATCCCTTGAATTTTACAAGCTCCTTTGTTACAGTCTTTTTATCTGTTATAAATTCGCTCTTGCCTTTTCTTTCGTTTGCTTTTCCATCAACGGTATCACGATTATCGACATCCTTACGACCACAGCCAGTACAAATATATTTATCCTTACCATCTGCTGTGTAGGTAGGAGCATATTCGGTTACCCATTCCGGTGTATGATTATTTGTTTGTGGAATTGGTGCTTGTGAGCCAACCTTACCACATGCGCATACCTTTTGGGAAATACCTAAGTATCCACATTTTTCCTCAAGGAATACGTGATCTATTGAATAATCATGAACGCCTGTTGCCGGTACAGCAATATTGTTTACAGTATCTCCACATACTGTACAAGTACCATGTCCAACACCATCGGTTGAACAGGTTGGCTTTGTGTCATAAACTATGTTTTCTTTAGGAACTGTATGTCCAAATTTTTCACTTGGAAGGGTTACTGGTATTTTGTGTGAGCATACAGGACAAACTGCTATTGTGCTGCCATCCTGTGTACATGTAGGCGCGTTATAGTCGCTACCAGACATAACATAGTTTTCCTCGGTTACTACACAGTCGTGTGCGGTGAGCTGAAGCTCATGCCATGTAAATGCATATCCGTTTGGCCATTTTGCAGCATCTACCTTAATAATAATCTTGTTAGCTACTGCACCACCAGCTACTGCGCCTGACATATCAAGCTCAATGGGATTATAAACGTCTGCGCCGTTACTAATTGCACCCCAGCCGTTAGTAAATTGACCTGTTACCTCACCATTTGCATTTATAAATTGAATGTTTGCGTGAACGTTACTGTTACCAGATACATAAAGCTTACCATTTGTAAATACATATTCTCTATCAAGGTTGAGGGTAATGGTTGTACCTGTTGTTCCAAACCAATATGTGCTCATATCACCATCAAAAAGGTCGTCTGCTGTTGCATCTAATTTCTGGTAACTTTCAGCCACATCATTTGGAATATATTCTTTATCCTCTGTGTTGTAAACAGGAGTTATGCCTTTATAATTTGAAAAATCAAAGCTTGTTACGTTATCTGTATAAGTAAGTGCTCTTGTTGATCTTGTTTCTTTTTCACCACATGTCATACAGGTAAATTCTCTCTTACCTTGTACTCCAAGCGCTTGCTTTTGAACCGTCTTACCAAGGTCCCAGTCGTGGCCTGTTGCTGATTTGATGTCCTTCTTATATGTATTGGAGCATCCAGCATCTGTACAGGAATATTCTGTATATCCCTCCTCGTCGCATGTTGGAGGAATTACATTTCCCGAGTTCCAATGGCAGCCTGTTGCAGGCTCATCAATCTCTCTTGTTGTTGTTTTACATATTGTACATCTTTGTGTACGAATACCATTTTCTGTTGCTGTAGGAGCCTTTGTTACTTCTCCGTCATCCCATTGGTGGAAGCCCGTTGCATCAATGTTTTCCTTAATTACCTTTCCACATCTACAAGAAAATTCCTTATAGCCGGGTGTATCACAAGTAGGGTTCTTCGCATTTGTTTGTTCAAAGAGGTGCTCTCCGTCTTCAATAAAGGCTTCTATTTCCCAAAGGTATTCATCACCTGTGCCCTTACCGTTTGCCATTTCAATTTCAATCTTGCATGCTTCAACGAATGGGTCGATTTTTGCCTCTAAGCCGTCAATAATTACGTCCTTTGAGTCGTAAACCATAACTCCATCCAAATTGTAAAGACGAACTCTAATTTGAGTGTTGTTAAACTTTACTTCTTCAATGTTTATACCAGAGCCATCGTTCAAATATCCCTTACCATTGAATGCAAATACAAGCTCAGAGAAAAGATAATCCCTGTTATAATCCATACTAATGTAGTAGTTCCAGCCCTTTGGAGAGTGAGTACCTACATCCTTTTTTCCGTCGGTAAGTGTGGTCCAGTTTACAGCCCACCATACATCTACAAATCCTCTTTTTATTTCGCCTGTCTCTTCATCGATAATGTAGTTTCCGTTATCATCCTTTTCTGGAATACCATAAGCAGAAAATGTTGCGTCCTTTGCGATGTTATATTTTTCAACAACGCAAACCTCCATATCCTTGTTACCGAAAAGCTCTACTTCCCACATATAGTTGTTCATAAGCTCGGATTGTGGAGATACCTGGTCGTTTACCCAAACCTCTACTCTTGTAACAGGTTGAACAAATTCAAATACTACCTCTTGGGTTTCTGATACGTCTCTATAATATCTTTCGCCATTTGCAGTTTCTTCATATACAATTTTCTCTCCGTTATATGCTACCATTGTCATTTCGGGGATGTTGTATAGAACTGCTGGAACCGGTGTTGCATCAGCAAGCGTTCCACTACCATTACAGTTAACTACTACCTGTGAAAGATAGTAAGCCTGTGGGAATTCAAATACATATGCATATTCTCTTTGCATTGGTGCATGCGTTCCCTTTGATTTGTCTCCATCAACAAGCTTGTTAAGTCTAACCTTTGAGGGTACCTTGACATTTTCAAGCTCACCTGTTGCGTTCTTTTTTACAACTGATATTTCTGCCTCAGTCGCAATATTTTCATCAGTTGATGATACTGCAGTTGGTTTTGCGCCAGCATCTGCAAAAATTACAGATACAAGCATTGGCACAACCATAAGCACTGCAAGAAATAGTGAAATGATTCTTTTTTTCATATTAGTTCCTTTCATTGTTTATCAAGGTTAAAAATCAAGAACATTATCGTGCTCTACATCCTCTGTTACACCTGATGGTAACTCCGGATCTGGTACTAATGGTCCCGTGGTTGATGTGTCAGTTTCAGTCGTCTCAGGCTCTTCATCATTTGAGCAGCCACACGAAACAAAAGCCATAGCTACGAGCATGATAACTAACAACAAAGAAAATAATTTCTTCATGCTTTACCTCCTTAAACTGTGAGAACCCTAATATTCACAGTTTTTATTTTTCTACATATATAAATATAACATAAATTATATATTTTGTCAAGTTGCTGAAAAAACTTTTGTAAATTTTTTATTATTTATTTACATTTTACAAAATGTACGATGTTAATTTCCTAATTCTACTAACTTTAAAAAGCAAAAAGAGACGGATAAAATCCGTCTCTTTTATGGTGCTCTTGCGGAGATTCGAACTCCGGACACCTTGATTAAAAGTCAAGTGCTCTACCGTCTGAGCTACAAGGGCATCAATTTAGTGCCTATACATAATATCACACAAAAAACTGTTTGTCAATACAAAAATTTAATTTTTTCAATTTTTTTCAAAAAAGCTATTTTTTACCGCAGCTTATTGACAGATATGGCAAAAAATGATAAAATAATTTTGCGTTTTAACACACTAAATCGCACATTTCTATTGAACTAAAAGAGGTATTTATGAACGAGAGTAAAATTTTTTTGTGGGAAAAGGCTCCTTATATTGATTATACAAGCAACGCCTTTTCTCCGTCATTAACTAAATACATTGTAAACGACAAAAAAAGCGCTGTTATTGTATGCCCCGGTGGTGGCTATGGTGGCAAGGCTGACCACGAAAAGGAGCCAATTGCAAAAATGTTCAACGATGGTGGCTTTAACTCATTTACGCTTGACTATAATGTTTCCCCATGTCATAAATTTGCTCCACTATCAGATATTCAAAGAGCTATAAGAGTTGTTAGAGGTCTTGGCTTTGAAAGGGTTGCTATTTGTGGTTTTTCTGCAGGCGGACATTTGGTTTGCTCTGGCGCTACGCTTTATGATTTTGATGCATATCCCAAGAATGATGATATAGACAAGCTATCTGCGCGTCCTGATGCGTTCATTCCGTGCTACCCTGTGGTTACTTTTGACAAAAGCTTTACTCATATTGGCTCTCGTATGAACCTACTTGGAGATGAGTGGGAAAACGAGGAGCTTGCAGAGCTATTTTCTTGCGAAAAACAGGTAAATTCAAACACTCCTCCCTGCTTTATCTGGCATACAGCAACTGATAATGCTGTTCCTGTAAAGAACTCGTTTGCACTTGCAGAGGCTCTTTCTAAGAATAATGTACATTTTGAGCTTCACATATTCCCTACCGGCTGTCACGGTCTTGGTTTGGCATCTGATATAAACGATATTAGCATTTGGTCAAAATGCGCTTGCACTTTTTTAACTAATATCGGTTTTTAAGTCCTCATTTTGTTTATAATTATTAAGAGTGCATTCTAAGCTTGCTTTGTATTTATGAACAATGGCAAAGAATGCACTTTTTTGTATTTTTTTAATTTTTTGTGTAAAATTTAATTTACATTGTAAATTTTGTGTGCTATAATATATTTAATCAATTCAATTAGCTTTACATTTGAAATTCATTTGCGAAAGGAAATTTTTATGTTTTTAATAATGGACGCAGGCAATGTTGATTTTCTTGTCACCTTTGTAATGCTGTTCGGCGGACTTGCTTTCTTCCTATATGGAATGAATATTATGACAACAGGTCTTGAAAGAATGGCGGGTGGTAAGCTTGAAACGATTTTGAAAAAGGCCTCCTCTAATAAGGTAAAGGGCATGGCGCTTGGCTGTGGTGTTACTGCAGTTATTCAGTCATCCTCTGCAACTACTGTTATGATTGTTGGTCTTGTTGGCTCTGGAATTATGACCTTGCCTCAAACCATCGGCATGCTTATGGGTACTAATATCGGTACTACTATTACTCCTTGGATTACTGCTTTGCCCTCACTTGGTGCTGACGCAGGTAGTGGTCTTGAATGGCTTAAATACTTAAAGCCATCCTTCTGGACACCTATTATTGCAGTTATCGGTATAGTTCTTATCATGTTTTTTAGCAAGAAAAACAGAAAAAACAAGGACATTGGTGCAATTTGCCTTGGATTTGCAATTCTTATGCAGGGCATGGAGCTTATGTCTGACTCTGTTTCCTTCCTTGAGGAAGAACAATACCAGCAAACATTCAATGAAATTATCGGATTCTTTGAGACACCATTTATCGGTATTTGGCTCGGTCTTATAGTTGCTACTCTATTTACAACTGTTATTCAGTCCTCATCTGCATCGGTTGGCGTTTTACAGGTTCTTGTAATGAGTGGCGCTCAAATACCATTTAAGGTTATGGTTCCTATTGTTCTTGGCTTCAATATCGGTACTTGTGTTACTGCTGTTATTTCAAGTCTTGGCGCAAACAGAAACGCAAAGCGTGTTGCTGTTACTCACTTGATTATAAAAATTATCGCTGTTTCACTTTGCATTATTCCATTCTCAATTTTGGGTCTTGTGCCAGGTGTAAACACATTCTTCTTAGACACTATGCCTGACGTTTGGACAATTGCGGGCTTCCACACTGTGTTCAATATTGTTACAACACTTATTCTTCTTCCCTTCTCTAAGCTTATCGAAAAGCTTGCTTACGTTGTTATCAAGGACAAAAAGGACGAGGGTGAGGAAAGAGTTGCATTTATCGACCCAATTCTTATTCACCAGTCCCCTGCGGTTGCGCTTACAGAGTCTGCTAACTTAACCTGTGAAATGTGTACATTATCAAAGGCTACGCTTGATTTAGCTATTGACTCATTATATAATTATGATAGTAAGACAGCTGACGAAATCCTTAAAAAGGAAACGCTTATTGACAAATACGAGGACTCGATTGGCACTTATCTCGTACAGATTTCAGCCCGTGCTCTTTCCGACGAGGACAGTAAAAAGGCATCTAAGCTTCTTCACACCATCGGTGATTTTGAAAGACTTAGCGACCACGCTGTAAATATTCTTAAGGTTTCTGAGGAATTAAGAGATAAGAAGATCGTCTTCTCAGATGAGGCTAATAAGGAAATTGCTATAATTGCTGATGCTATTAAGGAAATTTTGGATATTACCTCTTTGGCATTCATTCAAAACGACCTTGATATTGCAAGACGTGTTGAGCCTCTTGAACAGGTTATTGACGGACTTATTGCAAGCACAAAGAGCAATCACATTACAAGACTTCAAGCAGGTGCTTGTACTATTGAGCTTGGTTTTGTGCTCTCTGACCTTCTTAATAACTACGAAAGAGTTTCTGACCACTGCTCTAACATTGCTGTTGCTATTATTGAAACCTCGCGTAACAGCTTTGGTACACACGAATATTTGAATAGTGTTAAGAATACTAACGATACAAGCTTTGAGGCTGAATTTAAGAAATTTGCCGATAAATATTCAATAGCTTTAAAATAACGACAATTAAGACTCGGGTTTAACCGAGTCTTTTTTGTTTATAATATTTTTAGACATTTTTCGCGACTTTACATAAATTTTACATTGCCTTTACTCTGTTTGGTTTTTCATTTTTCCTTTGTGTGATAAAATTAAGACGTCAATTTTTGATACGAAAGGAAAAATCTATGGATATTTTCGATTTACTAATCCTTATCGGTGGTCTTTGTCTTTTTATGTACGGAATGAACGTAATGGGCGAATCGCTTGAAAGATTTGCAGGCGGTAAGCTTCAATCCATTCTTAACAAATTTACCACCAACAAATTTGCAGGCTTTTTAACAGGTCTTGGTGTAACTGCTATTATTCAATCCTCATCTGCTACAACTGTTATGGTTGTTGGCTTCGTTAACTCGGGAATTATGTCCTTGAAACAAGGAATCAACGTAATTATGGGTGCTAATGTTGGTACTACTGTTACTGCTTGGATTCTTTCTCTTAGTGGTATTAGCGGTGATTCATTTTTGTTGCAGATGTTAAAGCCAACATCGTTTACTCCTATTCTTGCGCTTATAGGTTTAATTCTTTACATGTTCTCTAAATCGAGTAAGAAAAAGGACATTGGTACTATTCTTTTAGGCTTTGCTACCCTTATGTTTGGTATGGACACTATGTCAACTGCTGTTTCGGGGCTTAGAGATGCTTCTTGGTTTACGTCTTTGTTTGGCTTCTTTGCAAGCACAGAATATGGTCCACTTTCTGCAATTCTCGGTGTTTTAGCAGGCGCGGTGCTCACTGCTATCATTCAGTCAAGCTCTGCGTCAGTCGGTATTTTACAAGCACTTTCAACAACCGGTATGATTACAACAGGTGCTGCCTTCCCAATTATCATGGGTCAAAATATCGGCACTTGTGTTACTGCTCTTCTTTCCTCTGCAGGAGCTAACAAAAACGGAAAGCGTGCAGCCATTGTTCACTTGTCCTTTAACATTATAGGTACAGTGATTATGCTCGCTATTTTCTGTATAGTGCGTGCTATTGTTGACATTCCATTCTTTAATAGTGGTGCTAACGAAATGAACATCGCTATTATGCACACTATATTCAATGTTGTTTGTACTGCTGTGCTACTTCCTGCCTCATCTCTACTCGAAAAGCTTGCTTATAAGCTTATTAAGCCAGAGGCTGAGGTTGAACCAGAACCTAAGCTTGACGAGCGCTTATTAGCTACTCCTGCTGTTGCTCTCGGCGTTTGCCACGATGCAACAGTTACAATGGCTCAGGATGCTTCAGGTGCACTATATGATAGCTTGGATGCTTTCTTTGATTATTCCAAGGAAAAGGCTCAGAAAATACGTGATATTGAGGATAAAACCGACAATTACGAGGACGCTATTGGTACCTATCTTGTAAAGCTAAGCTCGCGTCAAATTGGAGATAGCGCAAGTGATGAGGCTGCTAAATATTTAAAGATAATAGGAGATTTTGAAAGAATTTCCGACCATGCTGTTAACCTTATTGAATCTAAAGAGGAAATGCTTGATAAGGGCATTGATCTGTCTGACGAGGCAAAGAGCGAGGTTAAGGTTATGCTTGATAGTGTTCGAGAAATAGTTTCGCTTTCACTTAGCGCCTTTATTGATGCTAATATTGAGCACGCATATATGATAGAGCCACTTGAACAGGTAATTGACAAATTAAAGGAGCAATTAAGAACACGACATATTTATCGCTTGCAGCAGGGCAACTGTACTATTGAAGCTGGCTTTATATGGTCTGATATTCTTACAAATCTTGAAAGAGTTTCCGACCACTGCTCAAATATTGCTGCGTGTGTAATTGATACTGCTCAAAACAGACTTGACCTTCACGAATTTGTTAAGGAGATGAAGGAAGCCTATCCAGAATACAAGAACCTTTATGAGGGTTACTTAAAGAAATATGCTTTACCAAGCTTAAAGAGCGAGGGTTAATAAAGAAAACCGAGGCGTTTCGCCTCGGTTTTTGCTGTTTAATTCTCTTCCCTCTTGCCATGTAAAGATATAGCTTTGTCCGTTGTAATACGATAATGGGTTGCCTATACCGTCATAGGTTAGTGGAGATGGTAGACTTTACTTATTCAAGACAGTCCCCCGTCCCCTATCTTCACTTCAGATAACTCAACCTTTCTTATCTTTATTTCTTAATTCTTTTCTATCCATATTAATAACTTCGGGGGAATATTTTTGAGTATAATATTTTATTGCTTTAACACACTGACCCAACACAGGCGAAGCTATATAATCTGAAATATAAAATATGCTTTTTTTATATATACCGTGGTTTGTTGCAACACTTCTGTTAATTTTTCTTGTCAATTCACAAAAGTCATCATTTTTATTTATTGAAAAAAAAACTGTACTTTGGCTCTTAGAATCCTCTTCTGCTGTTCGCGTATTCATTATCATTATACTACTAAGTCTAAGCGAACCAACTCTATGTAAAAAGCCATAAGTTTTTATACTTGAATATGATATAGTAAATATTTTTTTGCAATTTTTAATGTGTATTTGTTCCTCGTCAAAGGTTAAGGAAAATCTTTTTTGTGATGAATACATCATCCAAAGACCATACCCTCCCAATATAAATAAGACCGAACAAGAAATTGATATATATATACTAATATTTATCTTAAAATATAATATCAAGGATGTCAGTACTATTATCAGCATTAAAAAATACAAAAGCAATACTTTTTGTAGGGTATTTTTCACATAACTATCTTTATATTTTACTGTTTTCAAAATGCCATTTTCGTTATATGTACATTCAAACATTATTCATTTAGTTCTCCCAATTACCAATTATATTTTATGTTGACAAGAGGCGGTGGTGTGTCTTTGTATGGGCAGGGGACGGTTAATTGAATTATTTGTGACAATTAACCATCACCTGTCTTACTATCTATGCGTATAAAAGTATTACATAGTGAATTATGCCAAGAAATATGGACGCGCTTGCGATTATTCTAAAAACCTGTTCAGCTTTTTCTACTCTTTTTTTGTAGCCTGCAAGGTCTCCTCTTTTTTCATATGATTTTTTTACTCTATTTCTTCCACTAAAAAAGCCCATTGGTTTTAAAGCCGTTAAAAATTGGCATCTTAGAAACACAAGAATAAAAAACGACAATGCTGAAATGTAAAAAAATTGACTTTTTTTATAAACTATACACGTGATTATAAAACCACTAATGTATATAGAAAATATAAATATATTTTTTAAGACTCTTTTCATACATAATCCTATCCATTAAAATAATCATATACATCAGAAATATAGACAGAGGCGGTGGTGTGTCTTTGTATGGGCAGTGGACGGTTAATTGAAATTATTTATGATAATTCCTGTCATCTGTCTTCATGAAATCATAATGTTTTCTGAAATGACACAATATAATGCATAAGCGATTACTCCTAAAAATAGTGTTAAAAACAATATTCTTATGACATGTTTAAAAAAATTAGAAACATTAAATATTATCGGTATATTAGAAAATTTTCTAATCATTATACACATAAACCAAGGCATTACTATTGTAGTAATATATTCAAATTTAAAATACATTAAAGAAATAAATACCGTCGGTAGAAGTAATATATAAGCAATACAACTATAAACATAGCCATAAATTGTCATAGGTGGAACAGGGAAATATTTTGTTCCTTTATTTATATACATACCATCTATTGCTAATTTAGGTGGTTTTCTATTTACGTTATCCAAAGCAGAATTTACAATGATGCACTCTTTGCCAGCTGCATTAAATTTGTATTCAAAATTAAAGTAATTACGTAATTTTGATGGTATTGTTTCTATATGTACATTATCTAGATAAATCAATCGTTCATCCTTGCTGTTATCTAGCTTTATAACATGGATCTTATCATCGTTTCCTTTGAAAGACCATTCCCATATTCCACTAATCATTTAACTTAAGCTCCTTGGATTCAACCAATTAAATATTCCATTAAAGGTCTCAGATGTAGTTATTGATATTTCTGGACAGGGGACGGTGGTGTGTCTTTGTAGATTAGCACGAATGGCTGACTTTACTTATTCAAGACAGTCCCCCGTCCCCTGTCTTCTCGTGTCTTCATTGTGGTATATCGTCAATAGACATCACATATATCTTTCCTTTAGTACTGTACTTAATAAGTTCAGAGTAGAACTCCTCAAAACTTTTATAACTACTTTGATTAATAAAATATTCTTTATTAAAATATACATTTTTAGAATAATTATAATCAGATGAAGATCCTATTTTTATCACTTGATTTTCTGAAAATACTTTAATTTCAATAATATCATTTTTTTTAACTAAATCCATAATTTCATCAAATGAAAATTCTTTAATATTAATATCTTCAATTTGTTGAATTTCTATTTCCTCTGTCCTCACATCATATACATGCACAATCTCTGCCACAGAAATATAAATTAAATATACGCATAAAATACATAATATAACCGAAAACACAGAGACAAAAATATTTAAAATGTCACTAGTTATATTAAATATTCTATTTCTAAAAATAGCAATCAATGCAATCATTGTAAACACAATAATTTTAATAATGGGGTATGTGTATGTTTTTAAGTTTGTATTCAGTACAAAAAAATTCATATTGTTGAAATCCTCTTAATTAGATTCATTGTTCTGTCATATGCATGCTGTTTTATACCATAATACATATCCATAGGTAAACTGCCAACAAGCCCAGCCGTCAGTCCTTTCACTATTACTTTCGCACTCATTCTTGATGCTGTGCCATTTCTTAACTTTGTTAACCCAGAACGATAAACAGCAGACATGCTATTTCTACCATTAGTTATTCCTTTTGCAATGGGTATTTTACCTAAACCATAACTGATTGCTCCATCCGCAACAGCATTAATTCCAATTTCTGCCCATGATTTGTCATAATTGTCAATGGTTAATTTTTCTAATGTTTGCCCCAGACCAGTGGTAACAAATCCCGAAGCGGCGTTTGCAGCAGCTACATTTCCAGTTCCTCACAATATCGCTCCACCAACCGCTCCACCTACTACTGCTCCAGTATATGTCTGCCAATTACTAATTGTTATCTCGCCATTTATCGCACTTGTAATTACATCACTAATAACTTGTCCTACAAAACCTACAACAGCACCTACCACTGCACCAACGATCCAATTCCAGAACTCGCCGCCTGTATCGCTACGCATTACTGGGTTATTATCACAGTAGGCATATAGATTTTTATCGGTTAAACCCTCGGGAGTGGCTGTAATTACGCCTATATCGTTAGAATTTAGGAAGCGTTTTGTTTGTGGATCGTAGTATCTACTATTGAGATAATAATAGCCACTCTCCTCGTCGAAATAATATCCACGATAACGGAATGGGTTATATTGAGCTATACCACTATAACTACTATTATTTACTATACCTATTATATCACCTTGTAGATTTTTTGTAAAGAAATACTTATGTACCATATTTTCCGGTAAAGATGTTGTCCTACATAACATTCCTATTGGCGAGCCTGCTTCGTCGTAAACATATATTATAAGATAGTT
>JAGBEE010000003.1 GCA_017937135.1 Clostridia bacterium | reverse complement strand
GATAGGGGTTGACAGTTTTTAAGAAGTATGGTATACTAACGGCAGAAGAAAAAACTCGACACGGGGTGAACCGTTTAGTCACCTGACGGTATGAGTTTGCTATAATCGCGGCTCGGTTTTTGGGATGAGAATTCGGCTTGACCACATCTTTGACCATCTACGGCTTCGGACTACGTGGAAACAGTGCGAACGAGAGCATCGTAAAGCACCGTTTTCGGACTAAAAAGCACCAAAAAGTCAACAAAAGTAGTCAAAAAACGATGGCGTATTTGTTCGGGAACTGGAGGCCTAGAGTTCGAATCTCTACACTTCGACCACCTATGACTAAGTTGAACACACGGGATCGTGGTGCCGGCTTAGTCATTTTTGTTTTACATTAAAAGAGCCACTCGGTTGAGTGGCTCTTTTGCATTTATGCTATTGTTCGTACTTTATTTGATTTATTGTGATAATGATTAAAATTTACGAGATTATTTGTAAGGATTCTATGTAGTCTTCAAAAAGCGCCTCTACATCTTTGAAAATTTTCATAGTCTCATTTGCTTTTTCCGTTAACTCCCTTTCATCTTCTCGTGAAACATATTCATATAATGAACCAGTGCTAACATCTCGCATTTTATTTTCATAGCCATCTATGATTTGTTTCATTAAATTCTCGAAGGTCTCTAATTTATTCACCATCGCTTCTGTCAACATAAAACGATTCACTTGCGTAATACTTATTAGTTCATTCAAGTCGTTTTGACTTTTACCATGAAATTCAAGCATTTTTTTGATTTTTCCTTCTTTGTCAGGTATCATACATATAGTTTGTTCTAATATTGGAAACAATCGTACCGCTGCGTTGTTATAATTCTCAAACAACGATTTTGAGATTTTTTGAAATTGCAGAAAAATCGTATCAAAAACCACTTTACTGACATAATTGCTTTTTTCTATTTTTCCATTCATAGAAGCAATTTCTTTTTGTAACTTACGATTCTTTATTGAATTAATTATATTCCAAATCAAACTACCAACAGCGACCAATATGGATACACTTGATATTAGTGTTGTTAATATTTCATATTTTGTCATATTTTCCTTCCTTTTAAGAATAATAGCCGAACATTTGCTCGGCTATTATTTTTAATTTGTTTTATATCCCCAAACTATAGATGGGTTTCCTAAATACCAATTTGAGTTCCAACCACTCGGTTTGCTTTCCGCTTCGCAGTATATTGGTCCAGAACCAACAAAAAACGCATTATAGCCAACCGCTTCAACACTTTTTGGTATTATCACGTTTTTTAGGTAGAAACAAGAATAAAACGCACTTCCACCTATTTTTATTAAATTTTTAGACAATTCAACATTACTCAAATTTGAACACTCATAAAATGCAGAATTTCCAATCGATATAACACTATCAGGAACCGTTATGGAAACAATAGCAGAACAGCCATTGAAAGCTGAATCATATATAAATTTCGTTTTCTCGTGTATTTCACAAGATGTAATATCTGTGTCCTTTGCCTTCATTAGTATTAGATAAGGATTTTCATCATTTCCTATATAACACGCATTGTCATAATTGTTATAAATTAAAGATATACAACCATAGAAAGCTGAATAACCAACTGTTTGTGTGCTATTCGGAACTAACATTGTTTCTAATAAAGCACAATCTCTAAATGCATAGTCTCCTATGACTTGTAAACCATTTCCATCAGTAATAGTTTTAAGATTGCTACAATACGCAAAAGCATATTCACCAATAAAGGTTATAGTATTTGATAATTTAACACTAGCCAACGAAGTATTATTTTGAAATGCCTTTTCATATATTCCAACAACAGGTTTTCCATCAATTTGCTCTGGGATTTCAAGGCATTTTATTGCGTTATTAAGTGCATAGATTACAATGCCTTCTTTTGTAGAAGCCCACTCTAGTCCACTTTCAGTTACACCTTTTTCTCCTGCATATCCCCAAAAAATGAAATAACCACTTGCGCCGTTGTTCCAATAATAGTCCCATTCTGCTGGCTTTTCTGGGGCTCCACAATATATTTTAAAGTTCTTGCAATTGCCGAAAACATATTCTCCCATATATGCAACATTTTCGCCAAGCTCTATACTTTCAAGGTTTGTAGCATCATAAAAAGCACTAGAACAAATGCTTGTAACACTATTGGGAACTTTTACAGATTTCAATGTAATGCAATTTTTAAATGAATTTTGAGCAATGCCTAGAGTACCTTCAGATACAATAGCATTTTCAACTCCATCTTCACAACCTACAACCCAAGTATCAACATATTGTATTTTATCTTTGACAGTTATAAGATTATCGCATCCTTCAAAAGCATCAGAACCCATTCTAACTACCGTACTAGGGATTTTTATTGTTTCAAGGTTTTCACAATGAGCAAAGGCGTTATAACCAATCGCTTTCAGACCTTCACTTAAGGTTACTTGTTTCAAATTACTATTAAACCTGAACGCATAAATGCCAATTTCCTCAACCATATAAGGAATAGTTACAGATTGGAAATTGTTACGTTGGAATGCATATTTATATATTGAATAAGATTCTCCATCATAATTTTCTGGAAGAATTGCATTTTCATCTTTTCCAAGATATGAAGCTAAATAATGCTTAGAATTCAATTCAATAAATACAAAGTCATCAATATAGGTAACTATACTTGACTCATTCAAAGATGTATGTATGATTTTCGCATGTTCACCCACTCTACCATAGTCGGTATTTCCATATCCTATCGCTATATTTAAATTACTTAAATTGTAAATTTCAACCAAATTTTCAGTATATAGAAATGTTGAGTCTTCAATAGTCGTAATTGTTGAAGGAATAACAATACTTAGAAAACGTGTAGCATCTAAATCATCAAAAGCCTTTTCTTCAATAGTTGTTACTGGTTTGCCATTATACATTTCGGGAATATTTATAGTTACCATATTCCCATAATATCCCGTTACCGCTACATAAGTGTCATATTCTGTAAATTCTAACCCTGTCCATTCAGCATATACAGTAATGTTTTTTAACTCGTTAATTTCTAATATCTTTGTTGTATAGTTTGATTCCGTATACCATCCCGTGAATTCCGCATATTCTCTCGTTGGAGAATTTAATTTGACTGGCAAATCTAAGATTGTAAATTCTGTTACATTGTCAACGGAGTTAATCCCATTGTTCAAAATATATTCTATTTTATATTTGTTAATCTCCCACACCGCATAAAGAGTATAAGTGCTATTTGTTCCCATAGTATAGCTTGCACCATCAAGAAATTCTACACTACCATTTGCAGCTGTTGACCATCCCGCGAAAGTATAGCCCTCTCTTGTAAAGATATTAGATGTCAAATTCGTGCTTGTGTCAGTAGCGATAACAACATCGAACATAGAACCAATACCACCATTTGCATCAAAAACGAGAGTGTTGTTGTTGGCTTCCCATACTGCATAAAGAGTATAAGTTCTATTTGTTCCCATAGTATAACTTGCACCATCAACAAATTCTACACTACCATTGGCAGTTGTTGACCAACCTTTAAATGTATAACCAGCTTTTTCAAAAGTGTTATTTGAAAGAGTTTTCATTTCATCAGTATCAATAATCATATCAATCATTGAACCGCTTGTTGAACCATTTCCGTCAAATACAAGTTTATTTTCACAAGCTTGCCATTTTGCATAAAATTTCTTATTTCCACCTGAACCGAGAACTATTTTTTCTACAGCAGAGTCTTCAAAATTCTCGTTTGTAAACCAACCCAAGAAAGCATAACCAGCTCTTGTTGGATTTTTCAATGTGGTTTCTTGTTCTGTATTATAGGAAAATACAGTGCTTTCATTATTTGTTCCGCCATTAAGTTTGTATTCGATTTCATATTGAATAGGAGTCCATTTTGCATAGAAGGTTTTATTCCCTGTTGTTCCTCGTGCAATTTTAGAAACAGATGCTCCTTCAAGGTTTTCAGATTCATACCAACCATCAAAACGATAGTAATCTCTTGTAGGATTTTTTAGTTCAACAGTTTGCTCAATAGTATAATTGCTTACATTTTCATCATTGTTTGTTCCGTTATTCAATTCATATTCAATGGTATATGAAATAACACTCCAATTTGCAACAACGATTTCGTCCTTTTTTACTTGATATGGAAATTCAATTTGACTATTATTAACAGACCAATAATTGAATGAATATCCTGTTTTTGAAGTTTGTTGCATTTCAATTGTACTATCTTCTTCAATATGCAGGGTTTCTACTTTTGTTCCGCCATTTGTATTGAATTCAACAGTATAAATTGGACGGCGACGAATTGTAATAGTATAAAGCTTTTGAGCATTACCATTGGTTACAAGCAAATAATATGTATTATCGCCTTCTTCAAGAGCAACCGTCTTACTGGCAATAACGTTTTTACACTCAATATCATTTGCAAGAATATATGATGCTCCATCAGAAACCTTAATATCGTTCAAAAATGAAAATGTAGTTGTTGCATTCGGAACTGTCGCTGTCGCTTTTTCACCGCTCACTTCAAGAACAGACGAACTAATATCGGTATTCAGCTCTTCTGGCTCAACATTGATTTCAGTCCATTTTGCATAAACGCTCATATCGCTTGAAAGTGGTTCATTGAGCAAAGAATTAGCTGTAAATGGTCTTTTCCATGTTCCCTCATCCCAAAACCATCCATCAAAGGTATATCCATTTTTTGTAGGATTTTGAGGAATTGAAACCACTTCATTTCCGTTTGTATTGATGGTTGAATATATTTCGCCATCAACAATAAAATTAACTTTAAACTCCACTTTTGAACCACATGCAACAAAACATAATGATAAAATTATCGTTAAAATAATTATTGTTGATTTTAGCACCTTTTTCATACAATCCTCCGTTTATGTTGTTGAACTTTACTTATCTTTTATTTTATCATAAGTTAATTACAAAATCAATATAATCAAAATTTTAATACTTTTTATTTTGATTAAAAAGCGTTGACCACTTCGACTCGCTCACATGTTTGAATCTTTTATCACCTTTTAAGACTACAAATAATTTTTGTTTTCAAACCACATAATATCCTAAAATTACGGCGTTATATTTTCAATCTCAAATTTCAAAAAGTGATATTTTTGAGGTCCTTTTGGTATGCGATTTTACATTTTCTCAAAATTTTCGACTCACAAAAAAGTCCAAAGCTCCTTTTGCCACAAGCATTTATGACACTTTTGCAATGGTGTTCAACTGGGGTTGGCTCATTGCGACCAAAAAAGCACCATCAACTGATGGTGCTTTGGGTTTATTTGAAGGATGGGGCGTGGGTATCGCCATTTGCAAAGGCGTTGGGACCGGGGTTGGACATTGAAAAATACATTTTGGCGGCTTTGGTTGTTCCAAAATCCCTATTTGAGCCTGTTTCCTGAACCTTATTGAAGGCATCTCGGAACATTTGGTTATGCGCTTCCTCGCGGTTGAGGAGAAAATCTATTGTTTCTCTTACCTTTTTATCCTCAATTTGTCTATACAGGTATTCGTATACGACCTTTGCTCTTTGCTCGGATGCGATATTGGAAAGCAAGTCTGCACACAAATCTCCTGTAACAGTTACATAGTCGCCTGTCCATGAATAGCCCGATGCGTTTATAAGACCAGGGTTCAAGCCAATAAGCACATGTGTTTGTATTTCGCCTGCTTTTACTGCATTAGCATCTACATCGTGTCCGTTTAGTAGGTTGATAGTTTGAGCTATCATTTCCATATGACCAAGCTCCTCGGCTGCTATATCAAGAAACAAATCCTTGATTTCTGGGTCTTTAATACGGAAGCTTTGAGACATATATTGCATTGCTGCCTTTAATTCTCCATTTCCTCCTCCAAGCTGCTCCTGTAAAAGTGCGGCATATTGTGGGTTGGGTCTTTCTACCTCTACGGGATGGAATAACTGTTTTTCGTGTTTAAACATAACTACCTCCTAAAATTATATTTCAACACTATTATTTCCTTTTTTTGTGAAATAATACATCTTTTCAGACACATGGTTGCAAATTTTGGGGTTGCATATTAGCGTGGTGGTGTTAAAATCATACACGTGGTTGAGCTTTTTTCATGCTTTTGCAAAAATACACCTAACCTTGCTTTTCTCTGCTTGGTTAGGTGTATTTTCATGATTTTTATACTCTTAGAGATATTTTTCTGTAAGAAGTTTTATTTTTCAAGGTCGGTTTCGCTTAGGGCGAAGGAGTATTTTTCAATGTAGGCTTTGAATTTATTAGCTTTGGTTCTTTACCATAAGCGCCTTATCGTCAAAAATTTTATCTTCTCTTGCGAGTGAGCCTTAAATTATTTAAGAGTAAGAGTTACAAGGTCCTTTGATGTGCTATCAAGAGCGACGAAGATATGGAAATCTCCTGCTTCTGCCTCAAATTTTCCACTTGCAGTATGGAATGCAAGCTCCTTTTCGGTAATTTCAAAGGATACCTCCTTTTCCTCACCTGGCTCAAGATACACCTTTTCAAAGCCCTTAAGCTCCTTTACGGGTCTTGTGCGAGATGCAAAAAGATCACGAATGTAAAGCTGAACAACTGTTTTTCCAGCCACTGCCCCCGTGTTTTTCACCCTTGCGCTTACTACAACCTTGTCACCCTTGTTCATTTGGGTCTTGCTCAATACAGGGCTTGAAATTTCAAAGCTTGTATAAGACAAACCATATCCAAATGGGAAAAGTGGGTCGTTTGGATAATCTATGTAACCACTTGTGAAAATTTGATTTGGTACAAGCTTAGGTCTTCCTGTGTTCATTTGGTTATAATATATTGGAACTTGACCTAAATGAAGCGGGAAGGTCATTGGGAGTCTGCCCTCGAAGTTTACATCGCCAAATATAAGGTCAGCTACTGCATTTCCTGCCTCTGTACCTGGTTGCCAAGCAACAAAAATAGCAGGTACTGTGTCGATAATATCAGTTAAAACAATTGGTCTGCCACAGAAAAGCACGCACACAGAGTTTTTATTTACGGCGCATACCTCTTTTACGAGCTTTATTTGAGCAGGTGAAAGAGTTATGTCTGCTCTTGAGTGCGCTTCTCCACTTTGCTTTGAGTGCTCGCCTATGCAAAGAATTACTGCATCTGCCTTTTCAGCTGCGCATACAGCCTCGTTTATAAGCTCATCATCCGGAAGCTCATTAAGCACCCCGTTGCAGCCCTTTGCCATTGTAACGTTTGCGTTATTAAGAGCATTTTTAACACCCTCAATTACGGTTACAGTTTCGCTTGGCTCACCATGAGCTGGCCACTCACCAAGCATTCCAACATCTGACCATGGACCTATTACTGCAATATTTTTGGTATTTTTATTCAATGGCAAAATATTATCATTTTTAAGAAGAACTGCACACTTTTGTGCTGCTTCTCTTGCAATTGCCCTGTGCTCTGGACAAAGAGCAAGTGCCTTTTCCTTTTCTGGATTTGCACCACGATATGGATTTTCAAAAAGTCCAAGCTTATCCTTAAGCTCAAGGATTCTAAGCACACATTCATCAATCTGCTCTTCCTTAATCCTGCCCTCCTCAAGAAGTGAGGTTAGATTTCTTAAGTAGCAGACTGACATCATTTCAATATCAGCAGTTGCATCAAGCGCTGCTTTCGCACATTCCTTTTCATCAGAGCAATATCCGTGATTAACAAGCTCTGCAAAAGCACTATAGTCCGAAATTATTGGCTTGTCAAAGCCCCATTCGTCTCTTAACACATCCTTCAAAAGCCATTTATTTGCTATTGAGGGAACGCCATTTATAGTATTAAAGGAAGCCATTATCATTTGAGCGCCAGCCTCAACTGCGCTCTTGTATGCGCAAAGATAATTTTCTCTTAAATTATATTCGCTCATATCTACTGTATTATAATCTTTTCCGCTCTCTGCTGCGCCATATGCTGCAAAGTGCTTTACGCAAGCGCAAATATCCTCATCACTATCAAGGTTGCCTTGGTAGCCCTCCACCTGAGCGCGAGCCATTACGGAATTAAGATATGGGTCCTCTCCACAGCTCTCCATACATCTTCCCCAGCGCGCATCGCGAACAAGGTCAACCATTGGCGCAAATGTAACGTGTACACCACCTGCCGCAGATTCACGTGCTGACATACGTGAGCATTTTTTTACTATATCAGCATCCCAGCTTGCACCA
The DNA here is from genome assembly GCA_017937135.1 of Clostridia bacterium. Taxonomy (GTDB): domain Bacteria; phylum Bacillota; class Clostridia; order Oscillospirales; family CAG-272; genus RGIG2000. The sequence goes on along the minus strand of JAGBEE010000003.1, from coordinate 87,836 downwards.
AGAGCGAGCTGAATAGGATATATGGTACGATATCCGTGAATTACGTCGTGCATAAAAAGAAGTGGTATCTTATTTGGGTCGAGCTCCATATGCTTTTTTTGAATTGCTATCATACTATTTGCATCTGCAAATGTTAGTGTCGAGCCACAACAAGCAATATCCTTCATACTCAAATTAAGGTCCTTAGCAGGTCCTGTCAGCTCTCCTGTCTCGTCAGCGACTAAGCATCTTGCGCTGAATTGGCAAAGCTGCGCAATCTTTTGTTCAAGTGTCATTTTTTGTAAAAGCTTTTTAATATCCATAATTACCTCGTAAAAAAAATATTACAAGTGTAGTTTAGCACATTTGATACTTAGTGTCAAGTAATATTAGAGATAACTTCTTACCTAAATAAAATGTTTTTTCGTTCCGTAAAATATGGCTTTTCTTTATTTTTTATTTGTTTTTCGCCATTATTTGTTAATGGGAGCTTTTTTATTGTATTTCTAACTCTTTATGACGAGAAATACAATGTATTTTGATAAAAAAAGCAATTGTATTGTAAAAACATTTATATTATAATGATATTAGGATTATAAATGAAGGCTTTTAAAAAGAGCCTATATAATGCTAAGGAGTATAATTATGATTGAAAACAAGCACGAAAGATTTGCATCGTTTGACAGTAGCTTCCTCTCTGCTACCTTTAACAAGGAAACAGGCGCCCTCGCCTTTTTAGGAATTGAATCGGGAGGACGCATACGCGACAGACACACTACCTTTAATCTCTTGCTTCCAAGAGTTGGTGCAGTTGCTTCCCTGTTTAAAAAGGCTAAGCCAGCTACATGCGAAATTACTGATAATAAATTTATTTTCAAGGATAATAACGGTCACGGCTATACTGCAAGCTTTAATGATGACAAGAGCTTTGTTTATAGCTTTGAGGGTATTAAAAATAAGGACATTTTATCAATGAGCCTTGCAATAAAGACAGCTCCACCAACTATTTGGACAAAAAACAAGCCACAGCAATTAAAGAGCAAGAACCCATTAGTTATTTTTAAAAGCAGATATTCTCTTCCATTAATTATACACTTCCCCGACTTTGGAAGACTTGAGATTTCATCCACGTCAGGCGACGTTTTCTGCGAAGAGGAGCTTGAGCTATCAAGCGAATTTACAGGTCTCGACTTAGGCTTTAAAAACTATAGCTTTAATCATAACAGAATGCATTCCTTGCATTTTGGTCGCTCATTCCTTACCTTTAAATCTAATAAGCCTCTTGAAAAGGCAGATTTGACATTTAAGGTTATGGAGGAATGCTATCCAAAATTCCCAGGGGAAAATAGCGATAAGTATAACGGTGTTAAGCGCAACTGGCTCAACTCCTTTGCCTTGAACAGAGAGCTTTTTGATATGGGTGATAATATCTATTTTCACGGTACTGCCCACATAAGCATGCATCTTAAGTCCGACGTTTTACAGATGGTTAACGAGGATGATGAGCAATTTAAAATGATTCGCCGTGCATTTGAGAGACAAATTGAACGAAGCTTTAAACAGTCTCAGGCGTATGACGGTGAGGTTAGCGTTTCATTCTATAAAAAAGAAAAGGAAAAGGGCTTTGGCTGTGCAGTAGATTCAACCCCAAGCGCTATAATTTCCTTAACAGGAATAGCAAAATGGAATTTACCGCTTGCAAAAAAGCTACTCCCCTATGCTATAAAGGCTGCTGATTATCTTATGTCACGCGATATTGATGGTGATGGAATTTTTGAATCTCCCTTCCCTGGCGATTACATGGGACAGCCGACAGAGTTTGGACAACAAGGCAACTGGTGGGATAACTTCGCATTTGGTCATAAGGATATATATTTTAACTATCTTTGCCATCGTGCTCTACGTGAGCTATCCGAGCTATTATGCTCACTTAATCGACACTCCCAAGCAAAAAAATACCAAGAGCAGCTTGAAAAATTTGACAAAATCTTCTTTAATACCTTTTATAATCCCGAATCTACTCTTATGTCAGGCTGGATAAGCAGAAATGGTAAGCACCACGACTATATGTTCACATTTGCTGTTTCTATGGGAATTAACGAGGGCTTAATACCCGAAGCCGAGGGCAGACGCATGCTCCTTCTCCTTCTTGACGAGATGAAAAAGGAGGGCTATGGAGATTTGCGCTTTGGAATTCCTGGAAATGTTAAGCCTGTTGCTCCATCTGATACAATCGACTGGCCCTGTATGAGTGACTGGGGTCAATACGAAAATGGTGGATTAAGTGGTATGAATGGCTTCCACTTCTTAACCTCTATGTACAAGGTTGGACTTGAAAATGAGGCTGACAAGATTTTCGAGACTATATTAAACACCTACGAAAACGATTTTACGCACTCAGGACTTATGCCTGGATATGTACGTAGTGTTGACTGGCGTACAAAAAATGGCGTACCCTGTGGCTATAATTACCTTGCAGATAACTATTATTTCCTACTCGCTCTTTACACAGGAAAGTTAAAAATGTCTCATCCAGCAGTTGTAAAATAATACGAAAGCAAGTATTTGCACAGTATATTTAAAGTGAGGAGCTTTTTTATGACTAAATACATAGAAGAATCAAATCAAATTCCAGTTATCGCTGATGTTGACGTTTTAGTTTGTGGTGGAGGTCCAGCAGGCATAGGAGCTGCTATAAGAGCTGCGCGCGAGGGTGTATCCGTTATGGTTGTTGAGGCTATGGATTGCCTTGGTGGAATTGCGACAGCAGGTATGATGTCACACTGGGGTGGACGCTCATCAAGCAAAGTTATGCAAGAAATTTTCGACTTAACCTACGAAAAAGCTCAAGACGCTGGCTGGCATCACCCAAATTGGTGTGGCAAGGATGCTATATACCACGACGTACAAAAAATCGTACTTGATGAAATGTTTTTAAAGGAAAATATAAGGGTTTTATACTACACACACGTTTGTAAGGCAGTAGTTGAAAACGGCTCTATAATTGGCGTTATAGTTGAAAACAAAAGTGGTCGTGGCTTTATTAAGGCTAAGCGCGTTGTTGATTCAACGGGTGATGGTGATGTTGCTGCATCTGCTGGCGTGCCTTATTTTAAGGGTCGCGAGTCAGATGGTAGAATGCAGCCCTGTACAATTATGTTCAAAATATGTGGTGTTGACTACAAAAGAGCTGTATTTCCACCATCCTTTGAGACTACCGTTGATACTCCTAAGGGTGAGCTTCAGGCTTTAGCAAAGGAGCTTCTTCCCTTCCCAGCAGGACACGTGCTCCTATATACTCAACCAACACCTGATACTGTATGCTGTAATATGACAAACGCCATAGAAATTGATGGCACAGATGCTGAAAGCTTATCAAAGGGTGTTATGATTTGCCGTTCACAAATTCTTCCTATCATTAAGTTTTTGAAGGAATATGTGCCAGGATATGAAAATTGCTGGCTGATGAGCACAGCCTCCCTAATTGGCATTCGCGAAACACGTCATTTTGAGGGAATAGAGTCTTTGAGCAAGGACGATATTTTAGAGGCAAAATTCCACGATAACTGGGTTGTAAGAAGAGCTTGGTTCAATTTCGACGTTCATAATCTTACAGGAGCTAGCCTTGATAAGACTGGTGTTCAGCATGGCTGGAAGCAAAATAATGACTATACCATTCCTTACGGATGCTTGTTGCCAAAGACTATTGAGGGTCTTTTGCTATCAGGCAGAAACATAAGTGGCTCACATCTTGCTCATTCTAATTTTAGAATTATGTCGGTGTGCATCGCACTTGGCGAGGCGGCAGGTGTAGCCGCTGCCCTCTCGGTAAAGCAAGGCAAAGCCTTACGTGATGTTGACGTAAAGGAAATACAAGAAATTGTTGGTGAATAATATAAGATTTTATATTTAATTAAAAGGTCTTGCTAACACTTAGTTGGCAAGGCTTTTTATTTACTATATTACACTATCCTTTTTGGTTAAAAAATTACATTGAAAAATTTTATTTTTTATGCTACAATATAAATACAATAAAATTGGAGGTATTTTAGTATGTGTGATAACAACAAATTTTACATTTGCGAGCATTGTGGCAATTTGATAGGCATGATAAACGATGCAGGTGTGCCAATGATGTGCTGCGGTCAGAAAATGACAAAGCTTGAGCCAGGCACTATCGAGGCAAGCCACGAAAAGCATCTTCCCATTGTAAAAATTGATGATAACATAGTTACTGTCGCTATCGGCTCAATTGAGCATCCTATGGTGTCCGAGCACAGCATTCTTTGGGTATATCTTCAAACCGACAAGGGTGGTCAGCGAAAATGCCTTGAGATTGGCAAGCCCCCTGTTATTACATTTGCTCTCGCAGATGAAACGCCTATAGCCGCTTATGCTTATTGCAACCTTCACGGTCTTTGGAAAACAGACATTTAATTAAAGGAGAATTATTATGATGAATCAAAAGGTACACGAGCTATTAAATCAACAAATAAACAAGGAGCTTTACTCCGCTTATCTCTATCTTGACTTTTCAAATTATTTTGAAAAAAGAGGTCTTGACGGATTTGCAAACTGGTATATGATTCAAGCGCAAGAGGAGCGCGACCACGCAATGCTTTTCTATCAATACCTACAAAACGAAAACCAAGTAGTTACTCTTGATGCTATTGCAAAGCCTGACAAGGTATTTAGCTGTGACATGGACGTTTTAAAGGCAGGACTTGAGCACGAGGAATATGTAACCTCACTTATCAACAATATTTATGCTGAGGCATATAATGCAAAGGACTTCCGTACTATGCAATTCCTTGACTGGTTCGTTAAGGAGCAGGGTGAGGAGGAAACAAACGCAAACGATTTGATTACAAAAATGGAGCTTTTCGGCTCTGACCCTAAGAGTCTTTATATGCTCAACCAAGAGCTTGCAGCAAGAGTTTACACTGCTCCTTCCTTGGTTCTTTAATTTAATTTCAATTCCCCATAGTGACATCACTGTGGGGAATTTTTATATTTTCACGTTTTGTAGTACACATTTTATTCAAATTCTTATAATATCTAATTAAATTTATTTATAATACTTGACTATTTTGTCGTTAAATGTTATAATAAATCATCAATAGTTGACATTTTTAGCAAAAAATCGAGTGTTTTTTGCTTTTTTGTGCTTATTTTCGGTAGGTGCGAGGTATTTTTATGCGTTTTCCTTCGTCTGTTTCGGATTATAAAAATATTCTAACGCAATATCCCGAGGCGCAAATTTTAGATGTTAAGCTTGAATGCGCTTCAAAAATCATTTGTGATTTTATAAGGCGTGATAGATTTACTATTATGCGTGGTCGCCTTGTAAAAAAGCTTTTTTTAGAGCTTTTTGATAATGGCGTTATCCCTTCTGTTTCAGTTAACTTTTTTAAAAATTCCGTGGAAAAGGCGTATATGACTGATGATGGGCACGTATATTTTTCAAAAAGACTTTTGCACCGTGCTTCGACTAAGAAATTTGTCACTATTATGACTCACGAGCTTGCGCACATTATTCTCTCTTCATATAATGGCTATGATAGCTTGCTTTTACTTGACAGAGAGTTTTTAAGGGAGCACGAAAATTGCGTGGTTATCTCACCCGTTGAGCTTTATGCTACAAGCATTTGTATTTCAATTCTTGAAGGAGCTATCTCCTTGCTTGGAGATAATAAAAGGGCTATTGGCTTAGCTGAGCTTGTAGAATGTGAAAGGGAGCAGATAATACAAGCTAAAAAATCAATTGGTATATAAATTTTTCATATAAAACAAGGAGAGTATTGTCATGGAAAAGAACAAAAAGATTGAAAAAGAGGTTGTTAACAAAACAGCTGAGGAGCTTATGAAGGAATATAATGCTCAAACTCCCCAGACCTCAAAGCACTCTTATTCTGAATTTTCTCACAGAGACGTTGAGGACGGTTGCTGCTGCTAAGCTATGTTTGGATACTTTAGACCAAATAGCGCACCATTAACAGGAAAAAACTTAAAGACCTTTAATGCTTATTATTGCAGGCTTTGTTATTGTCTATGGAATCTTGGGGGTCAGTCAGCTCGTGCGCTGACTACCTTTGATGTTACCATTTATTCAATGATTATCAACCTTTTTATGAAGGAGCCTGCTCCACCGAAGCTTAATTGTCAAAGGATAAAGAAAGAGAATATGCGGAAATTTAGTGACGACAATTTTGGTCACAGGCTCGCTTCTCTTTCTTTTATTGCTTTTGGAGAAAAAATAAGGGACGATGAAATTGATGGTAATAAAATGCGTGCGCGTTTTATGAACCTTTTTTACAAAAAGGCTGTAAAAAAAGCTAAGGACGAGGAGCCCGCGCTTGCTAAAATTGCATTTGAGGCTACTGAAAAAATAAACGAGCTTCAAAAAAACAACGGCGAGCTTGACTGTATTCTTGACGTTTACGGTAAAATGACTGCTGATTCCTTTTATCAGCTTTGCCCAATAGACAAGCCATACTATGAGCTTATTTACTATCTTTCCATATGGACCTTTTACGTTGATATGCTTTGCGATTACAATGATGACGTAAAGGAGGGCGCACCTAACTCATTTTATCAAAGGGAGTGTCCAACCATTGATAGCTATTTTAACAAAAATTGGCACTTTTTACTTTCAAAGAATCAGTCACTTAGTAATAAAATTCATTCCCTGCTTCTTGAAATTCAAGACGACTCACAGGAATGGGTTGCACTTTACAAAATTATTTCCTACGCGCTAAATACTGTCGTTCAAGGTATTTTGCTCGGCAAGGATGTAACCTTTCACTATTTCAGAGAGCTATTTAATAACTGTCAAAGAAATAAGGAAAATAAAAAAATCGCAAGGAGGGAGAAGAAATGAAGCATATTGAGGTAATTATAAAGACAACTTACGACTGTAATTTGCGTTGTAAGTATTGCTATAATAGTGAAACTCATTACTCGAAGGAATTTCTTCCTCGCGAGCGCTTTGAAAAGCTACTTAACCTTTTGAAGGACAGCTATCAAAGCATTAGCATCGTATGGCACGGTGGCGAGCCACTTATGTGTGGGCACGAATACTTTGAGGACGTAATGGAAATTGAAAAAAGAATCTCCAATACTGCCTCGGTGCGCTTTAGAAACTCCATACAAACAAATGGCACTCTCATTGATAAAAAATGGGTGGATATCTTTAAAAAATACGATATAAAGGTTGGCGTTTCCTTTGATGGAATAAACAACGACCTTTATCGCCAAGGCACAGAAAAGACTCTTGATGCTATGGAGCTTATGAAGAAAAAAGGACTTAATTTTGGTTGTATGGCTGTTGTTGCAAATGACGACTACGATTTGATTGAAAACTATAAGTTCTTTAGACAGAAGGGCATTTCAGTTGACTTCTCCTATATGTTTAGCGAGGGTGAGGCAAAAAGCCTTGACAAGCTATCACCGGAGAAATTTACAAAACAGGCTATAGAGCTTTTTGATTACTGGCTTTACGACAGGGAGGGGGTTGGCATTCGCCTATTCTCCACTTACATTTCAATGGCTCTTGGTAGTGGCTTTAGAATTTGCTCTAATTGCTCCTGCCACGGCAAGTATCTTTCAATTGCGCCAAATGGCGATTTATCAAACTGTGGACGTCCTGTAATTGGGCAATACGTGTTTGGAAATATTGACACTGTGAGCTCAATTGAAGAGGTATATAATAGTCCTAAGTTTATAGAGCTTCTTAGTGGCTCCATACAAAGACGTAGAAAATGTAAGGAAAGCTGTGAATATTTTGAGCTTTGTGGTGGTGACTGTACCGACCAAGCACTAATCGGTGGAGACATCACCTCGCCCGACAAATCAAGCTGTTATAGCTTTTGCAAAATTTATTCTCATATCAAAGAAAAAATTGATGAAATTATAGAAAATGGAGCTCAACTTGATATGCTTAACCCTACGGTTAAGAGTATTATCATTAAATGCTTTAATGTTTCTGAGCAGGTTGAGCCTATCGTGGAAAAATACGTATGAAAATTGCTTTAGGTTATACTATATTCTTCGCCTATATGCTGATTTTGATGGTTGTGGGTGAAATCGTAGCCAAGAAAACCACCTTGAATAAAGAGGTTGTAAGAAAGGTTCAGCATATTTTAACCTCTCTTTCGTGGCTTATAGGCGTTATATTCTTTGGCGCTTCAATACATATCGTTATTGTAAATCTTTTAGGCTGTATCGTTTTAACTATAACTGCCTTCACGGGAATTACAACATCAAGCGAGCGTACAGATGCTAAACGTAGCTATGGACTTATGTATTTCGGGCTTGGAACGCTGATTGTAATTATAATTGCAGTTTATGGTAATAAGGATTTGTTCCTGCTTAGTGGTATTCCATATTATTGTCTTGCGCTTGGTGATGGCTTCGCCCCACTTATTGCAAGGATGTTTAAAAAGCATAATCCAAAAATCACCGAAAACAAAACCCTGCTTGGTACACTTAGTGTATTCCTTGTAAGCGCATTAGTGGCTCTTATATTCAATTTTGCGCTCGACCTTGGTTACTCTGCTCTCTTCATTCTCTCAATTGGCGCTCTTACCTCTGTTTTAGAGCTTTTTGGAATGAAGGGAACGGACAATTTGCTAATTGAGCTTGGTGTATTTGGATATGTAGCATTAAATCATTTTGGATATTTAAGCATCGCTGTACAGGTTTGCGTGCTTATTTCGCCTATCATAGTTTGCCTAAGCCTTTATAAAAAATCACTCACGCTAACTGCCTCGCTTGTATCATTTGTCTATATGACGCTTGCTACATTTTTCGCAGGAAGCTCGGTGCTTGTTTTAACGGTGTCACTCTTTGTTTTGTCAGAAATAGTTTCCAAGCTGACAAGAAAAAAGCGTGATAAATCAAATCAGGTTTACAAAAAGGAAACACGTGGTTCGATGCAAATCCTTGCTAACTGTGTGGTAGCGCTTGTCTTTTCAATGCTTTATTACACGTTTAAGGAGCCAATATTTATATATTGCGTTTACGTTGCGCTTGCAGAGGAATTTGCTGATAGCATGGCCTCTGACGTCGGTCGTCTTTCAAGGAAAAGACCCATTGATATTTTACGCTTCAGGCGTATAGATAAGGGACTTAGTGGTGGAGTTAGCCTTTTTGGAACTATTGCCTCATTAGTTGGTGTTTGTGTTTCGGTTGCAATCTGGTGCGCTTACCATAATATGCCTTGGGCTATTATGCTTATAGTTGCAGGGGTTAGCTTCCTTGGCACAATTATTGATAGTATCCTTGGCTCGGGTGTGCAGGCACTTTATAAATGCAATATGTGCCAAGCACAAACGGAAAAGCCACTTTGTTGTGGTAATAGGGCTGTACTTGTAAAGGGTGTCAGAATCATTGATAACACGGCGGTTAACCTTTTAAGTGGCATAATCACTACTCTTATTGCTTTTGGAATTTTCAAAATAATACTATAAAGAAAAACAGGCTTTTAAGCCTGTTTCTTTTTTATATTATGATGTTTTTAGCATTTAATGGAGCATTTATGTCAAGGTCATTTTGCTCCGCTATTGCTTTTACTGTGGTATGGTATTTTTTAGCTACCTCCCACAATGTGTCTGAATCCTTTGGGAAGTAAACTCGCACACAGGATGCGTCGTTTTTAACCTCCTTATCCTTTTTTAACACGCACGAATCAAGGATTTGCAGCTTCTTTTTTTCAATTATTGTATATGATGGTAAAATCTCGGCTGTGCAATAGAATTTGTCGGCGTCGTATCTTGCATTTATATTACCCAAGGAAAAATCACATCTGTTTATTATTTCGCCAGACACCCTTGCAAGGTCACATTCGTATTTTAAAGGTATTTCATAGCTATCACTCAAGTATTCGCACTCTGCGTTTTCGTTCTCCTTGCTTTTGCCTATTATATCTACATTTAGAGTGCCAAGCATTTGCGCTTTTCCGTTTTTAATTTCTGTTTTTTCATACACAGGGTCGGCTAAAAGCTCTATAATTTCTACAATTTCACTATTTTTACGCTTCATGCTTTCGCTCGATGTAAATGATGCGTTTTGTGTTTTCAAAGCTGAATATATATCTATGGTTTTATAGGTATTTTCGCTTTGGCATTTCGTTGAATAGCAGTCATTTAAGAGTGAAACATCGCTGTTTTTAGCTACCTCACCCTCAATTTCGCAATTTAGGTCAAAGAAAAGCTGTGCACCACTATTGGATTCCTCATTTGAAATGGAGAGCGAAACGCATCTGCCATTTGCTCGCGCCATTTCGCCTGTTGTTACTCCCTCTGCCTCAAGCTCCTCTGCAACAGGCATTGTTTTAGTCAAGGTGACTATTCCGTTTTCGGTATCGCATAGGCACTTTACAGTTGCCTCACCCCTTACAGATACTGAATTATTTGATGCCTTTACATCATTTAGTATTATTTTAGCATCACACCAAATTGGGCGAGCCTCTTTTAAGGTCCCCATATCAAATTTGTCGCTCATTCTAACATTTTGTATGCTTACTTCCTTTAGGCTTAGATTGCTTGCGCTTTCGCTTTTTCTTTCTATGTAGAGCTCATCGGCGCTTGATTTTGGAGTTATATTCTCGTTCATCTCCTTTCTTTCAATGCCAAGTATTCTACTCCTTAATCTTGATTTTATGCTTAGCTTTCTTGGCGCGCTTACTCTTGTCGATACAGAATCAACCACGGTGTCTATCATAACGTTGTCGGGGCGCGAGGATAATTGGGTTTTTACCTCATAGCTACTACTTAAAGGCAAGGCGCAAAGCTTGCCCTCCTCGTCTGTGTAGATTAGTGAATATGCGACTGTTCCACCAAATTCCAAGGCTGATGCGCCTTGCCCGTCTGATAGATATTTGCTCTCGGGCAAAACAGAGCCCTTTGTTATCAGCACTCTTCTTACCTCGGGTACATAGTCAGGCAAGGAAAATTCCTCGCTTACATCGTGTGTCATTGTGTTGTCCTGACTAAGTATTGTGAGGTTCTTTTCGGATTGTGGAATTATTGAGTTTATTTCTGCCATGATTTTCTCTCCTTGTTTTCTTTGTTAGTACTACCATATGCTCAAAAATATGGTTTTATTACTTGACACAGATATATTTTAGTGTTATAATTTACGCGTAAGTAATATAGTCTTTTTGGAGGCAAAAAAATGATTGATTTAAAATTTTTAAGAGAAAATCCCGATATTGTTAAGCAAAATATCAAAAATAAATTCCAGGATTCCAAGCTGCCCTTGGTTGATGAGGTTATTTCACTTGACGAGGAATATCGTAAATTCAAGCTTGAGGCTGATACCTTAAGAGGTGACAGAAACCGTCTTTCTAAGGAAATCGGCAAGCTCATGAGTCAAGGCAAGCGCGAGGAGGCAGAGGCTGTTAAGTTGCAGGTTGCTAATGGTGCAAAGCGTCTTAGTGAGCTTGAGGTTTTAGAGGCTGAGTATTCTGAAAAGATTAAGAATATTATGATGCGTATTCCTAATATAATTGACCCAAGCGTGCCAATTGGCAAGGACGATAGCGAAAACGTTGAGGTTCAAAAATACGGCGAGCCACTTGTTCCCGATTTTGAGATTCCTTATCACGCTGAAATCATGGAAAATCTTGGTGGACTTGACCTTGACAGCGCAAGAAAGGTTGCAGGTAACGGATTTTATTACCTTATGGGTGATATTGCACGTCTCCACTCCTCTATTATTTCCTACGCACGCGATTTTATGATAGACAGAGGCTTTACCTACTGTATTCCTCCCTTTATGATTAGAAGTGAGGTTGTTACAGGCGTTATGTCCTTTGCCGAAATGGACGCTATGATGTACAAAATAGAGGGCGAGGACCTTTATCTTATCGGTACAAGTGAGCACTCTATGATAGGTAAATTTATCGACACTATTATTCCTGAGGAAAATCTCCCACAAACGCTTACCTCTTATTCTCCTTGCTTCCGTAAGGAAAAAGGCGCACACGGTATAGAGGAGCGTGGTGTTTATAGAATTCACCAATTTGAAAAGCAGGAAATGATTGTTGTTTGTAAGCCCGAGGAAAGCCCTGTTTGGTTTGACAGACTCTGGCAAAACACTGTTGACCTATTTAGAACACTTGATATTCCTGTAAGAACCTTGGAGTGTTGCTCAGGCGACCTTGCTGACCTTAAGGTTAAGAGTGTTGACGTTGAGGCTTGGTCTCCAAGACAAAAGAAATATTTTGAGGTTGGCTCCTGCTCTAATCTTGGCGATGCGCAGGCACGCAGACTTAGAATCAGAGTTAACTCAAAGGATGGAAAATACTTCGCACATACTCTTAATAACACAGTTGTGGCTCCACCACGTATGCTCATTGCCTTCCTTGAAAACAATATGAATTTTGACGGTAGCATTAATATTCCAAAGGCGCTTCAGCCTTATATGGGTGGCAAAACAAAAATAGAAAAGAAGTAATAGGTGCTTATGAAATATTATGATATTGAAATTGCAGGGCTAAAAAGAGCCTTGCCTATATGCCGAGTAAATGACGAGCTTTATATTGGTGCATTCGTTATCTTTGGCGACCCAGAATTAACTACTGCCTGTGCAAGCGCTTTGCTTGAGAAGGCTCCCGAATTTGATTATATGATTACTGCCGAGGCTAAGGGTATTCCTCTTATTCACGAAATGGCAAGACTTAACAATAATCAAAAGTATATGCTGGCAAGAAAAGGCCCTAAGCTTTATATGACAAATATTATTTCCTCAACTGTAAAGTCAATTACAACTGCTAAGGAGCAAACGCTCTACCTTGACGGGGCAGATGCTGATTTGATGAGGGGAAAGAAAATTCTTATTGTTGACGATGTTATTTCAACAGGCGAATCACTTACTGCTCTTGAAGCGCTTATTAAGCGCGCAGGTGGCACTGTTTGTGGCAGAATGGCAATACTTGCTGAGGGTGATGCTATCGAAAGAGATGACATTATCTATTTACAAAAGCTTCCTTTATTTAATCAAGACGGAACGATAAAAGAATAGTACATAAAAATGAGCAGACAAAATTGTCTGCTCATTTTCCTTTATTAATTTTGTGTATTTTGTGTAAAAAGTGCAATTTCTGTAAATACGTCATATCCTTGTATAGGATTTTCCATATAAATTTCAACAGATACTATATCAGATAGTACTAGAGCTAAATATGCATTTCCATTTGCAAATTTATTTAGTGTAGCTTCCTCGCCATCCGAGTAAACAACCTTCACCTTATATGAGCCAGCTGTGCTGTTCGTTGCAATATAAATTACATCTACATATTTTGGTTCAGTAAGTGATAGATATATTGAGGCTGAACCCGTTCCCTTTGGCGATACTACTTGAGATGTGAAGTTACCGTCGGTAAGGGCAGATTCGTTACCTGCGCCATAAAAATTTCCTTCAAGGTCAACAGTAGCATATTGTTGTGCTATGTTTGTGTACGATTCAACAGTTACGCTTTTCTCACATATATCACACTCACGTGTTCTGCAAAGGTTCCCATCTATTAGCGCGTATGTAGCTTCTCCTATATAGTTGTGTACTCCTGTTGCCGGGGCGACTACTCTCTCTTCGTAATGTCCACATGTTGAGCAGTAGCGACGCACTGTTCCGTCTTTTGCGCATGTTGCCTCGCTATATGGCTGCCATTCTCCAAAATTGTGACCAGGTATAGTTGTGGTGCTGCTTGATGCTCCAAGTGCAATTTCGCCAAAGAAGCACTCACCATATGTACCCATAGGAATGTACATTTCTACAGATTTAATTTTTGCTGAGATATCAAATTGTGAAACCTTGTATGCTTTTGTACCGTCTGCGTTTACAACGTGACCCATAGTGCCTATGAATTGATTTTCTCTTGAGGTTGTGCCATCCTCGTATGTAATGATAAGCTCATAAACTGAGCCTGTCTCTCGGAAGGAGTTTGAGCTAATACAAATAATGTCAACCCATTGAGCCTCTTTAAGCGTAAGAAGGATACTGATTTCATTAGCTTTTGTTGCCATACCAGCACCTGCACCTGCACCGACTTCGAAATTGCCATCTATAAGCGCTTGGAGATATTGTGCTCCATAAACGGATAAGTCACCGGTTTGAAGAGTAATCGTTGCCTCGTAGCCCTCTTTTTGTGTTACGTTACTAAGCTTATGTATTTCCTGTGCACCACATGTTATGCAGGTACGTGTTCTTTCCATTGTTCCGTTAATCCAGTCGCCATACATATGACCTGTAGCAGGTTCAATTACGTCAATTTCCTCGTGACCACAGATAGAGCATGTATGAGCTCTTGTCTTAGGCTCAGTACATGTAGCCTTAAGTGTCATATCTACCCATCCGCCGTAGTCGTGGTTTTCTGTTCCGTCCTTACAGTAAATGATTTGGTCCCATTTAGCTGCAAGAATTGTGTCTGCATCAAAAATTGTTGTAAGACCTATCTTTGTTGTTCCGTCTGGGAGATACCAGCCTTTGAGCTTATAGCCATCGAGTGTAGCCTTTGGTAGTGCCTTCAAAACTTCGGAAAGACGCTCGCCCTTAGGAAGCTCGATGTATGTTTTGCCTTCCAAGGTGCCATCACCAGGATCGAACTCAATCATTACCTTTTCACCAATGATTTCCCAAAGAGCAACAAGAGTCATATCTTCATTTACTTTTTCACCTTTTTTATATTTCTCTGTATCGTCCCCGTCTCTAAACCAACCAAGAAATTTATATACCGCACTGTTTCTACTTGGCTTAGGAAGTGTTGGAAGTCCTTCGCCCTCACCAATTTCCAATGTCATATCGGCTTCATCAAGTCTGCCACCGTTTGGATCAAAGGTTACTGTGTATTTAGTTTTCTCTTGTTCTGTGCCTCCGGTGTTGTCACCAGAAGTATTACCACCTGTAGTATTTCCACCTGTAGTATCGCCACCCGAAGTGTTGCCACCTGTAGTATTTCCACCTGTAGTATCGCCACCCGAAGTGTTGCCACCTGTAGTATTTCCACCTGTAGTATCGCCACCTGAAGTGTTGCCACCTGTGGTATCTCCACCTGTCGCGTTATCGCCTGTATCATCGCCATCCTCTGGCAAGCTATTGTCTATCCATTTTGGATAAACGTTCATATTAGATGAAAGTGGGGCATCTAATATAGAGTTTGCTGTAAATGGCTTTTCAAAGGTTTTATCATCCCAGAACCATCCGCCAAAGGTAAAGCCATCCTTAGTTGGGTTTTCTGGCATTTTAAGTGCCTCTGTTCCACTTGTTGAAATGGTGTAATAAACCTCACCCTCAACCATAAAATTAACATCAAATTCAACTGATGTTATACAGCTTGAAAATACAAATAGAATTGAGATTACTAACACAATTCCAAGTAAAAATTTTTTCATTTGCCTTCTCCTTTAATCTTATCTTGCAAGCTTAACTCGCTTCTTTGCTTGTATTCTATCGTACCAAAAGCCATATTGCAAGCAATCAGCGGTTGCTTTTTGTCAACTGCTGGTTGCAATTTATAAAATTTTTAAATTTATATGACTTTTGTTTTAAAAATATTTATATATATTATACTCAATGTTTGAGTAAATGTCAATACTCAAATTGTGAGTATTGTAGTATCTTATTAGATATAGTATATAAAAGGAGATGCACCTTTGGATTATAGAACGAGAATTAAAAATGTGCGTGAGGACCGTGATTTTACGCAGGCCGAAATAGGTCGCGTTATTTGCAAATCTCAACAGGGCTACAACCATATTGAAATGGGGCGCGCTGAATTAAAAATCGAGGACTTAATTCTTCTATGTAAATTTTACAACCTTTCAGCCGATTATTTAATCGGACTTAGCGATACACCAACGACATTCAATGGATAAATACTATATGAATAAAAAAACAGGATTTTGAAAATCCTGTTTTTTTATTCCTCATATTTCATTGGAGTGAAAATTACACCATTTACATTTTGTTGAGTGTCGGTTGGTAAGAAGCCAAGACGTGTATAAATTGGAATACCATAGGGTGCTGCATTTACAGTAAAGGTCTTTTTTTCATAGTCGCCTCTCATAAGATTGAAAAGACGCTTGCCTATCCCTCTTTTGTGATAGGCTGAATCAACGTAAAAATATCCAATATGATTATTTTCACGCATACCAAGGACTCCAACAAGACGTTTTTTGTCAAACGCGCCATAGAAGATTATATTATTCTTTTCTCTTGTTTCTTCAATTATTCTTTTGTACTCTGTTGCGCCCTCTTTGGGGAAAACAGGCACCTCAAATTCAGAGAAAACCTGCCAAACAAGGTCAAGTGCTACCGAGTTGTACGATTTGGAAAGCTTTTTTACCGTTATTTCATCCTTGCATATGCTTTTTATGGGACACGTGTCGCATTTTGGAGATTTTGCTGTGCAAAATTCTCTGCCAAAAAGCACCATTCTGTGACAAAAATCGCTTTGCTCATTCGGTGGGAGCAGCTCTGACATTATAATCTCTGTTTTAAGTGGGTCCTTTTGCCCCTCCTTATACATACCAAGTCTGCCACAAATTCGCATACAATGTGTATCTGCAACCACTGCAGGAAGCCCGTATAAATCACCCAGCAACAAATTTGCTATTTTTCTACCAACACCCTCAAATTCAAGGAGCTTGTCCATAGTATTTGGTACTATTCCATTATATTCGTAGTGAAGCTTCCTTGCTTCCTCCTTGATGTTTTTAGCCTTCATTTTATATAAGCCACAGGGCTTTATAATTACCTCTATATCCTCAAGCTTAGCATCGGCTAAGCTTTTTGCGCTTGGATATTTTTTAAATAGGTCCTTACAAACGATATTAACACGCTCATCTGTGCATTGAGCGCTTAATCTTCCCATCACAAGAAGCTTATATCCGTCGCCCTCGTAATTTAGTGAGCAAAGCGCCTCGGGATATATTTTTTTGAGTGCCTCTACCACTCTTAATATTTTTTCCTTTTTCTCGCCTTTTGTGAGCAAAATAAGACACTCCCCTTTCCTTTTTTAAAAAATATCTACATTAAACTCATTTTTCAATATTTGGCAAAGCATGCAAAGTGGTAAGCCAACAACGTTATAAAAGTCACCGTCGATTTTCTCAACAAACGCCCCTGCCATTTCTTGAATACCATATGCCCCTGCCTTATCGGTTGGGTGGAAACGATTTACATAGCTATTCATCTCACTATCCGTAAGAGCACGCATTTTAACGCTTGTTGTACAGGAGGTTGAATATTCCTTGTCCTTGCTTTTTACACATATGCCACTTACTACTAAGTGTGTAGTGTCAGATAGCTTTTTTAACATATCTATTGCTTCGTTATCATCCTTTGGCTTTCCTAAAATCTCGCCATTGTGTATAACTACTGTATCGCAACCAATAATTATTTCATTTTCCTTTATTTCGACTGCCTGTGCCTTGCGTATTGATAGCACCCTTGGCACGTCCATTATGTCTATATTAGATATGCCTTCATCTGCATCACTAACTCTAATTTCAAAGTCGGGTAATACCATTGAAAGTATTTCTCTTCGGCGTGGGGATTTAGATGCTAAAACTATTTTCATTTCTACCTCATTTAATTCTTTTGAAATTGCCACTTGCGCCCTTGCTGGCTTTGTATGCCTCTATAATTCTGAAGCACTCGTCCCTTTTTTCATTTGAGAAAATGAAATGCTGAGAAAATGGCAAAATATCATTTTGCTTGTCTGCCATATAAATAGGCACGCTATTATAAATTATATTTCTGTGTCCGAAAATTCCGTGAGTGTACATACAAGCGCCCTGTCTATCCTTTATATATGCCTCGCACTTATCACAGCCCTCGGTGTCCTTTATTACACATTTATGCGTAGTCATAGCAGGAATTTTTCCATAAGCTATAAGTCCTACATTCTTATATGCTCTTGCCTGAGCAAGTGAAATTTCGGGTGATAAAATCACATTTTCCATACCCTGCTCCATTAAATAATCGACACAGGGGGCGTTGAAAATGTTAAAGCGATAGTCTGCTATAATTTTAAAGCCAAATTTTTTCGCTACCTTTATCTGCCCTATATTCGTAAGGAGCGCATATTCAACTCCTGATTCCTTAGCTAAGGACATATATTTCTTAACTTCTTCCCATTCGCTATCAAAAATGACAGGTGGGAGCATTATTCCGTTTGCTAATGAGCCCTTTTTATATTTGTCGGCATAGATAAATACTATGTCGAAATAATCTCTATTTTGTGGTATTTGCTCCTCGTTAACAAAAAACGCAGTTCTTATTTTCTTGCTCGGTAATTTTATTTTTTGTATCTTGTATTCTACCTCGTTAAGATTCCTTTGAGTATCAAAAAAAGCATCTATTGCTTTTCTTCTAAGCGCGTTTACTAAGGAGAGAGGCACCATTATGTTTTCTGACTTTTCAACCTCTATTTTGCCAAGGGCAAACGGAGTGCTTCCAAGCTTGGATAGATTTTTAATTATGTCCTCTTTTGAGGTTGGCGCATTTATCGCACTATTTACGACCTCGCCATATTCAGTAACGCTTTTCTTGCCTACTGTAAGAGTTATTTTTGCTCTTTGTCCTTGGTAAAGCTCGGCATATATATCCGCCTTTGGCTTTTCAAGCTCAATTTTTTGATTTTCAAGCTCGTTTGTTTTATCCTTATCATCTTGGGAACGAACTCCAAGCATAGAGGAGCTTATTTTGCCATTAAAATAGCCATTTGTAAAGCCACCACGTGAAAAAAGTGCGGTAAGTGTCGATAATTCGCTCTTTGTTGCGTTTCTTTTTTCGCTAATTAAACGCTTATAAATTTCGGTTGTGCCCTTTACATATTGGCTGTTCTTCATTCTGCCCTCGATTTTAAGCGACGCAGCGCCACTTGATAAAATCTCAGGGATATTATTTGAAAGTGACATATCCTTTAAGCTAAGATGATAGCCACTATTATTTCCTATTTTGTAAGATAAGCGACAGGGCTGCGCGCACATACCACGGTTGCCGCTTCTGCCACCCATAAAGTAGCTCATTAGACATTGTCCAGAAACGGACATACAGTGCGCACCGTGAATAAAAATTTCCGTTTCTGCCTTTGATTTTTTAGATATGTATTCTATGTTGCCTTTATCAAGCTCGCGCGCTAAAACTACCCTCGAAAAGCCAAGGGTATCGTGCAAAAAATCAGCACCGTCAAGGTTGTGTACGGTGCATTGTGTGCTTGCGTGTAGTTCAATTTCACGATAGTAGCTCTTTATCACTCTTGTAACACCTAAATCGGCAACTATAAAGGCATCTGCGCCCTTGTTCCACAGCTCTCTAACCACATTAAGAGCTGAACCAAGCTCTTTGTCGTAAAGAGCTGTGTTAATAGTAATATACACCTTTGCTCCGTGTGCGTGAGCAAGCCTTATTTCATCTTCTATATTTTCAAGAGTAAAGTTTTTTGCCCTTAATCTTGCATTAAAATCGCCAATACCAAGATAAACGGCATCTGCCCCTGCACAGAGCGCGCCGACTAACGCCTCGTGGTCTCCACAGGGAGCTAATATTTCTATTTTTTTATTCATATTCCTGCAAGCTTCGAGCGAAGCTCCTCGTTTTCCTTTTTGAGTCTGTTTACATTTGCTTGGTAAAGGGCAATTTGAGCCTCAAGATTCTTTACCTTTTTCGCATCCTGTTCACCCTTGCTACAATAATTCATAGCAGAAAAAAGCGCAGCCTCAACCAAAGAGCAGCTTCTTTGCGCTCTTAGCATTGACTTTATTTGTTCTTCTACGGTTGAAGCGATTTTTTTAACGTATTCTCCACCGTCCTCGGTGATGATGCCAAGCTTTATCCCCGATATTTCAACATAAATTTTTTCTTTCATACCCTTTTCCTTTCTAAACCTCTTGCAATTTTGACAAACAGAGGCTATAATATAAAAAATACTGTATATAAATAACTTCTATATTTATTATATATTATCAAAAGAGGTTTATCAAGTAAATTTTAAAAAATTTTGGAGTTTGACAATGATTAGTAATTGCAAAAGAATAGTTATAAAAATTGGTACGTCAACCTTGACCTATCCTAATGGCTCACTTAACCTTAGAAGAATTGAGGTTTTAGTTCAAACAATATCAGATTTTAAAAATGCAGGACACGAGGTTGTTGTGGTAAGCTCGGGCGCTGTTGGTGCAGGCTTTGCAAAGCTCGCTCTTTCTGAATATCCCGACACGCTTGAGAAAAAGCAGGCATGCGCTGCTGTTGGACAAAGCCAGCTTATGAAGATTTACGAGCACTTCTTTGCAAATTATTCACACACGGTTGCGCAAATCCTTATGACGAAGGATGTTGTTGATGACCCTCATCGTCTTGAGCTTGTAAAGAATACGTTTAACACCCTTCTTCAAATGGGCTGTATTCCTATCGTTAACGAAAACGACTCAGTTTCTTGCGAAGGGCTTCGCTTTGGTGGAAACGATACTCTTTCTGCTTACGTTGGGGTTGCTTGCGATGCCGATATTATTATAAATTTAAGTGACATTGATGGTTTATATAATAAAGACCCAAGGAAATTTGACGATGCTGTTTTAATCGACAGGGTTGATGAAATTACAGACGAAGTTCTTGCCTGTGCAGGTGGTGCAGGCACTGCACGTGGAACAGGTGGAATGATTACTAAAATCAATGCGGCACAAATTGCTACCGAATATGGTATTCCTATGATAATCATAAACGGTGAGGACCCAAGACGTCTTTATGATATTTTAGACGGTAAGCATATCGGTACATATTTTGCAGCTAAAGGGAGAAAATAATGGAGCTTTACGACGAAATCAAGGAGCTATGTATAGGAGCGAGAAAAGCAAGTCTTTCTCTTTCTATGGCAAGCCTTGAAAAAAGAAATAGCTTGCTTCTTGAAATAAGCAAGGATATTAAGGATAATTACGAAAAAATAATAGAAGCAAATAAAGTTGACTTAGAAAATGCGAAGGAAAATGGTATTGCTGATGCAATGCTTGATCGTCTTATGCTTAATAAGGACAGAATTTTTGCTATATCAAGCGCAATTTGTCAAATTGTTGATTTGCCAGACCCATTATGTGGAAGTCAAGAATTTGTACGTCCTAATGGGCTAAAAATTAAAAAGGTAAGGGTTCCACTTGGCGTTGTCGCAATGATATACGAGGCGCGTCCAAACGTTACCCCCGATGGCGCTACGCTATGTCTTAAAAGCGGTAACGCAGTAGTTTTACGTGGTGGTAAGGAAGCGATTAACTCAAATAAGTGCATTGTAGGTATAATCCGTCAAAGCCTTAAAAAATGCGGTTTTGATGAGAACTGTGTAAATCTTATCGAAAATACGACACGTGAAAGCGCAAATGTGCTTATGTCTATGCGCTCATATATTGACGTTTTAATTCCTCGTGGTGGAAAGGGTCTTATTAAGAATGTTGTTGAGAATGCCAAGGTGCCTGTAATCGAGACCGGAGCCGGCAACTGTCATCTTTATGTTGACTACTCTGCTGATTTAGAAATGTCCCTTGACGTGGCTGTAAATGCGAAGTG
The DNA here is from genome assembly GCA_017937135.1 of Clostridia bacterium. GTDB lineage: Bacteria > Bacillota > Clostridia > Oscillospirales > CAG-272 > RGIG2000. Next base: position 66,299 of record JAGBEE010000003.1, on the reverse strand, counting down.
TTCCCGTCCTTCTGTATGTAATGCCATCGAAACATTACTTGTACACAAGGACGTTGCAAACGAGTTTTTAAAAGCATTTTATAATGCGACAAAAAAATATAATTTGAAATTCTTTGGGTGCGATAAGGCGTGCAAAATTTTAGATGATATTACTCCTGCTACCGAGGAAAATTTCAATACTGAATACGATGATTACGTAATAAACGTTAAGGTTGTTTCCGATGTTTATGAGGCTGTGGAGCATATTAGAAAATACTCTACTGCTCACAGTGAGGCTATAATGACAAATGATGAAAATAATGCTGAATACTTTACAAAGGCAATAGACTCCTGCGCGCTTTATGTAAACGCATCTACACGCTTTACAGATGGCGGCGAGTTTGGCTTAGGCGCAGAAATAGGAATTTCAACACAAAAGCTACACGTAAGAGGTCCTATGGGTCTTAGCGCCTTGACAAGCGAAAAATACATTATAAAGGGTAACGGACAGGTTAGATGAAGGAAGTTATTTTATGTAAATATGGCGAGCTTATTTTGAAGGGTGGAAACCGTTCTGAATTTGAAGCCAAAATGATAAAGCAACTAAAGCAAAGGGCGAGACGTGTCGGTAATTTTAGTGTTTTCTACTCTCAAAGCACAGTTTATATTGAACCACTTGACGAGGAAAGCTATGAAAAAATTGACGAAATGACATATCAGGCTAAGCACGTTTTTGGCTTTTCAGGCGTTACGCGCGCATTTGCTTGCAAAAAGGATATAAATGAAATTTTAGAGGTGGTCAAAACCTATTTGCCTGAAAGATTAAATGGGTATAAGACCTTTAAGGCTGAAGCGAAGCGCTCTGACAAGAAGTTCCCTATGTCGTCTCCTGAAATTGCCGGCGAGGTTGGTGGTGCTGTTTTAGAATCAGTCCCTAAAATCAAGGTTGATTTATATAACCCCGAAATTGTTGTGCGTGTTGAAATACGTGAAAAGGAAGCGTATGTTCACGCAGGACAGGAAAAGGGTGCTGGTGGTATTCCCTATGCGACAAGTGGAAAGGGACTTTTGCTCCTTTCAGGCGGAATTGACTCACCTGTTGCTGGGTATATGATGGCTAAGCGTGGCGTTGAGATTGAGGCTGTTCACTTTGAGAGCTTTCCATACACCTCAGAGCGCGCTAAGGAAAAGGTTTTGGAGCTTGCTAAGCTAATTACAAATTACACAATGAGAATGAGAGTTCACGTTGTTTCACTCACTAAAATCCAAGAGCTTTTACGAGATAACTGCGAGGAGGAATATTTTACGCTTTTGCTTCGCAGATATATGATGGCAATTTCATTAAGAATAGCTCACCAAAATAACTGCGAGGCTATTATTACAGGCGAGAGCTTAGGTCAGGTTGCAAGCCAGACTATGAAGGCAATTCACGTGACTAACTCTATGTCTGATATTCCAATTTACCGTCCTCTTATTGGTATGGATAAGGATGAAATAATTACTATTTCGAGAAAAATTGGAACGTTTGAAACCTCTGTGCTTCCCTATGAGGACTGTTGTACTGTGTTCACTCCAAGACACCCCAAAACAAGGCCAGAGCTTGACAAGGTAATTGAGGAGCAAAATAGACTTGATTTTGAGTCGCTTTGCAACGAGGCGTATGAAACAAAGGAGATAATTGTCGTAAAAGCGTTTGGCGAGAATAAGTACGAGGGCAAATAATGTAAATTTTTGCCACTGGGCAAAATGCCTTGACATGTGTATGTAATTATGTTAGAATAAAATCGTAAGAAAGGACGTAGAATATGAATAACGATAAAAATTTTCTTACCTTCACAAATGATGACGGAACTGAAAGCGTTTATGAGCTTATCGACGAGTGCGTTGTTGACGGGAGCACCTATGTTGCTATTGCGCCAACGGAATATTACGTTCTTAAAAAGATAAAATCCGATAAAAAAGAAGATTTATACGTACCCGTTGAGGGCAAGGAGCTTGATAAGGTTTTCGGTGTTTTTGATGCAAGAATCAACGTGGTTGACCACGACAAAAAATAGTGTTTTTCCTGCTTAGTGCGTGATAAGGCGATATATTCGAGCGACACTTATAAAACGGAGTCCAATATCCAATATCGGGATGCAGGCCTCCCACACCTTCCCTCTTAATGAGGCTTTTGCCGGACTGGAAGAATGTGGACGTTGGAAGCAACAAAGATATTATGAGGACACCACCCTTGTTTAAAACAAAGGTTCTGAAAGTTGCTTTACACGGCTACGCGGGTCTTACATATAATTTCTTTAGTTAATTATTATATACATCGTAGAACAGGCGCATTTTGTGCCTGTTTTTTGCTGCTTATTTTAATAAGACTTTTAATTTGGGTATTGAATATATATTTTAGTTATGATAAAATTACCTTAGCAAACTTTTACAAATTAACAAGGAGTCTATTATGAAAAATATAACACCATCCCCCTGCCCCTGTGAGTTTCACATTTGGGAGCATTATGCAAGAGAGCTAATGGTTGAATATCAACAATGCGTCGAGGAGGGACTTGACTGTGAAAAATACAAGTCGCTTTTCGAATCCGTTAATCAAATGCCACACAGCCAATACAAGGAGGAAATGGCAGACATTATTTCAAGACTTGTTTTGAATATGGATATGCGTGCTGATTATGAATACGACGAGCCAAGCGAGCTTGAAGAAATCAAAGCTAAGAGAAATCTTGATTTGCTTAAGCCTTGCACTGGCACAGCTGTTCCTCTTGAAAAAAAGATACAGGGCGCTTGGTATGGCAGAATTATTGGCTGCTTGCTTGGAAAGCCAGTTGAGTGCGCTTGGACTTCAGCTATTCATGCTGTGTTAAAATCAAGTGACAACCTCCCAATGCATAGATATATAAAAGCATCTGATTTAAAAATGGACGTTTTGGAGGCAAACGACGCTATGTGGCTCAAGGATAGAAATTCATATCCTGATATAATTGAATGTGCGCCATTTGATGATGACACTAACTACACTGTTATGGCACAATGTATGCTTGATGATTATGGTGACACCTTTACTCCACGCGACGTGCTTGAAACGTGGGTTAAATATCAAGGCAGAAACGCTTATTGCTCAGCTGAAAGAGTTGCTTATATAAATTATATGAAGCATTTTATGCCACCACAGACTGCAACCTATCAAAATCCTTACAGAGAATGGATTGGCGCGCAAATAAGAGGCGACTACTACGGTTACATAACTAAAAATCCCGAAAAGGCTGCTGAGCTTGCTTGGCGTGACGCTTCTATTTCTCATATCAAAAATGGAATATATGGTGAAATGCTTATTTCTGCTATGCTTGCAGGTGCGCATACGAATAGTAACATTTTAGATGTAATTTATATTGGCCTTTCTCAAATTCCTCAAAAGTCAAGATTATATGCGCAAGCTATTGAGCTTATTGACGATTATAAAAACGGCGTTAAGAAGGATGAGGCATTTAAGAAAATTCACACCATTTATAATTATAAGTCATCTCACGACTGGTGCCATACTATTTCAAATGCACTTATAGTTATTGCCTCACTCCTATATGGAAATGGTGATTTTGGCAAATCAATTTGCATGGCTGTTGAAACAGGATTTGACACAGACTGCAACGGAGCAACCGTTGGCTCAATTTTAGGAATGATAAATGGTATTGATTCTATTAGTGAGGAATGGAAAGCTCCTTTAAAAGGAATGTTGCAAACACAAATCCTTGGTCACGAAAAGGTTAAAATCGATGAGCTTGTAAAGAAAACTCTTATACACATTGAAAAATTTGATAAATAAAGCAAAAATCCGCGTTTTTACGCGGTTTTTCTTTATTTCTTATATATTATATGCAATATTGATTATATTTGCATATGTTCATATGTTATATAAATGTAGGTATTAAGAAGAGCCTTCGTTCTCTTTTGTTAATGCTTGAACCAATGCATTATAAATCACAGAATACGCATGATTATATGCCAAGTGTGTAACTTGAATAAAAAACGACCTAATAATGAAGCAAACTAAAACGGTTCACGTCATTATTAGGTCTTTTATTCGTATTATGCTTGTTGCTATTGTTTTACCTTCAAAATAATAACTATATTTGTGTTCATCATATGAGGAGAAGGATTGTCACCTGGGCGATAGCCACCATACACCAAGCCATATTTTCCATCACCAACATACATTATCGTTCCACAATCACCATCAAACGTTACAGCTCCCATGCCATAACCTACATATGAACAATCATCAGGCTGATAATATGTTTCAGAGCTATCAGATTTTTCATCGTTACTTATAATAATTTTATAGCCCTTTTTATCATCGTCATATTCTTTAGAAAATTCAAGCTCTGTGTGTTTGTTTTTCATTTCTATTGCAACCTTCTTAACCCTTGCAACAAAGTCCGCTTCACTTATTGGCACACCATTGTTTTGAAACTGAAGGAAGGTTGATTTTAGAGTGTCAGAAAGACCCTCGTCCCAAATAATTCTAACTTCATCTGTAATTTCAAATGTTTTTCCCTTAACTGTAAAAGCACCATTCGGCAAAACAACATCATCTTCCCCACAAGACGAAAACATAAAAGCGCAAGGTATAATCAAACAAATTGCTAAAATAAAGCTTAATATTTTCTTTCTCATAATTTTCTCCTTTATAATTTGCATAGCATTTATGTTAAATTCATTATAACATATTATTTGAAAAATAGTGCTGTTTTTAAATATTTTCGTATTTTATATAAATATATTGTTTCTAACCGTGTATGTAAAAGTGATATTGTGAATAAATTCACAGTGATATTCTATTTGCTATTGTAACCTAAAGCTGCCGAAGGCAATACACTCAAGCCCCCAAACCTCGGCAAGCTCGCTTCGGGGACCCCCTATCACTACGCAGTAATATCACTGAGCTTGCTCAATAGAACTTGCGAAGCAAATAGAACTGAAAAACCCAAATCGAACATAAGTTCGATTTGGGTTTTTCTTGGCGGAGAAGGTGGGATTTGAACCCACGCAACGCGATTAACGTCCTACGAGATTTCGAGTCACGCCTCTTCAACCACTTGAGTACTTCTCCATATTTGCTTTAACAGTATAGCACAAAAGTATTTGATTTGCAATAGCTTTTTTATCTTTTAGTTATTGACTTTTGGGCGTATGTATGTTAAAATGCTTTCGTAATAATTACTGCCACCGGGTAGTGTAATGCTTTGCATTCGTTTGCACATCGTTAGGTCTTTGAAGATGTGCCTGCGAATGCTTTTTTGTTGAAGGGAGGTCAGCTTTTTATGTTTAGTGCGTTTAAGCGTCTTAATAAATTTGAGCTTTGCCTTTGGATTTTTTCGCTCGTTAGCGTTATTGTTTCATTTTTAATTCCAGAAAACAAGGACTTTTTAACTCTTATTGCCTCGCTTATAGGAGTTACTGCTCTAATTTTCGTTGCCAAGGGTGAGGCGCTTGGACAGGTGCTTTGCATTGTTTTTGCAATTTTTTATGGGATTATTTCATTCTTTTTTAAATATTATGGTGAGTTAATCACTTACGTTGGAATGAGCGCGCCTATGGCACTTGTCTCCTTGATTTCTTGGGTCAAGCATCCTTACAAGGGCACGCACGAGGTTGAAGTTAGCCGAGTGAGCAAAAAAAGTGTTTCTATAATGCTTATATTATGCGCCATAGTTACATTTGCCTTTTATTTTATTTTAGACTTCTTCAATACTAATAATATTATCTTTAGCACAATTTCAATTACAACCTCGTTTTTGGCAGTATATTTAACCTATCTTCGCTCGCCATATTACGCTCTTGGTTATATGGCAAACGATATTGTTCTTATTGTGCTTTGGGTGCTTGCATCAATCGAGTCGCCCTCTTACATTCCTATGATTATTTGCTTTATTGTGTTTTTTATAAACGATTTATATGGCTTTATAAATTGGCGCAAAATGCAAAAAAGACAAGCGCAATAATTTAAAAAACAGACACTAATGTGAACTAAATGGGGTTCACCTCATAAGTGTCTGTTTTTTGTTTAACTGAAATATGGGCATCTTGTGCCAATGCATTGGTTGTTTTGGGATTGGTGCTCGCATTTTATGATTGGGAGCTCCATTTGAACCTTAAGGTTCTCCCTTGCAAATTCAACAGCTGATATAATCGCTGTGTATGAATTGCGCTTGCAGCATCTTGGTCCACCTATTTCTCCAATTTTACCAAGTGATAATGAGGTCATTTTGTTGCTTAGTCCCCACTCCTCATTTTTTAGAGGTGTTGAGCCTGTTACAATGGAGATAAACATTCCGCTACTTATTCCTGCTCCGCACGCTCCCCAAAAGCCACACGCACCACCAGGGACCTTTTTTGCCCTCTCGATTAACTGAACAAGGCTTTTTGTCAAATCAATTTTACCACCTGCGTTTTTGTAAGCACATAAAAGTGCTGCGCCAACTAATATATGGTGCTCGGATCCGTGCATATGGCAAAATGGTAATGATATAAGCATTTTAAAAATCTTTATTGGATTTTTGCTATTTTCGCTACCTAAAGCATTAAAAATTAAATCTATACCCTGTGTATGACATTCATTACATACATAATGCTTATTTATACACGCGGTCGCGCTTTTTTCTGTTTTTCCACAAATAGCGCATTTCATCATTTCTTCACTATCAAGGTATTTTAATGCTTGTGAACAAATTAGGCATTCGCTACTCATTTTCGCTCACCCCTTGTGAAAATAGCCACTCTAAAATCTCAGGCTTTGTGGATACGTATCCCCATACGTTGTGCCCATAGTCTTGCATTTCCTCGTATATTATAGAGGTGCTTCCCGCCTTCTTTAATGCATCTACCATTTCCTGTGTGCCTGTAATTGGAACAACGTTATCATTAGTTCCGTGCAAGGTGTAAATCGGCTTATTTTTAAGCGCCTCTGCCATAGATGGGTCTGCACCTGCACAAAGGGCAACTATTGCACAAAATCTTTCGGGCGCGCGCATAAGTAAATCCCACGCGCCAAAGCCACCCATTGAAAGCCCCATTGCATAGTATCTATTCAAATCTGTTGAATAGGTATTTTCAATTTTTTCAAACAGCTCCATTACTGCCTTTAATTCGTTTGACTGTGCCACCTTGTCAACGCGATAGTTTCCGTTTTCCCAAGGTGTATCTACCCATTTGTTGTCATTAGCTGAAGGGCATTGAGGACAAATAACTATCGCATCAAGAAGCGGTGAGCCTTCAAATGCAAATAATGGCTTTATCAAATTCTTTAGCTGTGATACATTGTCAGTTCCACGCTCACCTGCTCCGTGCAAGAAAACAAACACAGGGTAGCTCTTATCCTTATCATATTCATATGGAACGTACATTCTGTATGGCAATACTGTTCCATCCTCAGACGTAAAAGTTTGGTAGGTTAGAATTTTCTCGTAAAGTGTCTCGGAGAAGCTACCATTCTTACTAACCATATATTCTACATAGCCAATATCCTTATATGATGAATTTGTGTATATAAAATCATCTTCCTTGTTTACTGTCCAGCTACCGTTTTGAATGTCTTTTAAAATATCATCTCTTAATATGTCCATAAGGTAGGGATATAGGTTGTTTGTTGTAGCAGTTATAACGAGGTCATCTCCATCCATAAACACTCCAAAATCTCCACTTGTGAGTCTTTGCGCCTCGTCGCCCTTATATGCGCCGAAAATTATCCTCTTGTCCTGTGATGCCTGTGCCTCGCTTGTCTTTATACAGTCAAGCTCTATTGAATATGTATCCTTTAAATATGACTGAAATAAAAGCGCATTTTCCTTTACCACCTTGTTATTAAGTGAGTAAACTATTACATAATTGCTAATACCATCCTTGGCAATTTCAATGCTTGTAATTTCGGGCTCAGGCTCGGGCTCGGGTTTAGGTTCTGGGTCGGGGTTTGGTTCTGGGTCAGGCTCAGGCTCGGGCTCGGGGTCGGGCATAGGTTCGGGTTCGGGTTTGGGCTCGGGGTTTTTGTTTTCCTCACTACCCGTTTCCAATTGTGAAGAGGTGTCTATTGGGTCGCTACCTTCTCCACAGGATGCAAGTAATGATATAATCAACAAAAGTGAAATTAATAAAAATATAAATTTTTTCATAAATCTCTCCTTAATTTTTTCTAATTATATGTTACCACAGCCTTCTATTTATTGTCAATTATAATTGTTGACATTTACTCAGATATTGAGTATAATTATATTTATATAACTAAAGTTGATATAAGAATATTAGAATTTAACAAAATGCAACCACCAGTTGACAACTTGCTACCGTTGATTTCTTGCGCTCTAACCCACATAGTGATATAATTCTAACATGTAACCGAGGCAATTAACAATTCGGTAAATAAACGACAAGGAGAAAAACATGCAGCTTAGTGATAAGATAGCCTATCTTAGAAAAAAGCATTCAATGAGCCAAGAGCAGCTTGCTGACAAGCTCGACATTTCAAGACAGGCAATTTACAAATGGGAAGCAGGAATGAGCGTTCCCGAGCTTGAAAAAATCAAAAGGCTTGCCGAGATATTTGAGGTTAGCTTTGATGATTTATTAAATGATGAATTAAATCCACAAGAGAAAAAGTCCCCTACCCCTACGCCACAAAATGAGCCAAAGGAAATGGTGGCTGATGAGGACAAGCCAGAAAAAAATATGGCTAATAAAAATGATGAGAAAAACATTGATGATAAGAATATCAATATAGACGTTAATGTAAATAATGATGTTACTACTGCTGGTAAAATGTCTCTTAAAAAGATACTTATCATTATTTTAAGCATTACTCTTGCTGTGGCTGTTTTATCTGTTGGTATATTCTTCTTAGTTAAAAATCTAAATGAAGAAAAGCCAGACAACGATGATAACAACGGACAAAACAACGATGGAACAGGCATACATACGCACGCTTATAGCGACTGGACGCTTATTAAAATGCCAAGCTGTACTGAGCTTGGCTCTGAAAAAAAGGTTTGCTCACTCTGCAAGCACGAGGTAACAAGAGATATTGCAAAAATTGAACATACAGAGGTAGTTATTCCAGGCTATGAGCCAACGTGCACCTTGGTTGGTATGACAGATGGCAAAAAATGCTCTATGTGTAACGAGGTGCTTGAAGAGGGTCTGCCTCTTGCTATAAATCCCGAAAATCATACACAGGGTGTACTAAAGGGCTATGCTTCCACCTGTCAGACTGAGGGAAAAACTGACGGAATTGAGTGCACAAGCTGTCATACGGTTTTAGTTGAGCAAGCAAGTATTCCAAAGGCAAGCTGTAGTTATATCAAGGTTGATGGCAAGGCTCCTACATGTACTGAGCCAGGACTCACTGACGGTCAAAAATGCTCCGTATGCCATACATTTTCAGAGGAGCAAAAGCCAATTAACGCATTAGGGCACACCGAACAAACAATAAAGGGTACAAGCGCAAGCTGTACGCAAACAGGCCTGACAGATGGTAAAAAATGCTCTGTTTGTGGTACTATTACAGTTGCACAGGAAACTATAAAGCTCCTTCCTCATACAGAACAAATAGTAGCTGGTAAGAAAGCAACGTGTAAGGAAGCAGGACTTACTGACGGATGCGTGTGCTCTGTTTGTAACAAGGTGCTAACTGAGCAGACAGTAATACCAATTTCAGATGTACACACACCTGTAACCATTAAGGGTAAAGAGGCTACCTGTAAGGAAACGGGGCTTACTGATGGGCAAAAATGCTCTGTTTGCGACAAGGTGCTTGCTGAGCAACAAGCAACACCAACTATCCCCCATACGCCTGTAGCCATTGAAGGCAAGGATGCTACCTGTACCCAAACAGGCTTGACTGACGGTGAAAAATGCTCTGTTTGTGGTACTATTACAGTTGCGCAGGAAACTATAAAGCTCCTTCCCCACACAGAACAAATAGTGCCAGGTAGGGAAGCAACCTGTAAAGAAACGGGGCTTACTGACGGATGCGTGTGCTCTGTTTGTGACGCAGTGATAACGAAGCAGACAGAAATACCAAAGTCGGATGTACATACTCCTAAAACAGTTACCGGTAAGGCGGCAACCTGTAAGGAAGCTGGATTAAGTGACGGAGAAATTTGCTCCGTGTGTGATAAAATTTTATCAGCGCAGGTTGTTATTCCTATGCTTGATCATACTCCCGAGGCTGTTAGCAAGCTCAATGCGACGTGTACAAGTAAAGGACATACATCGGGCACAAGATGCTCTAATTGCAAAACCGTTCTTTCGGGAATGAGCGAAATTGCGCAAAGCAAGCACAGATACATAAACGAAAAATGCTATTACTGTAATGATGAATATTACAGCGAAGGTCTTGTTTACGAGCTAAAGAGCGATGGCACATACAAAATAACAGGCAGGGGAAGCTGTCCTGATATACACCTTGTATTCCCAATGAGCTACGAGGGCAAGGATGTTACCGAGATTGACTTTACTACCTACTCTAGTTGGAATGGCGCTCCCGTTGTAAGCATATCAATACCAGATACCGTTACTACTGTAACAGGCTTAGTTCCAGGCAGAGACCTTGTGGGATTGACTGTCGGACAAAATGTTCAGCACCTGGAAATTGGCTATTGCTACAAATTAACAGAGGTTTATAACTTTTCAAGCATTGACCTTTCAAGCATGGACAAAATAAAGGTGATACACACAGACAAGAGTGAGGAGAGCATAATGGACTACTCATCGTATACACCTTATGTTTTCTACACCTTAGACGGAGTAAATTATTTAGCGTGCTATTATGCAGATAATACCGAAATTACTCTGCCCCAAGGCTACTATGGTCAAAATTATGCTATTGGCGATTACGCCTTCTATGGTACAGATGTTACAAGCGTTAATGTGCCAAGCACTGTTACTGCTATAGGTAATTGTGCGTTTTATGAGGTTCGGAGCCTTGCAAGTGTTGAATTTGAGGAGGGTGGACTTCTTACAATTGGAGACAGAGCCTTCTCTAATTGCACAGGTCTTGTCGAAATTACACTACCTGAAAGCGTAACAACCATTGGAAATGCTTCCTTTGAATTTACAAGCATTAAAGAATTTGTTGTTGGTAAAAACGTAACCTCTATTGGTATGAGGGCCTTCCAAAATACTAGTATGACAAAACTATATATTTCAAAAAGCGTTAAGACAATTGGAATGTATATAATTGACGGCACAGATGGATTAACCGTTTATTGCGAGGCAAGCAGTAAACCATCAGGCTGGGATAGCAGCTGGAATGGTGGCATGCTAATGAACCTAACAGTATTGTGGGGACAGACAATGCCCTACTAATATTAAAAAGTCCCGAGATTTTCTCGGGACTTTTCATATTTAGATGAACTTTTGCATTTATTTTATTGGGGGTGATTTTATGGATTATTTGAATTTAGGTGAGCTACTAAAAAACAGCTCAAGCTCACGTAGGTTTTTTCTTTCTCTCGACAATGATTTAAAAGGTGAGCTTTTAAATCGCGCACGTTTTATTCACAATGCGTTTGATTTGCACTTTTTTGCTGAGCAAATCCCAAGATACAATAAAGCAATTAAATTAAGTATGGAGCTAATTTGATTATTTTCTTTTTAAGAAACCAAAAAACGACCTCTTTTCGTACGGTTCCTTCGTAATATTTATAAGCTCATAGCCTGTTTTAGCGACACAGGCTCTTATTTTTTCGTTTTCTATGTCGTCCTTTGCTATAATTACACTCTCTTTTTTTGAGCGAGAGGACGTTACCTTATCTACATTTAATTCTCTACGTATTGTATCATTAATATGCGACTCACACATGCCACACATCATTCCTTCTATTTTAAGTGTTATTCTAATCATTTTAACTCTCCTTCTTTCGGTTAGTTCGGACTAACTATAGTTTAACACTATTTTCTTATAAAGTCAATATTTTATTTATAAATTTAGTTTATTATATATTGCTTTTTCAGTTTTTATTTGTTATAATTTTTATAGTATGTTTTGAAGGGAGAGAAATTATGCGACTTTTAAATGCCTCACTTAGTGAATCGCTTAAATCAGTATTGCCGATTTGCGCTATAGTGCTTGTTTTATGTGTTTCCCTCTCTCCTATTAACTCGGGAATTTTAGTAATGTTTATGTTTGGTGCTCTTTTGCTGATTTTTGGTATGAGCATCTTTACAATAGGCTCAAACGTTTCGATGCAGCCTCTTGGTGAGGGCGTTGGTTTGCAAATAAGCAAATCGAAAAGATGGATTTTGCCTGTGCTTGTTTGCTTTGTTGTAGGTGTGCTTATCACTATTGCAGAGCCTGATTTACAGGTGCTGGCAGAAAAGGTGCCGTCTATTGAAAATATGGTGCTTATTTTGCTTGTCGCTCTTGGCGTTGGTGTCTTTTTAGCGCTTGCGTTTATTAGAACAAGAAAGAAAATTCCGTTAGCATATCTCTTAGTGCCTCTTTACCTTGTAATATTGGTGCTTATGTTCTTTGCTCCAGATGATTTCGTGCCAACTGCATTTGACTCTGGTGGAGTTACAACAGGTCCTATTACAGTTCCATTTATAATGGCACTTGGCGCAGGTCTTGCCCTTACAAGAAAGGATAAGCACTCGGCAGAGGACAGCTTTGGTATAGTTGCTCTTTGTAGTGTTGGTCCTATTTTATCAGTTCTTATTCTTAGTATTATAAAAGGTCCAAGTGCAGACTCGGCTCCTCCAGTTGACCCAAGCGATGTTGCTACTACTAAGGAAGCATTTATGGCGTTTTTCGATGCAGAAAATGGCTTCCCTAAATACATACACGAGGTTTTAATAGCCTTCTTACCTCTTGTTTTTATGTTTGTTATTTTCCAAGTAATATTCAAGCGCTTTAACAAGCATGAGGTATTAAGAATTTGTATCGGCTTTATGTACACATATGTTGGTCTTGTTCTTTTCCTAACAGGCGCTAACGTTGGCTTTATGCCTGCTGGTCAGCTTATTGGCAAGGAGCTTGCCTCTAATGAGACTATGAGATGGCTGCTTGTGCCTATTGGTATGCTTCTTGGCTACTTTGTAGTTTCTGCCGAGCCTGCTGTCCATACTCTTAAAAAGCAGGTTGAAGAGGTTACAAACGGTGCTATTTCTCAAAAATCAATTGGTATTGCCTTATCTGTCGGTGTTGCCGCCTCTGTTGGTATCTCGATGGTGCGTGTGCTTACAGGTATGCCAATATGGCCTGTTTTGATTGTGGGCTATATTATCCCTCTTGTTATTACATTCTTTGTTCCACCTATTTATACAGGTATCGCCTTCGACTCAGGTGGAGTTGCAAGCGGTCCTATGGCTACAACATTTATTTTGCCATTTGCTATCGGCGCTTGCTCGGTAATTCCCGGAGGAAATATTCTGACTGACGCCTTCGGTATCGTTGCTATGATAGCTATGACTCCTCTTATTACTATTCAGGTTTTAGGTCTTATTGGTAAAATCAAGCAGGACCGTAGGCTTCAAAGAATTCATAGTGAAATTGATAGCATTGAGGACGGTATCGTTTATTATGATTAAGGAGGGGGATTATGCTAAATAAAAAAGCAGATAAAATAGTTGCCCTCTTCTCCATTATTCAACGTGGTAAGGGTGCACAATTTATAAAAACGCTTGAAGCAAGAAATGTAATTATGCATTTCCAATTTATCGGTGCCGGTACTGCTTCAAGTGAGATGATGGATATTTTAGGTCTTGGTAACAACGACAAGGATATTCTTATTAGCTTAGCTGACTATAAAACAATTACATCTCTTTCAAACGAGCTTGGAAAGAATGTCGGCGCAGGTATGGGCATGGGTGGCCTTAGTATGGTTATTTCACTTAATGCAGTCAGCCGTATAAGTGAGCAAATTATTCGTCGAAACAGAGATGAAAACGAGGATAAGGGAAACGGAGGTAGCAGTAGTATGCACAGCGAATATAAATATAGCTTGATTTTAATCTCGGTAAACCGTGGATTTACAGATAGCGTTATGCAAACTGCCAAAAAGGCAGGCGCAACGGGTGGTACTGTTATCAAGGCGCGTTTAGCTGAGGGACAAATCATTGAGGCTTACGCCAATACAAAGTTAAACGAGGAAAAGGAAATAGTTACTATTCTTGCACCTGATAGCGTAAGAAATCAAATTCTTGAGGATGTAAATCGTGAATTTGGTCTTAAATCCGAGGCGCAGGGTGTGGTTCTATCCGTTCCTGTTGATAAGGTATTTAAAATATAAAATTTACCCAAGCTTTATTGAGCTTGGGTATTTTTTAGTGGTGGAGCTTTAATCGGATTTTTCAAAAAAAATTTATCACTCCTATTGACAATGTCGAATTTTGGTGTTATAATAAATGGGACAAGATGTCCTAAATAAACTCGCTCCATCGTCCCACATTGGAGCGTCAATTGTCCCAAATATTATTTATTAAAGGAGAGATATTATGAGAAACGTTAGTGCAGATACTATTATAATTATTAAAAGGTGCGTTGAGGAATATTTTGATACATATATGCGCTCGCCATCTGTGCGTGAGATTGCAACTATTACAAACATCAGCAAAAGCACCGTTCAAAGATACCTTGATATTATGGAAAGAGTTGGAATTATATTCCGTGGTGATTACGGAATTGAAACTGACTATATTTCTAAAACTGAAAAGGAAATGGTTAGCGTTGCTAAAATCGGACGTATTCCCTGTGGTCCTCTTGATGAAAAGGAGGAATATATTGAGGGATATGTTAAGCTCCCGGCTTCCTTTGTTGGCAAGGGTAAATTTTATATTCTTACAGCCTCGGGTGAATCTATGATAGAGGCAGGAATTGACGACGGTGATATGGTTATAATCAAAAAGCAGGAATTTGCTAAGCCTGGTGATATTGTTGTTGCGTTGGCTAACGGTCAAAATACTCTTAAAAGATATTTCCCTGAGCCAAGCATGAAGAAAATTCGCTTGCATCCCGAAAACTCCGAAATGGAAGATATTTTTGTTGATGAATGTCAAATTCAAGGCATTGCAACAAAGGTAATTAAGAGCCTATAAGGTTATAAAATGGCAAAAGCATATAAACGAATTTCCTTGGGTGTGGAAAGCTTTTTCACACCCGATGGCTCGTTATATCCTAAAAAAATAGTTTTTGGTGACCAAGCCTTTGAAATAACGAGGGTGTTAAGAAAACGAAATTATTGTCCCAGGTCTGTGCCCTGCATCGCACCTATTGAATATACGGTAATTATTGACGGCAAGGAAAAATACATTTATTTCGAGGCAGATACAAATATGTGGTTCTCCATTAAGGAGGTTTTCTCCCAGCCCAAGTCATCATTACAAAAATCACAAAATATTTAAGAGTGTATTTTAAATGAAGGAACGAGTTATTTTACACAGCGATGCAAATTGCTTTTACGCATCGTGCGAGATGGTATTGAATCCAAGCCTAAGAGATAAGGCTGTTGCTGTTTGTGGCTCGGAAAATGAACGACACGGAATAGTTTTAGCAAAATCAGAAAAAGCCAAAAAATGTGGTGTAAAAACAGGAATGACTAATCGTGAGGCACTATCACTTTGCCCTGACTTGGTTATAGTGCCACCAAGATTTGAGTATTATCAAAAATTTTCACTTCTTCTGCACAAAATTTACGAAAGATATACTGACTATATAGAGCCATATGGGCTTGATGAATGTTGGCTTGATGTTTCTGACTCCTTAAAAAGTGGTGAGGAAATCGCAAGCGAAATAAGACAAGCAGTTAAGGACGAGCTTGGACTTAGCGTTAGCGTTGGAATATCCTTTAACAAGGTATTTGCTAAGCTTGGTAGCGATATGAAAAAGCCTGATGCACAAACGCTTATAACAAGGGAAAATTTCAAGGAGCTTGTGTGGCCCTTGCCTGTTAGTGACCTTCTTTATTGTGGAAGACATACGAGTGAAAGGCTAATGCGTCTTGGCATTACTACAATTGGTGCTCTTGCTCGTATGCCAGAAAATTATTTAGTGTCTAAATTCGGAAAAAACGGACACGCCCTGTGGGTTTTTGCTAACGGTGAGGACGACTCCCGTGTGGCTCATATGAATGACTATACTCCACCAAAATCTATCGGGCACGGAATTACCTGTATTGAAAACTTGGAAAACACAGAAGAGGCATCAAAGGTCATAGTTGCGCTATGTCAAGATATTGGCTATAAATTAAGGGCGCACAAGATGTCGTGCATGGGGGTTAGCCTCAGTGTAAAGGATGAAAACCTTTGTGTTTTCTCATTTCAAACGAAGCTTGAGGTTGCAACTCAGGACCAAGCAGAAATTGCAAGGGTTGCAATTTCTATATTAAAAAAGAACTACAATTGGAAATTCAAGGTGCGTGCGCTAAGTGTTACTGCAATAGATTTGCAGTCAGAGGATGCGCCTGTACAGTCAATGATGTTTTTCGATTATGAAAAGCAGGACAAATTAAAAAGATTAAATTCTACTATCGATGAAATAAATAATGCATATGGCAAGCGCTCTATTCAGCCTGCAACTGTGCTTGATGAAAGAAAAATGCCATCACACACTGATAAAAGCATTACTCTGCCAGGCGCTATGAAAAAATAGCTTTTATGTAAAGGGCTTCTGTGATTTTATTAAAACGCCCTACCAGGTGTCGCATTTTGTGATAAATTGCCACTATATACTTGTGATAAATGGCAGACTATGGAGTAATATAATGGAAATAAAAAGAATTGGCTACTTAAATACGCTATATAAAACTAAATTTGGTGCGCCACGACAAGGTGGCGTTGCAAAATGCTCGCCTGCAACCTTGATTTTTGACGAGGAATTTAGGTCAAAAGAAGCATTAAGAGGTCTTGAAAATTATTCGCACGTGTGGGTAATTTGGGGCTTTTCCGAGGCAAAATACGAAAAATTTTCTCCAACCGTACGCCCACCTCGCTTAGGTGGCAATACGCGAATGGGGGTTTTCGCTACTCGCTCCCCATATAGGCCCAATTCTCTTGCTATGTCGGCTATGAAGCTCGAAAAAATCGAATATACCAAGGAAAATGGTTATGTTTTAAGACTACTTGGTGCTGATATGATGAATGGCTCGCCTGTTTATGATATAAAGCCATATCTTGCATTTTCAGACTCTATACCTGATGCTGTATGTGGCTTTACCGAGGAATTAGAGGACTATATTTTAAATGTGGTTATTCCACCAGAGCTTGAAAGGCTACTTCCAGCCTCAATTATCCCCTGCCTTAAGGAAATCTTAGAAAACGACCCTCGTCCCTCCTATATCGACACTCCTGAGCGTGTTTTTGGCTTTGAGCTTGATAGCTATGAGATAAAATTTAAGGTTCAAGATAAAACACTAAGTGTTGTTGGAGTTGAAAAATTATCAGGTGATAAAGAAAAATAACATTTTTCTTGGCACTTTTCACTCAGCTAATTTGAAATTTAAAATGTAAATTTACAATATTTGAACAACAAAAAAGGGCAAGTACAGAGATTTTTCTCTATATTTGCTCTTTTCTTATTTTGTTAGATTAAAGAGAGAAAGCAAGATAAGCTACTAAAAAGGTTACGCAAAGTATGCCAATTACGACAAGCATTGGGAGAAACATCATTTTTACAGCGCTCCAATAGGTTTGCCACTGCTCCTTTGCACTCGCACGAGGGCGAAGGGGTGTGTTGTTGCTTCTCTTCTTTCCACCACCGACACTTGACATATCAGCAATGGTTCTGCCATCGTCAATATATTTAACCTTTTCCTTCTTTTCCTTTTTTTCGTTCTTATTCTCGCTCATATTTTTTACTCCTATTATAAAAGGTGACACGCAGCAAAGTGTCCTGCCTCGTATTCCTTATACTCGGGGGTTATGTGCTTGCATATTTCCTTAGCGTATGGGCAACGCGTGTGGAATCTGCATCCCTTTGGTGGATTTGCTGGTGATGGAATATCGCCTGTCAAAACCATACGGTTCATCTTTATATCGGGATTTGGATGTGGAATCGCCGAGAAAAGCGCCTTTGTATAAGGGTGTAATGGATTTGAGAAAATATCCTTCTTTGCACCGAACTCAACCATTGAGCCAAGATACATTACACCGATTTTGTCGGAAATGAACTTTACAACGGACAAGTCGTGCGAAATAAATAGATATGTAAGTCCCATAGACTCCTGTAAATTCTTTAAAAGGTTGATTATTTGCGCCTGAATCGATACGTCGAGCGCTGAAACGGGCTCATCACAAATAACAAGCTTAGGGTTTACTGAAAGTGCACGCGCAATACATATTCTTTGGCGCTGACCTCCTGAAAACTCGTGTGGATATCTCTCGTAGTAATAATCACGCAAGCCACATTTGTCCATAAGCTCCAAAACGTAGTCCTTAATCTCGTTTTTAGGCACTATTTTGTGCACCTTTACAGGCTCGGAAAGTATTCCACCAACCGTGCTACGAGGCGGTAAGGATGAGTATGGGTCTTGGAAAATGATTTGCATTTTTTTGCGTATTTCTCGCATTTGCGAGGATTTGTAATTTGTTATATCCTGTCCGTCAAAGATTATTTGACCACCGTTTGAGGGATGAAGCTTCAAAATAGTTCTACCCATTGTAGTTTTACCACAGCCACTTTCTCCAACTATACCAAGCGTTTCACCTGGCTTTAAGGTGAAGGAAACGTCGTCAACTGCAACAAGCTCCTGTAAAACCTTACCTGTAATTGACTTCTTTATCGGGAAGCTCTTACGAAGGTGGCGCACCTCTAAAAGTGCCTCGGGGTCGAAGGGCTTTTTGGAGTCCTCTTCTATTTTTTGCTTTTTTGCCTCAAGATATTTTGCTTCTTCGGCTGCGTCGTCATATTGGAGAGCTTGTTGTGCCGAGGTATCTTCTTCGATTGGTGCGTCTTGCGCCAAGTCGTTAAACTTTTCTTCAGCCATTTTCGATCTCCTTTTCGTTATTATACAAATGACACGCAACAAAGTGCGTTGGACTAACCTGTACCATACCCGGATAATCGCCTGAGCATTTTGCTACGCACCTGGAGCATCTCTCCTTGAAATAGCAGAAATTAGGCATATTTACAGGGTTAGGCACGTTGCCCGGAATATTAAATAGCGTGTCGCTATCTGAATCAAGCGTAGGCTTAGACTTTTGAAGTCCTATTGTATATGGATGCAAGGGGTTATGGAAAATTTCCTGTACTGTACCCTTTTCAATTACTCTGCCCGCATACATTACAACCACGTAGTCAGCCATTTCGGCAATTATACCAAGGTCATGAGTGATTAGAAGTATTGAGCCATCAATCTTTGTTTTGAGGTCTCTTAATAGGTCAAGTATCTGTGCTTGAATTGTAACGTCGAGCGCTGTTGTTGGCTCGTCAGCTATGATTAGCCTTGGATTACAAGCAAGCGCCATTGAAATCATTACACGCTGTCTCATACCACCCGAAAGCTCGTGTGGATATGAATTATATACGCGCTCGGGCATTGCGATACCAACAAGATTAAGCATTTCAATTGATTTTGCCTTTGCCATTTCCTTAGTTGCGCCTGGGACGTGGATAAAGGTTACCTCGTCAAGCTGCTCTCCAATTGTGAAAATTGGGTTGAGTGAGGTCATTGGCTCTTGGAAAATCATTGCTATTTGCTTACCACGAATACGGTGGATTTCATTTATTGGCATTTTTGCAATATCGTAAATTTTTTCCTCGTTTTCGTATTGCAAAACTCCCTGTGCATCTGTTTTTTGTACAGGCACCTTAATTGTCTTGCCCTCTTTATCGAGCTTTTTGTTGCCTTTTTTGTCAGTCAAATCCTTGTAAACAATGTTGCCAAGCTCGTCTGTTTCATAAACGGGCTTTGGATTACCGTTTTCATCCTTTACGTAGTCATAAGCCTTAAAGCGAATGCTACCAGAATAGATTTGTCCCTGTGGCCCTTGTAAAAGACGCATAACTGACATGCTTGTTACGCTCTTTCCACAGCCACTTTCTCCAACTACGCCAACTGTTGCGTTTTTGGGAATGTCGAATGAAACTCCGTTTACCGCCTTAACAACGCCCTGCTCTGTAAAGAAGTAGGTGTGAAGGTCGTCAATTTCCAAAATATTTTTGTTATCCTTCATTTCGGTTGTGAACTCGTCCTCACTTGCCTTGCGATATTTATATCTTTCGAGCTCATTCATTATTTTTTTATTTTCTTTTGCTATTTGACGGATTTCCTTGCCTGAAAGGTAATTCGTATTCTTTTCTTTTTTCTTAAAAAGTCCAAAAAGTCCCATAATTACCTCCTCATCTTCGGGTCAAGCGCATCGCGCAAGCCATCACCAACGAAGTTGAAGCCCAAAACTGCAATTACTATACAAATACCTGCCGGTAGCCATACAAGCGGGTGATTTTGTAGAATGTTTGAGTCAGTTGAAATAACGTTTATCATAGTACCCCACGCTGCGTATGGTGCACGTACACCGAGGTTCAAGTATGAAAGCGTTGCCTCATAAAGAATCATACTACCAAGGCTAAGGCTCATTTGAACTATAAGCTGTGGCATTACGTTTGGCACTAAGTGCTTGAATATTTTTCTTGGAACTGAGTATCCCATCGCCTCTGCGGCAACCATATACTCCTGCTCACGAAGTGAAAGAATTTGTCCTCTTACAAGGCGCGCTGTTCCTGGCCATGAGAACAAGGTCAAGTAAATCATAAGCCAGTAAATTCTTTGTGAGCCATCGACCTGTGCGTTATCAAGAATAAGACCAATAATAAGCAAAATCGGAATACCCGGTAGGCATATAAGAATATCACATATTCTCATTATTATATTATCTATTGCTCCACCGAAATATCCTGCTATACCACCCATTACAACACCTAAGATGGTAATTACAAATACTGCTAAGAAGCTTACTGTAAGTGAAATACGTCCACCATACATAAGTCTTACAAAGGTATCATAGCCCTCCTTGTCTGTGCCAAGAAGGTGGTCAGCTGAAATTCCGTCAAGTGAGTTGTATTTACGGTCAGTTTCTACAACCTGCTGTACGGTATATTCCTGTCCGTCTCTTGTATAGATGATTTGTGTTGCTGAATAGTCTATTTTTCCTGAGTCATCAAGGTCGGTTTCTCCCCAACGGGTATAAACAACAGGACCTAAAAAGCTGAATAAGAATAGTCCTATTACCATTATAAGACCAACAATACTAAGCTTTGAACGGAAGAAACGTCTTATTACCATTCTTGTAGGAGACATAAGTCTTACGTTCTTCTCAAGTGGCTCCTCTGTATCCTGCGTGCCTTGATTTTTTAGTGAGTCATCCTCGTATTGAGTCTCTTTTTCCTCACCTTGAGTCGCTGTTTCCTCATTTTGAAGCTCCTTTTCTTCAATTGGGAGCTCCTTTTCTATTTTGTCAGCTTCCTTTGCTGTGTTTTCATAAAGAAGCTTTTCGTTAACCTCATATTCCTCGTCTATTACTTCTCTTTTGGGAAGTCTTACGCCGTATTCACCACTTTTATCAGATGGAGCAAAGGTTAAACGAACTGATTTTTTCTTTTGATTATTGTTCATTTTCTCCCTCCTAACTAAGCTTAACTCGTGGGTCAACTACTGCGTACATAAGGTCTGATAATAGTACTCCGACAACGCTAAGAAGCGCTAAGAACATATTGTATCCCATTATAAACGGAATATCTCCTGAGTTCATCGCGTTAAGAGCTATATTACCAATACCGTCAAGACCGAATACCTGCTCAGTGATTATCGCACCTGAGAATAGTGATGGTAAAAGTCCTGCAAGAGTAGTAACTATTGGAATTAGTGTATTACGAAATGCGTGTTTGTTTATTACTTTACTTTCTTTAAGTCCCTTTGCACGTGCTGTGCGAATATAATCTGCATTAAGCACCTCAAGCATATTTGTTCTTGTCATTCTCATTCTTGGTCCTATGCTAAGAATGATAATTGTAAGAATCGGCAATACCATATGGTGAGCATATTCAAGTAATAGGGCTATACCCGTCGTCGAGCTTCCCGCCTCGACGGTTCCCGAAACGGGGAACCAGCCGAGATTATACGAGAATATACCCTTTAATGCTTGCCCGAAGAAGAATGAGGGCAAGGAAATACCGATCATTACAAGAATTGTAACAACGTAGTCTCTTATTGAGTATTGATGCGTTGCCGCTGTGATACCAAGCGGAATTGCTATCATAAACTCAAAGATTGTTGCAATAAGGGCGACTATAAAGGATATGCCCATATGCTTTACGATTACTTCGTTTACAGGAAGGCCATATTTAAAGCTTGTACCGAAGTCAAACTTACAAATATTGAGCAGCCATTCTCCATATCCCTTAATAATGCCACCAAAGCTATTGTCGCCAAGACCATAGGTGTCATATAGCGCCTGCTTCATTTCATCAGTAACTATTGCGCCACCTTGGTTCATTGCGTTAATCTTTTGGTCAATGAAGCTTGTAGGCATCAAACGAATAAGGAAGTAGATTATAAGTGATACACCGAGCAAAATAAGAACTGAAAGCAATAATCTTTTCAGTATATATTTTAGCATAGGTTATTACTCCGCGTTTACAAATTCAATTTCCCAAATTCTATCAAGTGGTGATGAGTATGGGTTTCTTGCCTCTGGCAAGGATGATGAGTTAATTACATCTGAATTGTATGCGTAAACTACGCTACGTTGATATACAGGAAGCTCAATAGCAAGCTCAAGCACCTTTTCCATTGCTTGCTTGTAAATAGGTGCACGCTCCTCCTCGTTAAGAACCTTTCTTGCATCGTCAATTAGCTTACTAAGCTCGTTAAGGATTTTCTTTTCCTCTGCGCTACCACTTGTCTTGATTGAAGGATAGCCCCATGCAAGTGTGCTTGTTGCTGATGAGTTCTTGTGGTAAACCTGATACATATCAGGGTCTATTGTTGAGCCCCAAGCTGCTGCCCAAACTGCAAGTGAGCCTGTTGCAAGCTTTGTGAGTGCTTGTGTATCTGGAACTACTGTTACCTGCCAGCCAAGGCTGTTAAGAAGCGCTGCTGCGTCTCTGAAGGTTTCGTAGGTTGGGTGGTCTTGAAGGTTAGAGCCTGCAATTGTAAATGTGATTTCAAGTGATGGATCTCCCTCGCTAACTCCTGCTGCCTTCATATATTCCTTGATTTTGTTTATTGCTACTGATTCGATAAATTTATTATTTACCTGTGGATAGCCTGCTCCGTTTTTTGTGAGTGGGTTACCCTTATCATCAACAGGGTGCGCCCAGCTTACTGTTGACATTGGATAGTAAATCTGTGATGCTGTACCCGCTGAGTAGTAGTTGAGAGCAAGAGTTGTATTCATTGCGCTCATAATAGCCTTACGAATATTGATGTTTGGTATTTCGCTTGCGTTAATACCGATATAACCATAGCCGAGCTGATCCTCAAGGATATAGCTATATCCATTACCGTCCATGTCCTTGAGCTTTTTGTAGTTCTCTGTTGTAAGCTGTGGAGTGATGTAGTGAACAGAGCCCTTTTCGAGCATTTGTATTGCATCGTTTGCAGGAATTACCTGATAACGAATTTTTTCAATTTTTGCGTTGTGAAGTCCGCTTCCTACTGTATAGAATTGGTCGTTTGCCTTGAAGTAAACTACCTTATCTGAGTAGAATGCGTCACCTGCTGGATTGTCGTTGTTTTCACGGTCTGTTGCCTTGTAAGCACCTGCACCTACAGGTACCTTAATGTTTCTTGGAGATTGTACAATCTTTGTCATAAAGGAATATTTACCAAACTCAACGCCATATTGGTGCTTAGCAAGGTTAATTCCAACTGAGCTACCCTCACCATAGTAGTGCTGAGGTGCTACTGAGAATGCAAAGTTCCATTGAGCCTTAGGGTCCTTACCAGAAATGGTAATTTGTAATACCTCATACTCATCTGCATTCTTAGGTGTGCCGTCTGCATTGAATTCTCTTGCAACCTTATATTTCTTACCGTTTACCTCAACCTCTTTTACGTCTGTGTGGTGACCAAGTGAAACGATACCTGAAATGCTTTCAACATTTAATTTTCCGTCAGCGCCTGCCTTGTTATGAAGGATAACCTCCTTAGCCTCTGCTGTGTACTCTGTCAAGAGTGTTGTAGCTGTTGCCCAGTATTCAAGAATTTGATTGAGCTTTGTAGATACTATGTCGTTATAAACGTGGTTAATAGCATCTTCCTTTGTCTTTATTGTGTCAGGGTTATAGCCGAGCTTAATGCTCTCTATCTTTGACTTGTCCTTGTTAGGAACGCCATTTTTGTCTGCGCCCCATGTGATTTCTACATAGCCCTCGAGTGTCATAAAGCAGGTTATCTCGTCCTTAAACTCCTCGTGTGACTTGTATGGCTCCTCTGTGTATGAGCTTTGAGCTGTTACGTAGTCTCTTTCAAGCTCCTCTCTAAAGAGCTTCAATGTGTAGTCGTAATCCTTAAGAAGCTGTTCGTTTGTTATGTTTTCGCCAGAAACTGCTTGCATATAAAGCTTTGAAAGATTGTGCTTAAGAATAGCAGCCTTCATTGTTTCATAGTCTGCCTTGTATGTACCTGAGCCAGGCTTTGTTTCAAAGGTGTTAAAGAGGTTTTTAAGCTCGTTAATACGGTTCTTTGCAAGACCTGTTGCTTGGTTAGTGATTTGCTCGTCACCGCTTGTGCCACCCTTTGTTTGTGTTCTGTATTCGTTAAGACCTACAATTGCAGTTGAATACATTGTTGATGAGCCTGTATATACAGGGTCAAGATATACGTAAAGGTTGAAAAGCACGTCCTTCATTGTAAGGGGCTTTCCGTCGGAAAACTTAATTCCGTTTTTAAGAACATAGGTAAAGGTTGTTTGTCCCTTTCCGTCTGTTCCTGCTGTTGCGTCGTATTTGGATTGATAATCCTTAGTAACAACTGCCTCGTTATCACCATAGGCTACCTCAACCTTACCGTTTACATACTTAGATGTAACCATACCGATTTGTGTCATTGATACGATAGTATTGTCAGGACCTGTGGTTGCGTAGAACGGATTAAAAAGTCCGTCAAGCTCCTCGGACATAATAACGAACGCATCGCTATCACCACCGCAGCTTGAGAAGAGTGCAACCGTACCCATGCACATTACTATGCAGAGTATCAAAGCAAGAATTCTCTTTTTCATTTTGTTTTCTCCTTAATCTATTTATCTTAATTTAATAAGCAATTTAATATGCGCTTTCAAGTGTAACCTTTATTTCGTTACCGTTTACTGTAACTGTGGCAATTGTAATTTCATACTTATCTGCCAAAGCCTCACAGGTAATGCCAGAAACATCTATATTTGTGTTTTCATAGCCAACGCCACAGAGCAAGCCAAGTGAGTAGTCGTCATATAGGAAGCCGAGGTCGGCTGGGTCTATAACTACCTTAGACTCGGTAACTGTAACACCAGTTAACGTTGCTTCGCTTGCAATGCTACCTGCTAAAAGACCAAATCCAGCATCGTGGAAACGGCTACCGCCTGCTATTGTAAGCTTAGCACCCGTGATATTAAGGTTTTCTATTGAAGCCCTTGAGGCAAGCTGACCGAACATACCAAAATAGATATTGCTCTTGTCTGTCTGCTCAATTGAAACGTTTGAAATTGTATGTCCGTTACCTATGATTTTTCCTGTGTATGTGCCACTTGTGAATACTGATGGCCAAACAACCTCATTAAAATCAAGGTCGGCATAAATTTCGTATGAGCCATTTGTGCTTGCGTTTGTTAAAAATTGCGATAAATTATAAATCTTGTACCACTCGCCATCCTTGTAGTCAATGTAAAGCTTCATTATACCATTTTCGGATGTGAGATTGTCAAGGTCGTATGTTCCGTGATGGGTAACCTTGTCGCTTACGTTATTTTCCCCTGCCTTGTCAAAATAAATCTTTTCAAGGGTCTTTCCTGTTACCTTGGGGAATTTGCCCATTGTAAGCGTTCCTGTTTCGGCATCCCATGTAGGAACTACAAGTGTCGAGTCGGTTAGGACAGGGTTAAACTTGTAGTCTCCAACCTTCTCCCCACTGTCAACATCATAAAACTCGTATGCAAATTCGGGAATCCAGCCTGCGTAGAGTGTAATTACGGACTCGCTTGAGGTGTGGGTCTTATTTGGGTCAATTTCAAGCTTGCCATTTTCAAAGTCCCATCTGCCCGAATATTTGTATGCTCCCTCTATTTCCTTGCCATTTTCGTCGGTAAGAGGTGTTCTTTCTGTGTACCAGCCTGCCAAGAAATAGCCTGGGTTTGATGCGGTAAATGTTCCTGATTTACCGTTATCCTCATCCTCGGGAGCGATAAGTGATATTTCCTTCTTGCCATTTTTGTTTGTCTTTAATTTAGAAATATCATAAGAATATGTAATTCTTGTTGTGTTTGTAGTGAATGCACCACCGTTTGCGTCAAATTTCACGCTTACCGTGTATCCGTTTTCATCATTATTCTCGTATGGATTATCCGAGCAAGAAGCAACGAATACCGCTACGAGCAAAATCATAAGCGCTACTATGAGTATTTTTATTTTTCTATTCATTTTTGTATTCGCATCCTCCTTCTTCTGGGGAGTGCCGAGGCGCTATTGCACCTCGACATTTTTGCCCATAATTATTCGTTTACCTCTTGTTTTTTCTTTTTCTTAAAGATTTTACTAAAAACCTTTTTTATAGCTTGACCTAAGGTCAATTTCTTTCTTTTAAGCACGTAGCGTACTGCAAATATTGCACATACTGTGCCACCAACAACCATTACTCCAAGAACTACTACTAAGGTAATTAGAAGCGGTGTTGGGTCGAATGGCTCCTCTGGTGTTGGCTCAGTAGGCTTTTCTCCCTCAAGCGCCAACATAACACCCTCAGCATCTATAAGCTTTTGATAGTTTGTGACAAGCGCCATTTGGTCGTAGGTTGCTATTTTGTTGTATGCTGCTCTTGCAGCCTCAACTAACGGCTTGTGCTCAAGAGTCAATGAAGCCATATCAGGTATTTTGTTAATAGCATCTATTGCTGCCATTGTAATATCATCAGGCGCTACTATACCATCAAAGGTCATACCGAAGTATTGGTCGTAAATGAATGAGTCATAGTATTTTCCGTTAACCGGTCTTATCATAAGAAGCTCAGGATTACCGTGACCTATTCTGTTTACAAAGTTAGCTCCATAGAATACATTTGAGTAGGTTGTATCAGTAAGGTTCCACATATAGTAAGGAACTATGCCAAGACCGTCACTCTCTACCTTGTATCCGTTTGTAAATTCGATTACGAAATCACCTGTACCTGCAAAGTTTTCGTAGGTATCATAGTAGGTTGGGTCGAACTCCTCCTCAAGGTTAGGAGCAAAAAAGCTCTTAAACGCTACCATTTGGAGCTTGTCGCAGTCGATAAACGCCATATGTCCAACGCCTCTTAGAGTGTGCGGAAGTGTTACTCTTACTACATCAGAGCCAGCAAAGGCGTATGCAGTTACTCTTACTGTGTTATCAGCTACTATTACGTTTGTTGGGTCAATTCCTGCATAGGCTATAAGCTCTAAGCCTCTTGGCACCTCGCAGTAAAGTGAGCCATCAATTACGTGAACTGTGTCGCTTATATCGTAGGTGTAAATCTTTATTGTATTTACTACCTCGTCCCTAAAGGTTTCCTTCTCCTCAATAAAGAATGGTTGAAGCTTGCAGTTAGCAAATGGGTTGTCACCAAGTGCTACAAGCTTATTTCCAAGCTTAATATCAAAGTCGGTAAGATTTTCCTTCATAAATACGTGGTCGCCAATGCTTACAGCTTCCTCTAAGTTGGCTGACGTGATTTCTGTATATGCAAATGCATATGCATCAAAATTCTGTACCTTATTAAGATTATTTACCTTTGAGAGCTTTTTACAATATCCAAATGCACCCTCGCCAATTACGCTTGTTCCGTTTTGATTAAGTGTCACCTCTTCAAGCTCATAGCTTTCAACGAATGCATACTTGCCAATTTCTATAACGCTTGAAAGGTCTATTTTCTTAAGAGCGCTAAGTGCGAATACGCTTTCGCCTATTTTGTTAACTGCGCCAAAATCAACCTTTTCAAGTGATGTACAGTAGTAGAAGGCTTCATTTGAAATCTTTTCAAGCTTATCGCCGAATTTAACCTCTTTCAAGCTCAAGCAGTAACGGAATGCTGTATTTCCGATGCTTTCGAGGCTTGATAGGTCGATTACCTCAAGCTTAGGTGTGTAGTAGTAATAAATTGGATATCCCTCATCATCCGTTCTGATTACAGTACGGTCCACGTTAAGATATGTATATCCAACGTCGCCAGAGAATGCATCCTCGCCAATAGATATTACCTTAGAAAGGTCAACGCTTTCAAGGCTACAAGCACTAAAGAATGCTTTATCTCCTATTTTTGCGCCCTCTCCAAGCTCAAGTACTGTAAGCTTTGAAGCGCCCATAAATGCGCTACTGCCAATAACTACATTTTTTCCTATTTTAAGGCTTGTTAGTGCTGATGTGTAATCATAGTAGTAGAACTTATCAACAGGACTTGTTTCGTCAAGAACAAGCTGTGAGTTGTTATTTCTTGAAAGCATAAATGCGCTATCGCCAATAACCACATCGTCGCCTATTACTATGCTTGCGAGCTTAGCGCACTCGCAGAAGGCTCCCTCTGCTATAACTACTCCGTTTGCAATTTGTACAGAGGTAATATCAGTAAAGCCGAATGCGTATTTACTAATGCTCTTTATCTTATTTAAGGAAGGAAGCTCGGTTATAGCACTATCAAAGTATGCGTATTCACCGATGTAGTCAAGCTCACCAAGCTTAACGCTTGTGAGATTGTCACAATATGCAAAGGCATAGGCTTCAACCTTAGTTACGCTTGGTATTTCTATTAAGGTAATTTCTGCATTGTCAATAAATGCGCCCTTACCTATTGTTGTAATATTCTTGTCAGCAAGCTTAAACTCGCCCGTATAGGTTGGAACAACTAAAACAAGTGTCTTACCATCGCTTGTAACAAGATATTTCTTGTCAGCTGATACCTTGTATGCTGTGTTGCCCTTTTCAAGCTTAAATTCACTAACCTTAGTGCCTGCAAATGCAAACTCTCCAATTGAGGTAACATCCTTACCTATTGTTACGTCGCTTAGCTTGGTTGCACCATAGAACGCGCCCTCAGGAATTACGTTTGCGTTCATTGTTATCTTTTCAAGTGAAGTACAGCCACTAAATACGTATGGACCATACTTAACTATTTCTGCGTTAACTGTTACATTTTTAAGCGCTTCGTCGTTTGCAAAGGCATATCCACCTATTGATTGAAGGGTTGAGGAAACCACAACGCCCTCAAGCTTTTTGTTGCCTGCAAATGCAAAATCTCCAACTGCGCATGCTGAGTCAAGAGAAATTGTACCTGTGAGATTACAGTTATAGAAGGCTGAGCTGTTAATGAGCTTAACGTTTTCTAAGCCCTTAACTGTCTTTAATGCTGTACAGCCCTCAAATGCATTGTACTCAATAGCCTCAAGGGTTGATGGAAGAACTACCTCCTTAAGTGCTGTGAGCTTTGCGAAGGCGTACGGGCCTATTTTCTTGACGCCCTCTGGAATTACTACCTTTGTAATTGTGTTATCACCAATAGGTGCCATCTTTGTAAGTGACTGGTCGTCCTCTAATAGCTCCTCGGGTGTCTTCATTACATAATCGAAGTTAGAGAATGCAAATTGTCCGATTTCGGTAAGTAGAAGCTCTTTAGGAATTTCTACAAAGCCACCATTACCATAGTAGTGTGTAAGCTGAGGTGCAGTTGTAACGAACGGGTCCTTAACCTCAACGCTTATTGCTTGTGAAAGTGTTTCGTAGGAGTCCTCAAGGCTTACTGTTACCATAATTACTGATGAGCCCTCTCCCTTAGCAACTACAACACCGTTTTCATCAACTGTAACGATGTCCTCATCACCTGACTCGAAGGTCACCTTCGTGCCTGGGAAGTATGCATCAAGCTTGTAATCAAGGTCAACGGATTCTGATGGGTAAAGGGTTAAGTGATAGCCCTTGCCACTACCGAATATTGTTACGTCGCCTGTTGTTCCTATTTCTCTTTCGTTATTGTCCAAAATAAAGTATGCCTTTAGAGTTGTGTACTGTGTTACCTTGAACACGTCGGCAATTGGCTTGTCGTACTCTACCCAGCCCTCGTCCCCTTGGTCTAAGACGGTGATGGTCATTTTCTCCTCTTGTCCTGTCCTTGGATCCTTTGCTGTAATCTCAGCCATACCCTTGGCAATTGCAATTACCTTATTGTTTACTACCTTAGCAACGTTGGTGTTGGAGCTTGTAAACTGAAGAAGCTCTGGCCATTCTGTGCTTGGATAAGCAAGTGGCTTTAAGGTGTGAACCTCGTTTTTGCTAAGTGTAATTTCTGTGCTTTCAAAATAGAATCTTTGGAACTCATCTGGCAAGCCTATTTCGTAGGTTGCAAGGTTGAGCGCATAGTCGTACGCTACAACTGCAATAGAATTAAACATATGCTTACCTGAAAAGTCGTTTTCAAAGGAATTATTCTTTATATCGTAGATAAAGTCAGTAATTTCATACTCAACGTATGTTGTACCATTACGCTCGGAGTAAATTGGAACCATATATGTTTCAAATGGTAAAAATTCCTTTTCATTTGAAATATAACCGATTTGCATACCCATTGAATAATGGTTATCGTACACTGCAAGTCTTACAAAAAGACGTGTTTTATCAAGGTCGCTGTCGTATTCTGTATAGAATTCGCAGTCTGTTACAGATGGAGCCTCGAAGTCGGCAACAAGCGGGAACTTAAAGGTGTTCTTTAGGTTGCTGTCAAGTCCACCGTCCTCGTAGTCAAGATAGCCAACGAGCTTAACTGTGTACTCTGTATTGTTCTTTAAATTGTAATCCTGTGTGTCAAATTCGATTTCAACGTTTGCAGGGTAAAGATATGAGCCACCGTCGCCATAGGATTTTCTTACATCCTCATCAACACAGGTGAATATTACCTCTCCTGTTGCGTCGTCTGTAATTGAAATCTCAATTTTAGATGCGTTACGTAGCATACCTGCCCATACAAATCTAAGTGAGTGGACTGTGCCCTCCTGATTAGAAAGAGCAATATAATCTCTGTTTGCTGAAATAACCTTGTTATTGGGGTTTTGCATAAAGTAATATGAGCCAAGATAGCTTACATAGTCATCATAAATACCACCAATAGGACGTGTTGCATATGCATCAGGCAAGGTTTTGTCAAGCGTTTCTATTGAATCATTGAGCTCGTCCTTGTTTGTTTCAAAATAGTCAAGGTCTAACATTGGAGCCTGTGCCCAGTCACCATAGAATGCAAGATAAGGAACGTTTAGGTCGATATCTGTTCCGCTTTCTGCCTTAAGGGTTACAAAGCCCTCAACATACATACCGTTTGCAAAGGATGTATCAAGATATTTCTTGTTTTCATCAGTTAGCTTAATTGTTACCTTAACATTTGCGCTCTTACCAGCCTCAACGATGATTTCATCGCCGTCCTTGGTTGCGTTTGTCACCTCGAAGGTAATCTCTGCGCCATCAAGAATATAGCCCTCCTCGGTTACGGTTGTATCACCCTTATGGGTTTTAACGTCACTAACGCCCTCGGTCATTACGTATGCTCCAAGAGCATATGTAAGGCTTTCGTTGCCTGTATTTACTACTGAGAAATTAAGCGTATATACACCACTCTTTGTTGGGTCATCACCAAGCTCTATCTTGGTTTTATCCATAACGGAGTTATCTTCTCTGTTGTATGTAAGAATATATGCAGGAGTATTTGTAGCACTTACAAGATTTGCAAGACCTGCGCCCTGCTTTCTGACTGCGTAGGGCAAGCCATTTTTGTTAAATATTATGTCAGCTGTTGACATAAGAAGGTTGTTAACTAATGCATTAACCTTAACCGGATCGTTTTTAATGTTAGGATACTTATCCATAACGTGCTGACGAAGAAGTATTACTACGCCTGCAAGATTAGGACAAGCCATTGATGTACCCGAAAGACGGTCATAGCCACCACCAGTTACCGAGGAAAGTATGTTTCCACCGTGCGCTGTGATTTCCGGCTTAATGCCAAGGCTTGGAGATGGTCCCCACGATGAGAAGTCAGACATGAATGGTCCTGATGACTGCTCTGTGCTTATTTTGATTTTTCCGTTTCCTGCCTTTGCAAGCTCCTCACCGTCAACCTGTGAAATGGAGATTACGGGAAGCTTGGTTGTTCCAACATTCATTCTGATATCACCAGAGATGTTGTTGTAAACGATAAGACCGATAGCGCCACTTGCCAAGGCTGCGTTTGCCTTTTCCTCAAATGTGTTTGAGCCACGTCTTACAAGAGCGATTTTGCCCTTTATGTCTATTCCGGCGTAGTCTGCTTCTCTACCAACACCAGGAATAACAACATATTCAAATTCCTTTTCGGTTACTCCCTCTGGCAAGATTTCCTCAACGAATTTCTTTTCCTCTGTTGAGCTATCTGTTGATTCGAGGAAGTAAACTATCTTTCCGTTATAGAGAAGGTATGGAGTCTTTACACCGCTGATTGATGCAACAGACATAGCTCCCTCATAGGTTGATGGTGAGCCAACTGTTGATGTATCAGGGTTAGAGGTAAGACCTAAGTTACCATTCTTTTCAGAGCCATAAGCAGATGAGAAGCTGTTTGATGCAGCAACTATTAAGCTAATGCCCTGTGCGCGAATTTTATCATAAACTCCTGTAATCTTCTCCTCGTCGCTCTCACGGCTGAAGCCACAGGCTGTACCGAGTGACATATTGATTACGTCAACGCCAAGAATTACGCAGTCCTCAAGCGCAGAAAGAATCCACGCTGAGCGAGCAGAATCCTGTGTGTCGGAGAATATCTTCATTGAAACAAGCTGTGCGTTTGGCGCAACACCTGTAATTGTATCGTCCTTACCAACTATTACACCTGAAACGTGTGTACCGTGGTTGTTATGCAAGGAGTAAACATCGGAGTCATTATCAGCATAGTCAAATGAGAATGGAACCTTGTTGTTAACAAAAACGTCGTCAACGCCAAGTCCCTCTACCAAGGTGCTTGCCTTTGTGCTTGCGATAAGCTTTGCAACGTCAGCCTTATTAAGACCGAGCTTATTTGATGTAAAGTTGTTTACTGAGAATGCGCTGTGCGTGTAGTCAAGACCTGTATCAAGAACTGCAACAACCATTCCTGAGCCGTCGTATTTATAGCCTGCGCTATTAAAAATACCCGTTTCATAAACATTAACCTTGTTTTCTACAAGCTCAGTTTCGGCAACCTTGTAAACCTCACCGAGAATTGCGCTTGCACCATCACCTAAGGAAAGACATACATCCTTGAAGTCCTTGGCTGTGATTACAATTTCAAAGCCACTCATAACTGCTGAATAATCAGCGCCTGCCTTGTAGGCAATTTCCTTTTCCTTAAGTGTTGCAAGAATACTGTTTTTCTCGCTTGCTATCTCTTGCTTAATAGCCTCTGCCTCTTTTGTGTAAACAAACTCTGAGAAG
The DNA here is from genome assembly GCA_017937135.1 of Clostridia bacterium. Taxonomy (GTDB): domain Bacteria; phylum Bacillota; class Clostridia; order Oscillospirales; family CAG-272; genus RGIG2000. Next base: position 32,704 of record JAGBEE010000003.1, on the reverse strand, counting down.
GTAATTTCCTTATCGGTTTTGTTGTACGCGTCCAAGAGCGCTTCATTGCCGAGCTGAACGATTACTGAAATTTCGTCATCGTCCTTAACTCCGCTTGGTAATTGATAAACAACTGAGCCATCAAAATACTTGCTTGGGTCGAAGTTAAGCTGACCTTGCTTCATAAACGAAGGGTCGTACACACTGCCATTTCCAAACACGGACATTGTAACAGAGAGTAAAATCGCGACAAGCATTATTACAGCTACGACAGCAGTCGTTATCCTTGTAAGTGCTTTCTTTCTCATTTATTTTATTTCCTTTCTTTATTTACGTGTGAATATATAAGAATGTTAGCATACGGATACTATTTTACCACAATATAGAATAAAAAACAAGATTTTTTAAAAAATATTATTTTATATATAAAAGTTACAATAATGAGGACTTTTCTTTTTTAGTTTATCACATTAAATCGAAAAAGCGCTAAAGTACTTGTAAATACAAGGATATTTCGGGTCTGAATTTATTTATTTTTTACGTTTTGCTTTGCACATTCGTCTTAAAAAATTTACAATTTGGCAACTTTTATTTCACGAATTTCAAAACAGCCCCTCTTCTTAAAAAGGTCAAAGACTCTTTTTTCTTTTTCGAGTGCTTGACTTTATACTTGGTTTGTGTTAAAATATTTTAATAAAGTCTTATGAAAGGAATGTACTTGGCGCTATGACAAAGGACAAGGTAAAAATTATACACTTGGTCTATTCTATTGTGCTTTCTGTTCTGTGCGTTGTCGCAGGCATTTGCTTAATAGTTGGATGTGTAAGCATCTACAATAGTGGAGATAGACCCTTCTCGCCCGAGGCTATTGGCGAAGCGTTTGCAAAAATCGCTGTACCAGTGTACATTTGCCTCATATTTATTCTTGGAGCTTTCTTCTTAAATCTCTTTTTACCGAACGAGGAAAAGAAAAAGGCAAGCAAGCCAGATGAAAGAACAACACTACAAAATCTTTACAAGAAAATCAGCCTTGAATATTGCCCGAGTCAATATCAAGCGCAGATTAAAACTCAAAGAACCTTTAGATTTGTTTTATCAATTGCTGTATTCTTTAATTTTGCCATCAATATCGCTATGGCGCTTGTTCATATCTTTGATAGTGAAACCTTTGCAGGTCATAGCGCGATGATAGATGTAAGAAATGCTGTTTTAGTTCTTTTACGATATGCTGTCGTTGCTTTTGTATTAGGACTTGTGCTCACTTATTTCAACAAATATACTCTTAGGAAGGAAATTGACTTAGTAAAGAAATCGATTGCTAAGAATATACAAAGGGGCGACCCTGTGGACGTTATTTCCGAGCAAGAGGCTGAAGAAGGTAAATTTGTTTCATTCTTTAAAAACCACAAAAAAGCTATTTTGATAATAGCACGCTGCTTGCTTATCGCCCTTAGCGTTACATTTATTGTAGTTGGTATTGTAACGGGTGGTATGGAGGATGTTTTACAAAAGGCAATTAATATTTGTACAGAATGTATCGGTCTTGGCTGATATATGCCATATTTATTTTAAATTCTTTTGAAAGGAGGAATTTTAATGGCAAAAGAACGACAATTTAAAAGAGTAGTTTTGAATTTTTATTCCTCCGAAAGAGGCTTTGTCTATACTACTAATCCACTCTACTCCGACACCTATAAGGAAAAGGAGCTTGAATACGATAAGTATGAATCAAATGAAGAAATTGATGAGATAGAAAATAATAGCGACTATACCGAAGAAAATCAAGAATTTGATGTTGATACTCAATATGAGCAGGAATATGTAGAAAAAAACGAACAAAACGAGGAATATTCCGAGCAAGGCGATGTAAATGACGAGCCAAAGGAAGATGATGCTTCCGAGAAAAATAGCGAAAAAACAGACACTCCCCCACAAAAAAAGGCAAAAAGGTCATTTAAAGAGAGATTAAAATCACTAATACCTTCAAGACGTAGAATTATTCAGCTTTACTCTGCTCTTTTGTTCAATGCAAACATAAAGGGCTATATTACAGGCAACATTTTCGACGGCGCTACAAAAAATCTTTGCACGCCCGGTCTTAACTGTTATTCCTGCCCCGGTGCGACAACTGCTTGTCCTCTTGGCTCCTTGCAGGGTGAGTTAAATAAGGCATCCAAGAAAACGCCTATGTACGTTTTGGGAATTTTACTCCTTTATGGTATGCTTTTGGGCAGATTTATCTGTGGCTTCTTATGTCCGTTTGGTCTTGTACAGGAGCTTTTCTTCAAGATAAAGACTCCTAAGCTAAAGAAAAATCGTGTTACACGTGTTCTTTCCTACTTTAAATATGTAATTTTAATATTCTTTGTTGTTATTGTACCGATATTATATGGACTAAAGGACGTTGCGCTTCCTGCATTCTGCGCTTACATATGTCCTGCCGGCACTATTGGTGGCGCGCTTGGACTTTTATCCAATGCGGCAAACGAATGGATGTTCCCAATGCTTGGTCCGTTATTTACTTGGAAATTCCTATTACTTGTTAGCTTTGTAGTCGGCTCAATATTCATTTACAGAATATTCTGCCGTTTCATATGTCCACTCGGCGCAATTTATGGTATTTTCAATAAGATTTCACTATTTGGAATAAAGCTTGAAAAGCCAAAATGCACTAACTGTGGACTTTGTGTAACCAAGTGTAAAATGGATATTAAGCACGTTGGAGACCACGAATGTATCAGCTGTGGCGAATGTATTGACGTTTGTCCTACAAAGGCTATTAGCTGGAAGGGCTCTAAGATTTTCTTAGCTCCTGATGAAATTGATACAGCTGCAAATAATAACAATAACAACGCTGAGCAAAATACACAAGGCTCAGACGATGCTACAAAAAAGAAAAAAAGGGTTGAAAGACGCAAGCTTATTTTCAAAATCGTAGCCGGTGTTCTTATGAGTGCTCTTTTGATTGGCGCACTCGTATATTACAACTTTATCGACACTCCCACCGAGGAACCACCCGTTGTTGATGACAACGGCAACGGCGAGGGAGATGAATTAGTTGTAGGAAACGAGGTTGGTAACCTTGCCCCCGACTTTGAGCTTGAGATATTTGATGCAAATGGTCCAACCGGAGTTAAGTTTAATCCTGCCAATAATAAGGGAAAAATTACTATTATAAACTTCTGGGGCACATGGTGCACGCCTTGTGTTGAGGAGCTACCCTACTTTGATGAAATTGCAAGCAAATATAAGGACAATGTAACGGTTGTTGCAGTACATACGGTTTATTACTTACACGAGCCATCGGGATGGATAAGTGAAAAATATCCAAATACCGAAATGGTCTTTGTGCGTGACATTCCTTTAGAGGAAGGAAGCAACAAGGATATGTATTATACAACAATGGGTGGAAAAAACAGCACCTATCCAATGACTGTTATTCTTGATGAAAACGGAGTTATCATTGAGCATTGGCCATATGCTGTAAAATTGGCAGAGCTTGAGGCTGTTGTTAAGGAGCAGCTACAAAAAACAGAAAAATAAAATAAAAAATCTCAACGAAGGCTCGTTGAGATTTTTTTATTTAATACAAATTTCTAGGTGTATCAATTAGCCCTGTAAGATAATCAAGACTGACATTATAATATTTTGCAAGAGTGATTATATAATGCAAGGGTATTTCATGCAATCCTTTTTCATATCGAGCATACTGTTGACGCTTTATGCCTAAAATGCTTGCTATTTGCTCTTGATTTTTATCGTTATCTTCTCTCAAATGGCGCATTCTTTCATACAAATACATAAATGTCCCTCTCATTTTTGAATTACAAATTATAAATTGCACTTGAATTTTACATTATTATTTGCTATAATAGTTAAAAATGCAACATTTAAGTTGCAAAAGGAGCAGCTATGAAAGGAACAATTAAGAAAATTTTTAGAGGTAATTTGTTTTATTACGAAAAATGTGGAATTGAAAACGGAAATATAATTCGATTAACCAAGCAAGTTAACGATGCATATGATAAAATTTTATCATTACTTGACAAGGAAAATAATGAAATAGTAGAGCAATACGAGGACCTGCTATGTGAATTAAACATGCTTTTTTACGAGGAATATTTTACAAAGGGCTTTGAAATAGGTCATAAATTAGCGATAGAAGCATTAAAATAGTTCACACATATGTTATTGTTTTATAAAATTTATGCTATTTGGTTTGATATTATAACAAAAGGGGCTGTCGCATTGAAGCGACGCCCCTTTTTTAGGGATAGTGAAATGTGTGCCCAAGGCGAGATTCGTACACGTAGGCGTACTTCGTACGGTAGAGTGCGAGGTCGCGCCTAAAAAACAGGTGTTAAAATGAAGAGAGCTTGCAACAAAACCGCAAGCTCTCAACCTTAAAATTTTACTAAAGTAAATGTTTATACTTAATTTCAAGAGGGAATGTGTCCTTATTTGGTCTAAACTTATTGCAACATCCCCTTTTTATGTTGTTTATTCAACTGTTATAGTAAAGCTAATATTTCCTGTAAAATCAGCATCCTGTGATGAGATTGCAAATATTAGTGATGCGCCTGAATCAGAGGTTATTTCATTGTCTGTCTCTACTGACTCGCTTGTGCCAGCAAGAGTTGCTGTAACGGAAATGAGCTTTCCGTTTGCATCTGTTACTGTGATTTTTAAGGTGCTTCCTGTATAGTCGCCATTGTACAGATAATAAACATTTTTGCCCTCTGTAATTTCAGCTATATATGCTCCTGCCTCGTCAAGCTCAATTGCGTTATCATAGGATGAGCCTACCTCGCCATTATTAGCGCCAAAGGAAATTGATCCCTCTGCAGCCTCGCCCTCATTCTTTATAGAAATAAGAATTGTTGGTGGGTTCATTTTGTCCTCAAATACGTAGCTTGAATCAACATCTGTTACTGTTTCGTAAATTCCGTCGCTATTCTTATCCTCTAATATCTGAACAATAATGCCACTTATGCTTACGCTGAGCACACAGTTATTTGGTGCTGCCTCAAAGTAGAGTGTTTCACCTGCGCCTATGGTAAAATCATAATCATATAAGAGTCCGCCTGCATATGAATCATCAATTAAGAATGGATATTCAAGTGAACCATCTCTTACGTGGCTAAGCTCTATTGTTGTGCTTGTTGCGCCATTGAAGAATGGCTCATACTCATTTTCAGTCTCGTAATCAGCAGGTGCAACTACCTTTACATAGTAAAATGCATAAACCTCAACATTTTCAAAGGCTGCAATACCATTTTTAGTTGTAGTGCTTGTAACTAATTGATATTCCCATGTGCTTGTGTCATACTTGTAAAGCTCAACGGCTGTGCCATCAGGTGCGCTCTGGCCATCCTTATTAACGGTTATCTGATAATCTGCATATGTCTTTGCAAATGCAAAATTAACCTTTGCGCCCTCAATTTTGCCTCCATCAGATGAAAGGCGAATTACAACGTAGTCACCTTTTATTACAGGTAAAGAGCTTTTTAAAACCTCATTTATTACTATTTGAATGCTATCATTGGTTGTTACAGTAATTGTAGCATCGTCATTTGCGTTGAAGGCATAATAGTAGCTCTCACCCTCTAAAAGATCGAGGGTTATTTCATAGCCGTTTATGCTTGCTGAGTCAATAATAATTGGATTTGATTCAGTTCCCGGTGCGCCCATATATTCAACGTATGCATCTGCACCGTTAATCTGATATACTCCATTACCATTTTCAAATACTACACTGATTTTGCCCTCGTTATCAGGGGTATAGGTTTTTCCGTTATATACAACTGTTGCTGTTTCGCTATATACAACTATCATTTTCTTTTCGGTATTCAATGTGTAATACCATTTTCCACTTGTTGCGTTATGTCCGAACATACTAAGAACAAGCTCTGCATAGCTTTCGCTTGAGCCCTTATCCTCAGTGTTAAGCACCATTTCGCCACTGATTGAATCATATTGGCTGAAAGCATACACTGTTTGTGTATTCTTAAAGCTTGCAACTGCAATATATTTTCCGTTTTGTGCGCTAAATTCTATGTCGCCATTTTCATTGGAATAATATGTATCAATGAGCGTAAAGCTTTCATCGTAAAGCTCAACCACAATGCCATACTCTGCCTTGCCAGCTACATTTTTTATGTTGAGCTTGTAGTCAAGTGTGTCAAAGGTTTCGATAAATTCTGCATTTATGAGCCTTGATGTGCCATATGCCTTTGTTGCCTCGCCCTCCTTATCGGGGTTTGAGAGCTTGAAGGCTGGGTTTTTGTGTGAGAATGAAACGTAATATTCACCATTTGGCGCTAAGAATTTTGCTACACCATATTCGTTTGTTACCTGTGTATTAACTACTGAGTTATCGCTAACCCTTCTTAGCTCTGCAACTACATTAACAAGATTTTTATCAAAAAGCGCAAGCTTAGCCTTTACGCTGTATTCAACAATTGAATTCAGCTCAATTGTTACGGTTGTTTGTCCGTCCTCAAGATAAACCTTCTCGCTTGGCTTTTCGTAGCCATCGGGAACGCTATTTATTGTTACATATGCTGTTCCTGTAAGCTCGCTTTCAAAGGTTGCATTACCGTTTGCATCTGTTTTTACAGGCATTAAGCAGTTTTCGCCAATGCAAAGCTGAACTGTAACGCCCTCAACGCCAAGCTCGTATTCATCAAGCACGGTAATCACGTATTTTGGTGTTTGGTCTGTGTTTGTACCACCATTGCCCGATTCTGTGCCTGAGCTTGTATCAACCGGGTCCTCTGTGCCACCACATGATGTGATAACTAAAAGTGCACTCATAAGAATACAAAGCACAAGTAAAATAAGGGGCATTTTTTTGATATTTGCCATATTTTCCTCCTATATTAGCTTAATTCGCTTGTTGTAAATTGGAAGCGAATTTCGCTTTCATTTTCTGTCGCTGTGATTGTGGCTGTCTTTTCCGGGTCACTGATATGAACTACTATATTCTCGCCCTCAAATTCTACACCATCAACGGTTATATTGCCCTCACTATCAGCTACGTATGTTACGCCATCATATACTACTGTAATATTTTTTGCGCCCTCAATAGTTAAATAACCACCTAAGGTTGCTGGCTTAAGGTATGTTGCCTCTGTGCCTACTAAGGCGTTGTATTTTATATAGCTTGTAACAGATGTACCATTTACGTTACTCTCGTAAGGGTCGCCAATTTCTAATTTGATTGGACTGCTTTCCGAGCCAAATGCATCAAAATCCACGTAACAGCAAGCAAACGCCCACGCATTTTCAAGGCAGATGTTTTCCTTTGTTACGCCAGATTCCAAGCCTTCAATTGTCATTGAAAGCATTGGTGTTTCCTCATTTTCAAAGTTCCACCAATTCTTTTCCTCGCCTGCATTTTTGATAGCATTCATAAGCTCGCTTGTAAGAGGACAAATTCCTGCACCATCGCATTTTTCTGCATATGCCTCAAAAATTGGGTTGTAATTATGGTATTTTATAGGTGCGCCGTCCTCATCATATTCATACATATGAAGCGATGTGAGCTGACATATATCATAGAAGGATATTGAATAAGCATTATCGCTTGCTACTCTTACAAAAATAACAGGTCCGTCTTGTGTATTCAAATGATAGAAGCCATCGTTTTCGTTAAATACGATTTTCAGCTCCTTATTTGTAATATCAAAGTCGGTTATTAAGTAATTAAGATAGTCGTATTTGTATTCTGTATCTGAGACCTCTCTTGGCATTTCGTCAATTCTTAGCGGGTCTGCCTTAGGATTACCTGTACGCTCAATAGTAATAACACAGTCGGTTGATTTTTTAGAGGTAACACCAAATACCAAGCGTGTTGTTCCTCCCTCTCCTATGTTTATACCACTGTCCTTAATTTCAATTTCAAAATATCCGTCCTTGTATAAATGCTCAAGGCTCTCGGCTTGAACGTAGTTTGCATCACCGAAATATCCGAATTTAACGTCGGCGCTTGCAATACAGCCAATTTTATAAATACCGCCTCGCGTTGGGGTAAATACGTAATATGAACCGTTTTTGTCATCTATATTTACAAGGGTTGCACCCTCGTTGATAAGAACTGCATTATATACCTTACGGTCATATTCAAGCGTTTCGTCATTCCAATATGCAGGAGAAATTGTAATTTTATCCTGTAAAGGAAGGTCGTAAAGCATAATTTCAACTGAGTTATTCTCTGGTGTCAATATTGCCTTGCTTGCGTCATAATAGGGCGCGCCCTTTGCATATGAAAGCACTATTTTGTATTCGCCCTTTTCAAGAGCTACGCTTACCTCGCCCTTGTCATTTGTTCTTTTTGTAGTTACTATTTGTTCGCCCTTCATAAAGTCAACTATAATGTCCTTATCCGGCGCTTCACCCTTATAGTTTACTACCTTTACGGTATATGTCTGTGTCGTTTCGTCATTTGTGCCACTCGATGTATCTACGGGATCACCCTCTCCACAGGAGCACACAAGGAGCATAAAGCAAACGAGCACGCTTATTATTAAAAGTATCTTTGATTTCTTCATTTTTACTCCAAATTTCACTATCATAAGAGCCAATGCCACACGCGTGTGCGTGTGGCATATCAGCTTATTGATTAGTCAATTACTGTGCCAAGCTGCTTGTAGTAGTAGCAAAGCTTTGCAAATGAGTGTGTTATTGAATAGCCCTCGTTTGTCAAGCTGTACTTATCCATAAGGCTTTGGAGAAGGTCAGCCAGCTCCTCATCAACCATTACACAGCCCTGAAGCTCAGGATTTTCTACTGTTTCAGGTATCATCCTTTCAAGGTAAGAACGAATTTCCTCCGTTCTATCTTCACCCTTTCCGTGATAAATGCCTTTTCTTAAATCATCTATCTGATAGTAATCCATTGCATATTCATAGCTGTCTCCCCACAGCTTCTTGAGCTCGTCATCGGTCTTTGTTACATAGCCGTTCTTAATCGCATCCTCATCTGTTTCCGTTCTTGTGAAGTTGAACGCACCCTTGTCTATTAGGTTAGTAATAAGGTCTGTCTGGAAGATGTTTGTTGGGAACTTAAAGTCTGCATAAAGCACTGAGCCACGGTAGTGGTAATACTTTGTTGAGAGGTCTGCTCCTTGCTCCTTTGCATGCTTAGGACATACTGTACATTTATCATAGGTACAAAGCTCGTAGTATTTGCCCATATCATCAGGTAATACGTCGCTTGGTACAAGAGTTAATCCTGCCTCCTGCGCCTCTTCTTCTGTTGTGTAGGTCTTAATTAAGTGATGGAAATATCCGTCAGCTGATAGATAAATATCAACACCACCTGAGATAGTATCACCCAATATATCACCTGGAAGAAGCTCTGTTGTAAATGCGCCAGAGGATGCAGCTACAAAGAAGTCGTATGTGCTACCAAGGTAGCTTATATCAAATGTGAATGTGCCTACACCATAGAGGTCATAGTATGCAAAGGATACGTAGTATTCCTTACCTGCCTCTAAGTATGCAGTGATTTCTGCATTTGTGTTATCAACCTCGTAAATTGGCTCCTTTGTTTCAGGGTCAACTCTACCTGTGTCAACGAGATTTGTATAGTATGGTTCTCTTGAGCCTTGATCACTTTGCTCATACATTGTTCTATCATCGCCATTAGCTATCCAATAATCGTGGTCGTTAATGAATATCCAGCCAAGAACCTCTTGCTTAGAGTTTGTTCTGAATCTATATACGCCAGATTCTGTTGGAACGAATCTATAAAGCTTTCCTCTTGGAAGAAGAATCTTACTGTATGAAACAGAGTTAGGCTCGCCCATTACTGCCTCGTATGCGCTAAATGAGGTAAGTCCCTTAATTGGGTCCTCGTATTCCTTGTCTGTTCCATAGGAATCAAGATAGAAGCACATTTGGAGCCATTGATTTTCGTGATAGCCTGTGCCGAACTTCTTTGCAAATGCGTCAAGATATGTCTTGAGCTCAGGTGTTACACTACAGAAGCCTGTAACAGAAGCATTTGATGCATAGTTACAATATCTAATAAATGCTGTCAAGCAGTTTTCACCGTCAATAAGGAACTCACCATACTTAGAGATTCCTGTGTTTTCATCAGTTGTAACAAAATTCTTATAAAGAGTATCGTTAACTGTGTATCTGTCTGTGAACTTATCAGTAAATGGTGTTACGCCCATAAGTCTTGCAAGAAGAATTGGGCCGTCCTTTGTTCCAACGTGGTAATATCCGTCGTCGCCAAGAACAATTTCTACATAGCTTTCAAAGTCAGAGCCTGTGCTGTTTGGCTTTGATACTGCCGGACGTGTAATATAGGTTTCAACATCAACCTCTTCGCTATCTACAACTCTTAGATTTGTAAGATATACTGTATCATCGCCCTCGGAATCGGATTCATCCTTAACATAGAACATTGCAATGCGATATGTTCCCGTTTCCTTAGCAACATATGCACAGCACTTCTCCCACTCTTCGCCTATACCTGAAATTGAATAAATTTCATTTGTAATTCCGTCTGCTGTTGCAGAAATAGTAAGAACGTCGTAGCCAAGGTCTGTTGATGAGAAGTAATCAAACATAAATGCCTGACCCGCTTGAAGCTCTATGTCAATATACAATGTAGCATATGAGTTGTCGTATTTCTTGTTAGAAGGATAAATTACCTTCTTGCCATCATATTCGCCAATTACAAATGGCCATGAGTACTCATTTTCATCATTTGAATAGGTTGCGTTAAAGTCACCATTTTGTACAGCATCCTTAACAGCCTCTGAGGTAGGAGTATCAACATTTGGCTTAATTACAGGGGTAAATTCCTTTAAGCTTTGATAAATGCCCTGCTCATAAACAGGAGATATAAAGTGGTCAAAGGCATTTTTGAAATATGATTCGCCTATTATAGCTCCAGACTCAATAACGCTAATCATACCATAACGGTCAACAACTACGCTTGTTGGGAAGCCTTGAACGTTGAACATAGATGTAATTCCTGCTGTATCGCGAGCAAGAATAAATTCAAGTGGCTCCTTAAGATAGCCTGATGAAGGCTTGTTATAGGAAAGAATATCAGCATTTGTATCAACTGCATTAAGAGCTACAATTTCTATTCCCTTGTCCTTATAGTCCTTATAAACTGCGTTCATATCAGGGAATTCCTTTTGACACCAGGAGCAGTCAACATACCAGAAGTTTAATAAAACTGCCTTGTTCTTTTCAAGGAGCTTTGATAGCTTTACCTCATTGCCATTAACGTCAGTAACGGTAAAGTCGTACATAATGTCTCCCGTCTCATAAAAATTTGAGTCGGTTTTTTCATCATCAATTACCTTTGATGTAAGGATTATTTCATTTCCAACCTCGCTTAGCTTATATGAGTCTGCCACTAAGTATCCCTCGGGCACTCCGTCAGAAATTTCAATAGAATAATCGTTTGATTTAGGTGCAGTAAAGGAAACAACTCCCTCTAAATCGGTTACACCTGGACGGCCGACGATATTTCCGTCCTTGTCGATTAAGTACACAGTAACATCACTAAGTGGCATATTACCAAGTGTTTTAATCTTCACTGTGTAGGTTGCATTACCAACATTATTCTCAGAGCCTGTATCCACAGGGTCCTCTGTCACACCGCAAGCAACCATTTGCAAAACAACCGTTGCGAGCATAAGGAGCGCTAAGAATAGGGTAAGCGCCTTTTTCATCTTCTTCATATTTTATCTCCTATATAAATTATTAACTAATATTATAGCCGAAATATATAATATCATAAAATATATAAAAAGTCAAGTCTGTCAAGTGGTACAAGCTACCATATAAGAGCGTTATCAAGCAAAAAGTGTCAAGGAGTGTCGATAAAACATTTTTTATTTGTAGTATGTTCAAAAAAAATTAACAAAGCATCTTGCTTTTAAAAAATGTAATCTTTTATGCTTTTTTAAACACTGGGTTGGGTATTTTTCAACGCAACTGTTGAAAAAGCTATATTTTCTTTGTCTTAATGTGATGCATTTTGCATATTTGTGCTCTTTAAGCAAAAATAACATTTGAGCCGAATTTATTTTTGGAAAAAATGCACATTTTATTGACTTTTTCGCTATGTTATATTATACTTAAAGTAGCATTTTTCTATATTGATAATTTGAATGGAATATTAATGAAATAAAATGAAGACTAAGTTTTTAAAGATTTGCCTTTGCGCTTTGGTTTTATGCGCTATATTAGCCTTCTCTGCTTGCTCAGAGGACACGAAGCTACTACCAATTGATTATGAGAATATGACATATGTAGGCACGTCCTTAAAGGACTTCTCACCTATGTTTGATGAGCAAACAAGCATTGGCAATATTCATCTCACCCCAGATATTTCCAAGCACCAAGCGCCAAAAAGCGCACTTGAGCTGCTTGATGCAGATAATGACGGTGATTTAACCGACAAGGACAAAACACACATTTTCGAGGTAACTGTTGATTTTGGACTTAAATGCTATGTTGAATGCTTTTACGTTTATTTTGGCTCTGACTCCTCATCAATTACTGCCGAGGCTGGCACTCCCTTTAAGTATGAAGAAAAATATGAAGCGAAGGGCTTAGGCAAGGGCTGGCACAAAATTGAGATTGACTATGAAACAAGATATGTAAATCTTTTGTTTGATAATGAGCACGCTCCTTGGGAAATTCTTTTCTATGGCTATGCTACATCAAAATATGAGCCTGTCAATACCGAGGCGCACAATTACAAGGATTTTAGCTATTTCCTTGGCGCGAACGGTAATAGAATAGACTCAGATGGCAAAAAGAACATAAAATGTGCAAGCTATTTTAGGGATTATATAAACTGGGCTTGGCTTTATGATAAATCAAAATATCCAAACGAGGCTGTAAGCTTTGGTGATAATGTTACCTCTACATACACAAGCGCGTATAGCTCATTAACAAAAAGGCATGGTGTACAGTGTGTTCCCTGCTTTATGTTCCCAAACGTTTCTCCTGCTCTTGAGGGCAAGGATAAAACAGATCCGAGCGCATACGTTATGTATTCCGAGCTTATTTATCAAACAGCGCTTAGATTTGGTAACAACCCGTTAAATACCGAGGATTTAATTTACACCGTATCAGGTGGAACACGAATGAATCTTGGCTACATTACGTGGATAGAGGCTGGAAATGAACCAAATGGTGAGGGAAATGACGGCTTTACCCCATATGAGCTTGCAGCGCTCACCTCCTGCGCTTATGACGGACACGTAAACACTGTTAAGACTGAGAGCAAGAGTGGCATCGGCATCAAAAATGCAGACCCAAATATGAAGCTTGCTATGGCAGGTCTTGCGGGAATACAGACAAGATACATAAAATCTATGGTTTTCTGGATGGAAAATAATCGCTCCGATGGCAAGGTTGCTATGGATGCATTTAATGTTCATACATATTGTAAAAAGCTAATTAGCTTTAATGGATACAGGGTTTATGTTGGTGTTTGCCCCGAAATCGGTGGTATAACCGACGAGGTTAAAAAGCTCTGCGAATACAGAGATAAGTATTATCCCGATATTGAGGTTTGGGTTACTGAATTTGGTTGGGATACTAATACAAGCTATGAAACCGAAAATGCGTGCCACCCATACGCAAATTTCACAGCAAGACAGCTTCAAGCTATGTGGCTTGTGCGTGCATACTTTATGTTCGCATCTGTTGGTGTTGACCGTGCTGCGATGTATATGATACGCGATGAGGGTGATGAGGCAACCGGCATTGGAAAATATGGCACAAGTGGTGTTGTAACGGTTAATGGCGAATACAAGGACTCATATTATTACATAAGCACCCTAAAGGCGACTATGAATGATATGCATTTTGCCGAGATTATCGATTCGGGAAATGAAAACGTTTGGATTTATCGCTTTGAAAACGGCGAGGGAAAATCCTGCTATGCTCTATGGTGTCCAACCATGGACGATATCAAGGTTGACGGCTTTAAGCTTAATATAGATGGAACTAAGGCTACTCTTACACAGTTTGAAAATGGAGATACAGACGGTGTTTCCTCTTCTCTTACTGTAAAGGATGGCATTGTTACAGTAAACGTCAGCGAAAAACCTATTCTTATATTTAGTGAGTAAAGACTACTTACTACAAAACAAGGAGAAAACAAGATGGCAGCTTCACAAAAAATCAGAATTACACCCGAAATGATTATCAACGATATGGGTATTGAAAGGGTTTCTAACTTTTTCTGCGAATTTGATAACGATGGTGACCCACTATACGGCACACCGGGCGCAATTCCACAGGTTCACCCAAGACATGACCACTGGTGGATTGGTCAAACCGACCTTGCATTCACTGTTGAGTTAGATGGTATCTACCAAATTACTAATATGTATATTTACAACGACTACGACGCTTATAAGCCTGAAAAGGACAAGGCTGACTACGGTGTTCGTAAGGTTAGAGTTAAGATGGGTACTCCATTTAGCTGGGAATATAACGAGGTGCTTGCTCCCGAGCAAAGAAAGTGGACAGGTTTTGAAACGAGCTTCAAGACTCGATACATCAGCTTTAGCTTTAACAACAACCAAGCGCCAAGTGAAATTTTAATTTACGGCTATAAGGTTGAGGATATTGATTTGACTCCACCGCCAAAAAAGCCACACAAGAAAAAGGATTTGGGCAGCTTTGTTGGTATGAATGCATTTATAAATGATGCTGACGATATTAACCGTGCTGTAAACTACATTCGTGAGTATCACCCTTGGATGTGGACTACCGTTCCTAACGGTGAGGCTACTACTATAGCTATGAATCCAAGCTTAAATAAAATGTGGGACTTTGACGATTATTACAAGCGTATGCACGAATATGGAATAAACGTTTGCCCTACTATTTCAACTCACCATAAAAGGACTCCAAAGGACGGAACCTGTGATTCAACAGACCCATACAACTATATGTCCTATGCTACTATGCTCTTCCAATTTGTAGCGCGCTACGGACATAACAAGAATATCGACCCAGAGCTTATTCAGATTGATGAGGGACAGGAAAAGAAGATAGGTCTTGGATATCTTAACGCTCTTGAGCCTCTTAACGAGCCTGACGGAACGTGGTCAGGTCGTGAGCAGTACTTCTCACCATTTGAGCTTGCAGCATTTTTAAGCATGTGCTACGACGGACACTGTGGAAAATATAAAAATGTCGGCGTAAAGCAGGCTGACCCTAACTTTATTATGTCTATGTCGGGTGGCGCAGGTCTTAACCCTAACTACCTACGTGCTATGGAGTTTTGGGCAAAGCATAATCGTCCAGACGGCAAGCTCCCATTTGACGTAATCAACGCGCACAGATACTGTGGCAAGTGCTACGACAAGTCTGAAATCGAAAAGATAGTTGATATAAATATTGAGGACAGAGGCGACCAGGGAGATAAGATTTACGTCGGTATTAGCCCCGAGGAAGGAAATATCGTTGGCGCATTTGAGGAGATTATGGACTGGCGCGACAGATATCATCCTAACCTTGAAATTTGGCTTACCGAATTTGGCTGGGATACTAACCAATCATACAAAACATCTACATCTGCTCACGCATACGGTGAATATACAGGACGTATGGTACAGGGTATGTGGCTTGTTCGTGAATATTTGCTCCTTAGCTCAATAGGCGTTGAGCGCGCAGCTATGTATATGTCACGCGACTGTGGTCCTGAGGAAACTGCTGTTGGTAAATATGGCTCATCAGGCTTGGTTCGTCATCCTATCGAAATCAGCGCAAATAACGTAATTCAAGGTAACAAAAAGGACTCCTTCTACTACGTTTACACAACAAAGGAGATTATCGGTAATACTTCATTTGAGTGTGAGGTTGACTCTGGAAATGAAAACGTAAAGATATTCAAATACTTAACAAAGGATTCCAAGGCAAGATATGCTGTATGGTGCCCAACCTCCAATTCAACCAAGGTTGATGGCTACAGGCTTAATGTTGGAAATGGCGAATTTATTCTCTCCGAGCTTGAATTCGAGCGCTATAATGGTCTTCGTACGGACCTTGAAAATGAAAATGGCTTTGTAGCTATTAACGTTAGTGAAAAGCCTGTGTTCGTTATTGAAAAATAATACAAGCAAAAAGGGGATGTTGCAATAAGCACAGACCAAATAAGGACACATTCCCTCTTGAAATTAAGTATAAACATTTATTTTAGTAAAATTTAAAGGTTGAGAGCTTGTGGTTTTGTTGCAAGCTCTCTTCATTTTAACATCTGTTTTTTAGGCGCGACCTCGCACTCTACCGTACGAAGTACGCCTACGTGTACGAGTTCACCCCTTCTGCACATATTTCACTATCCCCAAAAAAAGGGGCGTCGCTTAATGCGACAGCCCCTTATGTATTTATTGAAGGAAGAAGTGTTTAAATAGTAATATCCAGATAAGGTCAAGCCAACCAAATATAAAGCCACCACCAACTGTTACGATAATACATACGATAAGTCTTATAAGTCCGGGCTTTTTAAGGAATGTGGTCCATCTTACAACAATTTCTGTAATCCAGTTTACAACAGGAATCAAAAGAAGAAGAATTTGTACAAGACGGCTTTGCTTATTGAACCAAGTCATTTTTTGTACCTCCAAAATTAGATTCAGCCAAGGTTTCTTGACCTATATTTATTTTAACATAAAAAATAATAAATGTACACATATTTTTTTAAATTGTTAAATTTTTTTACCTTAATTTTTACTTGTTGTTTTTCGCTCCCTTATATGCTACAATATATATAATGAAGTTTTTTAAGGAGATGTTATGGTATTTAACGGTTTTCAAAAGCTCACTCTGCTTGATTTTCCAGGTAAGGTGGCATGTATTTTATTTCTTGGCGGATGCAATTTACGCTGTCCCTTTTGCCATAATGCATCATTAGTTACACATATAGATAATGAATATACAATTGCCGAGGACGAGATTATTTCGTACCTAAAAAAGCGTCAGGGAATTTTAGAGGGCGTTGTTATTACAGGTGGTGAACCTCTTTTAAGAGATAACCTTACTGATTTTCTAAAAAGGGTTAAGGCTCTTGGCTACTCTATCAAGCTTGACACAAATGGCTTTTTCCCTGAAAAAATGATAGATCTTATCGAAAACGGTCTTGTTGATTATGTCGCTATGGATATAAAAAATTCGTTTGAAAAATACCCACTCACCACAGGAATAGAAAATCTTGATATTGAGCCATTAAAAAGAAGCATAAATTATCTTCTTTCGGGCAAAATAGATTATGAATTTAGAACGACAATTGTAAGCCAATTTCACACCGAGGAGGATATAGAAAATATATGCAAGGTTATTTGGGGCGCAAAAAAATATTATTTGCAGAATTTTGTTGACTCAGGCGACATTATTTCAAGTGGTCTTTGTGCCATTTGCCCCGAAAAACTCAAAAAAATGGGTGAAATCGCCACCCAATTTGTGCCAAATGCCGAAATTCGCGGAATTTGACAAAAACACAAGATATTGTTAAAATACATGTTGACTTAACACTATATATGTGGTATAATAGTATCACTCCCCCACAAAATAAGGGGTGATTTTATACCACATTTTATATTTTTGAGCATACGGCGCGCTTCTTTAGTGAAATACAAAAGATGTGCGCCAAAAAATTGACAGAAAAGGAGATTTCACAATGTACACAGTAGTAAAAAGAGACGGCAAGATTGTTGATTTTAACATTAAAAAAATCAGCGATGCCATCACACAAGCATTTGATGCTTGTCAAAAGCAATTTAACCAAGATATTATCGACTTCTTGGCACTTAAGGTAACTGCAGAATTCGAGCCAAAAATTGAGGACGGAAAGATTTCCGTTGAGCACATTCAGGACAGTGTTGAATCTGTTCTTATTAAGGCTGGCTATGATGATGTTGCTAAGGCTTACATCATTTACCGTCGCCAAAGAGAAAAAATTCGTAATTTGAGCGCAACAATGGTTGACTACAAGGCTATTGTAGATAACTACCTTGACATTAACGACTGGAGAGTTAAGGAAAACTCAACCGTTACCTACTCTGTTGGTGGTCTTATTCTTTCCAACTCCGGCGCTGTAACAGCAAACTACTGGCTTTCCGAGATTTACGATGATGAAATCGGAAATGCTCATAGAAACGCTGACATTCATATCCACGACCTTTCAATGCTCACAGGCTATTGTGCTGGTTGGTCACTTAAGCAGCTAATTCAAGAGGGCTTGGGTGGAGTTACAGGTAAGATTACATCTGCTCCTGCTAAGCACTTAGCTACACTTTGCAACCAAATGGTTAACTTCCTTGGCATTATGCAAAACGAATGGGCAGGCGCTCAGGCGTTCTCATCATTCGACACATATCTTGCTCCATTTGTAAAAATTGACAACCTTTCCTATGGACAGGTTAAAAAATGCATTGAGTCCTTTATTTATGGTGTTAATACTCCATCTCGTTGGGGTACACAGGCTCCATTCTCAAACATCACTCTTGACTGGGTTGTTCCTAACGACTTAGCTGAGCTTAACTGTATTATTGGTGGTAAAGAGGTTGACTTCAAGTACAAGGACTGCCAAAAGGAAATGGATATGGTAAATAAGGCATTTATCGAGGTTATGATTGAGGGCGATGCTAATGGCAGAGGCTTCCAATATCCTATTCCAACCTATTCAATTACTCGCAATTTTGACTGGTCAGAAACAGAAAACAACAAGCTTCTTTTCGAGATGACCTCAAAATACGGTACTCCTTACTTCTCTAACTATATCAATAGTGATATGGAGCCAAGCGACGTTCGTTCCATGTGCTGTCGTTTGAGACTCGACCTTCGTGAGCTTAGAAAGAAGTCCGGTGGCTTCTTCGGTAGTGGTGAATCTACAGGCTCAGTTGGTGTTGTTACCATCAATATGCCAAGAATTGCTTATCTTGCAAAGGACGAAAAGGACTTCTATAATCGTCTTGACAGACTTATGGACATTTCTGCCCGTTCACTTAAGGTTAAGCGTACAGTTATAACAAAGCTCCTTGATTCAGGACTTTACCCATACACAAAGAGATACCTTGGTACATTCAATAACCACTTCTCAACAATTGGTCTTGTTGGTATGAACGAGGCGTGCTTGAACGCAAGCTGGATTAAAAAGGACCTTACAAACGAAAAGGCTCAAAAATTCACACAGGATGTTCTTAACCATATGAGAGAGCGTCTTTCCGACTATCAAGAAAAATATGGCGACCTTTACAACCTTGAGGCTACTCCTGCTGAATCAACCTCGTTCCGTCTTGCTAAGCACGACAAGAAGCACTATCCCGACATCATCACTGCTGCAAAGACAGAGGACGATACTCCTTACTACACCAACTCCTCACACTTGCCTGTTGGCTACACAGAGGATATCTTTACAGCTCTTGATATTCAAGACGAGCTCCAAACACTTTACACATCAGGTACAGTATTCCACGCATTCCTTGGCGAGAAATTGCCAAGCTGGAAGGCTGCTGCAAATCTCGTAAGAAAAATTGCAGAAAACTATCGTTTGCCTTACTATACTCTTTCCCCGACATATTCTGTATGTAAAAATCACGGATATATCGCAGGCGAGGAGTATCATTGTCCTGAGTGTGGCTCAAGAACTGAGGTATATAGCCGTATTACAGGCTACTACCGTCCTGTTCAAAACTGGAACGATGGTAAGAGCCAAGAATACAAGGACAGACTTGTTTACAACATTGAAACATCTAAGCTTACACGCGATGGCAGACCACCTGAGGCAAAGGAGGAAGCTTGCGCTTGCGAGGTAGAAGCAAATAATGATGCTATCTATCTTTTCACAACTGCAACCTGCCCTAACTGTAAAATTGCTTGCTCCTTCCTTGACAAGGCAGGCGTTAAGTATGAAAAGCTCTTAGCAAATGAGCACGCTGATTTGGTAGAGGAGTTCTCTATTAAGCAGGCTCCTACACTTGTAGTTGTTAAAAACGGACAAGCTAATAAATACACAGGCGTTTCTGATATTAAAAAATATTTAGGTGCATAAAAATATGTATGATATTATAGTTGTTGGCGGTGGCCCTGGTGGGCTTACCGCCGCCCTATATGCTCGTAGGGCTAATAAAACCGTGTTGGTTATTGAAAAGGCTACCTTTGGTGGGCAAATTACCTACTCTCCAAACGTTGAAAATATTCCAGGCTTTGTTTCCCTCTCGGGTAATGAATTTGCCGAGAAAATGGTTGAACAGGTTATGGAGCAGGGCGCTGACGTTGAGTGCACCGAGGTTCTTAGTATAACTGATGGCGATATTAAAACGGTAGTAACCGATAGTGGTAATTTTGAGGGTAAAAGCGTTATTATCGCAACAGGTGCAAAGCATCGCTTGTTAGGTCTTGAAAACGAGGAAAATTTAATTGGAAATGGTATTTCCTTCTGCGCTGTTTGCGATGGCGCGTTTTACGAAAACAAAACCGTTGCAGTAATTGGTGGTGGCAACTCCGCGTTGCAAGAGGCGCTTATGCTTACCGAGCTTTGCAAAAAGGTTTATGTTGTACAAAATCTTGATTATTTTACAGGCGAAAAGAAGCTTGTTAATATGCTTGAAGCAAAAAATAATGTTGAAATTATCCTCGGCGCTAAGGTAACTAAGCTCCTTGGCGAAAACGAGCTAACAGGAATAGTTGTAAATGACGATAAAACCTTAGAGCTTGATGGTATGTTTGTAGCTGTTGGACTTGTTCCTCAAAATGAAATCTTTAAGGATTTAATAAATCTAAATAGCTATGGATACGTTGATGCTGACGAAAAATGCTTAACAAATAAAAAGGGCATTTTTGTAGCAGGTGACTGTCGCTCGAAGAAAATACGTCAAGTAGTAACTGCTTGTGCAGACGGCGCAACTGCCGCCTTGGCTGCTTGCGACTTTGTTGATGAGCAAAAATAAATTAAAAAAGTGTCTTTGAAAGACACTTTTTATTTTTCATTGAGTATTTATACCCCTATGAGGTATATTTTTTTATTTTGCTATTTTAATAAGTCAATTTTTATGGTACAATAAAGAAAACAAAGGAAAAGGGGGATTTTATGGAGATTGTTTTATTGACTGCGCTTGGAGTTGGTGGGGCAACTATTATTGGCGCGCTTATCGGCTTTGCATTTAAAAATCTGTCGCATAAATTTTCCGATATTGTTCTTTCTTTTGCTGCAGGGGTTATGCTCTGTGCTGCTGTTTTAGGACTTATTGTGCCATCCTTGGAGTACGGTGGCAAATATGGTATAATAATTACTATTGCAGGAATTTTTGTAGGCGCAATTTGCCTTAATCTTATAGATAAATTAGTCCCTCACCTTCACAAAATGGTTGGCGAGGACATTGAGCCACACAAAAGCACAAATTTAAGCAAGGTGCTCCTATTTGTAACTGCTATCGCTATTCATAATCTGCCAGAGGGAATTGCAGCAGGAGTGAGCTTTGGCACAGGAAATAGCTCTCAGGCTCTATTTATTGCAGGCGGTATTGCTCTACAAAATATTCCAGAGGGAATGGTAATTATTGCGCCAATGCTCTCAGCAGGAGTCAGCAAAAAAAAGACGCTTGTCATTGCTTCTATAACAGGGCTTATCGAGGTTGTTGGAACGTTAATAGGCTATTTTGCAGTAAGCATAGCCTCGGCAATTTTGCCCTTTGCACTTGCCTTTGCAGGCGGCACTATGCTCTACGTCATAAGTGATGAAATGATTCCCGAAACACACGCCCACGGTAGTGAGCGTGGCGCAACCTATGCTCTGCTTGTCGGCTTTTGCCTTATGCTTGTGTGCGATGCCTTGTTAGGATAGTGAGTAAAAAAAAAGTGTGTCCCGAGGGACACACTTTTTTATTTATTTTTCCATATTTTCAGCTATTATTGCATAAAGTGGAGTTTTTTGGAATGCTGTCATAAAGTCCTCAATGTCCTTTATTGTAAGGTCAACTATGTCCTTTGCATCAGCAGGAATTTCAGGAATTTTATCAACTGACTTAAAGGTAAGTGCGATATTAAAGGTATATGTTTTTTCACCATATTTGATTGAGGTGAGCTGATACTTAGCCTCGCTTGCGCTTGATGTTATTTTACCACCCACAGTAGCCTTGAATGGCTTTTCTGTACCCATAAGCAATTGATTGAGCTCTGCCTCTATTTCAAAATCGCCACTTTCCTTGGTGTATGTGTATTTTAAGCTACAAAGCTCCATTTCAACTGATGGCATCTTAAAGGTTGCGCTTAAATCATATACAACCGCTTTATCTGTAACGTTCTTTGTAAGTGCTACTACTGCTGTTAATTCCATATTTGCACTTGGCGCTGTTGCCGCAGGTGCTACTCCACCAAGAAGCCCACCAAGTCCACCAAGCTTCATTGTAAGAACAACATCATTTTCGCCATATACTGTTTCTAAATTTATGGAAATCTTATCCTTAATTCCATATTGTGCGAGTGAGCTATTTTCATTTGGCTCAATTGTTACAAGAGCTGTTGTTTTGTAAAGCTTGTTTTCGCTCTTATTGATATAGGTCTTGTCTGTTACCTCTATCTTTGCTGCAGCCTCAAGCTTTTTAAATGTGTCATCTAAGCTCTTTTTAATCTCAGCTAATTCCTGTTCTGTGTATCCTGAAGCCTCGATATACTTAGCTATAATGCTTTTAAGTGTAGTCATATCTAAGGTGTATGAAATAACAATGCAGTCAATTTCATCCTCACCAACCTTGAGTGTTTCCTCGGTTACTGTCTGATTAAGAAGTGCGTAAATTTCATCCTCTGATACTTGAACATCTGTGGGTGCTTTATTAAGAGCATCCTTGATTTGAGCAAATGCTTCCTCAAGCTCTGCCTTATCATTCTCGCTAAGCTCAAAAAGTGTAGCAAGCTCGCTATCTGCGAACTTTTCCATAAATGTAGTGATGTCAATCAAATATGTTACATCGCTTCCTAAAAGAGCGTTTGAGTTGATAGCAAGCTTGTTTTGTCCTAAGTAAACGAGCGCACTTATTACATCCTCGCCCATTTTTACGTTAGTGTCGGAAGCATATTTTCCGTTTTCAGAATCAATATAGATTGTCTGTGTAATCTTGTTACCCTCTCCAAGAATGTCCTTGCCCTCTACCTCGAGAACAATTGCACCCTTGTTAAGTGCTTCCATAACTGCTTTGCCTGTATTTGTTTCATCAGCGAAAATGCCTGTAGTAGCATTAGCTGTTGCCTCTGTAATTGCTGATGCTGGGTCTTCCTTTACAGCCTCTACGCTGACACCAGAGCACGATGCCAAGATAAAGGTTGAAACGAGCACGCATATAAGAAGCATCAATGTTAGTAATTTTTTCATAATCTTTACCTCGTTTCTTTATTTTTGGGTTTTGATTCTTTCCCTGTATTTATATTATCATAATATAATGATTTTGTCAACTAAACGACACGTTTTTTAAGCGACATTGTTTGACAAAATGAAAAAGCAAGCCTTTTTAAGCCTGCTTTCGTTATAGCGCAAAATCGCGATAATTATTCAATTTGCATAGTTTTATTTGCGATACATTTTTGAGTGCGTTGGTAGTAGCTAATTTGAACAAAAAACTTCACTTGATAGTTCAACTTAGTTTTTTCTGTGAAAGGGTTGTAAAAAGATATTTTTACAAAGTACTTACGGTTTTTGAATTTAACGACATTTAATTAAGCTTTGACATATCGCTGACAATTAACGAGATATGGCTAATCTGTTCGTCTGTCAAACCACTAACATCAATATATGTTTTTTCATTTCTTCCAAGAACATAGTCGGTTGATACATTAAAAAAGTCTGCGATTTTCACAAGCATTTCGATTGACGGCATAACATTATCATTTTCCCAGTTTGAAATGCATTGCTTGGAAACACCCATAGCTTTCGCAAACTCAACTTGGTTTAGTCCTCGCGCCAATCGAAGTCTTTTTATGTTTTCATTTAGTATAAGTATCATAAAACACCTCTAAGTCAAATTTTACAATACTATTATAAAACTTTATGTTGACATTTATGAAATACTATGGTATACTAATAATGGACTGCATTTGAGCTAGTTCAAATATATCACTTTTATTTAAGGAGAAAATTTATGTTAAAATTTTTTTTGAATGCTTCCACTGATGTTGGTGAAGCGCAATCAGGAATTCCAACTTTTGTTTGGATTATTGTGGCTGTCATTGCCGCAATAGTATTGCTAGTTCTTGCAATAAAATCTTTTTGGGCGAGCAAAAGCATAGCAATAATAACATCCATAGGCGGAATAGTATATAGTATAATTACACTTTCCTCAGATTCTGAATCCCTATTATCTAATACTTTAATTTGTGGCGCTATATTCTTGGTAACATATGTATTCTTCATGGGAAATATGATATTCGATTCGGAAACCGAGGGTGATTATCTTATCGCAGGCACGTTGGTACATGATATAAACCACCCATTCCAAGCGTTTTGGGGATACATGGGCGGAATTGCAGTTTTAACATTTTTCATTTTCTGGGCTGCATACGCATGGACTTTTGTTATTGGCTTAGTCGCTTTTATACTTACATTAGCATTAAACGTTGCATTGATAGTAGAGCGTATTCGTGGATAAAATACAATAATTTATAAAAATACCATTGCAATCAAGCTTTAGAGCTTTGATTTCAATGGTGTTTTTTGTTTTGTTATTTAAAAATATATTTGTGCACAATCGGCCATGCATCATCGGCATAAAATCTGTGTCCGCCGTTTCCTTTAACAAGCGTACAACGATGACCTTTTTCGAGTGTCTCATAAGCCTGCTTTCCTTTTTCGTAAACCCACTCGGCACCAAACAATGGAAAGATTGTATCCTCAATTCCCGACACTTGAATAAAATATTTCGGACATGCCATTGCCATAAGATCACTCATATCAAAATATTCCGATATTTTCGGCACATAATTGCAGGAACAATGGGTCATTGCACCGATGGAATCCTTGAATGTGCACATTGCACAGGATGGCATTGCCAAGACGATTCTGTCTTCCAAGGCTGCAACGTACACTGTGGCAGTACCCCCACCTGAGTTTCCCATACAACAAATATTCTTCGTGTCGATTTTATCAGCAAACTCGCTCTCAATTACATCAATAAGTCTTGATACGTCCCACACACGTTCACCCACCGTTGTTCTTCCCATGAGAATAGCTGTCATAGTCGATTCATAGCACCTCGATCCATTTTCATCTCCGCCACATTCACCAAAGTTTCTTTGCTCTAATGAAATTGCCGCGAAGCCCTCCTTGACGGCTCTTACGCAAAAATCTCGGTCACCCTCGCTTATGGATTTTTCATCTCCCGAAAACTTAGGTCTACCCAAGGAAATATGCATCCCTTTAGTGTGCCCTTGAAGACATATCATCAGTGGTGGATTTTCAATCCCGTCAGGAAGCAAGAGGTGACAGGGGACACGGTAATCTGCTTCACTTTGATAGGTAAATCTAATTTCAGTCGCACCGTCTATTTTCCTTTGATATTCCACATTCAATTCGGGGTTTACCCTTTCAAACTTATCCATGCCCAAAAGCTGTGAAAGCTTATTTCTGGCCGTGACTCTCCATTCTTGTAGGTCACCGCCGTCATAGGACATAGACGGGGTAATTCTCTGTATCAATTCTTTGTTGTGTTCATAAGCAGATTTCATTTTTAACAATCCTTTTGTGGTAAATTTAGTACAGTTGCCTTGATATGTTCAATTGTACCATGAAGCCTGTTATTTTTCAAGAGCGTTCAAGAAAAAAACACGGCTATCCCTCTTCGCAATTCAGAAAGCACATAATTGTGTAAAATAAAGACAATGCCCAACTAATATCGAAAAAAATAATTTTTTTGAACATAGCAAAAAAGCACAGACCCGACGACTGAAAAATCGCACTATGAAAAATAGGTGCATAAAAGCCCAGGTGGCTTATGACATCTGGGTTTTTGGTGCGCATCTATTAAGGAAGCACAATATGGGTGCGGAGGCGGGATTTTTTATTGCCCTTCCTAAAATATGGTCGTCCTGTGTCCCTCGACAGGCTCACTTCTTGGACTCCCTATTTTAGTTACACGCTTGACAAAACGATACTCAATCGTTTTGTCTGCGCTCACCCACTCCCTCCTCCGTCGGTCGTTCGCAATTTAAAATCCCAAGCCGTAGCAAGACAAAATGAAAAGGACACTCGGTTGAGTGTCCTTTTCATTTTGAGACGTGTTGACAAAAAAGATGCCACCTTGAAAATGGTTAAAATCCTTGTATTATAAGGATTTTCAAGATTTTTGACAATTATTTTACAGCCGTTTTGACGGTTGGTGGCGTTATTTTGCAAAATCAAAGTTTTTACGAAAAAGATGACGTTGGCCAACTAAGCTTTTACGAAAAAGATGCATTAGTAATCTTTTAAGTTTGCAATTTTATTACTCTTTGATCTATTGCATTTCCAGCACAATGTTTGAAGATTTTCTTCTACTGTATATGAAAACATCCAACTGAATACCACCCACGAACGATGTATCATGACTTTGAATCGGAGTTCTCTGTTTCCACAAAGCCCACGGATACGCTGTTCGCTCTCTCAAATAACGATAACGTCATATATCTGAATACCTTTTCCAAAACGATCTCTCCCTCTCTTCGTATCGGATACATGGTGCTTCCCAAACATCTTGTCAAAACGTATGAAGAAAAGCTCGGCTTTTACTCCTGCACCGTTCCTACCTTTATGCAATACGTTCTCACTGAACTTATTGACAACGGTGACTTTGAACGTCATATCAATCGTGTAAGAAGAGGTTTACGTAAGCAGAATAAATAATTATATAGCCGCTTATTTTTAGCATATGTGGCATTATTTTGCTAACGATTTTGCGTCTTAAGAATTTTGTTGTTCATTTCGGCTTCGTCTTTATTAGCACTCTGCATATTAGAGTGCTAATATTTACAATTATGACATTTTTCTATAACAATTATGAAACAATTTAGGTTTACAATATAATCGTGAAAGGAAGAGATTCGAAAGGCGCCTGAATCTCGAATAAAAATCATCCTTTCAACAAATACTATAAACACAAAATCTATAAGGAGGATTCTGTTATGTTTGAACTTACACCCTTTGCACGCAACAATCATTTTCTTGGTTCCTATGACCCTTTCAAAGCGATGGAGGAATTTGAGAAGAACTTCTTCGGACATCAGGTTCCTGCCTTCAAGACCGATATTCGCGAGACCGAGAACGCATACGTTCTTGACGCTGAGCTCCCCGGCTTCTCTAAAGAGGATATCCACGCCGAAGTCAGAAACGGCTACCTCACGATCCATGCTGAGCACAAAACCGAAAATGAAGAAAAGGACGAAAAGAACAATTATCTCAGAAGGGAGCGTTCTTACGGCTCCTTCACGAGAAGCTTCAATCTCGACGGTATCAACAGCGATGAGATCTCCGCTTCCTACAAGGACGGCATTCTCACTTTGACACTGCCTAAAGCAACACAGAAAGTCGAAGAAGGCAGACGACTTGAAATTCAGTAAATAATCGGGGGATCCTTCTTCGGAGGGGTCCCCCACTCCATTTTTAACGCAACGAGGTGACGCATATGAATATGAATCAATTTACACAGAAAAGTATTGAAGCGCTTCGTGATATGCAATCAATCGCCTTGGAAAACGGAAATCAGCAGATCGAACAGATCCATCTGCTTGATGCCCTTGTATCCAAGGAGGATGGACTGATCCCTAACCTTGTAAAGCAATCCGGCGCTTCCATAGAAAATATAAAACAGCAGACCGAGCAGGCGATCTCTTCCTTGCCAAAGGTCAGCGGTATGCAGGCCGACAAGCTTTATCTTTCCAGAGAGCTTGACGCTGCCTTTACCGATGCTGAATCGCAAGCAAAGAAAATGAAGGATGAGTTTGTATCGGTTGAGCATCTGATGCTTGCCCTCTTTGCAAAGGGTGATATGAAGGTCAAGGATATCTTCCGAAATGCAGGTCTTACGAAGGATGCCTTTCTGACTGCTCTGAAAAACGTTCGAGGTAGCAGGACGATCACCAGCGACAATCCCGAAGAGACCTATGACGTACTCAAAAAGTACGGACAGGACTTGGTCGCCAAAGCTAAAGAGCAAAAGCTTGACCCCGTCATCGGTCGTGACGACGAGATCCGAAACGTGATCCGCATTCTCTCCAGAAAGACCAAAAACAACCCGTGTCTCATCGGTGAGCCCGGTGTTGGTAAGACTGCGATTGCGGAGGGTCTTGCATTACGTATCGCCAAGGGCGACGTTCCCGACAACCTGAAGGATCGCATCATCTTCTCTCTTGATATGGGTGCGCTGATCGCAGGTGCGAAATTCAGAGGTGAGTTTGAGGAAAGGCTCAAAGCGGTATTGGAAGAAGTCAAGAACAGCGATGGTAAGATCATTCTGTTTATTGATGAGCTTCATACCATTGTGGGCGCGGGCAAGACCGACGGTGCAATGGACGCAGGCAATCTTTTGAAACCAATGCTTGCGCGTGGCGAGCTCCACTGTATCGGCGCGACGACGCTCAACGAGTACCGTCAGTACATTGAAAAGGATGCGGCCCTGGAGCGTAGATTCCAGCCTGTCATGATCCCCGAGCCTACCGTTGAAGATACCATTTCCATTCTTCGAGGACTTAAGGAACGCTATGAGGTATTCCACGGTGTCAAGATCCACGACGGAGCTTTGATTGCCGCCGCAACCCTTTCTGACCGCTATATTTCCGACCGTTTCCTTCCCGACAAAGCCATTGACCTTGTAGATGAGGCGTGCGCTCTGATCAAGACCGAAATGAACTCCATGCCCTCCGAGATGGATGAGGTTGCCCGTAAAATTATGCAACATGAGATCGAGGAAGCGGCGCTGAAAAAGGAAAAAGATAAACTTTCCGTCGAGCATCTGAAAGAGATCCAAGCCGAGCTTGCCGATATGAGAGCGCAATTCAACGAGATGAAGTCCAAGTGGGATATGGAAAAGCAGTCCATCGAGAGACTGCAAAAACTCCGTGAGGAGATCGAGCAGACGAACGCGGAGATCGAACGTGCGCAGAGCAGCTACGACCTCGGCAAAGCCGCAGAGCTTCAGTACGGTAAGCTTCCCTCTTTGAAGAAACAGCTTGAAGAGGAAGAAGCGAGAGCCGCAGAATCGACCAAGAGTACTTCCCTTCTTCGTGATAACGTCAGCGAGGAGGAGATCTGCAAGATCGTGGCAAGATGGACGGGTATTCCCGTATCCAAGATCATGGAGAGCGAGCGCGAAAAGCTCCTCGGTCTTGAAGAAATTCTTCACAAGCGCGTGATCGGTCAGAACGAAGCTGTAACCAAGGTCAGCGAAGCAATTCTGCGCTCCCGTGCGGGAATCAAGGATCCGCGCCGTCCCATTGGCTCGTTCCTCTTCTTAGGTCCTACGGGTGTCGGTAAGACCGAGCTTGCGAAAGCTCTTGCCGAAGCACTGTTTGACGATGAAAAGAGTATGGTCCGTATTGATATGAGTGAGTATATGGAGAAATACTCGGTATCCAGACTCATCGGAGCGCCTCCCGGATACGTAGGCTACGACGAAGGTGGACAGCTTACCGAGGCGGTGCGCAGAAAGCCCTATGCTGTTATCCTCTTCGATGAGGTAGAAAAGGCTCACCCCGATGTCTTTAACGTTCTGTTGCAGGTTTTGGACGACGGACGTATCACCGACAGCCAAGGCAGAACGGTTGACTTCAAGAATACCGTTATCATACTGACCTCCAACCTCGGCTCCGGTGCTATTCTCGACGGTATCAACGCAAATGGCGAAATCAACGAGGAGGCACGGCAGACGGTATCCGAACTGCTGAAGCGCAGCTTCCGTCCCGAGTTTCTGAACCGTCTGGACGAGATCGTGTTCTACAAGCCGCTCACCAAGGAGAATATCCACGGTATCGTAGATCTTCTGATCGCCGATCTGAATAAGCGACTCAAGGATAAGCAATTGAAGGTTGAGATCACCGACGCAGCAAAGGATCATATCATTGACTCCGCATATGACCCGATTTACGGCGCAAGACCGCTGAAGAGATTCATTCAGTCCAAGATCGAAACGCTTCTTGCTCGTGAGATCATTGGCGGTGATATTGAGCCTGACAGTGTGATTTACATTGACTATAATGGTTCTGATCTTACAATACAAAGCCATAACGATGAGTGACAATTTATGATGGCAAAATGATAAAAGCAAGGGTGCCGCGTAACCGCGACACCCTTGTTTTTAAATGTTTTCATTTTTCAGCGCATCAATGGGATTTTCTTTTTTGATCTTATGCATTGCATAGATCATGGTTGCAAAAACCACAAGGAATACGCTGAGTGTAGCAATACCCATTGCAAGCCAAGGCAATTTAAAGGATATCATCATTCCTTTCGATACGATCTTGTAAAGAATAAAGCTAATCAAACAGGATGTGGGCAATCCAAGCAGAAGTGCCTTGGCACCGTAAAGAATACACTCATAATTCATCATCTTGTTGATGCCCTTCTCTGTCATACCAACTGACCTGAGCATAGCGAACTCGCGTCTGCGCAGCGAGATACTGGTAGAAATCGTATTAAATACGTTCGTCGCTGCGATCAAGGATATCAGAATAATGAATCCGTAAGCAAAAATATTTACGATTGTCATAAGGTTTCTGGTGTCTTCTACTGCAGATGCATAGTCCGAAAGCTCAACCGTACTGACGTTATTATCCTTAAGAATCTGCTTCATTTCCTCATAGCTCTTTGCGTGATCGTCAGACTGGAACTTGAATATTACGGAAAGATATTCTTCATAATCTCCCATTACAGTTGATGCAAGACTATTGGGGTATATCAGTCGTAATTCTTCACTATCTCCAATATAGAAAGGAGCCTCTTTTATGAATGCACCTACATCCAAATTTTTCATAGAATACACTTCTTCATAAGGAACTGAATAGGTATCATCGGGATCTCGGTAATTCTCAAGCGTACAAATCATTTTTCCGTTCTCGTCCGTATACACTTCATATACATAATACCCTTCAGGAGTTTTCTCAACTTCGAAGCTTACGGATGAGTTTTCCGAAGCCAATACTTTTCCATTTACGAACTTTTTATCTGTTTCGCTGTAGGTTTCGTAGTGATTATATGCAAGAGCTAACGGTTTCTCCGCATTCATATA
Organism: Clostridia bacterium; assembly: GCA_017937135.1. Taxonomy (GTDB): domain Bacteria; phylum Bacillota; class Clostridia; order Oscillospirales; family CAG-272; genus RGIG2000. Next base: position 1,485 of record JAGBEE010000003.1, on the reverse strand, counting down.
CTTGGCTTCATCAAGTCCGTTTTCCTTTAACAGACCTCTGTACAGGTCATCGCGGACGAAAACAACGGTTGCCACAAACGAAACTTTTCCTTCCGCAGCAAGCTCAGGATCAGAGAAATTATCCACAAAATGAGACAAATAATCATCTGTTACGTCTTTGCGGTTTGCAAACAAGCGAGAAATATGTCGGCGATAATATGCTCCTGCGGTTACCCCTTCGGCTGAGTTAAGCTTATCAAACAACGCCGATGCTTCTTCGTCTTGTATATCTGAGTCTCCGGCATAAAGGATATCATAGCCTGCGGTTCCATACCCCTGTTCAGTTACTTCCTTAACATAGCTTACAATTGATGTTGCGGAAACAAACAAGACAATGCTCATAAAAAGACTGACAACAGTGGTTCTGTACTTCTTTCTGTTTCTCTTAAAGTGCTTGGTAGCGATTACACCCGGAAGACCGAACAAGCGATAGGTCAGCTTTGAGGTCTTAGTATCCTTCTGCTTAATTTTAATATCATTGCTCTGTCGAATCGCATCTATGATAGTAACTCTCGTTGCTCGAATAGCGGGAATCCATGCCGAAACAAAAACGGTTATGAGTGCGATCAGGCAAGCGGCTATAACAGATACCCACGTTACACATAGGCGGAGCGGAAGCTCTTCGGGCATACCCATTTTTACAAACAAATCGCTGATAAAATGAAATGTAATACCCATTCCGCCGATTCCTGCGAGAATGCCTAACGGGATACCAATGGCGCTGACCACAAAGGCTTCAAAGAAAACGGTTTTACGAAGTTGCTTTTTTGTGGCACCAATCGAGGACAGCAATCCAAATTGTTTGGTTCGTTCGGATACGGAGATGGAAAAGGCATTATAGATCAAGGAGACCGAACCAAATAGGATCAGTGCAATGATCACGGCAGCAAGACCGTAGAAAACTACCATAAATTCGGGATACTGACTAACACCGGAGTACATCAAGAGATCTACGTTTGTAAGACCGGTAATCTTATTCTCTTCCACGAATTGATAGTAATCGCCCGCTGACTTCATCTTGAAGTAAACGTCATATACTCCGTCACCGCCCTCATTATCTAATGTTAAAGCAGTATATCCGGGAGCATAGTATTCTTCAAATCCAGGACGTGCATAAAATCCAACAACGGTATAAGTGATCGTTTCTCGCTCAACAAAGCTCTCGCTTTCGCCGGTTTGCTCGTTATTGATATATGGGTTATGTTGATTTAAAATGGATCCGTCGATCATTCGGTCGCCAACAGAGAGCGTGAGTGTGTCACCAATCTTATAGTTCACTCCTCCGTTTGCACTTAAATGATATGGAATCAATATTTCATTTTTGGATGTTGGATACCTACCTTCACTAATATGAATGGGCATCATATCGTCAAAGTTATCAGGGGTTCCAAGGATAAATAAATATGGCTTATCCGGATTTTTACACCCCTCTGCTATTGAATAGCC
>JAGBEE010000026.1 GCA_017937135.1 Clostridia bacterium | reverse complement strand
TTTTCCTTAGAGCTTGATTTGTTGCTCTTTACTTTAAATTACTTGTTCGAGTTCATTCTTCAAAAGAATTTTAAGAGTTCCGTCTTTTGTACATTAAGTTCTCTTAATACTTCGTTGTTCAATTTTCAAGGATCTTTTTTCCACCAACCAAGCTCTTCGCTCAGTCAGCCTTGCCATTATATCAAATACTTTTACTTTTGTCAAGTACTTTTTTAAACTTTTTTGAATTTTTTTTATTTTTCCAAATTTTTCGACACAAAAAAAGCGCTTCTCTACATTAATTATATTAGAAAAGCGCTTTTTGTGCTTATTAAATTTTTGTTGTTGGTAATGTTTTGTCGTGATGCTTAATTCGGTTGCTGACTTTTTGCTTTTCGTCTATCTCTCCAGCCTTTACAAGCGCCATTTTTGTTAGGAATGGCCCAACAATTTCATAAATCAACACTGAGAACAAAATTATATTAGAAACTGTGGTTCCAATTTCCCCACCGATTTGCATAGCCTTCATAGCCATGCCAAGAGCAACACCTGCTTGTGGGAATAATGTAATTCCGAGATATTTTCTAACATTTGGCTCTGCCTTTGAAATATCTGCACTTATTCTTGCACCGAAATATTTTCCAAGGCATCGAAAGACGATATATACAATTCCTATTATTACAAATATATATTCTGTAAACACACTCAAATCAAGCTCTGCTCCACTAAGCACAAAGAACAAAACGTATATTGGTGCTGTCCATCTGTCCAGTCTGTCCATAAGCTCTGCTGAAAAATCGCAGATGTTACAGAAAATTGTACCAAGCATCATACAGCTTAAAAGCGATGAAAATGCTATGTGCACAGTTCCTATATAAAAGGACGGTATCATTGAAATAGCAACCGTCAAGAACACGAAAGCAACTGATATGGCTAAGCGCTTTGAGCGTGAATGGAAAAATCTCTCAACAAATGTAAATAGGAATCCCATTGCTGCTCCAAGCAATACTGATAGTATAACCTCAAGAAGTGGCTCTACGAGTATTGAAACTATGCTTACTGCTCCTGCGTGCATTGCCTTAGCAATACCGAATGAAACTGCAAAAAGAACAAGCCCTACTGCATCATCGAGCGCAACCACCGGAAGAAGCGTTTGTGTTACAGGTCCCTTTGCTTTATATTGCTTTACTACCATAAGAGTTGCGGCGGGCGCTGTTGCAGATGCTACTGCGCCAAGAATTATTGCGGCTTCAAGCGGGAATTTATCAGGTATTATAAAGTGAAGAGCGATAAGCGCACCATCTACTACTATTGTAGTGATTACTGCTTGGAGAATTCCTATTATAGTTGCCTGCTTGCCAAATTGCTTTAAATCCTTTAGTCTAAACTCATTACCTATTGAAAAAGCGATAAAGCCAAGAGCGACATCTGAAATCAATGAATATGATTCGGCATCATCAAGGCTAATAAATCCGAGTCCCTTTATACCGAATTGTCCCAATACAAATGGGCCTATTAATATTCCTGCTATAAGATATGCTGTAACTGCAGGTAGCTGACAAAGCTTAGCAAGCCTTGATAATAAAAGTCCTGCAAAAAGTGCGATTGATAAACAAAATAGTATTTCCATTTTTAACCTTCATTTAATTGTATATTTAAAAAGCATATCCATTGTAATACTATCGACAAAATTTGTCAAGTGATTTTTAGTTTTTTATTAAAATAAAAAAATTGGTGCAATTTTTTAAACAAAACTTAAGGGTGCCTTAAAGATTACAGCACCCTTTTTTAATGTAATTTAATCCTCTCCTGCTTCCCTTTTTATTCTCATATATACAAGAGAAAGCTCGTTTTTATGTCCACTTCCACCACCACTCATCGCATATGCTCTATTGGCAAATTTTCTTGCGTTTACATAATCTTTTATGTCACAATAAGCTGATGCTAATGATGTATATAATGCACTTGATTCATAAGCATAATAATAATTCTCATTATCATTCCAAAAGCTAATAGCCTCTTTGGGCTTTTTTAATTCCCTCAACGAGCTTGTGTATATAGGCAAAATCGCCCTGATGAAGCTATATGAATGCTCTTTTTCAAGCTCTTCTTGTATTACATCTGTGCATAGCTTCAAGCATTTTGCATATTTAATTCCCTTTATGTATTCTAAAAGCTGCTCTTCATCTAATTTCTCGCGGTCAATTTTAGAATAGTATTTATAAAGTATTGTGCCTGATCTTGCATCGGGTATTCTCATTCCTGTGCTATCAAAAACAGCTCCTTCTGCTAAGCTATATTTTTGACCATCTACTGTTATTTTTCCCTTTCTTAGTACTATTTCATCCCGCTTGTCTTCTACGGCTACTACCTGTTTCTCTTGTTGTGTATCATTTTCAGTTGTGTTAGCTTTACTATGCTTTAATAAATATTCTAAGATATAAGTAAGATCGTTTTTTAAATTTTCATCAAGTCCTTCAATCTCAGCACCAGTATATATATTTACTCCCTCTATCAATGATTTTAGAACCTGAGTTTTCTTTATTTTCTTTTCTGACATGGTTACTCCTTTTAATAAAAATGTAAAATTTACTTAAAGCTGAAGTAAATTAGTATTTTAAGTATAACATATTTAATTGAGTAATTCAAATTGAATTTAATCTAATAATCTTTTTGTTTTACTAGACCTTCTTTGATTTTTGCTTTGAAATATAGTTTAAAATTACCATTTATATTTTCAAACGTTCGCTTCATAATAATATCAGAGCGTTGACGATAAGTTTCAAATTGTCTTGTTGATTAGGCGATTTGAAATAAAATCGCCTATGCTCGATAATATAGATATTTAATGAACAGGAGTTTATCATGGCTAAAAGCAAGATTTCTGTACCAGAAGCTAAGGCAGCACTTGACCAGTTCAAGATGCAGGCTGCTAGCGAGGTTGGCGTAAATCTTAACCAAAACGGTTACAATGGTGACCTTACAGCTCGTCAGGCTGGTTCTATCGGTGGACAGATGGTTAAGAAGATGATCGAATCTTACGAAAATTCTATCAAGGGCACAAAATAAGTTTATTTTAGCTTATTTTATCCTGTGATGATGGCATGTTAAGGCTTTAATGTGTTATTATCGGAAAAAGCATTTCCGTTTTTGGAAATGCTTTTTTCATATAATACAAAAAGGGGCTGTCGCATTAAGCGACGCCCCTTTTTGGGGGATAGTGAAATATGTGCCCAAGGCGAGATTCGTACACGTAGGCGTACTTCGTACGGTAGAGTGCGAGGTCGCGCCTAAAAAACAGACATTAAGAAAAGAGAGCTTGCAACAATTTGCAAGCTCTCAACCTTAAAATTTTACTAAAATAAATGTTTATACTTAATTTCAAGAGGGAATGTGTCCTTATTTGGTCTAAACTTATTGCAACAGCCCCTTTTTTATGCCTCTATATAAAGTATGCTATTACGTTCCATTCGTATGTTTAGTTTATTATCTATAAAGACTGTCTTAGTATATGGTGTGTATGTGTTATTTTCGTCAAGAAGATACATCTTTGCCCCTGACATATCCTTGCCACTTATTTCGATGTCAACGAATTTGCTGTTTTCATTGTCATTTTCTGTGTAATAGGTTATCATAGCACCAACCTTATCACCATTTGTAGCAGAAACGACATAAACATTTTCGTCATCCGAGCTATTCTCTGCCTGTGTGCCAAGATCATAAAGATTTGCATACATATAGAAGGAATAATAGCCCTTTAGTGGCTCGTAGGTGTAAAAATCCCAAATCCCGTTGAAAGCGCCCGGTCTTGCATCATAATACATTAGCATATCTATATCGGGATTATTTTGCCCTGCACTCATACAAGCTGAAATAAATGCCGCGCCCTTCATTCCTATAATTTGCTTTATTGTATATACAAATTCCTTTGTCCAGTCTCTTACATAGTTCCACTCGTTCAAGATGCTTTCTACGTTACCATAGCCATATTTTTCAAGCATTCTTTTAATTCTTGAGCCTTTAATTGAAACGTCTGTTGGCTCTGTCCAATACCAATGCCACGAAAAGAAATCAAGGGGAACATTTCCCTCCTTGCTTATTGCTTGAAGAAATCTTTCCATAAAGGCCTCGTCACCAACAGATGCAGGACCACCTATTTTTAAATGTGGAAAGCATGCCTTTAGGTGCCTTGATGATACTATATAAAATCTAATATAATCAGCCTCTGTGCCACTCCAGCATTTCTTGTTTGTAGCACCATCGGGGTCAATGTCTGGCTCGTTCCATATTTCCCAATATTCTATATCGTATTTATAACCATTTGCCCAGCCCTCGGTGTAGTGCCTTATAATGTGCTCACATATTTCAGCCCATTTTTGAAAGTCCTTTGGCATTATTGTTCCATACTTTTTAATCTCGTGCTCTATTTTGGAGCCTAAGCGATAAAATGGCTTTGCTCCACTATTAATTATTTGAGAAATGTACAAGTCAGTGCAAGCAAAATCATAGCTTTGTGGGTCGTTTACATCAGCATCAAAATTTGGGAAAATCGCGTGTACATCAACGGTATGCTCTCCACCATAGCCAGCGAAAAACGACGCATCGTGTACTCTTGCGTAAGGAATCCTTGCCTGCTTGTAGCTTAGCTCATTTCCTCTTGATTGCTCCTTACCTGTAACAACGGGACCGTTGTTAACGGCGTGCATCACTTTAATTTTTCCAACAGTATTTGAGTAATCAATTTTAACTGTGCTCATACTATTTCTCCTTTTTTATTTGAGTTATTCTCTTTATTCTTTTCATATCAAATTTAGGCTTGCGCTCGTAGGTATATAAGCCATTTACCTCCTGCTCCACGTCGTAAAGCTGAGTGTAGCAAAAGCCACATACATGTGGGCTGTTAATAAGCGTCTTAGTTAGATATTCATATCTTTCCAAGAATTCCTCTTCTGTTTTTGGTCCGTTGCCGTAGCCCCAGCCACCAACTCCATCAACATCCCACCTAATTCCACCATATTCACTAAGGTATAGAGCCATATTTTCATAGTCCTTTGAATTTTGATATTTGGAAACCCATTGGTGATTTGGATGCTTATCGTAGCTTTCGGCAAATTCCTCGTAGGTTTTGGATAGATAAATCTTCTCAAAATCCTCTTTATCTTGAATATAATCGTGTAGGTCGTATATATCTGACACTACCTGATAGTTACCACTTGTACCAATGCAGGGACGGGTTGTATCTGCTGATTTTGTTGCATAATACAGCGCTCTTACAAAATCGTCGTTATGATGCCTATTATCAACATCCCACGTTTCATTTAAAGGACACCAGCCAATAATTGATGGGTGATTAAAGTCGCGATTTATCTCCCTTTGCCATTCAAGCAGGAATGGGGTTAAATGCTCCATATTTGAATAGTCAAGTCCCCAGTTACCTGTCTCGCCAAATACCATATAGCCTAATTTATCACAATGGTATAAAAATCTTGGCTCAAATACCTTTTGATGAAGTCTTGCGCCATTAAAGCCTGCATCAAGGGATAGATAAATATCTTTTGCAAGCTCTTCCTCTGTTTCAGCTGTGTAAATGCCCTTCTTATAGAAGCCTTGGTCAAGAACTGTACGCAAATAAACGGGCTTACCATTTAATAAGTAGTTTTTATTATCAAAGGCTGTGCTTCTTATGCCAAAGTAGCTCTTCACCTTATCCTTACCATAGGTTAATGTTAGGTCATAAAGTCTGCCCTTGCCTACTTCCCATAAATGAAGCTCATCAAGCTTTAATGTAACACGGCTAATGCCTGCATTTAGCTTTGTGCTTACACTTCCTACGCCTTTGCCCTTATAGCTGGCTTTGGCGCCAAATTCAGCCTTTCCAACGGTTTCAACCTCTATTTGAACACTACTGTCCTCAATAGATGTGTAATATCTTACGCTCTTTATGTAGCTCTTCTCCACATATTCAAGCCATACAGTTTGCCAAATACCTGTTGTACGAGTATAGTCGCATGCCATAGAATAATAGTTCTTTGACTGCTTACCTGATGCCTTGCCCTTTGGATGAGTATCAATTGCACAAACGGTGATTATATTTTCCTCGCCCTTATTTACATAGCTTGTTATATCAATATCGAAGCCGACGTAGCCACCTATATTGTGATATACCTGCTTACCGTTTATATAAACATAGCTTTCATAATCAACTGCGCCAAAATGCAAGATGACATTTTTGTTGCATTTCTTGATTTTTACCTTTTTAAGATACCAAACACAGTTTAAAAAATCTGTATTTCCTATGCCTGAAAGAACGCTTTCAGGACAGAATGGAACTATAATTTTAGAATTTAGTGATGTTCTTTCATAGAATTTTCTATCTCTTCCGCTAACACCGCAGTCGAGCTCAAAATCCCACTCTCCGTTTAAATTTACCCAGTTTTCTCTTTCAAATTGAGGGTTGGGATGCTCAGGTCTTGGAATTTTCATTTTATTCTCCTTAAATTTTCTTCATAAGCTTTGCTGCATATGTAGCCATAAGCTTTTTTGTGCCTACGTTTTCAAATGCTATTTCATACATATAATCATTGCTCATAGGAGTTACGTTTAGAATTATGCCTACTCCGAATGTAATATGCTTTATTGTATCGCCAACGCTAAATACATTAATATCCTTTTTCTCGGGCTTTTTGCTTGCTGAAAAGAATGATGATATATTTTGTTGTGGTCTTTGGGCATTCGATGGAGTAAAGCCACCATAGCCTCTTTGAGCATCCTTTTGAATGTCCAGATATTTTTCATCTATCTCCTTTACAAAGCGTGAAAGGGGATTTCTTTGTGTCATACCATAGAGCATTCTTTCCTTTGCGTGAGTTATAATAAGTATCTTTTTTGCTCTTGTTATAGCAACGTACGCAAGACGTCTTTCCTCTTCTATTTCGGACTTTAAGGCAAGAGATTGCTGTCCCGGAAAAACGCCCTCCTCCATTCCAGGAAGGAATACAACGGGAAATTCAAGTCCCTTTGCGCTATGTATGGTCATAAGGGTTACTGCATCTGCGCTTTCATCGTATCTGTCAACATCTGAAATGAGCGCTGCCTCCTCCAAAAAGCCACTAAGGCTTGGCATCTCTGTTCTCTCCTCATATTCCTTAACAGCTACGCAAAGAGCATCTAAGTTTTCAAGCCTTTCAGCCTCGCTTTGTCCAAGAGCAATAAGTGCTGCTTCATAACCTGTTCTCTTTATTACATCTCTTACAAAGGACGAAAGAGGCTTGCCTGCCTCAAGCTCGTCTCTTAGCCCGTTTATCATTTTTGCAAAGGCTTCCATACTATTTGCTGCAATTTTGGGAATTGCGGGGTATTTTGTTGCCTCTTTAAGAACGTCTAAGGTAGGAACATTCATTTCCTCAGCTATTTTGAATGCTGTTGTATATGATGCATCTCCTATCTTTCTTTTCGGCTCATTAACTATACGTGCAAGATGTATGCTATTTGATGAGTTGTTGATTACTGATAGGTATGCAATAATGTCCTTAACCTCTTTACGGTCATAGAACCTAAGTGCGCCAAGCATACGATATGGAATACCACTTTTTGCAAACATTGTTTCAAGGTTCATTGACTGCGCGTTCATTCTATACAAAATCGAAAAATCCTTGTAGGAAAGATTCTTTTGAGTTTTTAAGGATATTATTTTGTCTATTATGTAGCGCGATTCATCATTTTGGGTAAAGGTTTCCTTAACTATTATCTTGTCCCCTGCCTCGCTATCGCACCAGAGGCTCTTTTGATGCTTGTGCTCGTTATTCTTTATAACAGAGTTTGCTGCGTTTAATATGTTAGAGGTTGAGCGATAGTTCTGCTCAAGCTTTATTACGCTTGCATCCTTATAAAGACGGTCAAAATTGAGTATATTTTCGATGGTTGCGCCACGGAATTTATATATACTTTGGTCGTCATCACCAACTACCATTATGTTTCTGTAAAAATCAGCAAGCATTGACACCAAGACGAACTGTGCCTTGTTTGTGTCCTGATACTCGTCAATTAAAACATACTTGAATTTGTTTTGGTAGTGAGCCAATACATCAGAATGCTGGCTAAAAAGCTCAACGGTTTTCATAATTATGTCATCAAAGTCAAGTAAATTTGAATCCATAAGCCTTTTTTGATAAAGCTCATATACTCGTGCTATGTTTTTATACTTCGCATCAGAGCCAACCTCGTTTGAGTACTCCTCGGGGGTCATTAGCTTATCCTTTGCGCGACTTATCTCGTTCATTACAACCTTGATTGATAAGAATTTCTCATCAATATTAAGGTCCTTCATACAATTGGAAATAACCTTTTTAGCATCGTCTGTATCACATACGCCAAAGCCCGGGCGATAGCCTATCAAATTACCGTGGGAGCGCAATATTTTCATACATACTGAGTGGAAGGTGCCCGACCAAATATCACTTGCACTTTCGTTCAAGATGCTACCAAGCCTTGTCTTAATTTCATTGGCTGCCTTGTTGGTAAAGGTTATGGCTAAAATCCCCCACGCCTTGCAGGCATTCTTTGAAAAAAGCGCAAGATATTGTTCCTGTTCCTCTCGAGAAAGAGTCAATGCTCTATCAAGGTCGTCTATAGCATCAGGTGTCATAAACTCAGGAATTTCATCTGTGTAATATGCATCGCCATACTTTATTATGTGGGCAATACGGTTAACAAGCACGGTTGTCTTTCCACTTCCCGCTCCTGCCAAGATAAGAACAGGGCCGTTTACGGTATAAACAGCCTCTCTTTGCATTTCATTTAAAAAGGAATAATATTTATCAAAAAGTGCTCTTTTTGCTTTTAAAAATCTTATATTTTCTTCGTTAGTCATTTTTTATTTTTCCGTTTCTTTAATATCATTTAAAGTATAACATAACTAATTAAAAAAGTAAATAGAGTTTTAATTAAGTTTTGCTATTGAAAACACTTTTTTCTTATGATATAATATAAGTATCAAGCTTTTTTGTAGGAGTAAAAAATGGGTAATTGTAAAAAATGCAACAAAGAGATAGAAAGCCGTTTTTGTCCCCATTGTGGATACGATAATGGCGACAAGGGCATTTGTCCTATTTGTGGTGCGGAAATGAGTGGTCGTTTTTGTGGTCAGTGTGGATATGATTCGCAAAAAAGACGCGGTGGCGAAATGTGGTCTAGATTTTGTGAATTCTTGAAAAAGAACAAAAAGCCAATTTTAATTATATCCTTATCAATATTGGCTGCTATTTTAATTACTACTCTATGCATAATTTATTTTTCAAATATCTTTAGAATTGGCAAGGTTTCGAAAATTGAAATTGGCATGAGTATGTCTCAGGTTAAGGAGATTCTTGGCGAGCCAAGCGAGGAATCAGAGAGAGGAAATGAGCTGTATTGGTATGAGGATGCTATAACAGAACGGATTGAAAAAGCAGAAAAAATACTAATGGACTCCTTTGAATCTGAGGACGAGGAGCAAATAGAGGCAGCCATTTTAGAATATGACAGGCTTTATGCAGAAATTGAAAAAATGACCTTTAAATGCATTACTGTTAGCTTTAATGGTGAGGAAAAGGTTACAAAGGTATTTTTCAATAGAGAAAGCAAATATGATGCGCCTTTATCTTCCTACAAAAAGGATTTTGATGAGGCAACACTAAATGTGTCTTCTCTTTCTGGCTCATTTATTACTGTAGATGACAAAACACATTTTGAGTTAAATGATACCACAAGTGAATATGCTTATTCAGTTGTTTACAAGGATGGAAGCTATTATCTTAGTAAGATAAGCGCAGGAGCGTTAACTATTGAAAAGGCAGAAGAGGATTTCTATGTTTATTGGGAGGATATTCTTGGAAAATATAAAACGAAAAAGGTTGTTATTTTAGATTCAGAATATGTCATTAAGGATGGTGTTTTGGAATCATATAAATCAAATCAAGAAACTTTTAGAATTTCAAACACAGTTACCGAAATTGGCAAAAATGCTTTTAATGATAACAAATCGCTAAAAAAATTAATTATACCAAATAGTGTTCAAATAATTAGAAATGGAGCTTTCAAGGGTTGTTCTAACCTTGAATTTAATGAATTCGAAAATGCATTGTATTTAGGAAATGAAGATAATCCATATCTAGTTCTTTACAAGGCTACAAGCACTGAGATACGCTCTTGTAAAATAAATAGTAATACTAAAATCATATGTGGATCGGCATTTTTTAATTGCGATCATTTAAGTAAAATTGTTATCCCAGATGGTGTAATCACTATTGGAGATTACGCATTTAGCAATTGTAGCTATTTAAATGCCATAGATATTCCTGATAGTATACTTAACATAAACCCCTTAACTTTTGACGATAAAATTAAGTTTAGCTACAATGGACTAACACTATCTCGTAAGGATAATTCTTTCTCCGTTGTTAGTTATCGTGGTGATGATGCCAGTTTAACTATTCCAAGCAAAATTATTGGTTTGAACGTAACATCAATAGGAGATATGGCATTCCGAAATTGCGACTCACTTGCAAGTGTAACCATAGGAAACGGTGTAACATCAATAGGAAGCTATGCATTCCGTGATTGCGACTCACTTGCAAGTGTAACCATAGGAAACGGTGTAACATCAATAGGAAGCTATGC
>JAGBEE010000002.1 GCA_017937135.1 Clostridia bacterium | reverse complement strand
TGCTCGATTAGATATTTATCAAGCTCCTCTATTCTCTTCATATTTCTTGCTGTAACCTCGTATTGCTTCATAGCCCCCTCGCATAGCTCATAAAATTGCTCTGCGCTCACGTGTGTGTTGCTCGTCTTAGGCGCTGTAAATGGGTCTGACTTCATATCTAAGTTAAGTATCATTGCACGGTCATATACCTTGTCTGATATTGCAAAGGTTGAGTCGTCATTATTCGCTGTTCCTATGAACCACATATTTGGTGGGAGCTTTATGCTTCCGTTTGTCAGCTGTACCGGGTCGTCCTCCCATACGTCTGACACTACGGTTAATAATCTTTCATTTGCGTTTGGTAGCTCCAAAAGTGAGAGGAACTCTGCAAAGTAGTATTCTACTCTTGCTATATTCATTTCGTCCATTACAGTTATGTATATGTCCTTGCTGTAATTTGCCTCATACATCTTTTCGAGCAATAATGTTTCGTTAAATCTTCTTGTAAATTCGTTATAGTAGCCTATTAGGTCTGTTCTTTCCTTCCACATTGGCTGTACAGGTATTACTGTCGAGGGGTTTTCAAGAAAGCTTCCAAATGCGTATGCAAGCGAGGTCTTACCTGTACCCGACATACCCTGTAATATAAGTATCTTACTTACTGCCATTCCTGCAATAAAGCGTCTTATATCTGATATATCATAGTATAGCTTTAATTTACTTGCTGCATAGTTCCTGAAATTCTCACAGAATTGGCGAAGGGTTATGTTTTCATCATAGCTCTCTCTGCCTATTGTGCTCCTTATTTCATCTAAGTGGCACAGCTTGCAAAAGCGTCCCTTCCTTTCCTCCTCGCCTTCCTCTTCCTCGTTTTCTACTGCTTCGTCGGTGGAGGTAGCTTTTTTACTGCCACCCTCGCCCTCCTCCTTTTTAGCCGAGGTATCTCTGTTCATCATTATAAATACGAACCAGATTAAAATAGCCGAAAGAATACAAACATAAATTGCTATTGCCACGCCCGATGAAAGCGCCTTTAAAATTGTGTCAAAGGCTGATAGGGGGTAAATTGTATTTACAAGGGAGATAGTATCAAAAAGGTTATTCATCTTCCCTCTTTACCTCCTCGGCCTCTTGTGTGCTTGTCTGTTCTACGGGTGCTTGCTCAACGGGTGCTTCCTCTACCGGTGCTGGCTCAAATGGAGCCTCCTCAACAGGTGCTTGCTCAAATGGAGCCTCCTCAACAGGTGCTTGCTCAAATGGAGCTTCCTCAACAGGTGCTTGCTCAAATGGAGCCTCCTCAACAGGTGCTTGCTCTACCGGAGCTGGCTTAGATAAGTCAAGCGTTGGGTTTTTGATTATATTACGAATTTCGTTTACGTTTTCCTCTCCAAAAATACTCTCAACGGTTTGGACAAGGTCAACATCTGCCATTTGTGGGTTGTTTTTAAGCGTTGACAAAATTCCTATCATAAGCTTAGAGCCTACTGCTCCGTCAAGCGCTGTTTCGGGCGCGCCACCAAGCTCGCAATATACAGCCATATAAGCCTCAAGATTTAAGAATATCTTATTTCCTATATGGTATTTTGCACGCTCGTTTACAAACGCCTCAAGTGAGTCGATGTGCTTCCAAAGGCTCTCATCGACGTCGTGCGCTCTCTTTGCACGGAATATAAGCGCCTCAAGCTGACGTAGCTCAATTGGCTTTCTTGGAGCGCCTGCCTCTATTGCCTCACACTTAGTAGCATCAAGCTCAATGAATGCTGCAAGGTTAGAAACGAATAAAGGAATATCATCAAGGCTTTGGTCGTCCTTAAGCGTTGCTACAATCCAGGTGTTTGGCTGTACTGTAACGGTCTTTAAGCCATCGTTTATAGGTGTCGGCTCACTTGGATTTGCAAAGAATTGAACGTATGGAGTGAATAAATCGCCTATATTGTTAGTTGTAAGATCCTCAACTGTAACAAATACAGGGTGCTTTTTGTCCTCGGTAGCATTTATAAATGCCTTCTTTGTCTGGGTGTCCTTATAAATAGTTGAGTGTAGAAGTGATTCTCTCTCGGTATCAATATCGGCAAAGGACTCAAAATTACATTTTCCACCAAGGAATGAGGCAAGAAGCTTAATTACCCTCTCGGTAAGCTCGTGGCTCTTGCTTCTTACAAGTAAAAGTCTTGATGAAGCAATTGATGAAATAATATTTCTAAGAAGCCTATTATCAAGCTCTAAGCCGTTTTCCTTAAAGTGAGCCTCAAGCTCGCTTAGCATAGCTGGCAAATCTGTGTCAACTGCCATATATACATATGTAGATTCATCTCTTAAATCACTTGCCTTAACGCTATTTTTGTTCTCTGGCTGATAAATAGTTTCAAATTCCTTAACAAACAAGCTCTCAAGCTCGCCCTTTTCTACCCTTTCAGCGCCTCTGTATAGCTCCTTTGTTGCCTGTAATTCCTTTTCCTCCTGCTTTTTCAGCCACCTCTTATGAAGCAGCGAGTAAATAACGATTAGTAAAACGCCAAGCGCTATTCCAGCAAGGTTGAGAATTAAAAACAGCTTTAGGTAATCTAAAAACGGAAGCTCAAGAATAAGTCCGCTAATACCATAGATTATGTCGGCAAATATGGTAATAGCAAGGAGCAATATACCAAGCGTTTTTAATGTTGTATTATTTTTCATAGGTGTTATATATGCCTCCATTGTGTAGCTTTCTGAACGGATGTTTGATACGGAGTATATGTAGTCAGAGTAGCGATAATCTGCCCTTGCCATATATGAGCCATATACTACCATATCCTCCTGTAAGCGAATATCGTCGCTTGACGGTCCTACGTAAACTGTGTATGTGCCATCCTCTAAGGTGGGCTTGTTTTTAGCTGTGTCAAAAATTTCAAGGTCCTCAAGGCTGGCTTTAACAATTACGGTTGATTTTGGCGCAATTGTTGCGCGCGCTACTGATTTTAGCTCTCTTACAGGGCGCAAGCGTAGGGAGTTATTTACTCCTACATAAATTTGTGCAGTTTCACAAACCGTCCTGTCTGATGAGTTGTGTAATGTTATTTCAACGGAGCTATTATTTATAGTCACCGCTTGATATTCAACCTGTGAATAGGACAAGCCATAGCCAAAGGCATACTTTGCCATTTCGTTGCAGGCATTTGAATATCTGTAGCCTATAAAGCCACCGATTTTTTGTCTTTTTGTAAGCTTTCTTGCCTGTGTTTCACGGAAGGATAGGTCTTGGTCCTTGTAGCAACCAATTGCCAAGCGCGCCGTTGGGTTATACTTGCCAAGAAGTATTTCACCAAGCGCCTGTGCAACTCCCTCTCCCTGTGATGGGACTAAGCATATTGCAGAGCATTTTTTATCAATGCTTGTGTCGGGTATTCTCTCTCCGCATATAACAAGCACAACCCTCTTTCCCGCCTTATGAAGCGCATTTGCAAGTGCCTGCTGATTCGCAGGAAGGTGTAGCCTGTGTGACAAATCAAGCCTACTCTCTCTTTCCTTGCCAAGACCAACAAATAAAAGCGTTAAATCAGCCTCATCAGCAAGCCTTAATGCTGGGTCGATAAGCTTTTCGTTTATATCATCAAGTAGCTCGTAGCCCTTAGCATAGCCAACGCATTTAATGCCCTCGTTTTCAAGCGAGGTGGCAAGCTTTTCGGGGAACTTTTCAAAGGTACAGCCCTCAAATTCGTCGATTATACCACCTATTAAGGCAATTTTCTTTACATGCTTTAAGGGAAGAGCGCTTTTCTCGTTTTTAAGTAAAACGGTGCTCTCAAGTGCACTGCGTACGCTAAGCGCCTCTATCTCGTCCTCTCTTACGCTAAGTGGAGAAATTGCACAGCTATATGCAAGCTGTAATCTTCTGTCAAGAAGCCTATCAATGGCATCCTCGCTAATGGCAGCGCCATCTCTTATAGCCATATTCAGCTCCTCAACGGTAGCTCCACCCTCCTCAAGACTGCGACGTATTCTATTATAGTTTTCAAGCGCTGCCTCAACAGCCACCGCCGAGCCTGATAGGAGCTGTGTCTCCTTAACTATTGCCATTGTTGTGTCGTCATTACCCTTGGCTTTATATATTTTGTGAATGCTCTCGGGTATAACGCTAACTGTTTTTTCGTTGATTTCTCTGTACTCCTGCGCCTCGTTGCCTTGGAAGAAAACAGCCTCAAGCCCTCTTCTGCCAAGCGCATTCTGGAATGGGCGCTGGTATCTTTCATATATTGCGCTCCTGTCGGGTGTTAGGTCAAGAAGCGATGCCTCTCTTTCTCTAACTATCGGAGCCTCCATACAAGCGGAGGCGTTTGCACCGACTAAGCCATCTATCATTGCGCCAACTAAGCGTCCTGTAAGATATGGCTCCTCGGATATCTCCTTACCATACATACTGGTAAGAGCGTTAGCCTGTGGGAGTAAAAATAGATTTGTTCCCTTTTTTGCTCCCTGTGAAGCCAATACCTTAGCTACGCTTTGAAATAGCTCTGCACTCCACGCATTTGCCAAGGACACAGCCGATGGAAAAATGGGCATACCATTGTCTCCTACATTAGCGTCCCATAGCTCGCCAAGCACGATTTCGGGTATTTCAAGGGAGTCAATGTCCCCCTCAAAGCCCTCGTTAGTGTTTGTAAGCAGTGCTATTTTTTGCTTTACGCTCAGGTTTTTAATTATATATTCGTATTTTAGCATTCTTCGCTCCGCTTTAATAAATCAATTGAAGTTTTTTAATGTAGCCACAGTCGTCGTACATACTATCGCTTATATTCTTTGAATAGGTAAATTCTATATAGTCTCCCTCTTCCAAAACAATTTCTAAGGAATATGCCTTTTCTTGTCCTGAAATTTGATTTACCTTTTCTCCGTTTTTGTAAACTGTAAAGGTATCAAATGCTGCCTCACAGGATGAAATCATCTTACAAGAAACGTTCATTTTCTTTATTGCAACTATTTTAAGAGTAGATTTAGTGCTACCCTCCTTATTTGTAGATGCAATTGTGCCTGTGTCGTCAATTGTATATTGATATGTTGTATCATTTACAATAGCTCCCGACTCGATAAGTGTATTAAAGTTAGACATATTAACGTCATAGCGTGTTGCGCCACATTTCTTACAGCTATTGCCACTAAATGTATGTCCTAATGACTCTATTACCTCAGTTTCATAGTATAAGCAGCCCTCGCAGGTGCACTTGCCTGTTTTGTATCCATCATCATAGCAGGTGGCATCCTTAGTTATAGACCAGCTAAGAATACAGCTGTCGGTTGATGGAGCGCCATTTTTGTATGTCCATACACCCTCTTCACCGTGAATACAGTCAATATAGTAAAGCACATCATTGTCAAGATATGTATATCCGTCAATATTATACCATTGTGTGCTGTTACCCTTGTAGTAAACCGTTATAGCGCTTGAATTACTAAATGCTCCTTCTTGAATTTCCTTAATAGTATAAGGCATAATTATGGAGCTTACTGACTGATTTGCAAACGCGCCACTTAATATTACAATATTGGAGTAGTTATGAATGTCAACTAATCCGTTTGTGCCCGTGCCACTATATAAGTAGCAGGTTCCTCCGTAATATACAAAGGTACAGCCCTTTTGATTATAGCGTGTTAGTCCACCATCTTGGGAGGTAAATACCTCCTTTGCATAGTAGCCGACATATCCATTTTGCGTGCTTCCCTTAGTGATATTTATACTGCTTGAAAGGTCAAATACCTCAAAAAGAAGTGTGCATCCCGAAAACGCCTGTGTGCCTATGCTATTTACGTTTTTACCTATTGTAACGCTTAAGAGCCTTGAGCATTCCTTGAAGGCATATTTGCCAATTGTGGTAAGAGTGCTCGGTAATTTTGCGCCCTCAAGCATATAGCAGTTTTGGAAAGCACTATTGCCAAGTGTCACAAGTCCCTCTGAAAGCTCCAGAGTCTTTAATGACGAGCAGTCATAGAAGGCATATTCTTCTATTTCAGTTAAATTAGGAGCGTTTATTTTAACACTTACAAGAGATGATGCGCCATAGAATGCACTCGCTTGAATTTGTGTAACGCTTGGACCTATAATAAGATATTCTATATTGATGTTGCCTATAAACGCTTTTTCCTTTATGCGTAGATTTACTATCGCCTCGCCATTATATGTTAGCGTGCTTAAATCAATGCTTGTGCCACAGCCTGAGCCGTCAAGAAGTAGCCAGTCGCCCTTAAAGCGTCTAAACGTACCAACTCCGTTTATTTTTACCTCCTCGGAATATTCGTCATCCATATTTGTGTGGATAACGACAGCGTTTCTTGCGATATTTCCAAAGCCATAGTAGCCCGCCTTAATGCCAAGAGAGCTTGCATTGTAAACGTCATAAAGTCCACTACAACCGTAGAAGGCATCTATTCCTATTGAATTAACGCTTTCGTAAAGCTTTATTCCATTAAGAGCTGAGCAGTCATAAAATGCCTCACTGCCTATTGTCTTAAGAGCTGTTGGCATTACTACCTCCTCTAAAAGAATGCTTTGATAGAACGCGCAATATCCTATCTCTGTAATAGAGCTTGGTAAAACTACTCTTTTAAGAGCTAAGCAGAAGGAGAATGTATATTCAGGAAGCTTATTTAAGGTAGCATCCTTTGCTATTGAAACCTCTTCAAGCAGCTCTGTTTCGGCAAATACCCTTTGTCCGAGGTAATTAAGTGCTTTAGGTATAATTATTCTCTTTAATAGCTTATCGCCAAGGAATACGTGGTGAGCTATACCGTATGAGCCATTTTCGCCAACGCTATCGGGTAATGTAATGTCGCTCTGTCCAGCTGTATAGCCTATCAAATACCATTTGCCATCATAGCACGCAAATCTCATTCCGCTTATGTCCTGATAAGGCGCGCGCTCATCATCACTTGCGTTTACAACGTATGCGTATGGCGCAGTATATGAGCCTGCGCTTATAGAAACGCTACTTGAATTATTTGTTATCTCGTAAAGACGAATACATTCATTCGTGCTTGATGCAGAAAGGCTTGTAAGAGTCGATGGAAGGGATAGATATTTAAGCTGTGAGCAATTTGAAAATGCATACGAACCAACCTTTTCTATGCCCTCTCCAACAATAATTTCCTCTATGCTTGTGCACTCCTCAAAGAAATTTGCCGATATATTTTGTGTTGAATTTATAGTTACTGATTTTACAGTTTTGGAAACGATGCTACCAGGTGCGCTTGCTGCATCGCTAAACATTTCACCAAAGGTAGAATAAAGAGTAACGGGAGCTACAATTGTTTCTATGTAGCTACAGCCACTAAGCACTCCTCTTCCAAGTGTAGTAACGGTTGATGGAATTTCGATTTGAGTTATCGACGTGCCAGCTAAGGCATACTCACCAATTTCTACTACTGTATTTGGTATTGCTATTGACTTTAAGCCCTCGCATTTTTCAAACGCGCTTTTACCAATTTTAGTCACCTCGCCACCGTACTTAACCTTAGTAAGGCTTGTACAGCCCTTGAATACGCCCTCGCTTATTTCGGTTATAGCCTCAGGCAAATCAACAATAAGAATGCCTGTTTTTGCAAGAGCATAACTATCTATCTCGGTGATTTTTGAAAGACTTATTGACTTAAGAGCTTGACAACCATAGAAGGAATATCTACCAAGCTTGGTAATATTTTCGCTTAGCTCAAAGCTCTTAACGCCAACACAGCCACAAAATGCGTATTCGGGCAGGCTTGTGATTTCTCCTGTCACCGTTATTTTTTCCAAGGCTGCAGGCACTACGCTTGGCGCTTGCTCCTCTCCCTCGGCGCTTTCATCGCCTATTATTTCATCAATATTCTGTGCGCCAAAGATGTAAGCCATAAAGCTATAGCTTGCCTCAGAGCCCTCTCCTATAAAAGGAACGGTTATTTCCTTTAAGGAATTACAGTCCTTGAATGCGCCAAGACCAACGCCCTGTAAGGAATCAGGCAATACGATATTTTTGATTCCTGTTGCCTCGAAGGCAAAGCTTCCAATTGTTTTAAGCTCACTTGATAGCTCTATCGTTTCAAGCGCTGAGCAGTATGCAAAGGCGCTACGTCCAATTGAAATTAGACTATCAGGTAATACAAATTCCTTTGTGCCGGCAAAGCCCATAAAGGCACTATCCGGAATGTATGTTCCCTTAGTAAGAGTTACCTTTTTAATTGATTGTGGTATGCACCTTTTATATTCTTCGATAGTATCTGCCTTAGGCGTATCGAAAAGCGATACTACTCCACCATCTGGAATTTCGTGAATAGTTAGCTCCTCAAGCTTATTACAGCCCTTTAAAATATTAAAGCCAACCGTTGTTATTGTTTCAGCAAGATTAAAGACCTTAAGTCCACTATCTGCAAAGGCTAAATCATCTACTCTTGTAACCGATTTAGGAATTACCACCTGAACAAGTGAGTCGCAGGCTTCAAATGCCCTCTCACCAATATGCTCCGTTCCCTCGGGAATAATGATTTTTTCAAGCGAATTGCACGCAAAAAATGCGCTCTTGTCTATTTTTACAAGCTTGGCTTCGTCACTAAAGGTCACACTCTTTAGCGAGGTACAGCCCTCAAATGCTTTTTCTCTGATTTCATCTATTTGCTGTGGTATAACTATCTCTTCAAGGCTTTCGCAGTTAAAAAACGCCTTTACTCCAATGCTCTTGCACTCGCCAGCCTTGCTCATTTTAACGGTCCTTAAATCACGACAGCTTTCAAATGCGCTTGGCATTATTTCTGTAACCCTGCTCGCATCAAAGGACAAAAGTCCACTATCGTAAAATGCGCTCTCTCCGACCTTGGTTATTTTCTCGTTGGTTTCAAGCTTTTCAAGCCTCATACAGCCGGCAAAGGCAAAGCTGCCTATCTCGGGGACCTCAAGCTTTCCTATCTTTACATTCTTTACGCTCTTAAAGCCAAATAGGAATTGAGAGCCTATCGTGTCGCAAAGCTCTATTGTCAAGCTTTCAAGAATATAGTTATTCGTTCTTCCCTTGCTTGCGCCGAAAAGAATAGCTAAATGATTGTTTCTTTCATCATAGGTATATTTTTCGGGTATTGTAAATGCAAAGTTTTTAAGGTAAAGGGTCTTTATACGGTTGCTATCCTTGAATATTGATATATTTTCTGGATACATAATAAGCTGCTTAATCGCCACATCTCT
Source organism: Clostridia bacterium (assembly GCA_017937135.1). Classification (GTDB taxonomy): domain Bacteria; phylum Bacillota; class Clostridia; order Oscillospirales; family CAG-272; genus RGIG2000. The sequence continues at coordinate 17,230 of JAGBEE010000002.1, read as the reverse complement.
TAACAGCGTGCACCTTGCAAACGCATCCTCTCCAATTGTAAGAGGAGTGGTTTCATTTTGGTGTGTGATGTTAACCGTTATAAGCTTCTTACAGCCCTCAAATGCTTTTTGACCAATGCTTTTTGCATTCTTTATGACAACGTGAGAAAGCTCGTCACAGCCATTAAAGGACTCCTTGCCAATCTTCTCCACGTTAATAAGCTCTATTGATTCAAGCACCTTACAGTTTTCAAAGGCGCCCTCCTCTATTGGCACACTCTCTATCTTTAATTTCTTAATTGTTTCATTGCCGACAAACGCGCCCTTTTTAATTCCTATTACTCTGTATCCCTCTATCTCAGCGGGAATAAGAATATTTTCATATCTTCCCGAGCAGCCTGTAATATACACCTGGGGGTTATTTTTATCAGTTACAAACTCATATTCGACGCCGTTTAAGGTAAACTCGTCCTCGGAGCTCATAAAGCTCTTTAGGGTGTATGCAATAGTCGCTATGCCAAGAGCAAGAATAATAAGCGACACTATTACGAAAATCCAAGGCATCTCAAACGTACGCGCGCGCACCTGTCGCGGAATGGACTTAACCTCCGTATCACGCTCGCTAACCAACGTATCTGGGTCTCTGTATGAAACGGAAATTTCCTTGTTTTCAACGTGATATGTATAATCACCATAGGTAGCGCTAAGTATCTTAACTCTAAAATCGGTGCATTTTTCCTCTACCGGTATTTTCTTTTCATAGCCAAAATATGCCCCTTCCTTGATTTCCATATCAGTTGAGTCATATTTTTCCTCGCCAATAACGTTGCCCTTTGCGTTCAAGCGATATACTACAAAGCTAATCGCATCGAGCTTGGCATTTTTATTATTTACAAAGCGCAAATATAGTCTTTTCTTACCATCCTCGCCACGAGTAAATATGTATTGCTTAAGCTCTACAAGCTCGTTTGGGGTCTGGTATAAATATTTACCTTTTTGAATTATCGTTTCCTTCTGCATTTTTTATCCTCTTATCTCTTAGAACGTGATGATACGGTTGCAAATACTATAATCATGGATGCTATTCCTATTAAAATCGCCAAAACGCTTCCTGCAATTGCTCCATCAATTGACCTGATAAAGCTCTCTCTGAAAACTCCGCCAAAGGCGTATGCACAGCTTACCTTTAAAACAAACATTTCTGCAAGCGTAAGAAGCAGGGCAAAAAATGAATACAAGAGCACTCTTTTTCCACTAACGCTCATTATTGGCTCAGCGCTTACTACCTTGTTGTCAGCCCTTCTTACAACAATATTTACATATGATGTATCATCAGGCAACGGTGTTTTTCTTGTAAAATCACCCTCGGGAATATTTTCCTTTACGTTTATAACCTTAATAACCTCATTGTATCTATTGAAAACGACAACGTCATAGTCAAGATAGCTATATTCTCCCGAGGTTTTGCATTTAAGTATTTTTCCCTCCGGCTCCTTGAGAAGCAAATACTGCTTTATGTATTTATGAATTTTGTTACTTGCCTCATAGACAACGCATCTTTGCCCCTTGTAAATAACCCTTCTCGTTCCTCTGCCCTGTGGGTCCTTTATTTTACAGCTTGCCTTTAGTATTATTCTTGGCAAAACAACTGTCATAAGTATTACAAACAAGAGTACACTTGCTACTAATAACATAATTCCTACCGCTACCATTAAATTGTCTCCTTAAATATATAAAATTAAATATTATATCTTTTAAAAGTATAACACGCAATTTTATTATATAATAAAGAAATTGCAATTTCAAGGAAAATTTTTTAATTTTTATTGAAAATAAAAGGTTAAAAAAGCGCCCGTTCTCCACTGGACGCTCAAATTTTTCATTTTTTCGTGCGAATTTTGCTTTTTTCACCCCTTTTTTCGCAAAAAAGTGGCGAGGAGTGTATGTTTTTTGCGTTTTTTTGCTCAAATAAAATTTTTTAATAATTTCCTAATAGCTTTTCTTGATACATTAAATTTGGAAATATTTTTAGATTTTTTGGAAAAAATGTTGATTTTTTTGGAGAAAATGCTATACTATTATTAGAAAGCGAGGCGATTATATGCATAAGGCAAGCAGGGAACAAATCACATCTTATATTATAAAGCTTATAAGAGCAGCAGACAAAAAGCTTGTTAACAAGACAACCGAAGCATTTAACATCTCAAAATCAAGCGTATATAACTATTTATCAGAGCTATGTGCACAGGGAGTTATAGAAAAAACCGAGACTGGATACAGACTAACGTCTAAGACCTACAGCTTCTCATATAAAAACAACGGTGCACTTTTTGAAGACACGATATTTGATAATGATATAGCTCCTTTAATCAAGGGCTATGAAAAAAATATTTTTTCGTGCTGGCGTTATTCCTTCACCGAAATGATGAATAATGCAATTGAGCATTCAAATAGCTCAAATATATATGTGCGTGTTTCAATAACCGCTAACGAAACCACAATATTGATACTTGATGATGGTATTGGAATATTTAAAAACATTCAAGCATATATGAAAAACGAACACAATAGAGACATCTCTCTTAATGAAAGCGCTTCTCTGCTCTTTGCCGGCAAATTCACAACTGCCAAAAGCGCGCATTCAGGCGAGGGCATTTTCTTCACATCGCACTTAATGGACATCTTTTTAGTTATCTCTGATGAAATAGTTTTCACAAGGGACACCTTTAAGGATGCTCAAATTGATCTTCCAAATTCACAGGGTGGAACGCTCGTTTTAATGTCACTTGGCAACCACTCAAAAAAGACACCAAGGGAAATTTTCGACCGTTTCTCTAACGTTGACGAGGGCTTTATAAAAACACAAATTCCAATAGCTCACTTCTTCCCAAATGCTGACCCCGTTTCGCGCTCCGAGGCAAGACGATTGCTTGAGGTTGTCACAAGCTTCAAGGAAATTAATTTGGACTTCTCAAGCGTTAGCGAGATAGGTCAAGCCTTTTGCCACGAAATCTTTATTGTATGGCAAGAAAAGCACCCTGATACAGTCTTTAACATTATCAACGCAAATGAATACGTTGATAAAATGATAAAGCGTGTAAAGAATACCAAATATTAATGTAAAATAGCAAGATTTGAATTAGGCTTCTTATCTTGCTATTTTTATTTACTTTTATTTCATTACAAATGCCCTCTTTGGGAGCATGCAATATTTTTCATTGTTCTACTTGTACCTGAATTATGGTTATATCTTTCCCTATTTTCTTACAATATTCAATCACGTTTTTTGTACCTCTTGACCTTGCATTCCAAAAAGCTATCACCCTATCAGAATAATCAACTATTTGCTTGTTTCTAACTATTGGCGCTCCTCTTCCATATCTTTTATAATCTGGCAAAAATTCAACCAATTGTATGCCATTTGAGCTTGCATATTCACGTGCGCACATATCAATTCCCTTTGCTCCTCCGGATACGATAACACTCGTATTCTCGGGAATATATTTTCCGATATCATCTACATAAACATCTCTTGAGCCCACAATTGCAATTTTCATAAAATTCCTCCATTTCAAAATTTAGTATACTTATATCAAGTATACTCTAAACATTATACCACAAATTAATCTTAAAATATACTTAAATTAAGATTATTTGGAGAAATAATTATGAGAAATAAAAACAACAAGCATCTTGGGTTAGAAATTCCACCGGAATTACATTATAAGCTTCATTATATTTCAAAATATGAGGGTAGGAGTGCGAATGCCCAGATTCTATATCTCATAAGAAAATGTATAAAGGATTTTGAAGCTACAGAGGGAGAAATAACGCCACCGGCTGACAATTCAATTGTATAAATGAGCTTCACCCGCTCTGTCATGCCGAGCGAGGTCGAATGTATCTCCTCGCCTCAATCTGACGTGGAAGGCTTGTTACTATGCATTAGCATGTTTTATGCGTGTTTATTCATCGCAAAGAAAAAACGACTCCCAAAAAAGCTCATACTTCACTTCGGGGAACCTATATACAAAGAGAAAGAGATAACAAATCGGTTGTTCGCCGAAATGCTATCTCTTTTTCTGTTGGTATAAAGTGATATTCTTTGCTGACGCAAAGAGTGATATTGTCGCACAGCGACAGTGTTATTGAAGCCTTGCGGCTTCTGTGATATTCTATTTGCCCTAAACTTGCGTAGCAAATATAACTCGGCGTAAGCCGAATATCACTGCGTTGCAATAGAACTCGCCGAAGGCGAATAGAGTTAGCGTGATACTCCGTTAAGAGTATCACGCTAAAGTACGTCGCGCTTTGCTTTTTTATTGATATTGGTTGTTCATTCCGATTTGTCTGTTTCTCTCGTCGATAAGGTCCATTAAGTCCTTTGTTACGATACCAACAGTCTCGGCATCTCTTGTTCTTACTGCGTTTTCGAGTGCGCCAACCTTCGCTGTAATCATGCTTTCAAGACCTTGAACATGCTGATATGAGCGTGTTGGGCTACCATGAAGCTCGTCGTAAACTCTTTCAATAAGTCTGTTTGTATCCTTGTCGTCGAATTTATCAAGAAGCATCTTTACTCTTGAAGAAACGCCTCTTATATAGTCAACCTCAGCCTGTTGTCTTTGTACAGCTGCTGCTGTTTTGTTGTTGAATATGTGATTTGTAAGATATACTGCTAAGCCTGCTGCCAAAACAATAATATGAACTATAATTGCAAGGGTTGCATTGTTTTCAAGATTGCCAACGTTACCAATGATAATGAATATCAAGCCTACTACGAATTGAGCAGCAAAGTGAATGAGCGAAGCTCCATAAGCGGTAAGCAATAGGGAGGCATGTATTGTTTGCTTCTCAAACAAAGGAGTAATCCAAAGCATAATGTATGCAAGGTGGATAAATACGTATGCTGTCCAACGGGTTGCGCTTGAAAGTCCACCCTCACATTGTCCTGCGATAACGAAGAACAATATGTTGAACACTACAAGAAATAAGCATTTAAGTAAAACTGATGGAAGTTTTTTCTTCATTTTAAATTCCCCCTTACATTCTGCTTAGAATATCTGCTTTTTTAGCATCATATTCTGCTTGCTCTATAAGGCCTGCATCAAGAAGCTTCTTAAGCTTGGAAAGCGTTTCCATTGGGTCCTCTGGCTGCTGTACCGGTGCTCCCTGTGGTTGCATTGGCTGTTGACCCATACCCTGCTGTGCTCCGCCCGGACCGTACATCTGACCGGGAGCGCCATATTGACCTGGGTTATTGTATGCGCCATAAGCCTGTGGGTCAGGTGTGCCTTGAGGTCCTGGTGCTGCATAAGGATTATAGGGGTTACGCATTGTTTGATTTGCTGCCATACCAAATGCGCCCATAGTTCCAAGACCCATACCAAGTCCTGCGCCCATAGCTGCATATCCGCCTGCGCCCTCGTTATTAGCAACGTCCTTAAGAATTTCAACGTTTTTAACCTTATCCCAGTCGCTACCGAGAATATCAAGACCAGCTCTGTCTGCTTGGTATCCTCTTGTACGAGCGATAAGCTCCATTTGGGACTCGTCTATCTTATCATACTTAGATGTGTCGATATCAAGACCTGCAATTGCAAAGGTTACACATTTAAGACCATAGTCACCGAGAATTGTGTTGATGGTTGGCTCAAGTGTTTTTGCAATATCGTCCATATACGCATCAATACCGATAAGCTCTTGTGTAAGTGAGTTTAAGCACTTAGAAACCTCGGACTTGATTTTTCCCTGAAATTCTGATGCGAAGTAGTTTTCAAGCTCCTCCTGCTCCAAGAAGTTTATATTGCTTCCAAGAAGCTTTTCAAGGAATTTACCAGGGTTAATAATTCTAACCTTGTAGGATCCACGTACTCTTGCCTCTGTACGAACATTATATACCTTGTCTCTTACCTGAATAGGTGATTCCGTTCCCCAACGGATTTCCTCACTATCTGCTCTACGAACAAAGTACACAACTGCATTAAAGGTGCTAACGCCACCTGTGAATGCGTTACGAAGTCTGCTGATAAATGGATAGTTATTTGTTGAAAGCTTGTATGTACCACTTTCAAACACCTGCTCAATTGTACCACCCTTGATAAAAATAGCCTCTTCACCTGGCATTACTATAAGGGTTGAATTAGTGTTAAAATCCTCCTCGGGCTGACGCCAAATCAGAAGATTGCCGGGACCTGAATTTTTAATGACGTCTGCCCAGTGCTTTTTTCCACCTGGGAAATTAGACTCATTAGGGTTTCTACTAAAAATTCCCATTTCTATATACCTCCATTAAATTCATTATAAAAGCCTTCAAAAAGACTTCTTCATTATTATTATAATACTTGTAATTACCGTTGTCAATGGTAAATTATTATCAGCTTTTTATAAATTCCATCATTTTATTATAGATTATTATGGATAATCAATCTCACCGGGAGGATGACATCTATGCAATCTGTTGTAAGCCTTAATGCAACCGATTATCGCGCCATATTTTTTCAGCGCCATAATGCAATACTCCGAGCACGAGGGCTCCATTGTGCACCTAAGCCTTGTTTCGCTTTTTGCATATCTTTGGTATAGCTTAACAAACCAAATCAGTGTAAATCTAAGCGTAATTAAAAAGGTAATGGGTATTATCCACAGCTTATCACCGAAGAAATCAAGCGCTACTCTGAACGAGCCACTTTCTATCCACACCCAGCCGATTGCAATTATACAGGAGACTAAAATATGACAAATAACATACACCACTGCCAAAAAATAATTGATTTTGGGTCTATACAAGCGTCTTTCGGGGGCGCTTAGCCTATTTATATCAGGTCTATTTATTATCTTTTTAATAGGCCTGTATGGCTCCGGCTCTGTGCTTTTGGCTTGCCCATTCTCCAAGCTGCCATAAGAAGCGTTTGCCAAGGTGCCTTCGGAGCTTTTTTCCAAGTTGTTTTCTAAGCCTTCCTTCAAGGGCGCTTCTCTTTCGTCCATATTCTTACCTCCTATAAAAGTTATGCTATGAGCTTTTTAAAAAAATGACCTCTGTTGCCACAAAACAGAGGTCTTAATTTAGAGATTACTGTTTCTTCTCTCTGAGCTTTTGCTTCATAGCTTGGATGATAGAGTCTGCATCCTCGATATCGCCCATAGAAACATAAAGCTTGTCACCAGGAACAACGAGTGTGAACTTTTCAGTTTCGATTTCCTCGTCCTTGCCGTTAATCTTAGCCTTTTCAGCCTCGCTTGATGTTGAGAAAGCTGTTACGTCCTTGTAGAAGTATTCAAGTGTTGTTTCCTTTGTTTTGTCCTCATCCATTGCGAATGTGCACTTGTAAACGTAAATTTGTGTAGATGAGAAGAAAATCCATGTAACTTCGTAGTTAGATGATACCCAGTTACCGTTGCCTCTCTTCTTAGCATATGCGTTCTTAAAGGTGTAACCTTGGAACATTACAGGAGGAATTTCATTAACCTCCTCCTCGTCAAGACCTATTTTCTTAAGAGCCTTAGCCTTAAGGTTCATAGCATCTCTCTTGCTTGCAACCATTGTTGCATATTCGTCATCGCTGATGTTCTTTGTCATACAGCCTTCTTCTTGAACGAAATATTTAATTACCTTCTTTTGATCTTCGTTTTTACCTTGGCAAAGTGATTTTACCAAAGCAGCGTTTTCGCTGTTTCCACCAATGCAACCCATTGTTGTTACCTCCGTAAAATTAAATAATAATGGAATTTAAGGTTTTTCGTCCCTTCTCCTTGTGGCAACAGAACGGACATTTTGATAATATTATAAGCACTCAGGACGGGCAACGCCCAAAATGCTATATAACTGTTCAATATCTGCCTCAGAAAGTCCTGCATCATTTGCCATATCAAGCGCCTCCTGATATGTCGGTGAGGTTCTGAAGAATTTTCTTGCAAAATAATCATACTTGATATATGCAAGGAAGTAATAATAGATGCCTCTTGGCTCTATCATAAGTGCTGCGTTTATGTATTCCTGCACCTTGTCAATTGTAGGTCTTTGATGCAAATAAGCCTTTTTTCCTTGTAGCAAGCATACTGCCGCATAGAAAAACGTCTCAGAGTTTTCAAAGTTATCTACCATTGCTTTTTCAAAGGCGGTAAGAGCCTTATCGTACATCTTTAGCTTTAAAAAGCACATCGCAATAGAGTTATTAAGCTCCATATTATCCGGGTCCTCGCTAAGTGCCTTGCGATAAGCACCTGCATATTTGTTTACCTCGGGCATTGGCATTGAGAATACGCTATTAAAGGTAGTTATTACGATAGGCTTTTTGCACCAATCGCAGGTCTTCATACCAATAGCAACTCTCGCTCCACATCCAGGGCAATTCATTTCAACAACTTGACTTGCCATATTAACCTCGCATTGTTAGCTTTTTATTATTTATAATATTATCACAAGGGTAAAAAATTGTCAAGATACTAATTTTTGGTAACACTTTCAACAATTTTAGTTATTTTGTACAATTTTTGTCTCACGCGCGATACAAAAAATCTCAAAAATCCCCTTGAAGCCTTATATTTATTATACTCACGGGGCTTTTTAAAAAATTTTTCTTTCGCAATTTTTGTGCAAGGTGATGGTTTTGTGAAAATTGTTAACAATTTGTAAATTCTTTATTTTGTCGCAATTTTCAGCATTTTTTGCTTTTTTATGCGAAATAATCATTCACAATTTCAACACAAAATACAAAGGAGCAAGCAAGGCTCGCTCCCTATATATGTAATTATTTCTCAGCAAGAATTGCTTTGATGTCCTTGAGTAGGTCCTCAACAGTAGGATTGAGTCTTCTTTCCTCTGCTGCTGCCTTAGCTGCTTCCTCATCAGCGATTCTTTGAGCCTCAGCTGCCTCAGCTGCCTTCTTGTCAAGGTAAGCCTGTACAGCCGCCTTGTCCTTCAGCTTAATGCCCTGAGCCTTAATTTCCTTCTTTTGCTCCTTTGTAAGAGCGCCCTCTTTTGGCTCTCTTGCAGAGTTAATAGCCTTAACTATCAAGAAAAGAACCAAGGCTGTAATGAAGAAGTTTATTATTGTAATGATAAGCGCGCCCCAGTCAAGATAGAAGGAGTTTGCAAGGTCGATAACCTTCTGTCCTGCCTCGTCAACCATTACCTTACCTGCATCATCAAGAACATATGCGGGCTCGCCCAAGAATGTAACTGCGCCTGTAAGAGTATCCTTACCAACGATAGCTGCGATAGCAAAGTTGATAAGTGGCTTTAAAACATAGTTGCTAACACCGTTAACGATAGCAGTAAACGCACCGCCTATGATAACACCAACTGCCATATCGAGCACGTTGCCACGTGTTATAAACTTTTTGAATTCAGCAAAAAATCCCATAATTTTCTCCTTTCTTCAAGCATTTTACAACAAAATTATACACTCCCCCACGCATTTTGTCAATAGTAAATTTTAGCTACGCGCTAAGCTCTTATTCTATTGTAGCGTTGGAAAGTCTTTAAATTCAACGAAGGCATCGCCCTTTAAGCCGTCGCTTTCAAATATAACAATTTCGTTTTCGCCCTCTTTAAGCACTGACGCTGGCACGTATAGGCTCCTTTGTGGTCCAATTTCCCAATATCTGCCCAAGTTAAAGCCGTTTATTACTACAAAGCCCTTCTTAAAGCTGTCAAGATAAAGGAAGGTGTCAGCTACCTTGTCAGCAATAAAGCTTCCCTTGTAAAAGCCACTTGGCTCATCAAATTTCTTACCATAGACTACCTTGTCAAGATTATCCATAGGAAGCGGGTAAACATTCCAGTTAAAGTGAATTATGTTATTGCCCAACAGACACCTGCCACTAATACCCTTCTTACGCATCATTTTAGGACCGAAATTCGCTCTGCCCATATTTTCAACTAAAATGGTAAGGGTATCTCCCTTTTTGGCATTTATAGTAGTCTTAAGCTCCTGGTCATTTACATAAACTATTCCGTTAAGCACCCTGTTTACATAAACCAAGGCTCTGTCGCCAAGCTCGGTAAAGGTGATAGGAGTGTTTATATAATCACGGTTGAGCGTTGTTGTGTATGCAATATAGCCATAGCCCTGTCCATAGTGCTCCATGCACCTTGGAACATTTGAGAAAATTGGAGAGGAAATGTTGTCCAAGTTGTCAAAAAGTCCACCACTGTGTGTGATTTTTACCTTGCCATAGGCGATTTTCTCGCGATTTTCTGGCACAGGCGGAAGCTCATAGTCTATATATTTTTGTATAACCTCTCTTGCCGCCATATATTTAGGAGTAACGTCCCCACACTCACTAAGCATAGCGTCGTAATCATAGCTTGTTACATCTGGGGTGAATTTTTCATAGTGGTTAGCGCCACTTGTAAAGCCAAAGTTAGTGCCACCTATGAACATGTACATATTAAGGCTTCCACGCTTTAGCATATCATCAATAACCCCCGCATAGTCCTGTGCGCTTGTGGTGTGATGGAAGCCATCGCCCCACGCATCAAACCAGCCATTCCACATTTCCATACACATTTTTGGTGAGTCGGGAAAAAGCTTGTCGTGCGCCTTAAAGTTCTCCTCTACTCGCGAGCCAAAATTCAAGGTGGCAAGACAGCCATCAATAGCTCCATCGAGCAAGTTAGCCTCGCTCGTTCCGTCAGAGGTAAATAGTGGTACGTCTATTCCGTGCTTTCTGTATATGTCATATAGATTTTTTAGGTATGTTTTATCATCACCGTAGTAGCCATATTCATTTTCGCATTGAAGCATAATAATAGGTCCACCATTAGTAAAAAGCAAATCACGAATTTGGTCGAATAGCTTTGATAGGTAAAGCTCAAAGCGCTCCATATAGACAGGATTTGAGCAACGAATCTCCATATCGTCCATAGTCATAAGCCACCAAGGCAAGCCACCAAATTCCCATTCCGAGCAAATATATGGTCCGGGTCTAACGATAGCCATTAGCCCCTCCTCGCTCGCAACCCTGATAAATTCTCTTATATCTAAGTTGCCAGAAAAATCAAACTCACCCATTTTCTTTTCGTGCATATTCCAAGCACAATAGGTTTCAACACAGTTAAGCCCCATTGCCTTCATTTTTTTGAAAATGTCGCGCCACGTGTCTGGCATATTTCTAAAATAGTGCACGGCGCCGGAAATGATTTTTATTTCCTTACCGTCCCTTACAAATTGATTTCCAGAAATTTTAAAATCCATAAAAGCCTCCAAAAAGTTGTTAACCTTATTATATCACCTTATCCCTAAGGTTGCAATAGATAAAGTTTGACAAAACGAATTTTTATTAAAAGCACCCTGTCCAAAGTAAGAGCTTTAAAAAGTGCGTTAGACATCTTCTATAACGCAAATAAGGACACCTTTTTGGTGTCCCTTGCGAAATATTGAAAATCACTTGTCTTTCATCGAGATTCATTGACTTTGTCAACGTGGTGTCCTTTATTTTGTGTAAAAGCTTACTCGTTAATTAGTGAACAATTTAAATTAAAGCTGAGCTCTCATTTTGTGCAAGCGCTTATTCATCCCTCTGATATTCGAGAATGTCTCCAGCATCGCATTCAAGCACCTCGCAAATTGCGGCAAGGGTGGAAAAGCGGATAGCTGTGACCTTGTTGTTTTTAATCTTGGAAAGATTGACATTGGAAATTCCGACACGCTCGGCAAGCTCGTTCAGCGAAATTTTTTTCTCAACCATCATTCTGTCAAGTCGAAGTACGATTTTTCCCATAGCTTACCTCTCAAAGTAAACCATCAACGTCTTTTTCAAGCTCAATACCGTGAATGAAAAATTCCGTAATACAAAGAACAACGATACCGATTACAAGTCCACTGAAATTATTTGAAACCTCTGTGCTTTCTACGCCAAGAACTATACGAGTGATGATGCTCATAATTAAGCCAACAACAGGAACGGCGATAGAAAAGATTCCAATTTCGCGGAACATACGAGCATTATCTGCCTGAAATGGTGTGCTTCCATCAGATTTTTTGATAATAAGATAAAGGTTTCTGAAAATCATAGCCATAAGAACGAGGATTAAAATCGCTCCTATTCCAAACATAAGAAATGCTGTCATATCTACTTTTCCATCCACAACAGCAGCATTTATCTCAAATCCATATATCGAAAGATTTGCTCCGCAACACTCCTTCGCATCCAAGCCTACGAAATATCCAACCCATGATGGAGCCGCCATCGAGCAGACCGTAGCCACTGCCATAAGAGCCACCGCAACCCAATGGAATATCTCCACAACCTTTGTTACAACCTTTGCAATTTTACTAATACCTTTCATTGTTTAATACCTCCAAAAAATGTGTGTCTTTCCGGTTCGACAAGCACATTATAGCACCAAAATTTACGTTTGTCAATAGTTTTTTAATGTTTTTCGATAAATTTTATATTTTTTGCATTAAATCAGCTCTCTTGTAAAGCGAACGCATGAGGGATACGTTCTTGAATTTTGCGAAACAATGAGTGCTAACATAGCCTCCACTTGTGAGGGGAGGGGGACCACTTGCGGTGTGAGCATTTATGCCATGCCTTGTGCAGAAGGGTAGTTGATTACAAAAAACTAAACTGTACAATCGGGATGCGTTGCCTTTGGCAACGAGTCGCAACGGGTTGCTGGTGAACAAGCTCCCCGACAACCTTCGTATTTTATCTTTTTGTTGCATATTTTATGGTTCTATGCTATACTCAAATAAAGGGGGGGATGATACTATGAAAAAGCTTTTATTTGTTTGCTCTTCATTCGCAATGATGTTTTCTTTAACATCTTGCACAGTTAATTGGTTTGACGAGCATTTTGTCATTCCGTGGATTATCGGTTTTGCGATTTTATTGGCTATTATCATTATTGTACTAATTGTAACTTTGAAAAATTTCTCTTCAAAATACAGAACTTGCACTAAATGTAATCACAAGTTCAAGCCAAAATGGTACAAGTGTTTTTCTGCTATTTTCATTGGAGAAAAGAACACTACAAACAGATTATTCAAGTGTCCCCATTGTCAAGAAAAAAGCCTTATGCCTGTATCGTACAACCAAGACGAAGAATGAATTTGACAATAAGTGTCAAAAAACACTTGACAAATCTGTACTTAACGGGTATAAGAACCTGCTTCGCAGAACCTTGTTACTCGCAAGCTCGTAATAATGACCAATGTCTTACAATATTTTTCAAAAGGTATTGACATTTCAAGTCAATGTGTTTATAATAAAAATAGAAAGAGCCATCCGATGACGGTTAGCCCTTTCGTGAGAATTAGAAATTAATCGCCTTCTCGGTCAAAAGCAAGGCGATTATTTCTTTTATTATCGTTTTTTGTTTAAGAATATAGCAATTATTGTTGCCAACATAATAACGAAGGCAAACATATCGCTGTATGTAACAAACATACAATAAAGGTGCGTATAAATAGTTCATATCGCACCACTCCTTTCGTATATATTTGAAAGGAGCAAAGAATAACTCCTTTCATTTTATTGAAAAGAGCATAACCGCCACCGTGCAGGGGTTCCCCGAAGCATAAGCTTTGGGGCGTTCCCGTATTGGATGACTCCCGAATGTATATTATCATAAAGTGCAAAATTTGTCAAGTATATAAGTCAAGCGAGTGCCGAAAAATCAGCACTCGCCATTTTATTAAATTGAGGCTAACTTATTTTCCAATTCGGTTATTTTCTGTGGGTCGTATTTACTATGTGTATAATTAGTCTCAAAATCATTTTTAAAAGCTTTCAAAACATTAATAGCCTGTGTATATTGTATTTTCGCCTTTTCAAGCTCGCCCTTTCCAAGATATATTTCTCCCAATATTTCAAGCATCCAAATTAAATGTTCAAAGCATAGAGAAGCTTCTTTTGTGGCAGCCTCAAATTTGTCTTCTCCTTCTAATAGATATGCTTTCACATACAAGTTTGAAAAATAAATTTCAGGAATGTGTTCAATTGCTTCTTTTGCTAATGAATAATCACCTTTCGATTTATATGCTTCAGCCATAATTCTCCAAGCATCAATACGAATATCATCACATTTAGTGCTTTCAATAAGTGCTTTTGCAATAACAATGGCTTCGTCGCTTCGTTCGGTTGAAGAAATAATATTGATAAGACAATTCAATAAAATTTCATTTCCTGGATATTTCTTTAAACCATTACGAATGATTTGTTCGCTTTTCTTAATATCGGTATCTAAATATATCCTGTGTTCATCCACTATTTGTTCAACCTTTTGCTCAATTTCAAAAAGATTAAAGTCAAAAAGTTCGTCAGTAGAAACACCAAAAAACGATGCAATTGCAGGTATCATAATAACATCTGGCATAGTTGCTTCTGTTTCCCATTTTGAAACTGCTTGAAAAGACACTCCAAGATGATTAGCTAAAACCTCTTGTGAAATGTTTTTCTGCTTTCTTAATTGTTTTATTTTTTCTCCAAGTCTAACCATATAAGACCTCCAAATATTTATTGGATTAGCGCTTATCCTATTTCTATTATAGCACAGTATAAGTTAAAAGCAATAACTCATTTTTAGAGAATTATTCTAATAACAGTTGAACAAGTGATGAAAATAAAAAAGAACGCAAAACGTTGGTGTTCGTTTTACGTTCCTCTTGGCGCAGGAAGAGGGATTCGTTCTTGAATTTTGCGAAACAATGAGTGCTAACTGTTTATTTATGTTTCGCAAAATCCTTCGGTCACCGCTACGACTCATTCCCCGAAAGAGTCGCTTAACGCTGCGTTCGAATCCCTCTGTTTCGTTTGTGTTAAATAAAAGGGTAGCACCCCTTGTGAGTGCTACCCTTTTATTTGTGTAAGGGCGACAAAAAAGATATTTTTCGTCGTTCTTGTATGGATTTGAACTGCTGTGCGTTTCATCTTGTTGCTCGGTTGCCGCTTGCGTTTTCTTCTCGCAAAGCGTTTCCGTGATTTCCAAACCGCCGATGAATACCACCTTGATACGTTCCTTGGATTCGACCACCACGCATTCGAGTATCCGACGGACGAGTCGGTCATCATATTCCATCGGGCGATTTTTAATGCCGTCAAGTATCGTGAAAATCTCATCAAGTCGGGATTTCGTATTTTCACGTTTTTGCTTTCTTTCGGCTATCTGTGCAAGCTGTTGTTGGAGCTTGCTTTTTTCATCCATAAGCTCTTTCACTCTTTGCTCGTCAAAGGTGTCTACTGTATCGCTTGACACCGCATTCAGCATCGCCTTAAATTCTGCATCGATCTCGGCAATCTTGATTTGTAGGTCAAGGCTCTCGTCCTCGCTCTCGCCCATATCCAAGCCCATCCCGATGTGGAGCTTTAAGGTTTTGAGCAACTCTGCGTTCTCGTTCGCCGTTCTCATGATTGCGTTCATGATAGCTTCTTGGAGTACGCTTTCTTCTACCGTAGGTGATTCGTGGCAGTATTTCTTGCCGTAGTCGAGTCGGCTGATGCACCGCCACACGATTTTCTTCTTTCCTTTGACCGTCCATGTGCATCTGCGGTATGGGGTTTTGCACTCTCCGCAGACGAGCAGTTCGGTCAGAGCGAATTTGCTTGAGTATTTGCCTTGCTCGGTCTTTGTTCCGACCTGCTTGACCTTGAGCTTGCCGTTTCGTCTTGCGAGTTCCTCTTGTACCCTTGCGAATGTCATTCTATCGATAATGGCAGGGTGATTGTTTTCCACGTAGAATTTTTGCCGTTCGCCGTTGTTCACCTTGACCTTCTTGGAGATGCAATCTTCTATAAAGGTTTTATTGATTATCGCATCGCCTGTGTACTTTTCGTTGGTCAGTATGGATACTATCGTGGAGTGATTCCAAGTGGGCTTTCCGCTTGGCGAGAGGATTCCTCGTTCTTCAAGCTTCGCCTTGATACCACCGATGCTGTCGCCTGCGAGAAAGCTCTCGTATATAAAGCGTACCGTTTCAGCTTCTTCGGGGACGATTTCGGGCTTGCCGTCCTCACCCTTGCGGTAGCCGAGGAAATTCTTGTAGTGGAATGCCACGTTACCTTCTCTCGCACTCTGTGCCTTGCCGAATTTCACGTTTGCACTTATGTTCTCGGATTCGCTCTGTGCGATGCTACCGTAAATGGTGATGTAAAATTCAGCCCCAGGCTGTGTGCTGTGGATGCCTTGTTCCTCGAAGAACACATCCACGCCGATGGCTTTCAGCATTCTCGTGTATTTGAGGCAGTCGAGGGTGTTTCTCGCAAATCGGGAGATTGACTTGGTGATTATCATGTCAACCTTGCCACGCTTGCAGAGTTTAATCATCTTATTGAATTCGTCACGGTTTTTTACGCTCGTGCCTGTGATACCTTTGTCTGCGAATATCCCCACGAGAGTCCAATTCGGCTCTGCGTTGATTCGCTCGGTGTAGTAGTTCTTTTGGGTTTCATAGCTATTAAGCTGTTCCTCTTGCTTGGTCGATACTCGGCAGTAGGCGACCACTCGCAGTTGGCGGTATTTGTTCTTTGCCGTTTCTTGTGGAGTGATGGTCGGTGCTATAATTCGTACCGTTTTCTTGGGTTGTTCAGCTACGGGTGTCTGCATAAGTTGCCCCCTTTCTTATTTGTTGTCCGTTTTCGAGGATGAGTCCTATCGTGCCGTCCGTGTAGAGCATAAGCTCGTCGGTTGTTCTATGCAAAAATTCAATTGAGAAGGATGTTAAAGGTTGGCTTTCGGTGAAGATGTCCTTGAGTCGCCTTGCCTTACTCACCGCCGAGTCAAGCTCGGCATACTTGAGTGAGGCGTGTTGTATCATCATTCTGCGTACCGCATCCTTATCGATTTGAATGGAGTCGAAGGCTCTTGTTATTTCATTGTTGAGCCGTCGGAGTTCCGCACTCGGCTCTATTTCTTTTTCTGTCGGGATGCTTATCATTTCGGGGTTTGCTATGGCGGTGTTCAGCACCTCTGTAATAGCTAATAGCAGGGTTTCGTCTGTTATAGCAATGGATTCCTTGCATTTGGGATTTTGGCATCTCCATTTGGGAGGAGTTGACCATCGGTTATCTACAATGCGTTTCAGTATGCTATTGCAAGACGGGCATTTTACAGGGATATTTAATTTGAAAATGTCAGCTTGCCTGTCCGTGTTCTTTTGGTCGCAACGGTTGTAGCTTATTTCTTGGACGGTATCGTATGCGCCTTGCTCTATTAATGCAGGGTATCTGTCATCACCCAAGTATCTTTTATCTTCGAGTATCCGCATAATTCTTGCTTTGTTCCATTCAGTAACGCCGAGCA
>JAGBEE010000042.1 GCA_017937135.1 Clostridia bacterium | reverse complement strand
CTTCCAAATAAACAAGGATGCAATCGAAAAGTATATGACTCTTTCAGGCAAGGACGTTAAATATGGTATTTTAGCAGCATCAGGTAATGTGGCTAACATCTACCAAGGAGTATTCACTGATAATGTAATATCTGTAGATTTCACAAACAGAAGCTACGACATAATGGAAATGAAGATATATGGCATAGGCGAGGCGCATTATGAAACAGAGCTTTACTGCTGTGGATATATCTTAGTAGATGGAGAAATTATATATATGGATGACGGTATGGCAGAAGGAGCTATAGCACCATCAAAGGTTACATATAATTCCATAGCAAACAAGGCAGTTGTCCTAAATACACCGGAAACAACAGTTCCAAGTGGCGACGAAGAGGAGGTAGCAGCATAATGAGATATACCGAACCTAAGTACACAAAAGAGATTATCGAAACAAACGACATTATGGAAGAATCCGTAGCGTCAATAGTACATACAAAGGAACCCGTTTTTGATGAGGGTGGCGCTGAAATTGGCGTAGTAAACAAGGGAACAGGCGTAGTTAATATCGAAAGCCTATTGGGCTTCTAATAAAAGCAATACAAAAATGCGACTCAACCGAGTCGCATTTTTTGATACAAATTTTACGTACTATTATTTTAACTTTGTAATAAGAGGGATTTGCTCATTTTGAAAAAAAAAAAGGACTTGTTAAAACAAGTCCTTTTTTGGTGCGAGAGACGGGAATCGAACCCGTATGGCAAAACCACACGCCCCTCAAACGTGCGCGTCTACCAATTCCGCCACTCTCGCATATATATAGGTCTTTTTGACCTTGCCAACATATTATACTAAATCATTCCACGTTTGTCAATACCCTTTTTGAAATTTTTTAATATTTTTTTCAAATTTACATTATAAATATAAAATAAAGTAAAACTCCCTGCCAAATAGAGTGGTGTCCTTAACGGAGAATTTTCACTTTGACAAAAGTGTAAGCATCGCATTTGACTAGTCAAACGTAAATGGGCTAAGTCCAAACCCTTATTATGAGCAGAGCGAATAACAAGGTTCAGCGTAGCAGGTTCTTATTACAAACAGAAAAAGAGAACAAATCGGATAAGTCCGAAATGTTCTCCTTTTTTGTTCGTATACAGTGATATTCTTTGCTATGCAAAGAGTGATATTTCCCTTACGGGAAGTGATATTGCGTGGCTTTGCCTCGCAGTGATATTCTATTCGCTCTAAAACTCGCGAAGCGAATATCACTCGGTGTAAGCCGAATATAACTGCGTAGCAATAGAACTCGCCGAAGGCGAATAGAGTTAGCGTGATACTCCGTTAAGAGTATCACGCTATATCAGGGAGTATGTATTGCTAAATTAGTCAAGCCACCAAATTTTACCGTTAACCAATACGCAAATAATGTCAACAAGCCATACAAAAGCAGCACCTGGGAAAATGCAGAGAATTGCAAGAACAATACCAAGAGTGTTGTTAGCTGTCAAGCTCTTGCACAAACGATAAACTGCCCAAACAATGTCAAGAGCAGGAATGCAGAGAAGCAACTTTACAATCCAAGGAAGTTCGTCAATCGCTTTGATGAGTTTTTCCATGATAGTTCCTCCAAAAAATTTTTTGACATATCGTCACAACACATTATATACTAATAAAACGCAAAATGCAAGTGTTTCCTTGTAAAAATATAAAAATTTTTTGTTATATTATAGTTATAACTTGAATATTATAAAAAAATATGATAAAATATGTAAAGTATTTGCAATAATGGAGCGAGCTATGGATAATAATTTTGTAAGCATAAATGAAATAGAAAAGCAAAGTAAATTTACAAGCCAGATTCGCGCCTTAATACAAGGCAAGGGTTATCGCGCCTTTGTAATTACTCTTGGCTGTCAGCAAAATGAGGCTGATAGTGAAAAAATTGCTTCAATGCTTAAAAAAATGGGCTACGAAATTACACTTGATGAAAGGGAAGCACACATTCTTATAGTCAATACCTGCGCTATAAGAGAGCACGCAGAAAAAAGGGCACTCTCTATAATAGGCAGATTTAAGCACTACAAGGCTAAAAATCCCGACATAATAATTGGTGTATGTGGCTGTATGAGTGCACAGGAGCATAGAATAAATCAATTAAAGCACTCATATCACTATGTAGATTTTACGTTAGGAACAGGCGCGCTTCATCGCTTACCCGAGCTTATATTTAACTCTATGAATGGGGCAAAGCGCCATTTTGATATAGATGAAATAAAGCCAAAAATCGCCGAGGGAATAGAGCCTCTTAGGCAAAGCGACTACAAGGCGTGGGTTAGTATAATGTATGGCTGTGACAATTTCTGTACATATTGCATAGTGCCATATGTAAGGGGCAGAGAGCGCAGTCGCAAAATGGAGGATATTTTATCTGAAATTAAAGACCTTGCAGGTCGTGGCTATAAGGACATTACCCTGCTTGGACAAAACGTAAACTCATACGGCAAGGACTTAAAGGGCACTCCGACAATAGCAGATTTACTTGACGAAATTGCCAAAATAGATGGCGATTTTATGATACATTTAATGACCTCACATCCTAAGGATGCATCAAAGCAAATGATAAGGGCATTAAAGGAAAACCCCCACTGTGCAAATCACTTCCACCTCCCACTACAAAGTGGCTCGGATGAGGTACTCAACCGAATGAACAGACGATACACAACCGAAAGATATCTTGAAATCATTAATGGACTAAGAGAAAATAGTGATGATATAACCTTAACCACAGATATAATAGTAGGCTTCCCGGGCGAGAGCGAAAAGGACTTTGAAAAGACCCTTGATATTATAAAAAAGGTAAGATATGATTCGATTTTTACCTTCATATTCTCACCGCGCAAGGGTACACCTGCTTATCAAATGGAGGACCAAATTCCAGAGGAGATAAAGCACCAAAGATACGAAAGGCTGTGCGAGGTGCAAAACGAAATTTCCAAGGAAATAAACGAGGGCTATATTGGAAGGACAATAAGAGTCTTAGTTGACGGAAAAAGCAAAAATAATGAAAATGTATATACCTCGCGCACCGAGGGTAATAAAATAGTTCACTTCGAGTGCGACAAGGACTATACAGGAAAATTTATCAATGTAAAAATCACACGTACAGACACATTTGCACTGTACGGTGAAATAATATAATAATAGGAGAAAACCATGGAAATTATGGAGCTTGCAGCACAGCTCGGACAAGCTATCAAGGCAGACGAGCGCGTTGCTAAAATGAACGAAGCAAAGGAAGCATATGAGAAGAATGAGAAGATTCAAGCTCTTATGCTTGAGTACAACACTCAACAAATCGCACTTGCAGAGGAATACAAAAAGTCCCCTGTTGACGAAAAGGTTGTCGAGGCTATCGGCAACCGTCTTGACGCAATAGTAGCAGAGGTTACAGCTAATGAAGCCTTTATAAAGATTAGCGAGGCTCAAGAGGCAGTAAATGCGCTTATGAACGAGGTTAATGCTGAAATCGAATTCCAAATTACAGGTCAACGCCCCTGTGCACACGACTGCTCAAGCTGTGGCTCAGACTGCGGACATCACCACCACTAATATAATTAAAAAAGAAAGAGAGGAAAGCAGTATGACTTCAATGATGCTTCAATATCTTGAGATAAAAGAACAATATAAAGATTTTATACTGTTTTATCGTCTCGGAGATTTTTATGAAATGTTCTTCGATGATGCAAAAATTGCATCAAGAGAATTAGAGCTTACATTAACAGGAAGAGACTGTGGCGAAAAGGAGCGCGCACCAATGTGTGGCGTTCCTTACCACAGCGTTGAGCCATTTATTGGCAAGCTGATATCTAAGGGGTATAAGGTCGCAATTTGCGAGCAAATGGAGGACCCCTCACAAGCAAAGGGTATTGTAAAAAGAGAGGTAGTGCGCGAGATTACACCTGGCACAGTTGTAGAAAGCTCACTCCTTACAGAAACAAAAAATAACTATCTTTGCTCAATTTATTTTGACAGTAATAGAATAGGAATGTGCTTTGCAGATATTTCCACAGGTGAAATTTGTGCAACAGCGCTTGAAAACGACATAAATAGAGTACTAAACGAGCTTGGTACATATGCTCCTAAGGAAATTATTACAAACATTCCTAAGGAAAAGGGCGCACAGCTTTATGATTTTGCAAGAACAAAATTAAGTGCGCTTGTAGAATTTGATTGCTATGCGCTTTACGATTATGAGTGCTGTCTTGAAGCAACAAAGCGCCATTTTGGCAACGAATTTTTTAATAAATATCAAAACGACTTGTCTGTTATATACGCAACAGGCGCGATATTAGAGTACATATTAAAGACTCAAAAAACAGATATTTCATATATCAATAGAATAAACATTTATGGCGAGGGACAATATCTTGAAATGGATTTGAACACCCGTCGCAACTTAGAGCTTTGCGAAACAATGCGCTCTAAGGAAAAAAGAGGAACTCTTTACTGGGTTCTTGACAAGACAAGCACCTCAATGGGCGCAAGAATGTTAAGAAATTACGTCGAGCACCCACTCCTTGACGTTAAGGCAATTAACGAAAGACAGGGCGCTGTGTCTAATCTATGTGATGATATAGTTTTAAGAGGCGAAATAACGGCACTTTTAAAGAATGTATTAGACCTTGAAAGACTTATGACAAAAATAGTTTACGGTACTGCAAATGGCAAGGATATGAGGGCGATTTCATCAACCCTTAGTGTTATCCCTGAGATAAAAAGCCTTCTTTGCTCCGTAAATGCAAATGAGCTTTTGAAAATAAGAGAGGGTCTTGATTCCCTCGAGGATATAACAGAAATTATCAATAATATGATAGTTGAAAACCCACCCTTTTCAATAAGAGAGGGAGGCTTCATTCAAGATGGCGTAAATGAGGAAATAGACCAGCTGCGCAACATAATGAATGATGGCAAGGGCTGGATAAACAAAATAGAAGAGGACGAAAGAGAAAAAACGGGAATAAAGACCCTTAGAATAGGCTATAACCGTGTTTTTGGCTACTATATAGAGGTTACAAAATCCTTAGTAGGACAAGTCCCCGAAAGATACATAAGAAAGCAAACCCTTTCTAACTGTGAAAGATATATTACTGAGGAATTGAAGATGATGGAATCCTCGGTGCTTGGCGCAAAGGACAAGCTTTGCGTATTAGAATACGAGCTTTTTGTTCAGCTAAGAAACGAGATTGCTAAAAATCTTACAAGAGTACAAACAAGTGCAAACCTCTTGGCTAAGCTCGACGTTTACGTTTCGCTTGCAGAGGTTGCAGTTAAAAACAGCTATGTTTGCCCCGAGGTTGATTATAGCGATGTAATCGATATAAGGGACGGACGCCACCCGGTTGTAGAGCAATTTGTAAAGGACAGCTATTTTGTTCCTAACGATACATATCTAAATACTACAACGGACAAAATGGCACTTATTACAGGACCTAATATGGCAGGTAAGTCAACCTATATGCGTCAAAGCGCGTTGATAGCTTTGATGGCACAAATTGGCTCATTTGTTCCTGCTAAGAGCGCAAGAATAGGTGTTATAGATAAGCTTTTTACACGCATTGGCGCATCAGATGACTTAGCCTCTGGACAGTCAACCTTTATGCTTGAAATGAGCGAGGTAGCATATATCTTAGCCAACGCAACAAAAAACAGCTTTATAATATATGATGAAATAGGTAGAGGCACAAGCACCTATGACGGAATGAGCATTGCGCGTGCAATTGCAGAATATACAGTAAGCAAGAAAATAGGCGCAAAATCAATGTTTGCAACACATTATCACGAGCTTACTGACTTAGAAAACGAGCTTGACGGAATTGTAAACTACAATATTGCTGCCAAAAAGCGTGGGGATGATATAACCTTCCTTCGCAAAATCGTAAAGGGACCAACAGATGACAGCTTTGGTATCGAGGTTGCTAAGCTTGCAGGCGTGCCAAACGAGGTAGTGAAAAGAGCAAAGGTAATCCTTAATGAAATGGTAGAAAACGGAGTAGTTGAATCACGCTCGCAAAAGAAGGTAAATGAGCCAAATCAGATAATGAGCTTTGAGGATATGGCAATTTACGAGGCAGCTGATAAAATAAAGAAGCTTGACCTAAACACAATTACACCAATTGAAGCAATGAATTTTATATTTGAGCTTAAAAAATTATTTAACTAAAAGGAAGTGATGACGGTGGGAAAAATAAATGTTCTTGGCTTTGACGTTGCAAATTTAATAGCCGCAGGCGAGGTAGTTGACCGTCCGTCATCGGTAGTAAAGGAGCTTCTTGAAAACGCAATTGACTCAGGAGCGAATAAAATAACCGTTGAAATCAAAAACGGTGGAATTACCTTTATAAGAATTACAGATAATGGCTGCGGCATACAATACGATGATTTGCCCGTTGCGATTTTAAGACACGCAACAAGCAAAATCAAGGATGCAACCGACCTTGAATCAATATTTACCCTTGGCTTCAGAGGTGAGGCGCTTGCTGCCATTTCCTCTGTAAGTAAAATAAGAATAATGTCAAAGCAAGAGGACAGTGAATTTGGTGCAATGCTTGAAGCACATGGTGGAAATGTTGTTAACCATACCAGCATAGGGTGCGCAAATGGCACAACTGTAATAGTTGAGGATTTATTTTATAATGTTCCTGCAAGAAAGAAATTCTTAAAAAAGGATGCAACTGAGGCTATGGCAATAACCTCAATCGTAGAAAAGGTTGCCCTTTCCCGTCCTGACATATCATTTAGATATTTAATTGATAATCAAGTAAAATACGTAACAGCAGGAGATGGTAGCCTGCAAAACGTAATTTATGCGATTTTGGGCAGGGACGTGTCTAAAAAGACTATACAGGTAGAAAGAGAAGACGGTGGAATTAAGGTCGAGGGCTTTATTTCAACTCCCGAGCTTGTAAGGGCTAATCGTAATCTTGAAAACTTTTATATAAACTCTCGCTTTGTAAAGAGCAAAACTGCATCTGCAGCCCTTGAGCAAGCATATACGTCATATATTCCAAGCGACAAATTTCCATTTTGCGTTTTGAATATAGTAATTGACCCATCAAGCGTGGATGTTAATGTTCATCCTGCAAAATTAGAGGTGAAGTTCTCAAATGAGAAGCTGATTTTCGATGCGGTATATTATGCTGTACGCACAGCGTTATCAAATAGAATTACAACTCCAACGCTTTATAATGACGATGAAAAGCGCTCAAAGGAAGCAAAGGAGCTAATAAACACTCTTTTCCCTGTAAAAGACAGGGAAAGCAAGGAGCAACGACCACAAAGAATAGTTTTTGATTCAAATACTAATTTTGGCACTCTTTGTCAGAATAATACTCTTGATTACTCCTCGCTTGATAAAAAGGATGAGAATAAGAAGGCATCAGAGCCAATAAAAGAGGACGATGCCTTTACAATAAAATTTAATAAAAATATTAAGACAATTGAAGTAAATAGTGTTCCAACCTATGATATGCCAATTAAAACAGAGCCAATAATAGCTTATGATGAAAAATCAACCAAAAAGGCAGTCGAGGAAAATAAGGACGAGCAAAAAGCCTTGGAAAATACAAAAATCACCGAGGACGTGGCTCAAATTCGAGTTATACCCGATTATAAAATAATTGGTGAGGCGTTTAATTCCTACGTAATAGTTGAGCTTGGCGATATTATGTATTTAATAGACAAGCACGCAGCGCACGAAAGAATAATTTTCGAGGATTTGAAGAAAAAGCTTTCACTCTCAACACCGTCCTCGCAAATTTTGATGATGCCAATAGAAATAGACCTTGACGCAAGCGAGCTTATGGCACTTAGCGACTGGGGCGAGGAAATAAAGAAAACAGGCTTTGGCTATGATTTGTCAAATAAAACCGTATCAATTTATGAAATTCCATCAGAAATTGAATTAAGCTCAGCACAGGATACCTTTCTAACCCTTTGCGAAAGGCTTGTTGGAGGAGAGGCACAGGGCGAAAAATCACGCTATGAGCGCTTTGAAAGGGCACTTTATCAAGCATCGTGCAAGGCAGCAATAAAGGCAGGCAGAGCTTACGACAAGGACCATATAAAATGGATATGTGACAGAGTCTTGACTCTTGATAATATTAAATATTGCCCACATGGCAGACCAATAGCCTTCGAGATAACAAAGCATTTTCTCGAAAAGCAATTTGAAAGGATAAAATAAGGAAAAAACAATGTTTAAAGTCTTAAAGCAAGAGGGTAGAGCCAGACGCTGCACATTGAACACAGTTCACGGCGAAATACAGACCCCTGTGTTTATGAACGTAGGTACGTGCGCCGCAATAAAGGGTGGAGTATCTACTACAGATTTAAAGGAAATTAAATGTCAGGTGGAGCTTTCAAACACCTACCATTTGCACATACGCCCAGGCGATAAGCTAATACACGACCTTGGTGGAATTCATAAGTTTTTTAATTGGGACAAGCCTGTTTTAACTGATAGTGGTGGATTTCAGGTTTTCTCACTTGCAAGCCTTAGAAAAATCACCGAGGAGGGTGTTCGCTTTGCATCGCACATAGATGGCAAGCGCATCTTTATGGGACCTGAGGAAAGTATGCAAATTCAGTCAAACTTAGCATCTACAATTGCTATGGCATTTGATGAATGTATAGAAAACCCAGCTCCATATGATTACACCAAAAAGTCCTGTGACCGTACAGTAAGATGGCTTGAGCGCTGTAAAAAGGAAATGGCAAGGCTAAATTCCTTGCCCGAAACCATAAATAAAAATCAGCTTCTTTTCGGAATAAACCAAGGTAGCACCTACGAGGATTTAAGAGTAGAGCATATGAAAAAAATTGCCGAGCTTGACCTTGACGGATATGCAATAGGTGGCTTAGCAGTAGGTGAGGAAACCGAGGAAATGTATCAAATCATAGACATAGTCGAGCCACATATGCCAAAGGACAAGCCAAGATATTTAATGGGCGTTGGCACTCCCTGCAATATTTTAGAGGCAGTTCACAGAGGAATTGACTTTTTCGACTGCGTAATGCCAAGCAGAAACGCAAGGCACGGTAACCTCTTTACTTGGCACGGAAAAATGAATATAATGAATGAAAAATACAGGGCGGATTCCCGTCCAATTGATGAGGGCTGTAATTGTCCTGCCTGTCGTGACTACTCACGCGCATATATAAGGCACCTCGTAAAGGCAAAGGAGGCACTTGGAATGCGCCTTTGCGTGCTTCACAACCTATATTTCTATAACGAGCTTATGGAAAAGATAAGGGAAGCGCTTGATGGCGAATATTTTGAGAGCTTTTACCAAAAATATAGAAACATTTTAGGGGAAAGAAATTCAGATTAAGGAGATAAATTTATGAATAACAGAATGCTTTTTTGGGGTGGTAAGCCAAAGGCGCTCACCTTCAGCTTTGACGATGGAGAAAAACAGGATATACGCTTAATAGAGCTTTTTAACAAGTACAATATGAAGGGTACATTTAACTTGAATAGTGGACTTATGCCGGAAAAAGCTGATGAAAAGTCCAAAAAGCTTGCCCTTGAGCAAATTCCAACAGTATATAAGGGACACGAGGTTGCAGTTCATTCTCTAACTCACCCCTTCCTTGAAAGACTTCCTACTACACTTGTAGTTAAGGAAATTATGGATGACAAGGAGCTTTTGGAAAAATATACAGGCTATGTAGTTCGCGGAATGGCATACCCATTTGGCACTTATAATAACGATGTTATAAGAATAATCAAGGATGCAGGAATTAAGTATTCAAGAGGTGTTGGCGCACATCACAAGTTTACAATATCTGACAAATGGCTTGAAATGGATACAACCTGTCACCAAGCAGATGAGAAGGTATTTGATTTAGCAAAGGAATTTGTAGATTACGACCCATTTAAAAGCTGGATGAGCATTGAGGGCTGGCTGTTTTATATCTGGGGACACTCCTATGAATACAGAACAGAAGAGGACTGGGCAAGAATGGAAAGGCTTTGTAGCTATCTTGCAGGCAAGGACGATGTTTGGTATGCAACCAATATTGAAATTTACGACTATGTAGAGGCATATCGTGGACTTGAATATTCAGCAAATGGAAAAATTGTTTTCAATCCAAGTGGCATAGACGTTTGGATGTGCCGTTATGGTGAAACAATAAAAATACCAGCAAGACAATCAGTAAATCTCAAATAAATATTTTAAAAAGCAGGGCAAAATGAGCTAAAGCTCAGAAAGTCCTGCTTTACTTATAAAATAGCGACACGTGTCGCTATTTTATTAAATTGTTCCCGTAACTACAAGTGTAGATGTGCCGGGAGTAATAGACCAAGCGCCGCTTACAGGGTCCCTTGTAAAGGTAGCAGCAGGGACTGTAATTTCGCTTTGCACGCTTTCAAAAAGACCGGTTGTTTGATTGTAGTTGTATTCAACCCCTTCAGTCCATACCTGACCGTTAAAGGTTGCAGTAATAGAAGAAAGAATAGGATTAAACAGGTCCGTAATAAAAGCATTGTCTGTTGCGACAACAGGTGTATTTCCTGTGTTTTGGATTAAAAAGGTGTAGGTTACAGTGCCATTTTCAGCCACAGGTACGGGGCTAATTGATTTTGTAATAGTTAAATTCGGTGCGTTTTGTGCCGTGACTGTTTCCTGTGCAGAAACAGGAGATATATTTGCGCCAGAAACAGTAGCGACATTTGTAATCTGACCACTCTGTTCTATTGGAGCAAAGCTATTAACTGATACCTCGTAAACTATTATAGCATTTCCACCTGCAGGGACGTTAACGCCTGTAATAATTAGAGCATCCTCGCTATTAACAGTGGGGGCAGACTGTAAAACTCCGTTTACATAATACTGTATGCTATTTTCTGTATATTCAAGAGGAGTAAGTGTGCCCTGACCAAAATTATAAGCTCCTAAATTATCAGTAAGAGTAAGATTATTAAGAGCGCTAACTCCCGAGTTAATAATACTGATAATATAAGTTATTGTGTCGTTTTGACCGTAGGTTGCAGTTACCGCTGTTTTTGTAACGGAAATAACCTCTAAAATCTCACCAACTGCAACATTTGAGTTAGTTGTAGTGTTCTTATAGGTTAACTGAGCCTGATTTGTAAATTGAGCCAATTCTAAAATTGTTCCTTTCGATTATTAGAGCATAAGCTCCACTAAACATAATATGAAAATAATATATTTTTGATATAGTAACTTTATTGACAAATAAAAAAACTAATATTATAATATAACTGTGAGTACAAAATAGGAGACAAAAATGGATATAAATTCACTACTTAAAATAAGAAAATGCGCCTGTGGCAGGGAGCATAGCTGTGATATAGAAAATATCTATATTGAATGTGGAGCAATTGCACGTTTAAGCGAGCTTTGCAAAAATTATAAGAGCATTTTGCTCGTAGGTGATGAAAATACTTTTTTTGCAGCAATAGATAAGACAGAAAAGGCTCTTTTGGGCAAAAAAACAAGAAAAGTTGTTTTTGACGGAAAAACCGTGCTTATTCCAAATGAGGAAGCCATTAACAGGGTGAAAGGGGAGCTTGACGGAATAGATTTAATAATAGGAATTGGCTCAGGAGTAGTTCAGGACCTATGTAAATATGTAGCACATTTTGCAAGCCTACCATATATGATAGTTGCAACGGCACCATCTATGGATGGCTATGCCTCAAGTGGTGCAGCAATGATTTTAAAGGGAATGAAAGAAACCGTTTCTGCAAGGCTACCAAGGGCAATAATTGCCGACGTTGACGTTTTAAAAAATGCGCCTATGGAAATGATAAAGGCAGGTTATGGCGATATAATAGGAAAATATTCAGCCCTTTGCGACTGGGAGCTTTCACGCGAGGTAAATAACGAATATTTTTGTGATTACATATATAAAACAACCTATTCTATGGTAGAAAAAACTCTCTTAACTAAGGACGGACTTCTAAAAAGAAACGAAGAGAGCATAAAGGCACTAACAGAGGCTTTAATAGTAGTTGGAATAATGATGAGCTTTGCAACAACCTCACGTCCCGCCTCGGGAAGTGAGCATCATCTTTCACACTTTTTTGAGATAACAGGAATATTAAACTCCGAAAAATATCTTGCCCACGGAATAGACGTTGCATATTCAACAGTAATAACTGCAAAAATTAGAGAAAAAATATTAAATACACCTTGGCCAAATGAGCAGTTTTCTATGGAAAATGGCGCATACGTGGCTAAAATTGGTGAGATTTATGGAAAAATTGCACCTGAGTGTATAAGCCTTCAACAAAGGGTAGGAAATTACAAAATAAACAGAATATCTATTTACAAGGATAAAGAACAAAAAATAAGAGAGCTTTTTTCCAAAATGCCAAGAGGCGAAGAGATAGAAAAAATGCTATCAGACTTAGAGCTTGATATAAATGAGCTTTATAATACCTATGGCGAGGAAAAAATAAAAAATGCAGTGCGTTATGCAAAGGATTTAAAGGACAGATATACTGTGCTTTGGATGAACTACGACCTGTTTGGAGATAAATAATGGATAAGACTAAAATTAAGGTTGTCGCAATGGACTTAGATGGCACGCTAACTCAGCACAAGGAGCTACTTTGCCAAGAAAACAAGCAAGCACTTGATTTTTTAAAACAACGCTACAAGCTTTTAATGGTAGGGGCAGGACAAACAAAAAGAATATTTAATCAAATGAACAAATACCCCATAGACATAATAGGCAACTATGGCTTGCAATATGCAAGGTATAATGAGATAACAAACGATATAGATACCGTGCGCGACCTTGTTTTTGAAATTAACAGGGAAGAAATAGAAAAAAGAGTAAGCTATTTTAGAGAAAAATATGGCTTTACAAATTACAGGGGAGATAGTGTAGAATATCACTTATCTGGCTGTATAACCTTCCCAATTCTTGGCACTAAGGCAATACAAGAGGATAAGCTATCATTCGACCCAGACAGAAAAAAGAGGAGAGCAATTTACGATAAGGTCGTAATAGCCTTTCCAGAATACAACGTTTTTGTAGGTGGCTCATCATCCTTTGATATGTCACCCAAGCCATATAATAAATATTACGCGCTTGATTTGTATTGCAAGGAAAATAACCTCTTGCACGAAAATGTTGTTTATATTGGCGACGATTATGGACAGGGTGGAAATGATGAGAGTGTTTATAAATCGGATTTTAATTACATAACAATAGATGATTACAGGGATTTTGCCGAAGTAATAAAGGAATTGGAGGACAAATAATGAAAATTCACAACCTACAAAATATCAAATTTACAACTAAAACTGAAAATTCCATAAGTGAAGAAAAAATAGAGCTTATACAGGGTGGAGAAATATCTACCTATCTTTTAAAAATAACCTTCAAAAGCGAAATTGAGCCAAAGCCATTTTCTCTCGTATGGGAGGAGGAGCAAATAGATATGCTTGGCTTTTGGTCGCCTCGCGCCTATTTTGCTAATAATTTAACACCCGAGTGGAATATGCGCACAGAAAAGAGCAAGACAGCAAGTGGTGCGCCAATAATAGCAATTTACAATAAAGCTGACGAAAATAAAATTACCGTTGCGCTATCCGACCCTAAGAATCCAAGTGCCCTAAGGGCTGGCGTGGTAGAGGAAACTGGCAGAATTAAATTTGAGGTAGTTCTTTTTGATATGCCAACATCAAAAATGAAGGAATACGAGGTCATTGTAAGAGTTGATAAAAGAAAAATCCCCTTTACTAAATCAGTTGAAGCAGTAGCAAAATGGTGGGAGGAAATAGGTTATAAAAGAGCATACGTGCCCAAAAGCACAAAAAAGCCACTTTATTCTACTTGGTATGGCTTCCATCAGCACACAATTCCAGATGAAATTATAAAGGAATGTAAAATAGCCAAGGAATATGGTATGGATACTGTCATAGTCGATGACGGATGGCAAACAGATGATAATTCAAGAGGCTACGCCTTTTGTGGTGACTGGAGGGTAAGTAAGGGCAAAATTCCCGATATGAAGGATTTTGTTGATAGAATACACGCCCTCGGTATGAAATTTATGATATGGTTTTCTGTGCCATACGTAGGCTTCGAGAGCGAGAATTACGAAAGATTTAAGGGAATGTATCTTAGCACACGTAAGCATATGAACGCTATGGTGTTAGACCCACGCTTTAAAGAGGTAAGAGAGTTTTTGATTGATACCTACGAAAAATATGTAAGGGAATATGGTTGGGATGGCTTGAAGCTTGATTTTATCGACTCCTTTACACTAAGCGAGGAAAGCTCCAAGGATTACGATAAAATGGATACGATATCCGTTGAGGAGGGAGTTGAAAGGCTTCTTTGCGAGGCGCATCAAAGACTTACCAAGATAAACCCCGAGTTTATGATAGAATACCGTCAGTCCTATGTCGGACCTGTCGTGAGCCAATATTGCAATATGTTTAGAGTTCTTGACTGCCCATCAGATGCAATTTTAAATAGAGCCTATTCCTTAGGACTTAGATTAACCTCAGGAAATACAGCAGTACATAGCGATATGCTAATGTGGAATAAAAACGACACCCCCGAGGGCGTAATGTATCAGCTCTTAGGTATAATGTTTGCCGTTCCTCAAATTTCAGTGCGCTTTGATAACATTACAAGCGAGCATAAAAGGCTTTTAAAAGCGTTCCTCTCATTTTGGAGAGAGCATAGCGAAATTTTATTAGATGGCGAGCTTGAATTAAAGGGAATAGATGCCTCATTTACAATGGCAAAAAGCACAAAAGACGGACACAGTGTCGCTGTTTTGTATCAAAATGAAGCGTATGTAGTAGAAAACGAGGTGGAAACAAATCTCTTTAACTCCTCGGGCAAGGATAATGTATATATTGAGCTTTTAGAGGACAAGGTTTATGAAATATTTGATATTTATGGCGAAAAATGTGAAAGTGGAATCCTACAAGCAGGAGTGCATAAGCTATTAGTAAAAAATTGCCAAAGAGTAAGATTTACTAAAACACAAAAATAATTCAAAAAGCGCCTTAGCTAAAGACTAAGGCGCTTTGCTTTTAATCAGGGCTGCAAACAAGGGGGTAGTAGCCATATTTAAATAACTAATTTGACAGCAAAAAACGCTGATGAGCAATGACTTGATAATAAGCAATAAAAAGGGCTTTCTCATTAAGAAAGCCCTAAATTTTATTTCAAGCGTGCAAATGCCAATCACTTACGACAATAGAGTATGGAACTGCCTTGGGGTCAGCGCTTGCGCCAAGCTCGCGAAGAGTTGCTGTTTTGGCATATCCCATATGGCTTTCTGTTGCATACCATTTGTCCGTATATTCAATACTTGTTCTGTAAGCTACAATTTCTATGTCCGTGCCACCGGCAGTAGAAAGCTCATCTATTGAGAATGTATAAGCATAGTATAGCGTGTCGCTCACTCTTTCTAAAGCATAGTAAAGCTTGTGAGTATTGTTGCTTGGGTCAAGTATAAATTTAAGGTTACCACCAGACACCTTTTGATTAGAATATATCACCTCATTGTTTCGTAGAAGTGAATGGAGTATAGAGCCAGAGCTATTAAGACTGTATCCCTTGCCCGCCTCATCAACAATTAACTGAATTGTATGATAGTGGTCCTGACCTATCTCAACTCCGCCTGTGCCTTCACCTCCACCTGGTAGAATTTCCTCGGGAGGATAATTAAATTCCGAAATAGAAACACCGACGCCTTGATTTACTGAAATAGGGGGAGATTCTGCATAAAGCCAAGTGGCGTAAACGCCGCCAACCGAGGAAATTGCAACTATCAAGGTTAAGAATATAAATACATAACGCTTAAACATTGGTGTCACCTCCACCGTATTCTTTAGAATTTGGTGTGGCGCTTGAGCTTTTACAAGCCTCTGGTAATGTAATAGCTATTCCACCAGCAAGAATAATAGCCTCGCGTGCCTTAGGCGAGAAGAAATCCGCCTTGACAGTTAACGCCTTTTCAAGCTTACCATATGCAATAATCTTTATTAACCTACAAGCGGGATGAACAAGCTCCTTGCTTTTAAGAGAACCTATATCGACGGTTTCTCCAGCGTTGTAGCTACTGTTAAGCTGATCGAGTGTTACAGCTGAGATTCCACCCTTCATTGTGTGAAGTGTTATAGGTGAGAATTTTGTAATTGTTACGCTTGGAGCTTCAGGAATCTTCTTCTTAACCACGGTTTCACTATTGCTTCCCATATAAAGAAGCAAGCGCTTTTCCTTTTCTTTTTCAAGCTTAGACTCAAGAAATGGTATAGCACATACCGAAAGAAGAACAAAAAGTGAGCAAAGCCAACCTGCAGGAGACTGCATAAACATAATGAAGCTTCCTATAAATGGGATGCGCTCTCCATTATAAATAGCACGCATTTGCGAGTATAAAACAGGGAAACGGTCAGGGGATTCAACACTATCTCCTTGAAGCCTAAAGTGGCGGCAATTAGGATGATACTGATTCGGCTCCTCAATTTCCACAATTCTGTGAACAATTAGCATTCCGTCCGTCTCATAAACTACAATATCGTATAATTTAAGCTCCATTTCATCGGGGAGCTTTTCAGTGCGAATAAGGTCAAAGGTTTGAATTTGATTATCTAATTTGTTTTCATAAAGGTATTGGTTTCTCTCGTTTTTCTTTGCCATAGAGCCTGTGTTAACAACACGGTAAACGGGAATATCACCAACAACAGAGCCATTTGTGCCCTTGATGATTAATGAGCAGACAAGAACAGCGAGCAACACAAAGCAGACTATGCCTGAAAATGCATAGCCTAAAAGCTTTGATAATTTACCTTTTCGCTTTTTAGCAGAACTTTTTTTGTGCTCATCTAATATTCGTTCATCCTCAGCTCCATGCCTAATTAAGCGTATTGTTAAGCGCATAATTGTGTAAATACAGAAAATAGAGAGTGAGGCAAGCAGAACAAAAACGATTAGACACATCAAAAAAACATAGAGCTGATAACTTGTCATATCATTTTTACCTTTTCTTATGAGTTAACGGCAAGGTAAAATCCTTGCCGTTGATTTATTTATAAATTTATGGAGTAACTGTGCCGTCTGTTACGCGAGCAACAATGTTACCAGTCAAGCACTCGCGGAATGCGTCGTGCTCAGCCTTTACAGAATCAGCACTCGGTGTTTCTAAAGCCATAGGTGATTTATTAGGTCCATGTATGTTTGCTGTTTTTATGGGACTTGCACGTGTATTTTATGGCAAGCTCAACGAAAAGCTTGACTTAACCAAGGTTATGCTTGGATGTGGCGTTATGTGTGTTATATGCTACCTGTTGGCATCCCTATCATCAATCTCAATTATAGGTCTTGTCGGTTGCGCACTTTGTGGCTTGTCGGTTGGCATTATGTGGCCAGGAACAATCAGCATTTCCTCGCAAAAATGCCCAAAGGGAGGAACGGCGATGTTTGCTTTTTTAGCATTAGCAGGAGATTTAGGCGCAACAGTAAGCCCTGCTATGGTCGGTGCAATCGCTGATCACGTAGGAGGCGATTTAAAAATAGGCTTGCTTTTTGCCATCTTGTTCCCAACCATTATGATTATCGGACTTATCCTACTTGTGAAAAAACACGAGAAACGCAATAATTGAAAATACTCAAATTTAGTACATATTCTCAAATATTCAAAATGATTTAACTCATATTTTACTAATTAAAAATTAAAGGAAGCCACTCGGTTGAGTGGCTTTTTGTAATTGGAAAATTCCATTATCGGCAAAAATAGAACCGAAATATCGAAAACGTATTGATATTTTGCCGATAAAGTGTTATACTATATACAAGATAAAATTTAGAGGTGTAAATATGAGTTATATATCTGTTGCTGAAATGGCAAAAAAATGGAATATGTCAGAGCGTAGTGTTAGAAACTACTGTGCCGAAGGAAGAGTAGAAGGAGCAATCCTTGTTGGCAAGACATGGACAATACCAGAGGATGCAAAAAAGCCTGAAAGAAAAAACAAGCAAGTAGAAACAAAAAGAACACTGCTTAATGTTCTTAAAGCTGAAAAGCAAGCTAAAATGACAGGCGGAATATATCACAAGGTGCAAATCGAGCTAACCTATAACTCTAACCATATTGAGGGAAGCCGTTTGACACATGACCAAACAAGATATATCTATGAAACTAATACAATAGGCGTTAGCGATACATCTGTTAATGTTGATGATGTAGTAGAAACAGCAAATCACTTTAGATGTATTGATTTGATTATTGATAAAGCCAATTCAAATATAACTGAATCACTTATAAAAGAGCTACACCGAATACTCAAAAACGGAACATCAGATAGCAGAATATCTTGGTTTGCTGTTGGCGATTACAAGAAAGTTCCAAACGAGGTAGGCGGCAAGGATACAACACCACCGGAAAAGGTAGCTACAGAAATGAAAAAGCTCCTTGAAGAGTATAACAAGAGTGAAAATAAAACACTTGAAGAAATAATAGATTTCCATTATCAGTTTGAGTGCATTCACCCATTCCAAGACGGAAATGGAAGAGTTGGTAGATTACTGCTGTTCAAGGAATGCTTAAAGCATAATATTGTGCCATTTGTAATTGATGAAAACTTAAAAATGTTCTACTACCGTGGGCTTACCGAATGGAAGCGAGAAAAAGGTTATCTTATCGATACATGCCTCACCGCCCAAGATAAATTCAAAGCTTGGCTTGACTACTTCAGAGTGGAATATTAAAATATATAGGAGGAAAAATGTTAGTTAATAGAAACACCAGCGAAGCGTATTGGAATAGTTATAGATTATTAGAAAAACAGCTTATTAGAATTTCTCATTCAATTTATTTTGATGATGAGCAAATAGATGTATACTCTTCAGAACTAGCAGATATCATAAATTCTGCTTGTATAAAAATTGAGTCACTAGCAAAAGACATCTATGAAAATCATATTTTCCCATTTCAAATCGATTTAGATATAACCCCAATCTCATTTAAAGGATCTCCTTCAAAATTTAATGAAAAATGGATAAGAGAAAAGTGGAAGTATGATTATAATTGTTTGGTAGAAATCGACAAAAAATTTTCTTTGGGAAAGAAAATGGTACAACTAAAAATTGAACGATTTCACTTTAGTAAATACGGAAGAATGCTGCTTCCGTTTTCAAACATTTCGGTAGAAAAATGTGAAGGTGGAAAGTGGGAGCATCATACGAATGAAGGAATATGGTCACCCCCTTCAAATAAGTTAGAGAATGTTGATTGGTGTAAAAGTTATCAAGATATAAAGCATAATTATATTCAGAGCATACCTAAACATGGGACAGTAAAAAATGCAATTATGGTTTTAGCAGCATTCTATTTGTTAGCGATATATAATACATGTTTACCATCTAGATATTTTGATTGGGATTATAAATCCGAAAAGTATGAATTGGATTTTGGATCTGAATTGTTTACATGTGGAATGTGCAACTATACGTTGCCACCATTTATAATCGATAGTGATTACATTGAGTATAAAAAAACTATGGAACAAGCACGTCAAAATTCTCCTCATAAGGAAATATTAGAACAACAAGATATTTTGGGAGATATTGAAGGTTTACCATTTCTACTTGTTTTAACAGACGAGTCTTTTAAAAAAGTAAAAGAATTAGTAAGCTCATACTGTATGTCAAAAAATATTGAAAAATTTGATATATCACCATATGAAAAAAAGAAGGGAAATGCTACATCCGAAGGTATGGAATTATATCTAAAAATAAGAAGATATATTAGACCCCCATATCATCCTAGCGATATTTGTGTAGCATTTAATGCTGGTTTGAATGAGGTGTACGAACACAGAGAAGAATATTTTGATTATGAAAAATCCAAGTATGAAAAGAAAACAAAAGAAGTTTTATCAATTCTTAAAATTGGCGATTTTGTTGATGCGAAATTTCAAATTAACACGGTGGTTTCTAATGGTGAAGTTAAAGAGATTGATGAACAAACAATAAAACTAGACGTAAATATAAATGGTAAACAAATGATTCTTATAGAACCAATAGCCAATATAATATACATAAAAAAATTATAGAATCGTTGAGTTAATACTTCCTAAAAGCGAGTGCTTCGGCACTCGCTTTATTCTTTTCTGGACTTTTGTATTTTTCTGTGATATTGTGATGCTGCCAACAAAGGGCAAAAGATAAAATAAGTGCAAAAGGAGCCACTCAAACAAGTGGCTCCTTTGTATGCGAAAACAAAAATGACTAAGTCGACATCACAAACCCGTGTGTTCAACTTAGTCATAGGTGGTCGAAGTGGCGACACCTGACTCGAACCCAATTGAAAAAGTGTGATAAAGCCTTGTAGCATAGGCTTTACCAATGCTGGCGAGAGGGTGCTTTGAGCAAAAATATAAAAATTTTGCACTAAAAACTATTTTTCAATCATTCTGTAAAATTTGAATTGAGAATTTCTGATTTTTTGTTCCGCCCAATTAGCGACATAGTTTCTGTCTCCTCGTATTGTTTCTTTAAAAGCAGGTATATCGCATCTCAAAGAGCTTTCTGTTATATAATATCTAATTTCCCAAGTCTTCATTATTTTTCTCCTTTTGATTTCTCAGTTCTTCTTCTAATGAAGTTATTTTGACTTTATTCAGCTTGTAAGCTGTTTCATAAGCTTCTGACAAATCAGAAGATCGTTTATATCGAGGATTTATTTTGCGATCTTCTTCCTTTGTTATGCGGCAAATGCATATTTTATTTATTATTTTTGCAACTCTTTCGGATGTAATTTCAATTTCACTGTCTTTTAAATTTAACAATTCTTCAATAATAACTGCTATAGGAATTATATGCTCATCGTGAAACACTTCTCTAAATATAAAGCTATTTCCTACTGCTTTTCCTTCTTTGTCTTCCGCTGTTTTAGAAGCACCTTTATATTTTTTTGCAATAAAATCCTTGTTTTTCGTTACAAGCACTTTGTCTTGATAATTGTATTTCCATATATCTTCATCAGTTAACTGATGCCACAATTCTTGCGCTTTGTCTGAAACGTACTTTTTTGAAACAGGAATTTGGCGGAGAATTTGACCGAGCAAATATCTAGGTGACCACAAATTTATACATTCGGCATTGTATTTATCGCTGGCCCTGCCTAAATATTCATAAGTTTTGCCATCTTCTTTGTAACTATTCCAGTTTTTCAAGAAAGTTATTATAATATCAATTGCTGCATTCATTTTTCGTATTTTTCCTTTGCCTTATTTATTGTTTCTTTTATTTTTTCTCTTAGCGTTATCGGCTTTATAACCTCACACTCATCGGTGTATTGCATAGCCCAAAAAAGCATAGCAGTTGGACTTGATTTAAGAATGATTTTGTATATTTCTTCATTTTCGGTTTTAATTATTTTTATATCTTTTCCAAACCAATCTATCACTTGGTCGATTATAAACTCCTTTGCCAATATTTCAATTGTTTCTGGCGTATCAGAGAACATATAGGGCATAGCTGTGGTTAGATTTTTGTAATTGATTCCGTTTTCAAAGCCCTTAATCTCTTTTATCGGCACAAGGGGCCTATCTGACACAACCATATTTGTGATTCTGTCAAGTCTATGGTAAACCATATGTCCCCAGTAGGAGCTATAACCCATAAGGTAGTAGCGTTGATTGTGCAAGATTAACTGATATGGCGAAATTCTTTGAAAAGAGGTTTTATGTAGCTTTTTATCAGCTCCATATTTATTATAATCATATTCAACCATCTTGCCCAAATCTATCGCTTCGTGTATTGTGTCTATGCTATAAAAAATAGTTGGGTTTTCTGTTTTGTTGAAGTCGCAAACAGAGTGAATATGTTTAATATTTTTCTTGAAATAAATATTTTCCTCACTTGCTAATTTTTCAATTAAATCTTTAGAATGTATCACTCCAACATGCTGACTTGATAAAACTCCGTCAATAAGTAATCTTATTTCAGATGGCTCATATTTTCGTTCATTAAGATAAACACCGCGTTTTGTTGTTATAATGTCGTAATCAGCTTCAAGAAGCAGTGAAATATTTCTGCCTACAGCCTTGCGTTCAATTTCAATTCCGTATTTAGAAAGCAAAATATCTGCAATTTCTGTATGGGTGAGCAAATGCTCAGAGTCAGTCCTGTCTTGTAAAATTTCAAGTATTCTTAAAAGAGCAAGCTTTTTTGTTTCGTTAGCCATAATATTACCACCATCCTTGATAATACTATTGTACCATATTTGTCGCAACCTTGCAAGACTATTTGTAAGTTACTTTTTGTTTTGGAAAATCAAAGTTAATAGGGATGCTCCGATACTTTCTTTCTCCCTTTTCAAACAACCGAATTTTTTCTGTATCGTTATCATTGAATACATCTCGGTCAATAATGACAGTGGCGTCAAAATATGGTATAGCTTTGCGATATCGAGAGTAAAGCGGTATATTTGGATCTTTGTGCCAAAAGCGAGATATATTTTTACTTATATGCGTTACAAAAATGAAAAGCTTTCCTCGCTTTTTTAGTTCCCTTGCCAACTGAATAAGCGATTTTATATCTTCTTTCATTGTTCGTGCTTCTTCAAACACTATTACATCGGCGCTAAACTCTTCAACTGCTGTTAGAACAAATTCCAACTCAAAAAAATAACGATGTGTAACTACTAGATTACCATGCTTTTTTACATATGGAAAATCGGTTTTTATTTCTATGTTTTCTCTGATAGCTTTTGTCCTTTCAATATAATCTATGAAAAAACAGTTTGGATTTTCAAATACTAAGCATCTTTTGCCGTTATCTAAATATTTGCTTATTATGTTTGTGGCAAGAGTGGTAGCTCCTGCGCCAGGACGAGCAGTAATAAAAAGATTTTTATATGGATAAATGGGGTCATTATTTTTCATTTGTTCACTTCCTTTCATTGACATTATACAACATGTGTTGTACCATTTGTGGTATAATAGCAAAAAGGACTACTCAAAAAGTAGTCCTTTAATATTCATTTGGCGTCCTAATCCCTATGGTTCGAATTAGAGACGCTTGGTCGAGATGGCGAGACTCGAACTCACGGCATCATGCTCCCAAAGCATGCGCGCTACCAACTGCGCTACATCTCGATTTTTAAAATCAGCTCTCTCAATAAAGCGTATGCGCTACTGGGACTCGCTATCGCTCCCCCCCATAATTCGTTTTAGCCAATCGCACTTCGCTAAAGGCTTGTGTTCTTGGAAACTCATTACAACTGCGCTACATCTCGATTTTAATTGAATTTGCAAGCGTGATTTTCTCGATTGCCATACTATTATAGCAAAGCAAAACTGATTTGTCAATAGTTTTTTTATAAAAATTAAAATGAATTAATTGATATATTTAAAAATCTGTGATAGAATATGAATAACAAGCTTAAAGGGGACTGAGAATGGAAGAGAAGAACATAGATAATATCGTAGAAAAGCAAAGAGAATTTTTCAAGGGTGGAAGAACTCTTGATGTAAAATTTAGAATAAATGCCTTGAAAAGTCTCAGGGAGTGTATAAAAAAATACGAAAAGGAAATAGCAGAAGCACTCTATAATGACCTTGGGAAAAGCGAATATGAAAGCTATATGTGCGAAATAGGAATGGCACTTTCTGAAATTACCTACATGGTAAAGCACACGAAAAGGTTTTCAAAGAAAAAGAAGGTGCACACCCCTCTTGCGCAATTTTCCTCAAAAAGCTATGTAAAGCCTTGTCCGTATGGAAATGTGCTTGTTATGAGCCCTTGGAATTACCCTTTTCTTCTCTCAATAGACCCAATAATAGATGCAGTTAGCGCAGGTAATACCGTAATAGTAAAGCCAAGCGCGTATTCGCCAGCCACGAGCGATATTGTAGAAAAAATAATAAATGAATCGTTTTTACCCGAGCACGTGTCTGTAATTAAGGGTGGACGAAAGGAAAATTCTGCTCTTCTTGAAAAGAAATTTGACATGGTATTCTTCACAGGA
This sequence comes from Clostridia bacterium, assembly GCA_017937135.1. Classification (GTDB taxonomy): domain Bacteria; phylum Bacillota; class Clostridia; order Oscillospirales; family CAG-272; genus RGIG2000. The sequence continues at coordinate 54,279 of JAGBEE010000042.1, read as the reverse complement.
AGCCAAAATGTGGGCAAGGAGGTTTTGCGACACACAGCAGAAACCTTAACCCCTGTAGTTTTAGAGCTTGGTGGTAAGAGCCCTTGTATAGTAGATAGCTCTGCAAAAATAAAATTAGCTGCCAAAAGAATAGTTTTTGGTAAATACTTAAATTGTGGACAGACCTGTGTGGCTCCCGACTATATTTTATGCCATAGCTCAGTTAAGGCTGAATTTATAAAAGAGGTTATTTCTCAAATCAAGGAGCAATATGGAGAAAATGCACTTGAAAACAAGGATTATGGCAGAATAGTAAACGAGAAGCATTTTGACCGTTTATGTGGCTTAATCGACACTGATAAGGTTGTTTTTGGTGGGAAGTCAAATAAAGAAGCACTAAAAATAGAGCCAACGGTAATGGATAACATAACAGAGAATGACGCAATTATGCAGGAGGAAATTTTTGGACCTCTTATGCCAATTTTAACCTACGACAATTTTGATGATGTAATAACGTTCATACAAGAAAGACAAAAGCCACTTGCGCTTTATGTGTTTTCAAGTAACAAGAAAAATATCAAAAGAGTTACCGAGCAAATCTCATATGGTGGTGGTTGTATAAACGATGTTATTATTCACTTAGCAACAAGCGAGATGGGCTTTGGCGGAGTTGGCGAAAGTGGTATGGGAGCATACCACGGAAAAGCAGGCTTTGATGCCTTTTCACACCAAAAATCAATAGTAAATAAAAAGAACTGGATAGACCTTCCAATGCGTTATCAGCCTTACACAAGTAGCTTTTTTAGAAGACTATTACGCTTTTTTCTTAAATAAAATAAGGAGGCACTAAACGAGCTGTCGTTTTAGTGCCTCTATTTACTTTATTTTTGTTTTTTTCGTCTTTTAAATATAAATGAACGGAACAGAATTATATTTAAAACAATAAAGATGCCTTGGATAAGCAACAAGGCTCATAAAAAATTGGTCAAAGGACGTTTGGTGATTTGAAATAACCAGCACCTGATTTTTCTTTATATAGTCGCATTTTTCGATAGTCATTCCGTATTTGAATTTTACTATTGGAGTTAATATAAGCTTCAAGAGTCTAATTACAACCTTGTGCCTGAATTTCATCCATTTTGATTTTTTCTTTTTCTTATTTTCCATAAATATATTTTATTTAAAAATCCTTAAAGAATTATGAAATGCTACCAAATTATACCATAAAATTATTGATTTGTCAAATTTTTGAATTGTAATACAGTGTTGATTTTAATAAAAATTAGTTGTATAATATAGTAAAATTGAGTATAAGGAGAAGAATATGAAGGAGAATTTGCCACTTATTTATATTGTAGAGGATGATGAGGGAATTGGCGAGGTATATGAGGGCGCGTTTGAAAATGATTATCAGGTTGTAATCTTTGAAAACGGAACTGAATTTTTAAATGCCTTTGCAATAAAGCGTCCTGATTTGATAATTCTTGACATAATGCTTCCAGACCTTGACGGATATGCAATTTTAACCAAAATAAGAGAGTCGGACGAGAAGGTGCCTGTTATTATAGTCAGTGCTAAAAGTGATGAAATAAGCTTTGTAAAGGGACTTAACAAGGGAGCTGATGACTATATGGCAAAGCCATTTTCGATTTTAGAGCTTATGGCAAGAGTAAGAACCAACCTGCGCCGAGCAAATCTTTATGTTACAAATTCAAACGGCTTTTCGATAGATAATAATACATATAAGGCATTATATGAGGGCACTGACCTTGGACTTACCTTAAAGGAGTTTTGCCTTTTGAAGCTCTTAATCTCCAAGGGTGGAGTCACGGTTAAAAGAGAAGAGCTTTTTAGAGAGGTATGGGGCGAGAGCTTTATAGGGGAAACAAGAACGCTTGATATGCATATAGCAACCCTGCGTGATAAAATAAAAGCAGTAAGTGAAAATGATCCAATAGTAACCGTTCGTGGAATAGGCTATCGCTTTGAGGGAAAATGAGAAAAAATGCGTTTATAAAAATATTTTCTTTAGCCCTGTGTCTTGTTTTGCTCGTTTTCGTAGCAGGAATTGTGTCAATGCACAAAATCAGCAGAAATATGCTTGATGAAAGGCTTGTAGATGAATGTGACTTGGTTCTGAGCATATTAAAGGATAAGGAAGATATCATAAATTTAGAGAATTACTACACTAAGGACGCCTTCAGAATAACCGTAACCGACACAAACGGAGAGGTGTTGCACGATAGTGAATCAAATACGATAGAATTTGAAAATCACGCCGACAGAGAGGAAATAATATACGCTCTTAAGGGAGAGAGTAAAACGGTTGAAAGGTATTCCGAAACCTTTGATTGTAAAATGACCTATTATGCAAAAAAGACCACTCTACAGGACGGAACAGATGTTGTTTTGCGCCTTGCTGTAAGAAGCAGTGAAATAACTGAATATGTAATAGTTTCAATTCCGTTTTTGATAGGTGCGCTTGTTATTGCAATTGGCTTTTCCTTGTGGTTTTCAAAGAAAATCTCCAAGGACGTGTCTGAAAAAATGACACAAATCGGTCAAAGCCTCAAGAGCCTTAATGAGGGCGAATACATACCAATAAGGACGGACTCAAGCGATACAGAGCTACATTCAGTGCTTAAGGAAATCAACGAAATAAATGCCAACGTTCACGAAACCATGGCAAGTCAAATTCGAGAGAGCAAGAAGCTTGGAGAGGTACTTGATAATGTTTCACAGGGAATAATAGCCCTTAATCCAAATAATGAGGTTGTTTTTGCAAATAATAGTGTTTTATTGATGCTGAGCGCAAGGGATAACTGCGTAGGTAGGCATTTGAATAAGCTATTGTCTGATGCTCGCTTGGTTGAAAAAATAACTCAGGAGTTAGACAAAAATATTGAATTTGAATATAAGCTTGATAATAAAGACATATATGTTCTTGTGAAAAGAATAGAGGATACCGAGCTTGAGGGAATCATATCAAGAATCGCTATTTTAACCGACGTAACAACAGAAAAATTAATGGTAAAGCAAAAAAGCGACTTTTTCGCGAATGCCTCACATGAATTAAAAACACCAATAACGGTAATGCAGGGACTAACCGAAATACTTTTATCCAAGGAAACAATAGATGAAGCAACCAAAAAGCATATTTTAAGAATTCATAATGAAAGCATAAGAATGGCAAGTCTAATTTCCGATATGCTCAAGCTTAGTAAGCTCGAAAGAAGTGAGGACGAGCCGGTTTTAGTCAACGTTGACCTACGTAATATATGCGACGAGGCAATAAATGAGCTTGCTAATCAAATTTCAGAAAAAAATATTAGGGTTACACTTTTGGGCGAGGGTGAAATTACAGCCGACCCAAGGAAAATCTTTGAGCTTGTAACTAATCTTTGCACCAACGCAATAAATTATAACAGAGAAAATGGAGAAATAGAAATCAGCATCCATTCAAATGATGATTCTACTACATTAGCTGTTCGTGATACAGGAATAGGAATAGAGAAGGAGCATATACCACGCCTTTGTGAAAGGTTTTATCGCGTAGATAAGTCACGCTCCAAGAAGACAGGTGGAACAGGACTTGGGCTTGCAATAGTTAAGCATATATGCGCGCTTTACAATGCCGAGCTTTCAATACAGAGCGAAATCAATGTTGGAACAACTGTAAGAGTAGAATTTAAAAGCTAAAAAACAGCCACGCCTGTGGCTGTTTTGCTAAAATTTAAATAGTTTTATCACTTTAATAAAAGAAAAAATCTTTTCTTCATTAATATTTTCTTGACATAAATTTATTAATATGCTAAAATTAGTCAAACATATTATTCTTAAAAAGGAGATTTGTATGTCAGTAAGTAAAAAGCAATCAACCTACAAAATGGCAGAGCTTGGAATACTTTTAGCTCTTGTTATAGTTCTTCAATCGCTTTCTGGAATGGGCGTAGTAAATATATGCCTTTGCTTAGTGCCAATCACACTCGGAGCTATGGTGTTAGGACCCAAATATGGCGCAGCACTCGGCTTCGCATTTGGCTTAGTTGCAATATTCTGGGGGCTTATGGGCAGAGATATGTTCACATATTTGTTGCTTCAGTTTAATCCTGTTGTAACTGTTCTTATCTGTATTGTAAAGGGAAGCTTGGCAGGACTTGTCCCAGCACTTTTTTACAAGCTTATAAAAAAGCGTGAATTTAAGGGAGCAGGTATTGTAGCGGCAGTAGTGGCAGGAGTTAGTGCACCGGTTGTAAACACAGGCATATTTGCAATTGGTAGCATGATAATCAAAAATGATGTTGTAAGCGTTTGCAACGAGCTTGGACTTGATACATCAGGTAACTTTATAGCGCTTTTATTTCTTACACTGATAGGCATCAACTTCTTTTTTGAGCTTCTTATAAATGTTGTATTTTCACCAGCATTAAATAGAATTACATTGGTGCTTGAAAAGCAAACTGGTATAGCAGCAAAGCAATCTACCGCAAACGAGGAAAAGTCTACAGAAGAAGAGAAAAAAGCTGATCAAGTGGATGAAAAATAACAAAAAGGAAGCTATTTATGAAGAAATATACCACCGTCTTTTTTGACCTTGACGGAACCTTAGTCGATTCAGGTGAGGGAGTAACAAACTCTTGTATGTACGCCTTGGAAAAATTCGGAATACAAGAAAAAAAGGAAAATCTTTACCGATTTATTGGGCCACCACTTTATCAGTCCTTTAAGGAGTTTTACGGCTTTGACGGCGAAAGGGCTGAAATAGCCGTAAAAACGTATCGCGAATACTACAAGGAAAAGGGAATTTATGAATGTCATCTTTATAATGGAATAGAAGACCTTTTAAAGTATCTTAAGGAAAAGGGATATACTATTGCATTAGCAACCTCAAAGCCCGAGGATTATGCACACAGGGTGCTTGATTTTTTAGGGATTTCTAAATATTTTGATTATAAAATTGGCGCTACAATGGACGAAAAAACACGCGCAACCAAGGAAGCCGTTATTGAATACACGCTAAGCGTTTCTAACACAAGCGCTAAGGATGCAATAATGGTTGGTGACCGTCATTTTGATATCAATGGCGCAAATACCTTTGGTATGGATTCGATAGGAGTCACATTTGGCTATGGCTCTTATGAGGAGCTTAAGGGCGCAGGTGCAACACATATTGTTAAGTGCGCCGAGGAAATCAAAAGTATATTATAGATGTTGAATTAGCTATATCACAGGGAGCGAGCAAACAGAAATCTGTATGCTCGTTTTTTGTTTTCATAGAAAAAATCAAAAAAATGTTTTCTAAATATTGACTTGAATAAATAGTTGTGATATTATGATTTGTATAAATAGTATTTTAAACGAGGGGTAAATTAAAATGCAAATCAGTATTACAAAAACAACCACTCCCAAGACCTTAATTGAGGAAGATAAGCTTGGCTTTGGAAAATTCTTTTCAGATCATATGTTCATTATGGATTATGAATACACAAAGGGCTGGCACAATGCAAGAATAGTGCCATTTGGAAATATTTCCTTACACCCTGCATCAACTGTTCTACATTATGGCTCTGAAATATTTGAGGGACTAAAGGCATATCGCACCAAAAGTGGAGAAATTCGCTTATTTAGACCTATGGAAAATATAAGAAGAATGAATGCTTCAGCTGAGCGTATGTGCTTACCTAAAATAAATGAAGAGGACTTTTTACAGGCGCTTAAGACATTTGTTGAGCTTGAAAAGGACTTTGTTCCACATTCCTTCGGAACATCCTTATACCTTCGTCCATATATGTTCGGTAACGATGAAACACTTGGAGTTCACACAGTAAAAAGAGCAACATTTATGATAATCGCCTCACCAAGTGGAAGCTACTATGCAGAGGGAATCAACCCCGTTAAAATAATGATAGAGAGCGAGGATGTTCGTGCAGTAAAGGGTGGAACTGGCGCGGTTAAATGTGGTGGTAACTATGCAGCATCAAACAGAGCAGGCGAAAAGGCAAGCAAAAAGGGCTATTCGCAGGTTCTTTGGCTTGACGGTGTACATCGTAAGTACATTGAAGAGGTTGGAGCTATGAACGTAATGTTCAAAATTGATGGCGAGATAGTAACACCAATGCTCACAGGCTCAATTTTACCTGGCATTACAAGAAAGTCCTGCATTGAGGTTTTGAAATCAATGGGATATAATGTTAGCGAAAGACTTCTTAGTGTTGACGAGCTTGTAGATGCGCTCAAGAGTGGAAAGCTCGAGGAGGCGTGGGGCTGTGGTACAGCAGCAGTAGTTTCTCCTATAGGCAAGCTTTTCTATAACGATGTAGAGTACGATGTAAACGGTGGACAAATCGGCGAGGTTACAAAGAAGCTTTACGACACCCTAACAGGTATTCAATGGGGCGAGGTAGAGGATACATACGGTTGGATTTATAAAATCTGCGACTAACAAAACTAAGGCTTTTGCTTTTGCAAGAGCCTTTTTATTTTACTAAATATATTGAATTTTTTTTAAAATAGTGATATAATTAACAAAAAAGCAAAAACATGGAGATAGTTATGAAAAGGGTAATTACAATATTTATATGTTGTATGCTGCTTGCGCTCGTTCTTGTTAGCTGTGATGCTGTCGGTGACATAGTATCACCTGATATAACAATAAAGTTCGATTCAGCAGGTGGAAGCTTAGTAAATGAGCAAAAAATTGAAAAAAGCAGCAAAATCACCGAGCCAAAGGACCCAAAGAAAATAGGCTATGAGTTTCTTGGCTGGTATGTTGGAGATGAAAGATGGTCATTTATCGGCTATATCGCCACAGAGGATATGACTCTTACTGCTAAATGGGAGCTTATAACCTATGAAATCAAATATGAATTAGGTGAAAATGCAGTAAATGGAAACAACCCTACAACATATACAATAAAGGATAAAATAGAGCTTGAGGACCCAGCAAGAGAGGGCTACACCTTTGAGGGCTGGTATCTTGATAAGGAGCTTACCGTGCTGGCTGATAACATTTCAGCAAACGCATCAAATATAACTCTATACGCAAAGTGGTCAGAGGGAGAGGCGCTAAAATACGACTACACAATGTCGGATTATATAACCCTACCAAGCCTTGATGACCTCACAGTTGATTTTGAGCTTGATATGCTTCAAAGCTGTATAGATTCATATCTTATGCAGTATGCAACCAAAAACGATGAAAAGACCGAAGCCGAGCTTGGCGATGTGGTAGATGTATCATACAAGGGCTATCTTTTAGATGAAAGCGATAACCCCTTAAGTGAGCCATTTAATGAGAGTGAAAACGCTAAATTTTATCTTGGCTCACATATTGCAATTGATGATTTTGAAAACGGAATAATAGGAGCACAAAAGGGTCAAGAGGTTGAATTTTATGCAACCTTCCCAAGTGACCATGAAACAGGCAATGAAGCACTTGATTTAAAAGGAAAAAAGGTTCTTTTCAAGGTAACACTAAACTCTATATATGATGCACCTAAATATAATGACGAATTTGTTCAAGCATACTTCAACGATTACACTACCACAAAGGAGCTTGAGGATGCCATTATAAATAATTGCATTTCAGAAAAGGTTTATGACTATATTAGTGAAAATAGTGTCGTTAAAGAATATCCAACCAAGGAGCTTAACGCTATAAATTCTAAGCTTGAAGAACTTAAAGCTAATCTTGAAGAAGCCTATGGCATGACTTTAGATGAGTATTTAATGCAAAACTATAACATGACACGTGATGAGTATATTAAATCAAATATGAAAAATGAAATGATTTACTATGCATATGCTCAGCAAAAAGAAATAGTGCCAACAGAAGAAATGCTTGCATTAGAAAAAGAGAGACTTGTAGCGTATTATAAAAATCACTATATGTCCTTTGAAGGAATGAATGAGGAGGACGCAACCAAGTCTGCAACTGATTTTGTAAATGAGCTTGGCGAAGATTATATTTATGATAATGTCCTATATAGTATGGTGGAGAAGGATTGGTGCGAAAACACCAATATTAATATAATAGAAAAGACCTACACCTCTGTATCTGAGTCATCAAATGAATAACAACAATAGACAAAAACGGGCAAAATGCCCGTTTTTTCTGTGTTATAGTGATGAAATTTGTGCATTTTGATTTTAGTACTTTAACGCGATAAAATAATTTGAAAAAAATTTCAAAAAACTATTGACAAACGATTATACATAATATAAAATATATAATATATATAAGCGATGAAGGGAAATATGTCCCCAAATATCATTTCAGAGAGCTGGCGGTTGGTGCAAGACAGTATGATTATAAAGACATTCTCATCCCGGAGCTACCAACCGAAAAATAGTAGGCTTGGTCGGGCTCTCCCGTTACAGAGAGGCTTTGTTGATAGACAAGGCGCAGAGTGGGTGCAAAGCACCAATTAAGAGTGGTACCGCGGAGAATACTTCGTCTCTTTTTACAATACGATAGGTGCGTGTTGTATCAAGAGGCTATTTTATTTTACGCTTGATATAAGTCGCAACCAAAAATACAAACAGAAAGGAAACGACATGAAAAACTGTAAAAAATACTCAAAGCAATATTTTGTTCCAAACGGTGTCACGATGGACTGGATTAAAAAGGACTCCATCGACAAAGCGCCAATATGGTGTAGCGTTGACCTTCGTGATGGAAACCAAGCGCTCATAATTCCAATGAGTCTTGAAGAAAAATTGGAGTTTTTCAAGCTACTATGCAAGGTAGGCTTCAAGGAAATAGAGATAGGTTTTCCTGCCGCTTCGGAAACAGAGTACGAATTTTGCAGAACAATAATCGAACAGGGCTTAATACCCGACGATGTAACAATACAGGTTTTAACTCAGTCAAGAGAGCATATAATTGCAAAAACCTTCGAGGCTATTGACGGTGCAAAGCACGCAGTAGTTCACCTCTACAATTCAACCTCAGTTGCTCAAAGAGAGCAGGTGTTCAAAAAGAGCAAGGAGGAAATTATTGAAATTGCTAAGTTCGGTGCAAATCTTTGTAAAAAATACAGAGAAAAGGCAAAGGGCAAAATCACATTTGAATATTCACCCGAGAGCTTTACAGGCACAGAGCCCGAATTTGCAAAAGAAATATGCAACGAGGTAATCTCAATTTGGGAGCCAACTCCTGAAAACAAGGTTATAATCAACCTTCCTGTAACGGTGTCGCACTCAATGCCACATGTTTACGCAAATCAGGTTGAATATATGTCCAAGAATCTTAAGAATAGAGAAAATGTTATTATTTCACTTCACCCACATAATGACAGGGGCTGTGCAGTAGCAGATAGCGAAATGGGACTTTTAGCAGGTGGTGACAGAATAGAGGGAACACTCTTCGGCAACGGAGAAAGAACAGGTAACGTTGATATAATTACCTTAGCTCTTAATATGTTCTCACAGGGCGTGGACCCAGGGCTTGACTTTTCAAACCTTCCTGAAATTACTGCGGTTTACGAAAAGGTTACAAGAATGCACGTTTACGAAAGACAGCCATATAGTGGTCAGCTTGTATTCGCAGCCTTTAGCGGCTCACACCAGGACGCAATTGCAAAGGGTATGAGGTTTAGAAGCGAAAGGAATATGGTATGGAATGTTCCATATCTTCCAATAGACCCAACTGATGTAGGCAGAGTTTATGAGGCAGATGTTATCCGTATTAACTCTCAGTCGGGAAAGGGTGGAATTGGCTACATACTTGAAACACAATTCAATCTTGCCTTGCCACCCAAAATGCGTGAGGCATTTGGCTACCACGTAAAGAGCATTTCCGACCACGAGCACAGGGAGCTTTTACCAAAGGAGGTTTACGATATATTCATTCGTGACTTCGTAAACATATCCACACCCGTAGAGGTCGAAAAGGCGAATTATGTTGATAAGGGCGAGGTAATAGAGGCAGAATGTACAATAAAATATAATGGCGTATCATATGTTCGAGTCTCAAATGGAAACGGACGCTTAGATGCTGTAAGCAACGCGATAAAGGACGTTATCGGCATCGAATATACTCTTGATAGCTATACAGAGCACGCGCTCGAGGGCAAATCAACCTCTGAGGCTGCATCATACGTAAGCATTAGCCATGATGGCAAGAGCGAGTTCGGAACGGGCATTGATAGTGACATTATGGATTCTTCAATAAAGGCACTTGTAAGTGCAGTAAATATAATGCTTACAAAAACCAATTGAAAGGAGCACTTTTATGAAAATGACAGGTGCAGAAATCATCATAAACACCTTGATTGAGCAGGGCACAACTGATGTTTTCGGTTATCCGGGCGGACAGGTAATCAACATTTATGATGCTTTATATAAAAATAGTGATAGAATAAATCACATACTAACTGCGCACGAGCAGGGAGCAGCTCACGCAGCAGACGGTTATTCAAGAGCAACAGGAAAGGTTGGCGTATGTATTGCAACCTCTGGTCCTGGTGCAACAAACCTTGTAACAGGTATTGCAACAGCAATGCTTGACTCCATTCCTATGGTAGCAATTACAGGAAACGTTCCTTGCTCACTTATAGGTAAGGATAGCTTCCAGGAAATTGATATAACAGGTGTTACATTGCCAATTACAAAGCATAACTACTTTGTAAATAAAATTGAAGATTTGGCTCCTGCTATAAGAGAGGCATTCCAAATCGCAAAATCAGGCAGACCTGGCCCTGTCCTTGTTGACGTACCAAAGGACGTACAGGTAGCTACATATGATTATGAGCCTATGCCAATAGTTGAAAAGATTCCACTTCCCAAGGCAGATGAGGAGGCAATAGAAAAGGCTGTTGCCTTAGTAAACGAATCAAAACGCCCATATATATATATAGGTGGTGGAGCAGCAGGACTTGGAATGGGCAAGGAAATTATCGAATTTGCAGAAAAAATAGATGCTTGCATCGGCTGTACCTTTATGGGACTTTCGGCTGTACCAGATGACTATGAAAGATTTCTTGGTATGCAGGGCATGCACGGGCATTTTGCATCCTCAATGGCGCAAAAGGAGGCTGACTTAATTATAGGTGTCGGCGTTCGTTTTAGCGACAGAGCAACAGGAAACGTTGCAAAATTTGCAAAGGGAACAAAGATAATTCAATTAGACCCTGACTTTGCCGAAATTAACAAAAACGTTAACGTTGACCTCGGTATTATTGCCGATGTTAAGGATTCCTTCCTAAGAATCGCCAAGGCAGCTATGGCTAAGAAAAATCCTGAATGGGAAAAGGAAGTTGAGAGTCTAAAGGCAAGAGAAGAGGAAATTGCTTTAAAGGCAGCTAAAATGGCAGGAGGCAGAATGACTCCTAAAATGGTTTTCGATGTAATTAACGAAAACAAGCTTCCGAGAACAATAATTACAACTGATGTTGGTCAGCATCAGATGTGGGCAGCACAGTATTCTAAATTTGATACAACAAGACGCTTTGTTTCAAGTGGTGGTCTTGGCACAATGGGCTTCGGCTTAGGCGCAGCAATGGGTGCATACGTAGCAACAAAGGACCCAACCGTGCTAATAACAGGTGACGGTAGCTTTGGTATGAACCTTAATGAGCTTGCAACTGCAGTTACATATAACCTTCCAGTAATTATAGTTCTTATGAACAATGGTGTTTTAGGTATGGTAAGACAGTGGCAAAACCTATTCTTCGGCAAGAGATTTTCAAATACAGTTCTTGAAAGAAAAACTGATTTTGTAAAGCTTGCAGAGGCGTTTGGAGCAAAGGGCTACAGAGCAACTACAATTGCTGAATTTGAAAACGCATTCAAGGAAGCAGTTAAGGCTGGTGGTCCGGTTATAATTGATACATTTATTGACAAGGATGAATTTGTTCTTCCTATGCTTCCACCAGGTGGCTCAATAGACGACATTATCGTTAAGGTAGGTGAAGACAATGAGTAATAAATTTGTAATAGCAGTATACGTTGATAACAAATTCGGTGTACTTACAAGAGTTACAAGCATGTTTACACGTCGTGGCTTCAATATTGATGCCTTAACGGTTGGAGAAACTGAAAGCCCCGAGTATTCAAGAATTACAATTTGCTTAAGTGGTGATGGCTACGCAAAGGATCAGCTTATAAATCAGCTTCGCAAGCTCTACAATGTAAAAAAGGTAGAGGAAATTGAGGAAAGAGGCTCAATTAAGCGTGAGCTTGCTCTTATCAAGGTTAAGAACGAATCTGAAAAAAGAGCAGACATTTTATCAGCTGTCGAGGTATATAGAGCAAAGGTAATTGATTTTACATCAAGCGAGATGTGCATTGAAATTACAGGTGACCCCTCTAAAATCAACGCATTTATCGAATATATGCTACCATATGGCATAATTGAAATGTGTCGTACAGGTATCGTCGCACTTGAAAGAGGAAGTGGAACACTTCTTTCCAAGGTTGACAAAACAGGCGTTTACAAAACAAAAGAAAACTAAAAAAATTAATTATAAGGAGATAAATTATTATGGCAAACATCTACTATCAACAGGACTGTGATCTTAACAAATTGAACGGTAAGACCGTTGCAATCATAGGATACGGCTCACAAGGACACGCACACGCTCTTAACTTGAAGGAATCTGGCGTAAATGTAATCGTTGGTCTTTACGAGGGAAGCAAGAGCTGGGCAAAGGCAGAAAAGGCAGGACTCAAGGTTATGGTTGCTGCTGATGCTGCAAAGAACGCAGACATTATTATGATTCTTATCAACGACGAAAAGCAAGCAAAGCTTTACAAGGAAAGCATTGAGCCTAATCTTACAGAGGGCAAAACACTTGCATTCGCACACGGCTTTAACATTCACTTCGGCTGCATTAAGCCACCAAAGAACGTAAACGTAATCATGGTAGCTCCTAAGGGACCTGGCCACACAGTACGTAGCGAGTATCAGGTAGGAAAGGGTGTTCCTTGTCTTATCGCTGTTCATCAGGACGCAACAGGCGATGCTCTTGAAATCGGTCTTGCATACGCTCTTGGTATTGGTGGAGCAAGAGCAGGCGTTCTTGAAACAACCTTCCGTACAGAAACAGAAACAGACCTCTTCGGTGAGCAAGCAGTTCTTTGTGGAGGTGTTTGTGCACTTATGCAAGCAGGCTTTGAAACACTTGTTGAGGCTGGCTATGACCCAAGAAACGCATATTTTGAATGTATCCACGAAATGAAGCTTATCGTTGACCTCATTTACCAAAGTGGCTTTGAGGGTATGAGATATTCAATCTCCAACACAGCTGAATATGGTGACTACATCACAGGTCCAAAGATTATTACAGAGGATACAAAGAAGGCAATGAAGAAGGTTCTTTCCGACATTCAAGACGGAACCTTTGCAAAGGACTTCTTGCTCGATATGTCCGATGCTGGCTCACAGGTACACTTCAACGCAATGCGTAAGATAGCTGCAGAGCATCCATCTGAGGTAGTTGGTAAGGACATCAGAAAGCTTTACAGCTGGGCTGACGAGGAAAAGTTTATTAACAACTAATACCCTCTACTTAAAAGGCAATAGTTGCCGAAGGAGTAAACAATGATAAAGGAAAAAATAGTACAGGGCGCTCATAATGCACCTCACCGTTCCTTGTACAAGGCATTAGGTCTTACAAGGGAGGAGCTTGACAGACCCTTAATAGGTATAGTAAGCTCCTATAACGAAATAGTGCCGGGTCATATGAACCTTGATAAAATTACACAAGCAGTTAAATTAGGAGTTGCAATGGCAGGGGGAACACCAATAATGTTCCCTGCAATTGCAGTATGCGACGGTATTGCTATGGGACACGTAGGAATGAAATATTCCTTAGTAACACGTGACTTAATTGCAGACTCAACCGAGGCTATGGTAATGGCTCACGGCTTTGATGGTCTTGTTATGATACCAAACTGCGACAAAAACGTACCGGGACTTTTAATGGCAGCAGCAAGACTTAATATTCCAACCGTATTTGTAAGTGGTGGACCTATGCTTGCTGGCCGTGTTGACGGAAAGAAAACAAGCCTTTCAAGCATGTTCGAGGCTGTTGGAGCATATAAAGCAGACAAGCTTGACGAATGTGGACTTTGCGAATTTGAAAACAAGGCTTGCCCAACCTGTGGCTCTTGCTCGGGTATGTACACAGCCAACTCAATGAACTGCTTAACAGAGGTTCTCGGTATGGGACTTAGCGGAAATGGAACAATTCCCGCGGTATATTCTGCAAGAATAGAGCTTGCAAAGCATGCAGGAATGCAGGTTATGGAGCTTGTTAAGAAGAATATAAGACCACGTGATATTATGACTAAGTCTGCTATAAGAAATGCAATTACAGCTGATATGGCTCTTGGCTGTTCAACAAACAGTATGCTTCACTTACCTGCAATAGCAAACGAGTGTGGTGTTGAATTTGACCTTGATATGGTAAACGAAATCAGCGAAAAGACACCAAACCTCTGCCATTTAGCACCTGCTGGACCTACATATATGGAGGATCTTTACGAGGCAGGAGGAGTTTACGCAGTGCTCAAGGAAATCGACAAGCTCGGTCTTATAGACACAAGCGTAATGACAGTAACAGGTAAAACTCTTGGTGAAAATATCGAAAATAGCGTAAATCGCGATACAAGCGTAATTCGTACAGTTGATAATCCATTCACAAAAACAGGTGGTATAGCTGTATTAAGAGGCAACCTTGCACCTGACGGATGCGTAGTTAAGAGAAGTGCTGTTGCTCCCGAAATGCTCGTTCACGAGGGACCTGCAAGGGTTTTCGAGAGCGAGGAGGAGGCGATTAGCGCAATATACGCAGGAAAGATAGTAAAGGGCGATGTTGTCGTAATTCGCTATGAGGGACCAAGTGGAGGCCCAGGTATGAGAGAAATGCTCTCACCAACATCTGCAATAGCAGGTATGGGACTTGACAAGGACGTTGCCTTGATAACTGACGGACGCTTCTCAGGAGCTACAAGAGGTGCATCAATAGGTCACGTATCCCCCGAGGCAGTATCTGGTGGCACAATAGCTTACGTTAAGGACGGAGATATTATTTCCATAAATATCCCCGAATACAAGATAGAGCTTAAGGTTTCAGACGAGGAATTAAGCAAGCGTAAGGAAGAAATGCCTATTAAGAGAAAGGAAAACATAAGTGGCTACTTAAAGCGCTATTCACAAATGGTTTCCTCAGCTGACAAGGGCGCAATTATCAATAGATAATCTTATATTACCCATCACCATTTAGATGGTGGGCAATCCAAAGTGCCCTAAGGTATTTAGGACATTTTGGATTGATAATAAATATTTCTATATAAAGAAAGGAATTAGTATTATGTCAATGACGATGACGCAAAAGATACTTGCAGCGCACGCAGGGCTTGACAAGGTTGAGGCAGGACAATTAATTCTTGTAAATCTTGACAGAGTTTTAGGAAATGATATTACATCTCCCGTTGCAATTAAGGAATTTAACAAAATAGGTGTAGATAGCGTTTATGACAAGGAAAAGGTAACTATGGTTATGGACCACTTTGCACCAAATAAGGATATAAAGGCAGCAGTACAATGCAAAATGTGCCGTGACTTCTGTAACGACAAGGATATTACACACTTTTACGACGTTGGTAGAATGGGCATTGAGCACGCGCTTCTTCCCGAAAAGGGACTTGTAGTTTCTGGCGACGTTGTAATTGGCGCTGACTCACACACCTGTACATATGGCGCACTTGGCGCATTCTCAACAGGCGTTGGCTCAACCGATATGGCTTGCGGAATGGCAACAGGCAAGGCTTGGTTCAAGGTTCCAAGCGCAATTAAATTTGTATTAAAGGGTAAGCTTAATAAATACGTTTCTGGTAAGGACGTAATTTTACATATTATTGGTAAAATAGGCGTTGATGGCGCGCTTTATAGATCAATGGAATTTGTAGGGGAGGGCGTTTCCTCACTCACAATTTATGACCGTCTTACAATTTGTAATATGGCAATTGAGGCAGGTGCTAAGAATGGTATTTTTGAGGTTGACGAGGAAACAATAAGCTACATTAAGGAGCGCTCAGACAGAGAGATTAAATCCTACAAGGCAGACCCCGATGCAAAATACGATGAGGTTTATGAAATAGACCTATCCGAAATTAAATCAACGGTTGCATTCCCACACCTTCCCGAAAACACAAGAACAATTGACGAGGTTGGCGACGTAAAAATCGACCAGGTAGTTATTGGCTCCTGCACAAATGGACAGTACAAGGACATTGAAGAGGCAGCTATGATTATCAAGGGCAAAAAGGTTGCTAAAAACGTAAGAGCTATTATAATTCCTGCAACACAGGACATTTATTTGAAGGCAGCTGAAAATGGTCTAATAAAAATCTTTATTGAGGCAGGCTGTGTAGTTTCAACACCAACCTGTGGACCATGCCTTGGTGGCTATATGGGTATTTTGGCAGCAGGCGAGAGAGCAGTGGCAACAACAAACCGTAACTTCGTTGGTAGAATGGGCGACGTTACAAGTGAGGTTTATCTTGCAAGCCCGGCAGTAGCAGCAGCAAGCGCAATAGCTGGTAAAATAGCAGACCCAAATAACATATAAGGAAAGGAGCAAACGAATATGAATTTCACAGGAAAAGTATTAAAATACGGTGATAATGTAGATACAGACGTAATAATCCCTGCAAGATATCTTAATACAAGTGACCATAAGGAGCTTGCTTCTCACTGTATGGAGGATATTGATAAGGACTTTACAAAAAAGGTTGAAGAGGGCGATATTATGGTGGCAGGCTTCAACTTCGGCTGTGGCTCATCAAGAGAGCATGCGCCAATAGCAATAAAGGCAAGTGGAATTAGCCTTGTAATAGCAAAGAGCTTTGCAAGAATTTTCTATCGTAACTCAATAAACATAGGGCTTGCCATTTTGGAATGTGATGAGGCAGTTGACAATATAAACGATGGAGATAAGGTTGAGGCTGACCTTGATAACGGTATTATTTACAATAGAACAACAGGCAAGAGCTTTAAAACACAGCCCTTCCCGGAGTTTATTCAAAAGATAATAACCAATGGTGGACTTATAGAGACCATCAAAAAGGGTGAGCTTAAATAATCAAAATAGGTTGAGGTTGGAAAAATGAATTACAATATAGCATTATTAAAGGGTGATGGAATAGGCCCTGAAATAGTAGATAGCGCAGTTAGAGTTCTTGAAGAAATTGGCAAAAGGTACGGACACGTGTTTAATTTTACACCATATTTAATAGGTGGCTGTGCAATTGATGCGTGTGGTGAACCACTACCAAGGGAAACAGTTGAGGGATGCTTGGCATCTGACAGCGTGCTTCTTGGAGCAGTTGGTGGACCTAAGTGGGACACATTACCAGGCAATATGCGTCCTGAAAAGGCTCTTTTAGGCATTAGAAGTGCAATGGGACTTTTCACAAACCTTCGCCCAGCAAAGCTTTATCCTGCATTAAAGGGTGATTGTCCATTAAGAGAGGATATTGTTGCAAACGGCTTTGACATTATGATAGTACGTGAGCTTACAGGTGGTATTTATTTTGGTGAGCGTGGCATGCGCCAGGGCAAATATGGTGAGGAAGCGTACGATACAGAAGCATACAGCCGTATGGAGATTGAAAGAATTGCAAAGGTTGCGTTTGAAACAGCAAGAAAGAGAAGAAAGAAGCTTATAAGCATTGACAAGGCAAACGTGCTTGAAAGCTCACGTCTTTGGAGAAAAATAGTTCACGAATATAGCGAAAAATATCCCGATGTAGAGTGCGCTGATATGCTTGTTGACAATGCAGCTATGCAGCTTGTACGCAACCCTGCACAATTTGATGTTATTGTAACATCTAATATGTTTGGAGATATTCTTTCCGATGAGGCTTCACAAATTACAGGCTCAATTGGAATGCTCCCATCAGCATCCTTGTCTGATAATACAAGAGGACTTTATGAGCCAATACATGGCTCAGCACCTGACATAGCAGGCAAGAATATAGCAAACCCAATAGCAACAATTCTTTCAGCTGCTATGATGCTACTTTATTCCTTCTCATTAAAAGAGGAAAGCGATGCAATTATAAATGCAGTTGACAAGGTGCTTTTAGCTGGCTATCGTACAGCAGATTTAGCACACGGTGCACCTTCACTTTCAACAACGGAAATTACAGATAAAATTATAGAAAATCTTTGAGGCAAAAAATGTCTAAAATAAATGAAGTATATTCGGGATTTTGCCTTTTCACAGTATTTAGAGGACTTTTAAAGAACAAGCTTATAAATTCATTTATTGAATATTGTGAGGAAAACGACAAAAAGGAGAAGATAAAAAAGTATGCCTCCTTCGTTTCTGAAATTTACAAAAAGGGTGGAAATCTCTCAACAAGTGTCGCTAAAATGCTTTTTGAGGACGAAAATGTTTACGTAAAGGCGATAGCGAATAAGCAACAAATAAGCAAGAGCATTGAAAAATCAACTGATTTTGAGCTTGATATTTTAAATGACTTTTGTGCTCTTACAAGTGAGCGCTTTGCATACGATATGGGCGTTAATTTTCACTTGCCCGACTATGACACGGACAAAATTGATTTAAAAAAGGAATATAAAAGGCGTGTTGAGAACATTGAAAAATATGGTTATGGTATATATGCCTCTAACTGTATGCTTGCCTCTGATGAAAACGGACAGATAATTCCCGTTGTCAGTGCAGACGAGTCTAAAATTGAGGACTTTGTCGGCTACTTAGAGGAAAGAAGAAGGGTGCTTGATAATACCGAAGCGTTTTTGCAAAATCGCCCGGCTGCCAACATTCTTCTTTATGGAGATGCGGGCACAGGTAAGTCCTCAACCGTTAAGGCGGTAGCAAACCACTTGTTTGACAAGGGCATAAGACTTATTGAGATAAGAAAAAATCAGCTTTTGCTCTTACCTAAAATTATGGCTCAAATTGGTAAAAACCCGCTAAAGTTTATAATATTTATTGATGATTTGTCCTTTAATCAAAACGACGACAACTTCAGTATGCTAAAGGCAACCCTTGAGGGCTCTGCATCTGCCAAGGCTAAAAATGCAGTAATTTATGCAACAAGCAATCGCCGTCATATAGTAAAGGAAACATTTGGTGAGCGTGAGGGAGATGACGTGCACAGAAATGATTCAGTGCAAGAAACCCTGTCACTATCTGAGCGCTTTGGCTTAACCATTTTATTTGCTAAGCCACCTAAGGCACTTTATCTTGAAATAGTAAGAGAGCTTGCAAAGAGAAAAAACATTACTATGGACGTAAAGGAGCTTGAAATCAAAGCAGAGGCATTTGCACTAAATAGAGGCTATCGCTCTGCACGCTGTGCTGAGCAATTTATAGACAGTCTTATGTAATTTAATAAAGGAAAGAGGAAATATGTTAACACTTGATAACGTATATCGCGCAAGCTACGCATTAAAGGGCGTAATTCGTAAAACAGACGTAATTTACGCACCAAAGCTCGTAAAGGATGCGCAAATCTATCTTAAAACAGAAAACCTACAGGTAACAGGCTCATTCAAGGTAAGAGGCTCTTACTACAAAATGTCTTGCCTTAGCCAAGAGGAAAAGGAAAGAGGCGTTATAGCCTGCTCAGCAGGAAATCACGCACAGGGTGTCGCTCTTTCAGCTCAAAAGAACGGAATAAAGGCAGTAATTTGCTTGCCCGACGGAGCGCCAATTTCTAAAATTGAAGCAACAAAAAGCTATGGCGCAGAGGTATGCTTAGTAGAGGGTGTTTATGATGACGCATACAAAAAAGCACTTCAGCTCCGTGACGAGAAGGGCTATACCTTTATTCATCCATTTGATGATGAGGACGTTATAGCGGGACAGGGCACAATAGCCTTAGAGCTTATTGACCAGCTTCCCGACCTTGACGCAGTAATAGTGCCAATAGGTGGTGGAGGACTTATCTCAGGCGTTGCCTACACAATAAAAATGCTCAACCCCAAGGTTAAGGTTTATGGTGTACAGGCAAGTGGAGCGCCATCTATGCTTAACTCTGTAAAGCATTCTCAAATCGAGGAGCTTTCAAGCGTTTCAACAATTGCTGATGGTATCGCTGTTAAAAAGCCTGGTAATCTTACATACGAAATTTGCAAAAAATATGTTGACGATATAGTTAGCGTAACTGATGATGAAATCTCAGCAGCTATCTTAGCACTTATGGAGCAGCAAAAGCTTGTTACTGAGGGCGCTGGAGCAATAGCAGTTGCCGCTGCAATGTTTGGCAAGCTTGATATAAAGGGCAAAAAGGTAGTGTGCTTGCTCTCAGGCGGTAACATAGATGTTACAATTTTGTCAAGAGTAATAAAAAGAGGACTTCTAATGTCTGGAAGAACATGTCAGTTTATGATAGAGCTTGCTGACAAGCCGGGACAATTAAAGAATGTTTCACGTATAATTGCTGACCTTGGTGGTAATGTAATTTCCGTTCACCACGAAAGAGCAAACGAGGGCTCAGACGTAAATGGATGCTATTTGAGAATAGTGCTTGAAACAAGAAATTACGACCATATAGAGCAAATAAAAAGGGCACTTACCGAATTTGGCTTTAAGCTTATATAAGGAGAGAAATATGTTAAAAAAAGTAGCAACAAATAAAGCACCTGGAGCAATAGGACCATATTCACAGGCGATAATTTGTGGAAATATGCTTTATACCTCAGGACAAATTCCGATAAATCCAGAGAGTGGAAATATAGAAGCAACCGATATTGAAGCGCAAACTGAGCAGGTTATGAAAAACCTCGGCGCAGTTTTAGAGGAAGCAGGCACAAGCTTTGAAAATGTAGTAAAAACTACGTGCTTCCTATACGATATAAACGACTTTGCAAGCTTCAATGGTGTTTATGCAAAATACTTTACTCAAAAGCCAGCAAGAAGCTGTGTTGCAGTAAAGGATTTACCAAAGGGCGCGCTTGTAGAGGTTGAGCTTATTGCAGTAATAAAATAATTAAAAACAGATGCACAATAGCGTGATACTCTTAACGGAGTATCACGCTAACTCTATTCGCCTTTGGCGAGTTCTATTGCTACGCAGTGATATTCGGCTTATGCCGAGTTATATTTGCTACGCAAGTTTAGGGCGAATAGAATATCACTGAAGCCACAAGGCTTCAATATCACTGTCGCTGTGCGACAATATCACTCTTTGCGTCAGCAAAGAATATCACTTTATACTAACAGAGCAAGAGTGAAAGGATAAACCTCCTTCTATTCTTGCTCTGTTCGTTTTTATGAATGAATTGATGCATACGCATCATGAATTGGCTCCGCCATGATTTGCTCGCGGAATTGCTGTGCAATTCGTCGCTCACATGAATTGAATTGCAACCAATGTGCCGTAAAGCACAATTCATGCCGCAGGCAATTCACGAAAGCACAGCTTTCAATTCATGCAACCGCAAGGTTGCAATTCATTGCGTGTTCTCCGTTAAGGATAACACGCATTTGTGCATCTGTTTTTTCTTACATAAATATAATATAAACTATTGACAATATAAAATAAAAGTATTATAATATTTTAGTACACTAAAGCGTTAAAACATAAATTTTTTTACCAATGATAAAAAGGAGCATAAAATGAACAAATTGCATAATGAAGCAGTAGATAAGCTGTTTGAAGCAATATTATCATTAAATTCAGTAGAAGAGTGCTATAAATTCTTCGAGGATGCCTGCACAGTAAAAGAGGTTTTAGAAATAGCTCAAAGACTTAAAGCAGCAAGTATGCTAAGAAGTGGCGCAAACTATGCCGATATAACAAAGGAAACAGGCATGAGCACAGCAACAATTAGCCGAGTTAATAGATGCCTTGAATATGGAAACGGTGGATATTCAATGATACTTGATAGATTAGAGGGCAAGAAATGATAGAGAAATACCTAAAGAGTGAGGAAAAAATTATAGTGGCATTACGCTCACTATATTCAAAGTATGGTTATCTTCCATACAAGATGAATAAATTTGAGGAATATGACCTATATGCAAAAAACAAGGATTTTTTAGTTGGCGACGGTATAATAACCTTCACTGATACAAATGGCAAGCTTCTTGCATTAAAGCCGGACGTAACCTTGTCAATTATTAAAAATGCATCCGATGCAAGGGGCATAAAAAACAAGGTATATTATAATGAAAATGTATATAGAATTTCCGGAAACACAAGAGAATTTGAGGAAATTATGCAAATGGGTCTTGAATGTATAGGTGATATTGACCTATACGATATGTACGAGACGCTTTGTCTTGCAATGAAGACCTTAAATACAGTTTCAAGCGACTATGTTTTAGAGATTTCGCATATGGGAATATTGTCTGCGCTTTTAAATAGCATAAGCGCAAATGATAATTTTAAGAGTGAAATTGCTGAATGTATAAAAAAGAAGAGCGCACACGAAATAAGCGCAATATGCCAAAAATATGGCGTTGATGATGAAAAGGCGCAAATGCTTTCAAGCTTTGTCGGCATTTATGGTAGCCCAAAATCAGTATTTGAAAGACTTGATAGCTTCAAGGCTAATAATGAGCTTGAATTGGCAGTAAATGAATTAAAGTCGCTTATAAAAATGCTTGAGGGCACAGAGGACCTTGACAATATTCGTATCGACTTTTCAATAGTAAACGATATGAATTACTATAACGGAATAGTATTCAACGGATTTATAAAGGGCATATTTGAGAGCGTGCTTTTTGGTGGCAGATACGACAAGCTTCTTGAAAAAATGGGCAAGACATCAAGCGGAGTAGGCTTTGCTATTTACACAAATCTCTTAGAAAAAATATGCTTTGACAAAAAGGAATACGATGTAGATATGCTTATTTTGTATTCAGACAAAAGCGATTTAAACAAGGTTCAAAAAGCGGTTGATACATTTATAAGCGAGGGAAAGAGCGTTAGCGCGCAAAAATCAATTCCCAAAAAATTAAGATATAAAGAACTAATAAATATGGAGGCAAAATGATAAACGTAGCACTACCCAAGGGTCGCCTTGGCGAAAAGGTATATAAAATGTTTCAAGACTGTGGCTATGAATGCCCTTCCATTTTAGAGAATAACAGAAAGCTCATTTTTGAAAACGAGGAAAAGGGAGTTCGCTATTTCTGGGTAAAGCCCTCCGACGTATCAATATACGTAGAAAGAGGAGCTGCCGATATTGGCGTATGTGGCAAGGATATTTTGCTTGAATATATGCCAGATGTTTATGAGCTTCTTGACTTGAATATAGGTAAATGCAGAATGGCAGTTGCCGCAAAGAAGGACTTTTATGACGACAACACAAAAACACTAAGAGTAGCCACAAAATTTGCAAATATAGCAAAGAAATACTATTCAGGCAAATGTCGTGACATTGATATAATTAAATTAAATGGCTCAATAGAGCTTGCCCCCATTCTTGATTTGTCAGACGTAATTGTCGATATTGTTGAAACAGGAACAACCTTAAAGGAAAACGACTTAGAGGTAAAGGAAGAAATAGTGCCTATTTCAGCAAGACTGATTGTCAATAAGGCAAGCTTCAAATTTAAAACAGAGCAAATTGAAAAAATCACAGCGTTTTTAAAAGAACAGGTAAAATAAAATGATTAAGATTTATAAATATGGCGAGGTTTCAAATAGCGAGATTTTCGCACGTGACAATATCGCCTCAGGCGTTGAAGAGGTCGTTTCTGGCATTATTGAAAACGTAAAGAAAAACGGCGACAAGGCACTTTACGAGTATGCAGAAAAATTCGATAAGGTAAGGCTTGACAGCTTAGAGGTTACCAAGGCAGAAATTGATGAGGCTTTCGAGCTTGTAGATAAGGAATTTATCGAAATAGTTAAGGAAGCAAAGGAAAATATTGAAGCCTTCCACAAAAAGCAGGTAAGAAACAGCTTTATAATAAGCGAAAAGGACGGAGTAGTTACAGGACAAAAGGTAACACCTATTGAAAGGGTTGGACTTTACGTTCCGGGTGGTACAGCAGCATACCCATCAACTGTTTTAATGGATAGTATTCCTGCTAAAATTGCTGGCTGTAACGAAATTGTAATGGTAACACCACCATCAAAGGACGGTAAGGTTAACCCTGCTATTTTGGCAAGCGCTAAAATCGCAGGCGTTGATAGAATATTCAAGGTTGGTGGAGCACAGGCAGTAGGCGCACTCGCATATGGAACCCAAACAATTCCTATGGTCGATAAAATTGTAGGACCGGGTAACGCATACGTTGCCGAAGCTAAAAAGCAGGTGTTTGGCAGAGTATCAATAGATATGATAGCAGGTCCAAGCGAAATTTTAGTAGTAGCAGACTCTACCTGTGATGAAAGATATGTTGCAGCAGACCTTCTTTCACAGGCTGAGCACGATAAAATGGCAAGCGCAGTTTTAGTAACTGACACAATGGAATTTGCAAAAAAGGTAAGTGACGAGCTTGAAAGACAAATTCCACTCCTTCCAAGAGAGGAAATTGCAAGATATTCAATAGATAAAAATGGTAAAATCATAGTAGCAGAAAACAATTTGCTTTTAGCTATTGATATAGCAAACGAAATAGCGCCAGAGCACCTTGAAATTTGCGTAGATAATCCATTTGATTATCTTGACAAAATCAAGCACGCAGGCTCAATATTTATGGGTAAGTATTGTCCCGAGGCGCTTGGAGACTACTTTGCAGGACCAAACCACACCCTTCCGACAAGTGGTAGCGCAAGGTTTTCATCACCTCTTTCAGTTGACGATTTTGTAAAGAAATCACAGTTTACCTATTACACCAAGGACGCACTTAATAAGGTATATGATAAGATTGCGAAATTTGCTGATAAGGAAGGCCTACACGCACACGCAAAGAGCGCAACAATAAGATTTGAAGAATAAAAACAAGGAGTAAAAATGAGCAGATTTTTCAGCCAAAAATATTCAACCTTGGTTCCATATACGCCTGGCGAGCAGCCTAAGGATATGAAGTATATAAAATTAAATACTAACGAATCGCCATATTTGCCAAGCAAGGGTGTTTTCGATGCAGTAAAAAGCGAGGCTGAAAGGCTCCATTTATACTCAGACCCCGAGTGCTCCGTTTTAACCAAGAAAATAGCTGATTTATATGGTGTAGATAAAAGCGAGGTATTGGTTACAAATGGCTCGGATGAGGTTTTGAACTTTGCCTTTATGGCATTTTGCGATAGCGATAGAGGGATTGCTTTTCCCGATATAACATATGGCTTTTATTCTGTTTTTGCTAAAATAAACAACGTCAAATATAGGGAAATTCCGCTAAAGGACGATTTCACAATTGATGTAAACGATTACATAGGCATAAATGAAAATATAGTAATAGCCAACCCCAACGCACCAACAGGAATATATCTTAGCCTTGAAGAAATTGAAAAAATCGCAAAATCGAACCCCGAAAATGTCGTAATAATTGATGAGGCATATATAGATTTCGGTGGGCAAAGCGCAGTGGGCTTAACTAAAAAATATGATAACCTTTTAGTTACGATGACATTTTCAAAATCACGCTCTATGGCAGGAGGCAGAATAGGCTTCGGCATAGGCAACAAGGCTCTTATAAATGACTTAAACACTATAAAATATTCAACAAATCCATATAACGTAAATCGTCTTAGCCAAATAGCAGGAGCTGTGGCAATAGATGACAATAAATACTATATGGACAACTGTAAGGAAATAATAAAAACAAGAGAATATACAGTAGCCGAGCTTAAAAAAATAGGCTTTGATATTCTTGAATCCAAGGCGAATTTTATCTTTGCAAAGCACGATAAAATACAAGGGGAGCATCTTTATAAAAGGCTCAAGGAAAATGGCGTTTTGGTGCGTCACTTTACCAAGGACAAAATAAAGGACTACAACCGTATAACCATTGGCACAAGGGAGCAAATGGATATCTTAATTAAAAAAGTAATTTCCATTTTGGAGGAAATAAAATGAGAAACGCTGAAATTATAAGAAAAACGAATGAAACTGACATTAAGCTTTTGGTGAGCCTTGACGGTACAGGCAAGGGAAATATAGACACAGGCTGTGGCTTCCTTGACCATATGCTAACTCTTTTTGCAAAGCATTCTCGCTTTGACCTTGATGTATTTTGCAAGGGAGATACAAATGTAGATTACCACCACACAGCAGAGGATATTGCTATTTGTCTTGGCAAGGCAATAAAGGATGCGCTTGGAGAAAAGAAGGGCATTAAGAGATATGCCGACGTAATTTTGCCAATGGATGAGGCGCTTATTATGTGTGCAGTTGACATCTCTGGCAGAGGTGGTTTATATACTAAGCTTGATATTCCTGCATCTAAGGTTGGTGATTTTGACACCGAGCTTTGCGAGGAGTTTTTGTGCGCCTTTGCAAGAGAAAGTGGAATTACAACGCACATAAGAGAGCTTGCAGGAGTAAATTCGCACCACATAATAGAGGGTATCTTCAAGGCACTTGCAAGATGTCTTAAGGAAGCGTGCGAAATAGATGAAAAATATAAAGACGAAGTTCCTTCAACAAAAGGAGTAATCTAATGATAGCAATAGTTGACTACGGTGTAGGAAATCTTTTTTCCGTAGTATCATCACTTAAATATATAGGCGTAGATGCAATAGTAACCTCTGATGAGGATACTATTAGAAAATGCGACAAAATTATCCTTCCGGGTGTTGGCGCTTTTGAGGATGCAATAGCAAAGTTAAGGGCTACAGGACTTGATAGAGTAATAATAGACGAGGCAAAAAAAGGCAAAAAAATAATGGGTATTTGTCTTGGAATGCAAATGCTTTTTGAAAAGAGCTATGAGTTTGGAGAGCACACAGGTCTTGGCCTTTTAAAGGGCGAGGTTGTAGGAATGAATGGCGTAATAAATAGTGAGCTTAAAATTCCACACATAGGCTACAATGCTTTGATTTTCAAAAAGGAAAGTCCACTTTTAAAATATATAAAAAATGGTGACTTTGTTTATTTTGTTCACTCATATTTTGCAAGCAACTGTGAGGAGTCACTTATTGCAAGCTGTGAATATGACAAGGAGCTTCCTGCAATTGTAGGCAAGGACAATGTAATGGGTTGCCAATTCCACCCCGAAAAGAGTGGAGAGGTTGGACTTAATATCTTAAGAGCATTTTGCGAAATGGAGTAATAAATGAAGATATTTCCTGCAATAGATTTGTATGACAAAAAGGCAGTTCGTCTTTTCAAGGGTGACTATAATCAAATGACTGTTTATAGTGAAAAGCCCTGGGAGGTGGCTATAAGCTTTGAAAAGCAAGGCGCAAAATACATTCACGTGGTTGATTTAGAGGGCGCAAGGCTTGGCACAACTCCAAACATAGAAATAGTTAAAAAAATCGCTGAGGAAACAAGCCTGTTTTTAGAAATAGGTGGAGGAATACGCGATATTCAAACAGTTAAAAAATACCTTGAAAATGGAGCAAATCGTGTTATTCTTGGCACAAGCGCAGTAACAAACGAGGAATTTTTAAAGGAAGCGCTTTCATTGTATGGCGAAAAAATTGCAGTAGGCGCAGACGTAAAGGATGGCTATATTGCAATTAAGGGTTGGATAGAAAAAAGCCAATATTCATTAGAGGAATTTCTATCAAAGATGCAGATGTTAGGCGTAAAAACAGTAATTTGCACCGATATTTCCAAGGACGGAGCAATGAAGGGTACTAACCTTGAATTATACAAGGCTCTTAGTCAGAAATACTCACTTGATATAGTTGCCTCTGGTGGAGTGTCAACGATTGACGATATAAAGGCTCTAAGAGGAATGAATATCTATGGTGCAATTATTGGCAAGGCGTACTACACAGGCGCAATTGATTTAAAGGAAGCTATCGAGGTGGCAAAATGATAACAAAAAGAATAATACCCTGCCTCGATGTAAAGAATGGCAGAGTAGTAAAGGGTGTTAATTTTGAGGGCTTGAACGATGTTTCATCACCCATCGAGCTTGCGAGCTATTACTCGGCAAACGGAGCAGACGAGCTTGTTTTTTATGATATAACAGCCTCCTGCGAGGAAAGAAAGCTCTTTACCGACATTTTAACAAAGGTAGCCCAAAATGTGTTTATTCCGCTTACCGTTGGTGGAGGTATAAATACCTTAGAGGACTTTGACAGAGTTTTAAAATGTGGCGCAGACAAGGTTAGCGTAAATACAGGCGCAATAAAAAATCCAAATCTTATGTATGAGGCAGCTAAGCGCTATGGCTCACAATGCGTTGTGCTTTCTGCTGATATAAAAAGAGTAGATGGTGAATTTAGAGTATTTTCAGCTGGTGGCAGATATGACACAGGCAAGGAAGCAATTTCTTGGATAAAGCAGGGCGTTGAGCTTGGCGCTGGTGAAATAGTAGTAAACTCCATAGATACAGACGGAGTAAAGAATGGCTTTGACATAGAGCTTTTAAAGCTTGTGTGCGAGGTTGTAAAGGTTCCGGTTATTGCATCAGGAGGGGCAGGCAAGGTTAGCCACTTTATTGATTTATTTAAAGAAATTCCCGATATTGACGCAGGTCTTGCGGCATCAGTTTTCCACTTTGGTGAAATAAAAATCAGCGAGCTTAAAAGGGAGCTATCGCAAAATGGTATAAAGGTGAGGATATAATTATGATAGATATAGAAAAGCTTAAATTTGATGAAAATGGACTAATTCCTGCAGTAGTAGTTGATGCCTTCTCAAAAAAGGTTTTAACCGTTGCTTATATGAACAAGCAGAGCCTTGAAATTTCAATGGAAAAGGGACTTACGTGCTTCTATAGCCGTTCAAGAAAAGAGCTATGGTTAAAGGGTGAAACAAGTGGCAACTATCAGCATATTGTTTCAATAACTGCCGACTGTGATATGGACGCATTGACCGTAGTTGTAGAAAAAGACGGTCCTGCCTGTCATACAGGTACAGATACCTGCTTTACAAACGATGTATGGAAAAGTGACGAAAGACACGAATTTAATATAGAAGGGCTATATGACCTCTTAGTTGGCAGAAAGAAGGATAAGCCAGAGGGCTCATATACAACGTACCTTTTTGAAAAGGGAATTGACAAAATTCTTAAAAAGGTAGGCGAGGAATCCACTGAGGTTATTATCGCAGGCAAGGCAAACGACAAAAAGGAAACAATTTACGAAATAGCTGACCTTGCATATCACGTAATGGTTTTGATGGTAGAAATGGGCATTAGCGTTGAGGATATTCAAAAGGAGCTTGCTTCTCGCCACGTAATAGACCACAAGGTTAAGCAGGAAAAAATGACAAAATGATTATAACTAATTATCATACACATACAACCTTTTGCGACGGCAAGAATACAGCCGAGGAAATGGTTGTCTCTGCGATAGAAAAGGGACTAAGTGAAATAGGCTTTTCTGGACACTCTCCGTTAGATTTTGACTGCTCGTGGACGATGAAAATGGAAGAAATTGAGCTTTACAAGAAAACAATTTTTGACTTAAGAGAAAAATATAAGGACAAAATAAAAATCTATGTAGGCATTGAGCAGGATTATTTTTCAACCACCTCAACAAAGGGCTATGATTATGTAATAGGCTCCGTTCACTATGTATATAAAAACGGAAAATATCTATCCGTTGATACAAGTGCTGAGGAGATGAAGAAATTCGTTGAGGATGAGTATAATGGCGACGTGTATTCATATTGTGAGGACTATTACAAGCTGGTAAAGGATATCTACAACAAGACAAAATGTCAAATAATAGGCCATTTTGACGTTGTAACCAAGTTTAATGAAGTGCTTCCGATGATTGATACAAGCTGTGATAGATACAAAAAAGCAGTAAGCGATGCACTTAGCGAGCTTTTATTAACTCCTGCCATTTTTGAAATTAACACAGGTGCTATTTCACGTGGCTATCGCACAGAGGCATATCCCGAAAACTATATAATTGATAGAATTGCAAAATCAAGAAAGCCATTTGTAGTAAATTCCGACACTCATAATGTTGATAGCATTGATTGTGGACTTGTGGCTGTTTACAAAATGCTTGAGAATAAATCCTATCCTTATATAAGGTCATTAAAAGAAATATTATAAAAAAATAAGGCTGTTGCATTTTGCAACAGCCTTTTTACGTAGGTAACACCTCAGCACCTTACTGAGGGTCGAGCTTGCTTTCGGTATCATATACAAGAGGAATACCATATTCCTCCTCATAAATTTCCTTCCATACACGATAGTTTTCATCCATCATATATTGTGCGTTTTCTCTTGCATTTTTTTCTGGGTCCGGATAAATTGGCTCTCTTACGTGAATGGTATATTCTTGAATGTATGCGCCGTCAACGCCGATGTTTTCTGTGTCCCTCATTGTTATAAAGCAGGGTAAAACAGGAGCATTATTTTGTGCCGCAAACATAAATGCGCCAATTTTTAATGGTCTTGGCTTGCGATAGTTAAACCACATTGACTGCTCAGGGTAAACAAGAATGAAATTTTTACGCTCTAAAAGTATTTTTATGCTTTCCTTAAATTTCTTCATTGTTTGAAGATTAGAAGAAAGCGGAAGAGTGTAAAAGTGCCGCATAAGAAGTCCGAAAAGTCCATCAAACAAGGTGTAATTACCTTCCCTTATTACACGATATATTTTACGCTTTCTCATTTTAAAGCCTGTTTGCTCGTACAAAAGATGCATAGCAAAGCAGTCACAAATGTTAAAATGGTTGCACGTAATAATAGCGCCACAATCTAAGCCTGAAAAATGCTCAACTCCCTTGTATTCCTTGACTATTAAGCTTTTGCTTTTTACAAGCTTGTTTAAAAATTTTTTTGCTCCTCTATAAGCAAAATAGGATTTAATTTTGCTAAGAGGCCTTTTTCTTAAGTAGTCAATTTCATTGGGCATTATCATTCTTGACGGGGGGTCTGGTTCAACGTCCTCGTTAAAAAGTCCAAGCCTTTCGCATTCCTTAATTTTGTTTATAACATCTAATCTGTCCTTGGACAGAGTGGTGCTTTTGTTATCCATATTATCCTACAACTCCATCAAATAGGGTATTGCAGAAGTTCTTTTCATCGTGAATTATTTCATCAACACTCTTTACAAGATTTTCTGCACCCTCAATTTGCTTTTGCATATCCTCATCAGAGAAATTTTCTCTGATTTCTCTTATTATATCCTTAAATTCTGTTTTGTTGGCGTATTCCCAAAAATATTCGCCATAATGAACGTCGTCGTGCTGCCAAGGCTTAGCAAAGTTGTTAAAGTGGATAACCATAGGCTTGCCTTCGTAGTTATTGTTAATTGCCATCTTGTTCCAGCCCTTGTCAAGATAGAGCACTCTATCCTTACAAATAACATTAAGATAGTCTTGGTCTGGACAAACTGTAGGGAAGTGGTATGTGTTTAAAAGCTCGGCAAATCTTTCCTCAATATCAATTTCTCTCATAAGGTCAAGATTCATCAAAAGCATACCGGAATTAAAATACTTCTCGTGCTTAATGCCAACGCCCTTTTCAGCATAATCAATAAAGTCAGGACGAGAAGCAATAACATCGTCACTAACGCCTGCCAATAAATTATTATCAAGCTCGGTAAAGTAGAGCTTTGAAATATCATCAAGAACAACTATATCCGAGTCGAGATA
This sequence comes from Clostridia bacterium, assembly GCA_017937135.1. Taxonomy (GTDB): domain Bacteria; phylum Bacillota; class Clostridia; order Oscillospirales; family CAG-272; genus RGIG2000. Next base: position 22,682 of record JAGBEE010000042.1, on the reverse strand, counting down.
AATAGCCTTTTTATACTTTGGAAACATAGCAGGAATGAAAAGGCGGAAATAAATTGCGATAGTATAATAATCTCTTGTGTGTAAAAGCTTGCCAAATCTTGAAAGCTTGCTTGTTACATCTATAAATTTTATAGTAAGATTTTCGTCCTGCATTGACAAAATCCTTTGCTTGTTTTCTTCCTTAAGACCTGAATTAAGAATTGAAATTTCATATCTATAGTCCTTTGATGCGTTGTCTATAAGTGAACGGATAGCAACGGATAAGAAGGGCATATAGTTATCATCACATGAAAAAAATACGGGAATAATATTTCGGTTCATTATAAATCTCTCTTTCAAAAAATATCAACACCAAGTGTTGTATGTCATATATCTACTGGACATAATGTGCCCGTAAAAGCCATTATGTATGTAAAGTGGAAAACCACATAAAGCACTAAGTCGTGCTATAATATTCTATTGCGTTTTAAATGTTCTATTGCTCGTTTTCCTCCTTTTGTGCGTTTTCGCCATTTGATTTTATATATTCAATGAAGGTGACGCTGCTATTTTTGCTACGCTCACACATACATTCATAAACCTGCTCTTGAAGATGTCTTCTTTGCTCCTTAGGACTTAAATCCGGGTTAGCATAGAATGGACCATCGATATAGGTGACGATTTTCGGTTTTTTAGAAAATCTTCTTTTTTGATAAGTGTTAGTAAAGCAGAAGGTTGGTACATCATATTTAAGTGGATAAGCAAACGATGTGTCATTAAAGGGTCTTATCCCCGTGTAATATGGCCAAACGTGCGCCTCGGGATATACAATAACGCATTTTCTTTCCCTTATGCGCTTTTCAATAACATCATTGAAATTTTTAAACGCCTTAGCGTTACTTGGCAATGGAATACCGCCAAGCGTAGGAAGTAGCCTTCCAAGAAAGGGAAGAGCTAAATTGTCAGGGTGAATTATAAAAAAGTCCTCTTTTGGAAAGTTCAAAAAATGTGGCATAAATGCATCGCCGATTTCTTGAGTATGGTTAGCATACATAAAGTAGCCTGTGTGCTTGAAATTTTTTAGTAGCTTCTTGTTCACGATTTTGTGGTGATGTGCAATTTTTGAATACAAAAACGCAATCGGTGTGAAAACAATTCTCAGCCAAAAAAAGTGTGTTAGCTTTTTTATAAACGAGGTGTGATAATATTTATAATTCTCGTCAATGACGATAGGCTCCTTGGAAAGAGCAGGGACAACGTCTGAATACTCGTCCTTATAATATATCGGCTCTTTTTTCTTCGCCAAAAAGGATTCACCTCCAAAAGCATTAAATGCAGCCAAAAAGGCTGAAATACAGACAACAAAATACGTCATCTTTAATTGAATAATATCAAAAAAGCATTAAAAAGTACAGGACATATTTAAAATTTAATTCTAAAAATAAAAATCTTAATTCTTAAAATAGTAGAATTTCACTCTACAAATTGTAGAATTGGCGAAAAAACCCTTGATTTTCGCTTATGAATATAGTATAATATATAAAACAATAAAACATAAAAGATAACTGAAAATAAAATTATCGACACTTAGTCGCATATTTTTGATTAGGAGGCTTTATGAAGGATGTTAAGTCAATTGTGTCGAAAAATCTCGGCGCATTACGAAAGCAGCGAGGGCTTACACAGGCTGAGCTTGCTGAAAAATTAAATTACTCCGACAAAGCAATTTCTCGTTGGGAAAAGGGAGATACCTTGCCCGACCTTAACGTGCTTTATGATATTTGCCAATTTTATGGTATCACTATGAATGACCTTGTTGGTGAGGAGTGCGAGGCAGAAAAGATTGACGAGAGCGCAAAGTACGCTAAGCTATATAGAATATGGATGTGCGCGCTTTCTGGCGCGGTAATTATGCTTTTTGCTGTTATTTTATTTTTATACAGACCTGATTTTTGGATTGTATTTATGTGGGCATTGCCATTAACATCCGCGGTTGTGTGCATATCTGGTAGATCCTTGTTTAATTGGATAGTAAAATTTATTTTAGTTTCCTTTACAATGTGGACAACTATATTGGCTGTATATTTACATATGCTTTTCTTTATCGTACCGCAAGAGAACTTTTGGCAAATATTTATTTTAGGTGTTCCACTTCAGGCAATTGCATTTTTATCACAGATGATGGTAAAGCACAGATATAAGAAACAGGAGATTACAAATGATAACGACGGGGAATAAAAATATAATTGAAATAACTGTTACAAAAAATGATACAGCAAGGGTTTTTGGCAGTGGCGAGCTTGAGGTTTTGGCTACACCACGAATGGTAGCTTTAATGGAGGAATGCGCCTACAAGTGTATTGCAAGCGAGCTTGATGAGGGACAAAGCACCGTTGGAACCTTAATGAACGTAAAGCACCTAAGCGCAACACCTGTTGGTATGAGGGCTTGGGCTGAGGCTGAGGTTACAGAGGTTGATGGCAGACGCATTGTATTTAGTGTAAAGGCATATGATGACTCTGGACTCATTGGAGAGGGCACTCACGAAAGATTTATAATTTTTGCAGAAAAATTCACGCAAAAAACCTATTCAAAATTGAACAAATAGTAAAAAAAGCCACACCCTGTGGCTTTTTTTGTTGCTTTTGAGCTTGTTATATGCTAAAATAATAATAGACGACAAAATACGACATATAAAGGAAAGGATACCTAAAATGTTTGATTATACCAAAGCAGCCTTTAACAAAATGGTTGACGACATAAAAAGAGTTGCCTTTATCGCTGTAATAATAGTACAGGCATTAGCAATAATATTTCCGTTATACTCGATAATTGCAAAAACAGGCAATCTTATAGTAAATATAGTTTTATTAGTAGTATCAGTAGCATATTTGGGTTTTTACATAGTCACACACAACAAGGATAGTAAGAAGGACAAGGATACTAAAAAGAAAGTAAAAGTAATATATAGAATTATAAAATTCTCAGCAAAAACGGTTTCGCTCGGCATAGCAATTTACGCACTTTTTATTTCCACAAGGGAAGCCGATTTGATTTCCTTAATCATAGTTGCACTTATGATAATAGGCTGGATTTTACAGGTAGCCTTGGAGCTTGCGTATATTTTTGTAAAAAAACGCGTGTCACTACTAATAGATGGAATCAAAGCAGACACACAGGGTGCATTAAAGGTTTATAATTTCTACAAAAGGATAAAAGGCGAGGACGAGGAGCAGCTCGAATATATGTCCGAGGAAAGCAAGGAATTTTTAGATGAGCAATTAAAGAATTATAAAAAAGAAAGTCCACCAAAGGTAAAAAAGAGAACAATGATAAAAAATTTTTTTAATATGATAATAAATCGCACCGAAGACGAGGACGAAAACGAGGACACGGCAAAAGCAAACAAATAAAATAGCAAGGGGATGTTGCAATAAGTTTAGACCAAATAATGACACATTTCCTCTTGAAATTAAGTATAAACAATTATTTTAGTGAAATTTAAAGGTTGAGAGCTTGCGGTTTTGTTGCAAGCTCTCTTCATTTTTTAGGCGCGACCTCGCACTCTACCGTACGAAGTACGCCTACGTGTACGAATCTCGCCTTGGGCGCACATTTCACTATCCTCCAAAAAAGGGGCGTCGCTTCAATGCGACAGCCCCTTTTCTATATATTATAACCAAAAAACCTACGTAAAAATAAAGCACAAGACCTTACTTTAAAATGCTATGCTGTTAACCCTTTAATAGCTCAACCTAACATAACATCCAATAGCATCATAACGGCGAAACCAAGTATGATACCCATAGTAGCCAAATAAGGCTGCTCGTTCTGGTTTTTTTGGCACTCTGGAATTAACTCATGAACAGCAACTAAAATCATTGCTCCTGCAGCAAATGATAGGGCAAATGGTAAAATTGCTTCAACATAGACAACGAGTAATGCACCTACAACACCTGCAATCGGCTCTACCATGCCAGATGCTTGACCAAGCAAAAAGCTTCTTTTTCTGGAACAGCCTTCTCGTCTAAGAGGCACCGAAACTGCCGCGCCCTCAGGAAAGTTCTGCAAGCCGATACCAACAGCTACTGAAATTGCTCCCATTAAGCTCTCTGGCGTATATCCGGAACCCTGTAATGCACCAAATGCAACGCCTACAGCTAATCCTTCTGGTATATTGTGGAGTGTGATTGAAAGAACAAGCATTGCAATTCGGTGCAATCGCTCATTGACCTTCCCTTGTGAAATATCTGCTTTTTTTCTTGCCAAATTAACAGCCTTGTCAGATATCCAAATGAATAAAGCGCCAAGCAAAAAGCCAATTGTTGCTACGAGATATGCAGGTATATTTGAAGACACCCTTGCGCGCTCAATAGCAGGCTGTAAAAGCGACCAAAAGCTTGCAGCTATCATAACACCAGAGGCAAATCCAAGCATGACATTTAGACCTTTAGGATTAGGAGCCTTAAAAAATACAACCAACGCTGCGCCTAAAGCGGTAACAAGCCATGTTCCTAATGTTGCTATTAAAGCCATTATAACAAAATTATCCATGATGTACCTCCGTTACTATTATATTTTTGATAATACTTTTGGTGCAGAAAATCTGACAAAAAGCACGTAAATTTGCGTGCTAAAAAGTTTAGATGAAGAAAGATAAACGAGGAGTTGTCTTTAAATGATTGCTTTCCTTAAAAAGATTGCTTGTCACGTGTTATTCAAAAAGCCTCTTAAAGAGAATATTTTTGCCCGACCTCATCCTTGCAACCCGTGAACCCCAAAACTCATACTTCGTTTTGAGGACCCCTTGACGCAGAGAACAGTCTTGGTCAAAAATGCGAACCCAGCCCCAAAATAGCGAAAGAAATATTAGAAAAGCAAGGTTGAAAATTCAGCCTTGCTTTGATGTATTTATAGAGGAAATTAGCATTACACGAATGCTTGTGCAAGCATTGTTTAGTGACTTATATGTACTTTCATCAATATAATTTGTTCTAAAAAGTAATTCAAGCCAATAGCCTGTTTCATTTGCTTCTTTAAGAGCAATTTGAAGCTTTGCGATAAAATCTGCTTTTCCGTGTGCATATTGAGCTTCACGAATGTTTGCACCAATGCTTGTACCGCTTCTGCCGATTTGATTTGAAATTATAGACTCTCGCTTTTCCTTTAAGCTTTTTACAAGCTCAATAATTGATACAGCAAAATCCATAGACTGTATTGATAATTTATCGTCTTTCATAAATTACTCCTTTTAATGAAGCATTGACTTTGTCAATATGAAGCAGTTGCTACGCAACAATGAAGCACTCACTCCGTTCGTATGAAGCGAAGCACACAAAATAATTAGCGAAGCGACTTCATTAGGCGAAGCCGACTTCATTAACAAAGTGTCTTAATGCACTGCAGGTGTGCTTCATTCACAAACAAAAATCGAACACCCGAAAGTGTTCGATTTTTGTTTGTGTTGGTGACCCGTACGGGAATCGAACCCATGTTACAGCCGTGAAAGGGCCGTGTCTTAACCGCTTGACCAACGGGCCATTATGGTGGCGGAAATGGGATTTGAACCTATGACCTGCCGGGTATGAACCGGATGCTCTAGCCACTGAGCTATTCCGCCATTTCTTTGTTGCCGCTCAATGCTTGCTTATTATATCATAAGCATTTTACCTTGTCAAGTGTTTTTTTCATTTTTTTGTAATTTTTTATTTATATCCCTGCTGTTCGCTTTTGATAAAGCTTCATTTTTCCATTTTTACTCCTCTCCCTTTATTGACACAAAATTATTTATATGATAAAATAAGTATAAATTTATATGCTCATAAAGGAGATTATATGAGAGGCCCTCTTATTACGATGTCTGCTATTACAGGTAAGCCTACAAAAAGCGACATTTATGAATATTTAAGCTCGCTTAAGGCAAACGGAATAAATGAAGCTATGCTATATCCACGCTCTGGTTGCGAAATAGAATATTTAAGCGAGGAATGGTTTGACACAATTGGCAATTTTATAGAATCGGCAAGAATGCTTGATATGTACATTTGGCTATATGATGATTTTAATTGGCCATCTGGAGATGCAGGGGGCAGAGTTACAGCTATTCCCGAGTACAGGCTAAGAGCCATTTCAACAAAAGGGGAGAGCATTGGGCAAATAAGCTATAAATCACTCCATAATTCAGGACTTTTTGGCGAAAAATTTTTCCCCGATTTGCTTTCCTATGATGCAGTTGACTGCTTTATAAAATGCACCCACGAGGAATATTACAAAAGATTTAAAAAGGCTTTTGGAACTGTAATAAAGGGAATTTTTACTGACGAGCCATCAATAGGATACTGCTGTCAGGACGAATATATCCCCTATTATGATGGTATAGAAGAGGACTATTTTACTTTTTGTGGACGCGATTTTAATGAGGATATGCGTTCATTTAATGAAGGCTTTTACTTGAATGCTATCACCATAATTTCAAACAGGTTTAGAGCCTGTTATATAGATAAGATATGCTCTTGGTGCAAGGAGCATGGAATTTTAATGACAGGTCACCTAATGTGCGATAACGAGCCATTTTGGACAACAAAGCATAATGGCAAGCTTTTAAAAAACCTCTCACACTTTTTATTGCCCGGCATTGACGAGATAGAGACAAAGCTCGATGACCGAACAGAAATGGCGCTTTTAGGCGTTATCGAATATGCTAGCGGTGAAAATGGTGCAATGGCAGAGCTTTTTGCCTTAGGTCCATGCGATATGTCTTATGCTAAAAGGCGCGTAACGCTTTATTTATCGGCATGCCATAAAATCGACCATTATTTTCTTGCAATATCCCATATGGATATGCGTGGAAATATGCTCGTTAAGGACTATTTCAGCAATTTCAGCACAGATCAGCCGGATTTTGCAGGAATGAAGGAGTTAGCGTTGGATGCACAAAATGCAGCCTTGCTTGCAAAAAAGGACTACACTCCCGATGTATATATTCGATATCCGTTTTCCGTTTCTGCTAAGCATATAACTGAAAATTTAGATTTAACGGTTTTGTTTAATTTGATAAATGAGCTTACCTATAAGCAAATACAATGGAAATTCATTGATGATGAGCGTCCAGATGCGCCCATAATCGAATTAAACGACGATTTGGAATTAGTACTTGATGGCAAAAAATTTGATATATCATCAATTTCCACGTCCCCCCTTGTAACAGATAAAAAGGGGGAAGCGCCCAAGGGGATTTTTGTAAGGAAATTCAACGATGGAAGCTTTGTTGTTCTGAATTTATTTGCCGAAGAGGGCGAATATTTTATAGATGGAAAAAGGGTACTTTTACATAAACACGCAGTTCATTTTTCATCAACTGAGAACGACACAAGCAAAACAGAAGAGCTTTTGTCAAAATTTGATGTAGGCTATAAAAATGATAACATAATACGCACAATGTATGTAAACTCGCAAATTAACGCAGAAATATATTGCGAAAATGACACCGAGGTAATATTTGCAATAAGAAAAGATACAGAAGCATTTTTAAGTGGCAAAAAAATCATTTGCCAAGAAAAAGCATCCACTCTACCAAGTGGAATGAAGAAATTGTATAAAATTTCTGAAAAAACATTACTTAAAAAGGGAGCAAATATTATAAGCTCCAAAAACGATTTTAAATATTTGCCAAGCGTATTAGTTATTGGTGATTTCAAATGCGAAACACAAAGCTCAGAAATTTGCACCCTAAAATTAAGTAAAAGAGTAGATACCTATTCAAATGGGGAAGAAATTAGCGACTATGGCATAGTTGAATTTACAACCGACACCATTGTCCCATATGGCGCTAAAGCAATAGAGCTATATGGAACTAAGCTGTTTACACAAATATATGCAAACGAAAAAATCTTAGGCGAAAAAATTGTGTCTCCATATATTTTTAATATAGATAAAAGCTTATGGAATAAAAGAATCAGCCTAAAAATAACGCAGTATTCAAGCATAGCTCCAATATTTGGCAATGTTGCATATTGGGATAAAAACGTTGAGGAGTGTGGCTGGCGAGGAACAGCCTCACCCAAGCAACAGCCATTTGGATTTGACAAAATTTGTTGGATATTTTAATGAATAAAAGGGGGTGTCGCTTAATGCAACATCCCCTTTTGGTATTTAAAAGTGAATTGATTATAAATTATAATCAGTTAAGTAGTCTTTTGTATTTTCAACCATTTCATTAAAGAGCTTTTTAGCATCCTCTATGCTGCAGGTTACAAGTGGGTCGGATGCAAATGCATTAAAGATAGCGCCTAAATCACGCTTTGCAACAGCATCGGAAACAGCCTCCTGCTCGGAGCAAATTTTTGCAACTAACGGATAGATTTCATTTGGAATATTTCCAGCAAAAACAGGCTTTAGCTCGTCTGAACGGAAAATAGCGTTTGTTTCAACAACTGCGCCAAGTGGTAAATTTGGAATTTGACCCAAGTTTGGAATATTTACGTTTGTAATTAAATCACAAAGACCGAGAAGAGCACGCATTTGATTTACACCCTCTTCGCCGGTTTCCTTGATTTGAACAGCCTCCTCGCCACTTAGTAACCTGCGGCTTCTTTCAAGCCTATTTTTCAAATCCTGCTTACGCCAGGAAACAGGGGTGAGGGCAAATTTCATTTCATTTACTCTTTCAGGACTTTCCAAATACCATTTGCCAGGGCAAAATTCAGCAAGATGTCTGTCGCCTGCTGCTGCAATATAGCCAAATTTTCTAAACAGCTCCATCTTAACCTTATCAGCGCTTACAAAGAAATTGTTCATCCAGTTGTTATCAGTTTGCATTTCCATTCCGTCACTGTGCTTATTACAAAATTTCTTGTAATAAGGGAACAAGTCAATGCCGTGATAGGTTGCGCTTGTAAGCCAAGTAAAGTGATTTACAGCCACAGGGTTAACCTTAATGTCGTTTCTTGTGGCCTTTTCACCAAGATATTCCTCAACAACCTTGCAAAGGAGCCCTTGTGTACCGAAAACCTCGTGGCAACAGCCAAATGCCTTAATTTCGGGGAAAACTCTGTATAAAGCTTTAATACAAAGAGTCATAGGATTTGTGTAGTTAATTACCCAAGCATTAGGGCAGTATTCTTTAATGTAATTTGCAATTACCTCAAACATAGGAATAGTACGCATAGCTCTTACAATTCCACCGGGGCCACTTGTATCGCCTACAGACTGATAAATTCCGTATTTTTCAGGTGTATGTACATCCGACTCCATTTCGTCAAAAGTGCCAGGGAGTATCGATATAACTACAAAATTTGCTCCCTCCAACGCTTCCTTAGGAGTTTTCACAGCGTGATAGTACCACTTTGAGTTGGCACCATCACAGTCGTTATATTTATTTCCAATCGCTTCATTGACTAACGCTGCGTCATAATCAATATCATATAGATATACATCGCCACTCATATCCTCGCATTTTGCAAGGTCGCTCATAAGACCCCAAGCCCAACCACGAGAGCCACCACCGATGTATGCTATTTTTACATTTTCTGCTTTTTTGTTAATGATTTTCATAAGAAGCTCCCTTTAATTTATATAATAAATTATACATCTCAAATTATTTATTGTCAAGTATGTAATAACAAATAAATTTATATAAAAGTACTTAATATTTTTATCGCATTAGCTGATATTAAAAAGAGGGACAAAGTTAGTTTTGTCCCTCTTTTTAATTTTAATCTTGCTCGCTAAAGCTGTCCTTGCCAACTCCGCAAAGTGGACATTCAAAATCATCGGGAAGGTCCTCAAATTTTGTACCTGGTTCAATGCCATATTCTGGAGCGCCAAGCTCTTCATCGTACTCCCAGCCACATACATCACAAACGTATTTTTTCATAATATACCTCCAAGCTATTTATTTACAAAGCTCCTTTGCAAGAGCAATGATTTCTTTTTTGTTTTCTTCACTTAAGGCAGATAAAATTCTTACCTCAGTGTCGATAAAATCGAGATTTTTGCTTTTTTCAAGCATACCCCTCATTACCTTGATTGCACAGGGTGCCCAGCTACCGTTTTCTATAAAAGCAACCTTTTTATTTTGGAAATTTCTTTCTGTCAAATGTGAAATAAATTCACGCATAAACGGAAAAATATCCATATTGTATGTTGTAGTTGCAAAAACAATTTTGCTATATCTGAATGCATCCTCAACAGCCTCAGCCATATCACATCTTGCAAGGTCAGCCAAGGCAACCTTGGCGCAGCCATTTTTAATAAGCTCATTTTCAAGAAGCAAAACCGCATCCTTCGTATTTCCATAAACAGAGGTGTAAGCAATCAAAACACCATCATCCTCCGATTTATAGCTTGACCAAGTGTCGTATAAATTAAAATAGTAGCTTAAATCATTATCAAGCATAGGTCCGTGCAAGGGGCAAATCCTTTCAATATTGAGCCCTACAACCTTTTTTAGAAGCGCTTGCACCTGCAAGCCATATTTACCAACAATTCCAAAATAATATCTTCTCGCCTCGCAAGCCCACTCCTCATCTACATCAAGCGCACCAAATTTACCAAAGGCATCAGCAGAGAATAGAACCTTATCGTAGGAATCATAGCTAACCATCACCTCCGGCCAATGCACCATAGGAGCTGTAAAAAATGTAAGCGCGTGCTTTCCAAGGCTTAAAGAATCCTTATCGTTTACAATAATTTGCTTTTCTGAAAAATCCATCTTGAAAAAGCCCTTCATCATTTGAAAGGTCTTTTGGGTAGCCACAATTTTAGCATTTGGATAGGCATTGATAAATGGAACAATGCTTGCTGAATGGTCAGGCTCCATATGCTGAACGATTAAGTAATCGGGATTTTTCCCTTCAAGCGCATTCTCAATATTATTTAACCACTCATTAGTAAAGCCCTTATCAACAGAGTCTAAAATTGCGATTTTTTCATCAATTATTGCATATGAATTATATGCCATTCCGTTAGGGACATGGTATTGTCCCTCGAACAAATCAATTTTATGGTCGTTTACACCTATGTATTTTATCGAATCGGTTATAACCATTTTTACCTCCAAATAAAATATACCAATTTATGCCAAAAAGCAATACACTACAAGGTCTTGACCCTTTAAATTATTACCATATTTGCTTTGGATTAATCTTGTCAAACTAATTATAACATTAAAATGTCAATTAGTCAACTTGAAAGTTTTAACTTGACAATGGCGCGTTTATATGATATAATGTGACAACATTGTATATTATTTTAAATTTTTGTTTCAAAAGTTAAAATTTAATTTATAAAAATAACTAATGGTAGAGAATTTGGAAAGGGATGAGGGCATTGTCAGAGCAAACACAAGAAAAAGCTATCGAGCAAGAGATTGCCGAAAAAGATACAGTTACTGACAAAAATGAAGCAGTACAAAATCAGCCTCCTAAAAAAAGAGGACGCGCTTGGTGGACTCTTGTTTTTATAGCTATTGCAGTTGTAAGCATTTGGGCAGTTGTTTCTCAAACAAAGGACTTTTCCTTTACCGAATTTATGAATTTCATAGGCTCGGCAAATCTTGGATGGCTATCATCTGCGATAGTGTCAACAATACTTTTTATAGTGTTCGAGGCACTTTCAATACTAATAATATGTCGCTCGTTTGGGTATAAAAGGAGCTTTGGCAGGGGCTTTGTTTATTCGGCTGCAGATATTTATTTTTCAGCCATAACCCCATCTGCTACAGGTGGACAGCCTGCAAGTGCATTTTTTATGATGAAGGATGATATTCCTGGCACGCTTGTTACTATGTCACTAATGGTAAATCTCGTTATGTACACAGCATCAACGGTAGTGCTTGGTATAATAGCAATACTAATAAACCCACCGCTTCTTTTAAATTTCGGAACACTATCAAAGGTAATAATTTTGATAGGCTATATAGTTCAAATAGCGTTGCTTGTGGTATTCATTTTACTTTTAACCAAAAAGGGAATGCTACATAAGCTGTGTCGTGGAGCATTAAAGCTTCTTGCAAAGCTTCATTTAATTCGTAAGCTTGATAAAAAGCTTGAGGCTCTTGAAAAAAAGATGCAGGAATATTCAGGATATACTCATATGCTAAAGGGAAAAGGGAAGCTCTTATTTGTTGTTTTGATACTCAACATTCTACAAAGAATGGCGCAAACAGGAGTAACGCCACTTACTTATTTGGCATCAGGTGGAGAAATTTCCGAGGCGTTTGGTCTATTCTTAATCCAAATTTATATAATGGTTGGTGCAAACTGTATTCCGTTACCTGGAGCTATGGGTGTTACTGACTATTTGATGCTCGATGGCTTTGAGGAAATGCAGGTTCAAAATCCAGCATTCTTAGAGCTACTCAGCCGTTCACTTTCATTCTATATGTGTGTTATAATTTGTGGCATAACAATACTCATAAGCTATTGCGCTTTATTTAAGTCAAAGAAAAGGAGAAAGAAATATGATAGGGATTTATGATTACACGGTAATCTTAACATATCTTTCATTACTCTCGGCAGGCACTGGTATATTTGTTACACTCAGCGGTAGTGGACATCCGTATATAGGAGTTATTTGCTTACTGTTTTGCGGTCTTTGCGACGCATTCGATGGTAAGGTAGCAAGCATGAAAAAGGACAGAACGGATAGTGAGCGTAAATATGGTATTCAAATTGATTCACTCTCTGACCTTATAGCCTTTGGTGTATTGCCAGCTTGCATTGGCGTTGCGTTTATTCGCAATTCAGCCTTATTCAATGGCACTATTGATATAAATGGACCTGAATGGTATTGCACGCTTTTAAAGGTAGTGCTTTATGGCTTCCTTGTGCTTTACATTCTTACAGCAATGATAAGACTTGCATACTTTAATGTATCAGAGGAAGAGCGCCAGTCAACAGAAACAGGAGCAAGAAAGTATTATCTTGGCTTGCCTGTAACCTCAGCATCTGTAATTTTTCCATTTGTTGCAGTGCTTGAATATTTAATTAAAGCAGATTTGACGATTCTTTATATTGCAACAATTGTGCTTGTTGGCATACTATTTGTATGCCCGTTTAAGCTAAGAAAGCTTGGAGTAAAGGGAATACTTGTGCTTGTAGCAGTTGGCTTGGTAGAATTTGTTGCGCTTCTTATAACATACTTTGCAAGGTAGTTATATAAGGAAATTATATGGAAAAGAAGAAGGAAACCAAATCCTTACGCTTTCTTTATAACACCTGGTTCGGCAGAATTATATTAAGGCTACTTATAGCAAGATGGGTATCAAAGCTATGTGGATTATATCTTAGTTCGCGCCTCTCAAAGGGAAGAATAAAGAAATTTGTAAAGAAAAACAATATTGACTTAAACGAGTATTATTCAGACGATTTTAAATGCTTCAATGACTGCTTTTGTCGTAGGATAAAGGAGGAGCTTCGTCCTATTGATACGGACCCAAGCCATCTAATTGCACCATGCGACGGACTCTTGAGTGCATATAAAATAAATGAAGATACTGTATTGCCAATAAAGGGCAGTAGCTACACAATAGCTCAGCTCTTGAAAAATGAAGAGCTTGCACAGCGCTATCAAAACGGAACCTGCTTGGTTTTTCGTTTATGTGTAAATCACTATCATAGATATGCGTATATAGACAGCGGAACAAAGAATAAAAACGTATTTATAAAGGGAAAGCTACATACGGTAAGACCAATTGCTCTTAATAGATATCCTGTTTTTGTTCAAAACTGTCGTGAATATACAGTATTACAAACCGAGAATTTTGGTGCAGTAACTCAGATAGAGGTAGGGGCGTTGCTCGTTGGAAAAATCAAGAATAACCACGAGGAGGCAGCCTTTAAAAGAGGAGAAGAAAAGGGAATGTTTTTGTATGGTGGAAGCACTGTCGTAGTTCTCTTAGAAAAGGACTCTGCCGAAATTAATGAAGAATATTTTGAGGCTACAAATCAAGAAATTGAAACTCCTGTAAAAATGGGAGAATGCATCGGAATAAAAACCAATATATAAGAAAAACAGGAAAATTGCCATTTTCCTGTTTTTTATGTTGATATATAAATTATTTTGTGGTAAAATATTCATATAGTACTAATTTTGAGGTGTTTTATGGAAGCTATTATAAATAAGGACAAGGCAATTTGCGATTACAACAAAAGAATAAAAAGAGTTGTTATAACAAGGGAAGAGATTGCTTCTGCTATTGAAAAGGCAGGCAAGGAAATTGATAAAATATACGATGGCAGACCAATTTTGCTTGTTAGCATTTTAAAGGGCGCATTTGTATTTATGGCAGATTTGTGTCGCGCAGTATCCGTTCCGTGTGAAATTGGATTTATGTGCGCAAAAAGCTATTACAGTGGCACAAACTCATCAGGAATAGTAAATATAACAATGGATTTAGAGCAGGATGTAAGTGGCTACCACGTTGTTATAGTTGAGGACATAATCGACACGGGAAGAACCCTAAATGATGTTGTGAAAATGCTCAAGGCGCGTAATCCTCTATCTTTAAGAGTTGTAACATTACTTGACAAGCCAGAGCGCAGAGTGGTTGATTTTAAGGCAGACATCTCACTTTTCACAATTCCCGACTTTTTCGTAATTGGCTACGGACTTGACTGCGCAGAATATTACAGAAATCTTCCATATATAGCAGAATACAATTTAGATGCAGATAAAGAATAAAAAGGTGGCTAAGACAGCCACCTTTTTTCTTGCCATATATTACATTTGAAAGAACCATAGCCTATATGCTATAATAGGAGAGGTACATACTACCACATAAGCCACAATAGCCTTAGCATTGTGGCGAAAATAAAAAGGAGGACACTAAATGAAAAGACTTTTTACATTCGTTTTTGCCCTCGCCTTGAGCGTGGGAGTGCTTATTATGAACATAAGCGCACAGGGAGCTACCCATACAGTACAAAAGGGAGATAGCCTTTGGAAAATTGCTGTAAAATATGAGGTTGGACTTAGCGAAATAAAGAGTGCTAATCCACAAATTGCCAACTACGACTTAATATATCCTGGTCAAAAGATAAATATCCCATCAACAAATGCTTCTGTATTAAGCTATGAGAAGGAGGTCGTAAGACTTGTTAATGATATAAGAAGAGAAAATGGACTTAACGAGCTTACCTATGACTGGGAATTAAGTCGCGTTGCAAGATATAAATCGCAGGATATGAAGGATAATAACTATTTTTCACATACAAGTCCTACATATGGCTCACCCTTTGAAATGATGAAAAGCTTTGGCATTTCATACAGGACAGCAGGGGAGAATATTGCAAGAGGATATAGTACGCCACAGGCAGTAGTAAATGGTTGGATGAACTCAAAGGGACATCGAGCTAATATTCTAAATGCATCATTTACAAGAATAGGCGTAGGCTATGTAGCAAACGGAAAATATTGGACTCAAATGTTTATATCTTAATAATAATGCCACAAGCTATTTTATTGCCCGAATTACCCGATGGCTGAGAGGAAAAATCATCATACGAATCGTGAATGACAATAGCCTTTCCAATAGCCTCATCAACGCTGAACCTATCAGTTATAAATGCTAAAAACGCATTGCCATTGGAGCTAAAAAGAGGAGGCATATCGCCTGAATGATAAGGATGCATACAGCTGTTTGGATTATAGTGCATACCCACATTGGCAAATGGGTCAGAGCTATTTCCTGTACAGCTCGGTCCTGAGTGCATATGTAGAGCGAAAATACCCTTTCTGCATCGCTCTGTGCTAAGAGGTAAGCCACTCACGCTTACAACGACAAGCGTTCCATATGTAGTTTCATAAAGCCTTACGACACCACGTAGCGAGCTATGTAGCTCATCGCCCACAAGCGTAGCCTCTGCGTTTGGACGTTTTCTTAAATAGGCAGATAAATTAAGATTTCTTTTAGAATTTGAAAATTCCATAAAATATATCCCTTTCAAAGCAAAATTACTTAATATAATATATGCAAAAGCAAGAAAAACGATAAAAGGCACATTGTAGGTGCCTTTTCTTTATATAAAATTCAACCAAAAAAGCAGAAAAGCTCTTTACATTTCGACAATTTGTGATAAAATAGTTAACATAGTAAAAAATCAAAGGACATAAAAAATGAAACCACAGTTTTTTAAATCATTAAAGGGCTATACTAAAAGTGATTTGCTCCATGACCTCTTTGCAGGCTTAATGGTAGCAATAATAGCATTACCTCTCTCAATAGCCTTAGGCATACAGTCAGTACCGTCAGACGTTTCCTCAAATGGTATTCAATTTGGTATAATAACAGCCATTGTAGCAGGCTTTTTCATCTCGTTTTTAGGCGGAAGCAAATTTCAAATAGGTGGACCAACCGCTGCCTTTGTTGTAATTCTGTTTGGCTATCTTGCCAACCCTAAAATAGGCGTTTTAGGACTTGCAATTTCGGGAATGATGGCAGGCGTATTGCTTATTTTAATGGGCTTTTTACGCGTTGGTAGCGTAATGAAATTTTTTCCATACCCAATAACAATAGGCTTTACAACAGGTATAGGAGTAACACTTCTAATAGGACAAATAAAGGACCTTTGTGGCTTTGAGTCAACAGGAACGGAAGCAATTGAAAAGGTTGTTTCCTATATAGAGAACATAAAAACCTTTGACCTTGCAACATTTTTTATTGGCGCAATAGGACTTGCTTGCGTAATAGTAATACCAAAAATAAACAAGAAAATTCCGTCAGCCTTTGTTGCACTTATTCTTTGCACAATAGTAACTGTAATTTTAAATCAATTCGCAGGAACAGAGATACAAACAATTGGCTCAAAATACGGCGAGGTAAAGGCAGGCTTTTTCCCACCAGATTTTTCAAAAATAGGTGATGTTCATTTCCCATCGCTTATTATTCCTTCAATAGTAATAGCCTTTCTTTGCGCTATTGAAAGCTTGCTTTCAGCAACCGTTGCAGGCTCAATGACAAGCACCTCATTTGATGCAAATCAAGAGCTTATCGGACAGGGAAGCGCAAATATTCTTTCCTCACTATTTGGTGGCTTACCGGCAACAGGCGCAATAGCAAGAACTGCAGCAGGAATTGAAAACGGAGCAAGAAGCCCATTTACAGGAATGTTCCATGCAGTGTTTGTTTTAATAATGTATTTTGCACTTATGGGAGTTATGCAATTTATACCACTTGCAGTATTTTCAGCAATTTTGATTTCCGTTGCTATAAATATGAGCCGCTTCCCATTATTTGCAAAGCTTACACGCTTTGGCGTAAGAGATACGATAATACTTTTAGTAACCTGTATTTTAACAATAATATTCGACTTAACCTATGGAGTAATAGGTGGCGTAGTAGTAACCTTTATCGTAAACATAAAGAGCTTTAAAACGGGACTTAAAATACATAGCGAAAACGGTACAGTAAAGGCAAGTGGAACAATATTCTTTGTAAACGCGAACAGGGTAATAGACGCTCTTTCCAAGGAGCTTGAATCTAACGAAAAAGTCACTCTTGATTTAACAGATGTAGAAAGAATAGACGAAACAGCCCTTGAAAAGCTAAGCTCCTTTAATAAAAGCGTTAAAAAGCAAAATAAGGAGTTAATTTTACTCGGCGCAAACCAAAAAACAAGCGCTCGCATAGAAAAATATTATGCTGTACTTTGATGTTGATTTTACCCTTAATATGTGGTAAAAAATATATATAACAAAGTATTAAGGAGAGTAAATATGGCTCTTGAAAATAAATTAGGCATAGGCTCCTCGCCAGAGCTTGCAAGGCAGGAGGAGCTAATAAGCAAGAAAAAAGCCCTTGAGCTCTTTGAAACGGGCTATTTAGATACTCTTGTGGCGAGCGCAGTCCTATAAAGGACATAGAAATAAAGCACATTTTAAGGGGAGCGTTAACAAGCGCTACAAATGATAGGGAAATATATATGAAGGGAATAGACACCAGCTACTATTACGAGGGCTATACTCTTTACAAGGCTAAGGACCTATAAAAATTCAAAAGCACTTCAAATTGAAGTGCTTTTTTAATTGACAAAGAATAAACGATATGATACTATAAGAATAGTTAAATATTAATATAATAAGGGGAATATCTGATATGAAAAATTTTTACATAGGCGCTGCGTATTATCCTGAGCTTTGGGACAAAAGCGAAATTGACAAGGATATAAAGCTAATGAAGGAATACGGAATGAACTGTATGCGTATTGGAGAGTTCGCTTGGAGCAATATGGAGCCAAAGGAGGGCGAATATAATTTTGAGCTATTTAAGTATGTAGCTGATAAATTATACGAAAATGGTATTTATACAGTAATGTGCACACCGTCCTGTACTCCTCCAAGATGGGTGTTCGATAAATATCCTGATGCTATGCGTGTAAAATCTAAGGATTACATTGAATATCAGGACAAGGTACACGCAAGAGTGCATACCTGTAAATCTCACGAGGGAATGAGAGAATTAAATGTAAAAATTGCAAGGGAAATGGCAAAGACATTTGCAAATCACCCTGGTGTTATCGGTTGGCAAATAGATAATGAGGTTCATCCATACGACCACGGATGCTATTGCCCCAAATGCAAGAAAAATTTTAGAAACCATTTAAAAAATAAATACAATGGTGATATTGAAGCGATAAATAAAGCGTGGGGAGCACATCGTTGGTCATTAAACTACACAACATTTGACCAAATTGAGCCGCCTGTTTTGTACGCGTGGGAAAACCCAAGCTTAGTCGTTGAATGGGTAGAGTTTAACGAGGCGTTGATTTGCTCGTATGTTCACGAGCAGGCAGATGCTATAAGAGAGTATTCAAGCGCTCCAATAGGAACAGACCTTATGGTTGATAACTATTTAAGCTATAACAAAATGAACAAAAAGCTTGATGTAGTTCAGCACAATCATTATCACACAACAGACAATCTTTATCGTTCACTGTTTAACTATGATTTTTATCGTACACTAAAGGATAAGCCATTCTGGGTAACTGAAACCCTGCTCGGCTGGAATGGTTCGGTTGCTGCATATAATGGCTATCGCTCAAAGGACTATTGCTATATAAATTCGCTTTTACCTATCGTCCATGGTGGTGAAATGAACTTATATTGGCTATTTAGGTCACACCCAAGTGGACACGAATTAGGACACGGCGCATTCTTGAATTCAAGTGGCAGACCAAATTCACCATCTCGTGCAGTTAAAAAGCTAACAGAGGATTTAACAAAGGCAGAGGACTTTTTAGTTAACTCCAAGGTTAAATCAAAAATCGCTATGACATATTCATCAAATTCCGTTAAGATTTTCTTCTTCGCTCCATTAGTTTCAGAATTCGACCACGATGTAAGAGCAAAATATATTGATTTGTGCCATAATTATTTTAGACACTATAACATTGATGTAATTGAAACAGACAAGGATTTAAGTGAATACGAGGTAATCGTATCTCCATTCCTTCCAAATGCAGCTCGTGATGGCTTTGAAACAAGAATTGTAGAGTGGATAAAGAATGGCGGTACTTGGATAGCTGGACCGCTTACTGATATAATGACTGAGTGCGCCTCTAAATATACAGATAAGCCATATTCATTCTTAGAGGAGCTTTCTGGAGTATATACTAAATATCAATTGCCGGTTCAAGAGGAAAGCATAAAAGCTAAATGGAACAATGGAGAAGAAATCAAGCTTCATATGGGTACTGATGCATATGAGGTGGTTGATGCGGAAAGCTTAGCTTCATATGAGAGCGATGAGCTTGAAAACCTTACAGCAATTGCAAGACGTAAGGTAGGCAAGGGACAGGTTATTATTCTTGGCTCTGCTATCGATAAGGACTCACTTTTAAGGCTTGTAAATAGAGCACCAATTGCCGAGGCATCAAGCAATATTGACCTTGTTGAAAGAACAGGCGAGAAAAATGGTATAATCGCTATGGAAATCGAGGGCAAGGACGGATATATTGTCTTAGATAAGGAATATTACGATATATTAAATGATAGAAGGATAAGTGGCAGAGTGGAAATTCCACCATACACATCGCTTTTCTTAGAGGAAATAAAATGAACGAGATTTATACAATTTGCGCAGAGGAAAAGGTTTTATTTGATAGAAAGCCCAAAATGCTTGAAAGCGAAAACACAATGGCAAGGGACGAAACGCTTTCATTTCAGGTCGCATATAGAATAGACTGGCTTCAAAAGGAAATAGAGGTAAAAATAAAAAGCCCTATTAAAAAATTTATAACCGTAAGACAGGTAGAATATGTGCCCTGTACAACTCCAAATATAGGAGATGGCGATGATTATTATTTAACTAAAAAGCCATTTTTGTGTCCGGATATTTTGTGTCCCTGCGATAAGCGTAAGCCAACTGCAAGGTATGGCATATACAACAGCCTATGGTTTACTATAAAGGGTGACTTAATTCCCGGTGAATATCCAATTGAAATTAGCCTTGAGCAAAACGGATATGTAATAGGAAAAACACAATATAAGGTAAGGGTGCTTGATTTTTACTTAGGACAAAGCACACTTATTTATACAAACTGGTTTCATTATGATTCAATTGCAAACTATTACAACTTGAAGGTGTTTTCACCTAAGTACAATAAAATAATGTACAATTTTATTAGCTGCGCTGTAAAGCATGGAATGAATATGCTTTTAGTACCAATGTTTACTCCACCACTTGATACAAGAGAGGGTGGTGAGAGATTAACAGTACAGTTAGTTGATGTAGAGAAAAATGAAAATGGCTATACCTTTAATTTTGAACGCCTTGTTGCCTTTATGAAGGTGGTAAAGGGGCTTGGAATTAAATATTTTGAAATGAGCCATCTCTTTACTCAATGGGGAGCAAAGCATGCGCCTAAAATTGTAGCAAAGGTAAACGGAAAATTAAAGCGTATTTTCGGCTGGGAAACAAGCGCAACAGGGCAGGACTATGAGGGATTTTTGGGTGCATTTTTACCCGCGCTAATAGCTACACTAAAAAAGGAAGGCTTATATGAGGCTTGTCGCTTCCATATATCTGATGAGCCAAATGAGGCTTGTTTTGAAAGCTATAAGAGAGCTAAGGAAATCTTTAGAAGGTATGCTCCCGATGCAATAATTATTGATGCGCTTAGTCACTATGAATTTTATAGACAAGGTCTTGTTGATAATGCTATATGCTCAACAGGCTCGATTCAAACCTTTCTTGATAATAAAACACCAAATTTATGGGCTTATTATTGCTGTGCAGAGTCACATTCCTATTTATCTAATCGCTTTATGGCAATGCCGGGAGAAAGAACAAGAGTTATTGGTATGCAAATGTACTTAAATGATATTAAGGGCTTTTTGCACTGGGGTTATAATTTTTACAACTGTGTTCTTTCCGATGAGGCAATAGACCCATATATGATGACAGACGCAGGTGGAGGCCTCCAAAGTGGTGATTCGTATAGCGTTTATCCAAGCAAGGACGGTGCGCTTTCATCAATTCGCTATGAAAATTTCTATGATGGAATACAGGACTATATGCTCTTTAAGCGCTTAGAGGACAAGATAGGCAGAGAGAGGGCAGAGGAGCTTCTTTTAGAAAATGGCTTTAAAAGGACCTTTAAGGACTATCCACACAGCATAAAAGCACTCAAAAAAATAAGAAGGCTTGCTCAGGAAATTATTGTAAAATAAACAAATAATCGCACTTATAATCAATATCGTAATTAAGGCAAAAACGCTTTATTGATATTGATAAAGGGTGCGATTTTTTTGTTTTATACATTCTTTTAATAATACTGCAAATAATATCATTAAAGGAATGGAGGATATTATGGAAAAGAAAAAGGTTAAAAGAGGAATGCGTATTTCTCCAAGGGTAGGTGACCCCCCTGTGCCCAATCGCGCGCATACAGAGCTAAAAAAGGAACAAAACAAAAAAGAAGAAAACAAGAATAAAGAAAATAAAACCGAGGGTTAACCTCGGTTTTATTCTATGCAAAAAATCATATTGGGGTAGTATTTTGTCAAATTATATGATAAAATATATATAACTATATTTTGAGGTGGCTTATGAAGGATACAACGCTATGTTATATTGAGAGAGACGGTAAATATTTAATGCTTCACCGTACGAAAAAGAAAAACGACCCCAATAGTGGCAAATATATGGGCATAGGTGGACACTTTGAAGAGGGAGAAAGCCCCTACGATTGCGTAATTCGCGAGGCAAAGGAGGAAACAGGACTTAATTTATTAGAGCCACAATATCGTGGAATTGTAACCTTTGATAGCGATAAATACGAAACGGAGCAAATGCACCTCTTTACCTGTAAAAGCTTCGAGGGCGAAATAATGGAGTGTAACGAGGGCGATTTGAAATGGATAGAAAAGAAGAATGTCTTAACCTTACCAATGTGGGAGGGAGACCACGTCTTTTTAGACCTCTTAGAAAAAAGAACCGACTTTTTCAACATAAAGCTAACATATGAGGGCGATAATCTGACAGAAATATACATAGACAACAAAAAGGTGATGTTGCAATAAGTTTAGACCAAATAAGGACACATTCCCCTTCAAAAACTTCCTTTCGAGGAACCCATATACAAAGAGAAAGAGAGAACAAATCGGTTTTATAAGCCGAAATGCTCTCTCTTTTTTCTGTTGGTATAAAGTGATATTCTTTGCTGACGCAAAGAGTGATATTGTCGCACAGCGACAGTGATATT
>JAGBEE010000024.1 GCA_017937135.1 Clostridia bacterium | reverse complement strand
TTTTCTCTACAAAGCAAGGAGGGTGACGAGGCAATTTGTAATTGGTGAAGTTAACCGACTATGCGACTAGAGCGGACGCAAAGCGTGAACCATATCTTTCAAAGAAAGATTGGTGCGACCTACGCAGGAGGTCGCATAACAAAAAAAGTCGAACTTATGTTCGACTTTTTCTGTTATTGGCTCCCCCTGCTGGGAAACTAGGATGAAAACTATTAAGTATAGTTTTCGCCGAAGTTTTCTCTACAAAGCAAGGAGGGTGACAAGGCAATTTGTAATTGGTGAAGTTAACCGACTATGCGGCTAGAGCGGACGCAAAGCGTGAACCATATCTTTCAAAGAAAGATTGGTGCGACCTACGCAGGAGGTCGCATAACAAAAAAAGTCGAACTTATGTTCGACTTTTTCTGTTATTGGCTCCGAGTAGAGTGATATAGACGAACCAATTTCGGTGGTATAGGCAGAGTCAACCTCGTTTAGCATTTTCTCTACTGTTTCGGGTGTGTGTCTGCCTGTATCTGTGTTATTTTTAAAATTGTAGGTTATCACTATTCTATCCTCGAATAATACTATTTCACGAATGAAGGTATTGACTATCATTTTCCTTACCCTCATATCCTCTCGGTTATTAAATATGTCCCTTCTAAGATAATTTTCAATATCTTCAACTGATATAAAAGCATAGGTTTTCTGCTTTTCCTTTTCAATTAAGAAATCATATTCAAGCAGTTGTGCTTCAAGCTCCTTTAGTCTGGATGCAGTCATTTCGGTAACTACTCCCATTTCTATTGCTTTCATAATATTGTCGCAAGCTCTTTTCACCTCTACTCTTTGCTTTTCAAGGGTTTTTAATGCTACGTTATTTTTTGTTTGCTCTACATGAATCTTGTGAATATTCGTTGCTACCTTATGTAAATTTTCCTCTGTTCCAAATAAATCGCAAGTATGATTTATTACAATATCCTCAAGCTGAATTTTCTTAACAGGCTTTGAATTGCATTTTGCCTTTTTGCGCCTTCTGTGGGAACAGGTATAGTAATAGTGAATTTCCTTTGTTCTTGATGTTCCGCTTTCGCCTCGCATATAGTTTTTGCAATCGCCACAAATTAGCTTGCCGGTAAGAATAAAATCATACTTTTCCTTTTTAGGACTTGGTATAAATTTGTTGCTATTATAGATTGCATTTACCGCTTCCCATAAGTCATCATCAATAATGCGTGGATAGATATTTTCATATATCTCTCCATCGTGCTCAACCTTACCTGTATATCTTCTATTATGAAGCATAAAGTAAAGCTGCTTATCGGTGATATCCTTACCGTCCTTTCTTTTGTAGCCCTTTGCTTTAAATTCCTTTTCTATTGTTGGTACCATATAGCCCTGTGCATATTTTGTATAGGCTTCCACTACAATGCTTGCCTCATACTCATTTATCACATTGCGTTTATCAATTATGTCATATCCAAACAACGGTTTACCTCCTGCGGCATAACCCTTTAGCCAGCTTTCTCTGAGTCCTCTTTTCACTTTTTGAGCAAGTTCTTCAGAAAAATATTGATTGAAATCCTCTAAAACGCCCTCCATCAGTCTTCCCTCTGGACTATCGTTTAGATTTTCCATCGCTGACAAAAGTTTAATACCATTATCTCTTAATCTTTTCTTATTGACTACTGCATCGTATTTATTTCTTGCAAAACGGTCAAGCTTATACACGATTATGTAGTCCCAATTACTTTTTTGGCAGTCCTTCATCATTTGCTGAAAGGCAATTCTGTTATCGTTAGTGCCTGTCATTGCTCTGTCGATATATTTTTCAACAATAACTATATCGTTGCGCTTAGCAAAGTCATAGCACACTCTTAATTGACCTTCAATTGATTGCTCTGTCTGGCTTTCACTGGAATAACGAGCATATACAACAGCTGTTTTCACTGAGTTTCCTCCTTTCTTTATTTATTTTTTCTGTCTTTCGACGAGAGTGAACCATAAACGGAGCCGTCACGGATGTCAACGGGAAACAGGACAAAATTATTGCGTTAATCTTTTTTCATTATCTTTTTTGTGCAATAATTTTTCCCCCTTGACAGAAGGGGCGGCTTCGTTTACACTCTCAGCGCGAAAGATAGAAAATTACTCGTAATCTTCCAATTTTTGAATTATTTCGGGACTAACTGTGCCAAGCACCTCACCGTTTTTAAGGCAAAGGAAATTATCAAACATAATAACCTTGCCCTCTATTTCCTCTTTGCCATCGCTAAAACCATACGGACAAGCTATGTCATCCACTAAAATATCAACAGTAAAGGTTTCGTGAACATTCCTTGCAAAGTTAATTCTTCTGCCTGACTTTTCAAGATATTTAACCATATACATAACTGCATTATTAAGCAAATGCTGATTTATGGGTGAAAAATCGTTTCTTCCAAAGTGTTCCAAAAAATATGTATTTTGTAGTGCCTTTTGCCTTTTATGGTGTCTTGTATCATAATCACTTTTTTCTACAAGCTCACCTATCATTTCGCCTTCAGGTATTCTTAAAAGAGCATGAAAATGTAGTCTTCCATTTTCCGATCCCTCTTCCCAAGCACCTACATATTTCCAACCTTTACGGGTTGACAAATTATTGAATGCTTGCATAAGCTTCTTTTTAAATTGCTCTGGGGTGATTTTTGTACTATCATAAGTGAATGTACAAAAATAGTTTGCAAACAAAAGATTTACCTTTCTGTAAAGGCGTTTTCTCCTGCATACAAAATTTCTAAAGGTACGTGCTTCTTGCTCTTCGATGAATTTTTCAAGCTCTTCCTCGTTTACAAAGCACGGTGCCATTGCGTTTGCAACTGCCTCCTTGCGTTCCTTTTTCTTTTTGCCCTTGTTGGCTTCATTTTCCTTGTTGTAGGTTTCCTTAAGGTCAACAACCTTTCCGTCAACCTCTACAAGATATTCCTTGTTTTTTCCTTTTTTCTTACCCTTAAAATATCCGGGCAAGATGGCAATAAAATGACTTCCGTCATAATATACCTTAACACCTTCAATGATGCTATTCATAAAATCTTCTCCTTTTCTTTTTGTCGTTTAATTTTCCTCGCTTTCTTTTTTGTTATTTATTTGCTTTTGCAAAATGCAAGAGAGCAACGAGTTGTAAAACACTCTTGCTTCTGTATCGGTTAAATTCTCAATACTCGGCTTACCGATGGACACAATCGCGTATTGCTTTTCTTTTTTCTTCGACATTGTACCTCCTTTCTAAAGAATTCATTTATATGGCTAAACCAATTGTAACAAATTTAAATGGGTAATTTCCACCAACTGACTCACACAGTTTTGTTTCTTAATCACAAAGTTTTTATTCTAAGTCTTACTTAACCTTGACTAAAAACTATCATAATCACATTCTACACTAACAAACCACTTCTTTTTTAGAGCAAAGCATTTATGATTTATTACTGATAGATTTATTGTACACTAATGAAAAATCAAATAACAGTGACTGACATGGTACACTTTTCCGCCCAATCGATATATTTTTATATCAAAGTAGGACATAAGTGGTACATAACATTTACAGAGTAGGACATAACCTGTATTTTTAGTCTAATACTTAACGGTGTCAGAAGCTGATACCATTAAAAACATTTTATAATTCAATTCGGTAAGCTAATTACCGAAAGAAAAATATTTTCAATTTTAATTTTAAAATTCAAATATGACTATTTACTTCATATTAGAAATTTTATCATTCAAATAACCGGGTTTATCGGTCATTTCAAAATTATTTTACGCTTTCAACCGGAAGGTTCACTTCCGCTTATAAAAAATTTTATCAACTAAATGCAAAGGTTTACTTGGCATTATATAAATTTTACAATTTAAATGTACAACCTAATTGGACATTTAAAGATATTTTCACCGAAATTTTAACCTTTATCGTTAAAAGGTAATTTGAACGTTGAAAAAATTCTAATTTGTAAACTGTGCAACTTTTGCACGAATTAAAAATATTTTCTCAAAAAAGGCAAAAAGAAAAGCCCTGCTAATGCAGAGCTTAAACTACAAATATTACGAATATGGCGACAAGCGAGAAAGTGGGTGTTTTCGCAAGCGGCTCAGCGCGAAACCCCACTTCGCTCGCCTTCGTATTTTGTTTAACTAAATTTGGGCTTTTCCCTTGCCTTTGAGTTTTTGTTTTGTTTGTTTTTTCAGTTCAGTTTTGTTAGGCGTGTGCTTGTATTGGCGAGGCGAAGCCGAGCCACTTGTATATATACAAGCACACGCCTAACTGTCAAACAGTCATTTTTTGTTAAACATCTAAGCAATAATTAAAATCAATTTACTCATTTTAATTTCTTTTATGTTCTTCCGCAAGTTTTCTTTCTTGGATTTCCCATTCTTTTGTTAATTTTTCAAAACTAGTCTTGGTACTAGGATCAGCACCGTTTCTCATTGCTGTGATTTCGTCAAATATACTTTGTCCCCACGTTACATCAATTAAATTAAAAAGGTGATATGTTGTTTCACTTGTACAACGTGAAAGCGTTGCTGTATTACTATCTGAGAGCATTGTATAGGGGTATTGTAATTTTAATATAGCATTGTTTTTTTCAAGAATTTCTTCGGTAATTCCCTTATCCCAACACACAATAATAAACTGCACACTGTTAAAGCGAAAAAGATAAGATATTGCAAGAGATTCAAAAATTTCAAGTTCGCGTGACTCTCTAATATGTACTTGTCCTGTTCCGTAATTTATATAATCAACTATACTGTTACTTAAAAATATGGGTGATTGACACCATTGTAATTTTTGATTACCAAACATAAAATCGGGAGCAGGTGAATTATTTACCGCTAAACCCGCTAAAACTGTTACATTCTTTAGTGGCACGGTTTCTCCTTCATTCATCAAGAAATTCAAAATGCCCTCATCAAAAAAATCCGTATTTTCTTTCTTTGATCGCATATCGTTAAATGCATATTTTAATAGCATTTTTTGAATTAAAGTATAATCAAAGTTTATATCGAGTGTGTCGTGAACACCATACTTAGAAATAAAATATTGATTGATAAAATTTTTCGCATAGCTATCAATATACGAGATTCTGTGGTTATTACACACAGAACACACATCATTTACCACAGGATCTGCAGGATATATTTTTCCTCTATTGCTATCTATAGTTAAAAAACATTCAGGAAATAAATCAAGTATGCCACTCGAAATGATATGTTCTTTTGTTGGTTTCGCTTCTTTTTTACAATATGCACAAATCATATTATTGCCTCACATTTTCAATTGTTGATTGCCCATTCATTTTTTGTATATCGGTAATACCAAGCGTCTCCGTCCGGATGTGCTCCTGTATATATAAATCCTGCCTTTTGAAAGGCTTTTTGACTTGCTGTGTTATCAGGATATATTACTGCCTCAGCAAACGAAATATCTTGTCCTATTATATCGTTTGAACATATCAATAGTTCTCTTAAAATTGCTGAGCCATAACCTTTTCCTCTATGATTAGGAGAAACTATGAATTCTTGTATTGTGAACACATTATCTAAATCCTTAGCTAAAGCAACGATAGCAATTGGCTCGTTTTCAATCAGAACAACCTTGCACCAAAAGTTGCTTTCACCAAGTTCGTTATACCAATATGTATAAAAATCGTTAAAGCCATCTTCACAGCTTGTATATTTAATCGCCTCTTTGTCAAGAAATGCTTCTATCTTTTCTACATATTCATAACAATAATCATTCCATGCAAAATTCATTTGGCATTCTCCTTTCAATTGATAATCCATGCTTAAATTATACCACTTGAACGAAAGCAATTCAATAGAATTTAATGTTTAATTGGTGAGCAATATGCCCACCCATCATTTTTATTCTATGACAACTATTGATTCAGGGCAAGGATAACCTAAATCACGAGGATGAATTCCTTTACTTATCGCTTCATAAACAAACATCATAGCACCGGGACAATATGGCATTAAGAGCTTATGCTCAGGAACGCTTTTAAGATGCTGTGGCACTTGCTTTCTGTGAGTTTTATAATAATCTAGCATAGGTTCCTCAATTCTAATAGCAAATTTTTGAGCTGCTTTCTCACAGATATCCCAAAAAGTCTTTTCTTGTTCGTGGGTAATACAAGCTACTTTCAATTTTAATTTACCATTTTCTTCCTCTATAAAGCCGTTTTCCTTAAACATAGGAATTGCCTTTAATGTTCTTTCGTCTAAATCAACCATGCTTGGCGAAATTTTGTTTTTAATCAAGCAAAACAGCTTTAACATATTGCTTTCGTTTTCTTGAATAGATGCAAAGCCATCGGCAAATTTGCTTTCACACGGATAAAGCGAGGTTTCATAGTTATAAAAGCATAAATCGTACTTATCAAGATAATTTTCAAGTCTTGTCCATCTTTGCCCCGACATTAAATACTCTTCTTTTCCTTTTCTATTCTCGGGTATTTTATAATTATGAGGATATATAGTTCCAAAGGCTATCCACTTACCGCCATTAGGTCTATCCGGGAAAATCTGTGGTGGAAGGGTTTTATCGCAAAGTCTAAGTCCTTCACAAGCTATATGAATTAACATATACCTTTCCAAAGGCAGTGAATAAAATTCAGTCTTTTTAAGTTCATCTATCGCTTCTTTTACAGGCTCTACATATGCTTCGATATATTTTTCAGCAAAAGCTTCTTGCTCCTTAATATATTTTACATAATCCTCAGCGTGATAAATAATAAAATCCGTGTAAACCTTACCATCGCCCATTTGCTTCATAAGCTCACCTTCAAGTAGTTTCTTTATAATAGGCTCGCAATAGGCGGTTGCAACTCCAATTTTCTTTGATAAATCGCTTATACTTATTGGTCTTTCATATGCAAGTATAAGTAAATTTTGCGCCAATATATTTTCATCATCACAAAGTGACATAGGCTCATCGTTGAGTCCGAGTCTTCCGCTGTTTCTTAATATAAGTTTTTGTGGCATATAACTGTTTTCTATGTAGCTTTTCATATCTTCAAACCCTTTCTTTAATTGTTTTCTGCCAAAATCCAAACGACTCTTTACAGTTCCCTCACATAAGCCAAAAGCTTTTGCTATGTCTTTAACGCTTTCTCCATAGAAATAATGTTTTACAATAATCTCTCTGTAGGATTTAGAAAGATAAGCAACCTCTCGCCTTATAGCCTCCCTGTCTTGTTCATTGATAATATTTTCAATAAAATCATCATTGTCTATAATATCAAAGCCATCAGCTATAACGGTTGTTGGTAGCTTATACTTTCTTCTTAAAAGGGAATAGTGTTTTCTATTTAAAATTGTTAAAAGATATGCTTTGGGATTTTCTATAACTCCGCCACTCTCTAAATGCATAATTGCAGAAAGAATAGTTTCGCTTGTCAAGTCCTCAGCATCAAAGGAGTTATTGCATTTTTTCATTGCAATTGACAATATATAATCAATATGCTTAGTGATTTCATCGTATGGCATTTTGTACCTCTTTTTTGAAAGCTTTCACTTATATAGTCGCAGAAATAAGGATTGGGTTCGATGCTTTTACAAATTTATTTTACTACACATCTGGAGTTTATTCAAGCCTGTTACAGAAAACGAGTGCCGAAAAATCAGCACTCGCCATTCTTATTTTTCGCATTGTTCTACCCAAAGATTCCAACGATGGTCTTTAGAAATCTTTTCTTTTACCTCTTTGTAATCGGGGTTTGCCCACATTGGCCAATCATTTGGAAGATTTTTAGCAAGGCTTCCACTTTCGCTAAAGGTTTCAGTTCTGCTCTTTGTATTTCTTAACAGCATAGATGTATAATGCTTGATTGGATTCAATGCAAAACTATCATATTTTTTCGCTTGCTCTAATGCTTTGCCAAGAGAAATAAATGCCTCGTCTTCATATCCTTTTTCATACTGTAGTCTTGATAAATAGAGATACAAATAGCAAACCTCTCTATGATATATTCCCAAAAAACCATCCTCTGCTAACAATTCAAAATTAGAAATTGCTCCCTTAACCTTTTCAATAGGCATATCGGTATCAAAATTCGATTTATTACTTACTAGATTGTAAATTATCTGCTCGGCAAACATATATGCAAGTTCAAGCAAGGAATCACCTAAATATCCCGATTGCTGTTTTCCATCAGTTGACAAGGAAAGCATTATTTCTTTACTGTAACGAATTTGTGGCAATGTGTTTGCTAAATTTATTGCTTTTTGATATTCTCCCGTATTTCTATAAAGCATAATCAAGTTATATATTGAATTTGCTTTTATTTCATTGTTTGAAGTGTTTAATATAAGAGTTTCAAACAATATTTTCGCTTCATTCCAATATTCATTTGTTTTTTCGGTATCAAAGCAATATACAATATTACCGTTTTTGTCATAGTCTTGCCACTCGGTATGTCGTTGCCATCCTGTGTCGTTCAACACGCAAGCTAATTTGTGCATAATTCTTTCGTTTCCGGGAAATTCTGCCAAACCTGTACGAAGCAATAAAACACACTCGTCAAGGTTTATATCCTCACGAACATTTTGAGAAGAAAGAAGCTCTACTTTATTTAAAAGGTCATCTATCTTCTTTTCTCTTTCACCATAATATCCAAACAGCTCATCAATAGACACTCCAAAAAAATTTGCTATTGAGGGGAGCAAATCAATATCAGGGTCTCCTGTACAATTTTCCCACCTTGAAATTGCCTGTGCAGTAATTCCTAAAGCGTTTGCTAATTCATCCTGTGTTATCTTATTTTGCTTTCTTAAAAACTTTATTCTTTCACCGATTCTAATGTTCATAGTGAACCTCCAAAATTGTTTTTGTAAGCTTACAATTACATTATAATCTGCCATAAACCAAAAATCAATTATCAATTAGTTGTTAAAAAATCAACAGTTGCTTAACATCATATTTGATACAACGGAGCGTGGGTTTACATTCTTCGTTTGTTTTGTGGATTTTGTATTTTTTGTATGCTATACTTAAAGTACAAAGCACAAAGGAGATATAATTATGGCTATGACTTTTGGACAAAGGCTTAAGGCTTTTCGTAAAAATGAGGGGTGGACTCAACAGGATTTAGCTGATATGATTGGTGTTAGCACGCAAGCAATTTCCAAGTGGGAAACTGATGCAGGTATGCCTGATATTTCACAAATCGTTCCACTTTCACGAACATTAAATATTTCAACCGATATTTTGCTTGGTGTAGTAGATGATAATGACACGAAAGAATTTGAAAAGATATACAAAAAGTGTATGGAAATAGAAACACTTAGTCCTTGCAAGTGGCCTCCTGAGCCAAAAGAGGCTGAAAAGGGCTTTCGCTTAATGTATGATTATTTCTGCACACATCCTACAAATCCTAAAGCTGCAAAATATCTACTTGATATGGCAGAGCTTTACTTTGGAAAGCTTGATATTTTTGACGAAGCCACTACTATTAAGGAATGTGAGCGCTTTGCTAACTGTATTTTTAGATTTAGCGAGGATGCCGACTTACACGCAGAGGCAAGATTTTTGATTGCTTCCATTTATATGCGTATAGGACAAAAGGAAAAAGCAAATAACGCTCTTTCAAAAATGCCATTGAAGTATGGTGATAGAGCTTATTTCTCTGCCGAGGTTGCAAAGCTTGGTGGAGATTATGCAAGTGTTGAAAATTTCTGTAAGCAAAGCTTTACCTACCGTGCAAGATTTTTAATTAAGAGCATTTCTCTTGTAGCATCTTTGCCTAACAAAACCATTCAAGAACAAATCGAGCTTGAAGAATATATGCTACGCATTATAAATGCGTTTTTATCGGGCGGGGATTATCTTCCTTTTAACCAAGTTTATCAAAAATTAAGATTGCTTTGCGGGCTTATTAGCAAGCATTTGAAGCTCGGAAATGAAGCTCGTGCAGTTGAATGCTTTGATGAACTAATCGAGGCTTCAAGAGCTTATTTAGAGTTTGCCAATAATGGCTCAAAAGGCTCTTGCTTAATGCTCAACGATGATGGATTAGAGAGATATTCAAAAACTGACCGTTTAAAATATCAGCAAGAAATGGTGCGTGATTGCCTTAATGTTACAATTAATGAATGTAAAAATTCAAGAAGTATTTTTATCATTGATCTCTGCGATAAGGCAACCAACATCTCAGCCTTAACCTAATTAAAATTCGAGTGCCTATCTAAGCACTCGAATTTTGTTTATTTAATTCATTATTGCATTTTTGACTTCAACATAATTCCAATATGTATAACCTTCTCTATAATATTGCATTGCTACATGAGTTCCTAAAGCTTTCAAACTATCAGGACACTTTTCTTTGTTGATAACCGTAGAATTATATAGTACAACTATTTTCATTTTTGCATTTACAGCCTGCTGACATTCGTACTCTATATAACTTTTAAGATCCACACTATGCCCTCTTGTACAACCACACCAATAGCTATTGTAGCTTTGACAATAACTACAACTACCGCTACGCAAATTTTTAGTATCGTTTCCAACAACTAACACAAAAGTTTTAGAAACATCTAATCTCTTTTTCAAAGATGCTTTTATACTACAATTCAAGCTGCTATCTTTGGCCTGAGTTATATCATGTGCATCTACAAAACTCAAACTCCAATAATTACTATCATTCCATTTTCTAAGTTGATCTATGGCGTTTTTATCGCCAGTCCAATCTCCTGCAATATATGTTTTTGTTCTATATGTTCCGTAATACATTTTTACCTCTATAAATCTTTCAATATCTTCACAGCTATGCCCATAATAATACATGTTTCAATAACAATATCATCATATTTTTCATTTTCGGGACGTAATATAATTTTTTTCTCTGATTTTAAGCTAAAGTATCTCTTTAATGTAACATTATCATCAATTAATGCCACTACTATTTGACCATCTTCGGCATATTCCTGCTTCTTTATGACCAGCAAATCACCATCATTTATGCCCGCATTTACCATAGAATCCCCTTTTGCTCTCAATGCAAAGAATTCCCCTTTTCCTATCATTGATTGAGGTATTTCAAGATAGCCATCTAAATAATCATCAATGAATTTTGGTCTACCACAACTAACATTTCCATAAATCGGCACATAAAATTTTCCTTTTTGCTTTTGAAACTCTTTGTCGTGTAAAACTATTTCACTCATAACAACCATACCTTTATCGTAAATTTCTTATGCGAACTTTATCCTTTAAATTCGATTCTCTCTTTTTGAATGCACTCTCAATATAAGACTCAGGGTTTTTAATAAAATCATCCCATTTGACAAGAACGCAATATCGTTCTTCTTCCGACCAACTACAGCCATTATGTGGCTCCAAATAATAATTAGCACTGAATTCTCTTATAACGGTGTCATCATTTATGTCCACATAATTATGTTGATTTCCACAAGTTCTACAATAGTATTGTCCCTTATATATTTTGTCATACATACTTGGCAAAACAACTCCTAATATACCATTTCGAGTATTTCCTACTCCATTATGTAATGATGCTTTTAATTCTCTTTTAATGAAGTAATTCTTATCGCCCATATTATCATAGCCTTCTTTTTCAGAAGAATGCTCACCAATAATAAATATTGTAACAGTAGAATCTGCTAAATATTCCTCTCTTATTACCTGCATTACATAATCGCCATTATCACTTTCGATTGTCCTATCAAGCGATTTATCAACAAAGCTTTCTGAGCCCAATTTATTAATCAAGTAATTTTTGTAATATATATCTTCTTTTTTATAGCTTATAAAACACTTTCTCATCTTGTCCTCAATCTGAATAATCCTTTAATTTTAAAAAATCAATTTCATCTACTGTCGATTCATGAATTATAATATTCAACGTGGCATTTTTCGCCAAATTTACTTCACTAACTCTAAATGACCAAAGAATTAACTCTAACCATTGCATAGCCGTGTAAGATATTCCTCTTATAAAGTTTTTTCCACCAAGCAATGGCATATTGATGGAATATGATGCCCTATATATATCAATTTCATTCCACATATTCATATAGCAAACTGGTATGTCTTCTTTATTCATATATGCACGATTATTTGAATCAAACCTAGAATATGCAAGCAATAGGTAGTCGCCATATGGAACTATTGTGCCTAAATCATATTTGAATTTTTTGCCATTTGGACGCTGTTCATCTACAAATTTTGGTACTCTATCATTTAATTCGTTTTTAAGATGCTCATCTAGCTCTTTTATGTCTTCTACATGGTTTTCAATAAAAATACCATTTAAGCTTCCTTTTGCTATTATTTTATCATCAACAATAGTGTCAAAATACTCATTGAAAGAAATTAGTTTTTTTCCTTCTTGTTCAAAAATATCCCCTTCTTTGATGACAATTTTTGTTTGTCTTATTTTTAAAGTTACTTTTTTCTTTTTTCTATGAGAAATGTATATAGATACATATGTAACTATTAGTACAAATATAAGTACACCTAAAAAATACCACTTAGCCTTGGTATCAAAATCAATAAAAAGTGCTATTAATGAGAATATTGCTAATATTCCAGATGCAATTGGCCAAAAACAACTTAAAGTTTTTTTGTTTATAAATTTCAATTTTTTCATAGTTACCTCCTTTTTGTTAAAAGCATTTATCTATGCTACTTCAATATGATTTTTACAATGTTTAAGGTAACTTTTTCATCACCACTATTTTATCAGTGTTTTATGAAAAAGTCAACCTCGATATGTCTTGATTTTGCGACATCTGGTTTCCCATGTAAGTTTAATATTAATAATTTCAACTATTAATTTGTTGAGTTGTCTATAAACTTATTCTTCGGTTCCATACATACTAAAAAATATGTATCAAAAACACTATAACTTCTTTCTTTGTAATGTGGCTTACCATTTTTAAAACAAACTCCCTTTGTCTTAAGATCAACAATTTCATCTATTCTATAATAAAAATCCTCTGTCCAGCCATATTTTTGAACATATAATGGTAATTCAAATATTTTTAACAACTGCACTACGGTATATTCTTATAAATAATCAAATCCATCAAACAGCTTCACCTATATTTTCCTCCATCTTATTAGAAAATTTTGTATTGTATTTTATTACAGAAATTTTCTAGTGTATCTGCACCCTGTTTTTGCAAAAGACGCACAGCCATAGAATGCCCCATATGGTCCATATCGTTTCACCAATTTAGAATGACAACGCGGACAATAGTGCTTATTTTCCACATCAGTTTTCTCAGTTTTTTCCGATTTGAGTTCTAACTCTGCATTTTCGAACTCCTCTACAACAATAGTTTGTTGTGCTTTGTTTTTAGAAATTTTAAATTTGATCCAATATGCTAAAATGATAATTCCAATTAAAACGGCACCTGTAATAACATATACCCACCATTTAAAACTAAATAACCATTCTATAAGCTGTGCAATTTTTACTCCTGTGTATGTAAGCCCACAAAAAACAACTACACGAATAGACCAATGTGCACCACTCATCAAATCCGAATCATAAAGACCTATTGCATCAAAAATCATTCCAACAACACCGAATGCTATTAAAAATGATGTAATGCCAATGATTGCAAAAATAATACTATCGATTGTTGAATTACCCGATATTGATACATATTCACCAATTAAATCAATAATTTGTTTTCCCATTTTACTTCCTTTTGTATAATAATATCTATCATAACAATTATTGTTACACTAAAAATATTATATACTTTTTCTGACAATGTAGCAAGGCTTTTTGATAATATTGTTAAAATACTTTCAAAGCAAAACTAAAAGCCGTCTTTTCAGGCGGCTTTGAAATATTTTTAGTTGTTAATAGAATAATATCTATTCGCTACGGTTATTCTCTTATTTCCGTTTGTTTCAATATCCGGCATACCATATTGAGCAGCTCGTAAGATTACATGGTCGTTATCTTGGCTTGCTTTTGTGAAATTGCCGTCTATGAATTTATTGGCTCTGTGGACTTCGAGTATTGAAAAGCCTTTTTCAACAAGGTATGCGCTAAATTCCCATAGCTCGTTAAATTTGCCGTATGAGTCCATTATCATGGAGATATTGAGCTTTTTATGATATGCAGTTATTCTAAAATAATTCTTCATCGTTTTTCTCCTTTATGCTATCTCTTTAAGTTGCCTATTTGCGTATGGAAGCCACTTTTTGTAAACATAGTTTTCTACATCATCACTTGGCTTTTGGTTATGCTCGGCATAGCATTGTAATATTTTGTGTTTCTGTAATGAATACTCAATTGTAACGAGGGGAGTGTCTGGGTTTTCCTTGCTTCTTATGAAGAATATTAGTGTTTCCTCTCGTATTACCTTTTGGTCGTAATTCATTCTGCCTACACAATGATGTAAAGCTTCACCTTCATTTATTAAGTCTTGTGGACTCTTAGCAATAATACATAAAAATACGCCCTTACCGTTTTGTTGTAAAGGCGTATATTTTTCTGCTATTAACTTAAATTTGTCATAAAGCTCCTGTCTTGCTTTCTCGTCCTCTTCGGCTTTTCTTGTATGGTATTCATCAATGCGTATATCGTGCCATTTCTTAAATTCGTGAGGAAATCTATTTTTGTCTATGCTCATATCAATATTTAGATAATTGCAAGCCTTTAAATAGTCAAGATATAATCTGTTGCTTATTCCTTGTTTACTAACATAATCAAAGTATTTATTAAGGCAATTACCGAATAGCTCCTTTATAGGTCTATACGAATTATCGTTAAGTCCCTTCTTAGCTTTTTCGTATGCTTGAATTTCCTTTAATGGTCTGTTTTTCTTAAATGCTTGCAATATTGTTGTTATGTAATAATGGTTAACTCTAATGTCTTCTGCATTTCTACCTAAAAAGCGTCTGAATTGTTTATTTTCAGCTACTCTATCAAGAATTTGCTTACTTTTTACTAAGCTGCTAAGTCCTAATTTAAGTAAGTATTCTGTTTGTGGATTGCTCTCATAAATTCTTAAATACTCAATGATGTCTGTTCCTTGATATAGCTCATATGCGCTATATTTATACTCACTGAATTTGTCAATAAAGGATTTATTCACTATTGGAGCATAAGGATTAAAGTATTTATCTTCTGCCCAGCCCCATTCTGTGTCCTCGTACCATTTAGGATATTTGGTTATGCCTTTATCGTACCAACCGGTTACATATCCACCTATATAGAAATATGCCATATCCTTAACAAAGCATTTTTCACTATGTACTCCGTGTATTGCAACCTGCTTACACATCCATTTTGTATGATAATGTCTTACTGCTACTGTTACCTTTACAAGCTCATCATCATTCTTAGTTAAGTATGCGTAATATCTTGTGTTGCCAACTGGCTTTGAATTGAGCTTTTTATCAAGCTTTTTTATTTCATTTTCTATGTACTTCGGCATAGGCTTTATTTTCTCAATTAACATTTAACATCCCTCCAAATCATCATCGAATATTTCATATAGCTTAGCTGCTATTTCAATATCAAATTCGTATTGTTCAATTACCTCTCCCGTTTCCTTATCAATGTTTATTACAGGGGTTTTAGAGGCGTATTTTGGCTCTTTTTCGAGTATATACTCATAGATGTCCTGTATGTTTTTATCTACGCTTAAATCGTGCTCATACTCAAATTCGTACTGTCTTAATATTCCTGTATTAGTCATTGCTCCTGCATAGATAATTCCATTTTCATAGCCTATATGTAGATAATCACCACTTGGGAAAGTAATGATGTTTGATTTTAGGTTTTCTAAGGGATTTTTAGGAGTTAGCACATCCTCTATACCTTCAAACATTGAAATAACCTCACCTACATTTGATTTTGGCTTAGGTTCTACTTTTATTTCTTGCTTTTTAACTGCTGGCTTGTATTCTGTGCCATCTTCATTGTAGAGTATTCCTTCTATGCTATCCTCTTGGAAGTAGTGCATTAGCCATCCAAATACAATAGCATCTTCAACCATAGCACATTTTGCTCCCTGTTCTGCTTGCTTTTTGGCTTCTTCGGTTGCATAGCTCATAAATGTATCAAGTGTCTTTTTGCTTATTAGGGTTTTACCGTCCTTAACTATTTTGACACCGTTATTTATCTTATCAATTAGTGTTTCACTTGCATTTTCTTCAAGATATGCTTTTAGTATCTCTTGTTCTTTAGTTTTAGTTTCTAATATTATCATTTCAATTCTCCTTTATTTTCCGTATAAATTAAAAAGCCTCTCTGAGCATTGTCAGAAAGGTACATCCTTTTGAGCCATTACAGCTTCGTATTTTGTTATGGGTACTATTTGCCATTTGGCTGTTTTATTTAATTGCTTTTTCTCACCTACTATAATTACCTTTCGCCTTTTGTACAGGCTAATTAGCTTTATTGCATAATCCTTTGAGTAGCAATAGTTCATTAACCTATACTTAGCATCAATTTTGGTTTTTCTAAGTAGCTTATATGTCATATTGCTATCTCCTTATTTCGATTATGCCGTTTGAGTATTCTTCAAAGCCGTCAAATCTTAAATCTCGACCGTATGCTTCATAGTCTATATAGTTTTCTATGTAGCTGGGTATTTCATAGCAGCAAACCTCGTGTATCATATGGTATGCCAAATCCTCAAAGTCCATTTTTGGATAGAGGATAATGTCATCATCCCATCTGTACCCATAATTGCTTACGAGTTCTTCCCAATCGCTAAAGCTTCTAACCTCAAGATAAGCTTCAAATACGTCATATTTATATGAGTCATTTAAAATGCCAGAGTTATAAAGTGTTTCAAAAAGTCTTTGTGGGTGCATATAGTCCCAATTTGCACAATCGCTTGGTATGCCTTCAACATCTTGGATAAATAGCTCTTCGTCAATACCATTAAAGATAAATCCTTGATTCGCAAGCTCTTCTTCAATTTCTTCCCAATCATTGTATGCTGACAAGTCAAGCCATTTTGAGCCTAAAGCTCTTTCGTTACATTCTGTGTATGAGCCCCATGAGCCTACTACAATACTAATCATTTTTGTTTTCCTCCATATTTTCGTAATATTCGTTTTCTGTTACATATTCAATACCGGTTGTTACGTCAAGCCAACCGTAGCTTGTTTTGATTAAATTCATAAGGCTACCTCTCATTCAAAATCGTCAATATTGATTTTTTCGTAGTCAATACCATATTCAAAATACAAAAAACCGTTACTATCAGTTAAGAGGTCATAAGTTGTAACGCTTATTCTGCCTCTATTGCTAATAGCAACGGTAATTTCATTTTTGCTAGTATCAATGGCTACGATATTGAAGGTAATGAATACTTCACCATCGTGAAATTGAAATTCAGAAAGATAATATTTCTTGAATTCCATTGATTTTTCAATTTTCTTTTGACTTTGCTTTTGCATAGGACTTTACCTACCTTTCATATTTAATTTTTACCTTTCGGCAGAGTCAAAAAAGCACAGGTGGAGTTTATATGCCTATTCCTTAAAAATCAAAAACAGATGTCAACAGATAAAAGAAAAAATATTGCACTAAATCCCTTCATTTCAAAGGCTTAATGCAATATTTTTTCTCTGTTTACATCTGCGACACCTGTGCTAAAATAGACTCGGGCGGAAGGTAAATATGATAAGTAGAGTAACAAAAAAAGGTAGAGCTAATTTGACTCTACCCATTGTTTAATTTTTGAATGTTAACGATGAGAAAATCTCTTTATTATTAAATTTTTATGCAATTTATTTGATAATTCTTCTATAGTGCTTGAAATTTCTTTATGCACACCATCAAAATCATTCCCAAAAAACTTGCTAAACTCTTCTACGAA
Source organism: Clostridia bacterium (assembly GCA_017937135.1). Taxonomy (GTDB): domain Bacteria; phylum Bacillota; class Clostridia; order Oscillospirales; family CAG-272; genus RGIG2000. The sequence continues at coordinate 1,363 of JAGBEE010000024.1, read as the reverse complement.
GGGATCTCTTTCCCAATTATTTTTTGGAAATTCATAATGCATACAATATTTTCTCAAATTATTTTTTACATACCTTGCATCTAAATCATTAACATAAGTTTCGAATGATTTATCAAAGCCTGTAACAATACCATTTTCTTCAGAATATTTTAATATATTTTTTAAACTTAGAATTGAGTACAACAGTATTGGATACTTGATTTTAACACCTAACCTTAAATCATCATTAACCAATGAAAAAATTTTTGCACAAGAGTTTAACACGCATAAAACATCTAACAAAGCCATTAATATCGGTGGATTATTCTTAATGGAAAAATTGCTATAATTATATGCCATATTCAAATCTGCATAATCAAAATTAATATTAATTTTTTTCTTTCCTAATTGATTTATATCTACATTTGGGTTAATACCTTTAACTATAGCAAAACTAAACGAAGACAAAACAGATGATAACTCAAATATACGTGGACCAACATCTTCGATGTATGAACCGATTTCCATATTTAATACTTTTTTTGAATACAGATGATAATTGCCAATTGGAAATCCATCAGTAAAACAAATAAAATAATTGTCTACAATTTTAAGTAATTTTAATTTTAAATTAGGAAACGCTTTCCTAAAAAACTTTTCATATTCATTGCGATTAAATTTGTTTATTGATTCAAAAGTTGTATTTTTAAAATCAGAATAAAGTTTAACACCACATGCACGACAATTGATTAGCTTTTTTAAATTGTTTTTTGATATTGCGTTAGTATCAATGATTTTGTATTTAGTTAAAAAATTATAACCTTCAACCACATACAAACACAAAAAAGGATAAACACCCATGAAACTTGAATAATCTAGTTTGTTATTCAAACATGTAGTAACATAATTTAAAATAGCTATATAATCGTTGTAAATATTGCTTATTGCGTCAGCGATTCTTTCCTTTTCTTCCATACGAATCCTCCTTTAATGTAGTCATTACAATTATATCATTTAAATACGTTAAATACAAGTACATCATATTTACCCAAAAACTAAAAAAGGCATACCTGATATTGGTCAAGTATGCCTTTTCTTTGTATTGGTTTTAGCTAAATATTAAGATAGAACCGAAGTAGTCACGTAAAAAGAAAGACACGCACCGGAAGTGGTTCGTGTCATTCTTGTATGGCTCCCCCTGCTGGGCTCGAACCAGCGACAACCTGATTAACAGTCAGGTGCTCTGCCAACTGAGCTAAGGAGGAATATTTGATTGTAATTGGGGCATCGCACCTACGGTGCAGCGACTCACTTTGTTCGCATGCATAAGTTCCACTTAGCCAATCGCACTTCGCTTACACTCGTGTTCTTGGAGTGTCACTCA
>JAGBEE010000023.1 GCA_017937135.1 Clostridia bacterium | reverse complement strand
AGGCGTACTTCGTACGGTAGAGTGCGAGGTCGCGCCTAAAAAACAGATATTAAAACGAAGAGAGCTTGCAACAAAACCGCAAGCTCTCAACCTTAAAATTTTACTAAAATAAATGTTTATACTTAATTTCAAGAGGGAATGTGTCCTTATTTGGTCTAAACTTATTGCAACATCCCCTTTTTGATTTTAAAGCTTATTTTCGTCGTAAACTGCGCGGCAGCCGCCAATGAATTTTGGGCGAACTCTTGCACAAAGAATAGATGCATTACCAATTTTATTTATCGAAAGACGTACGGGTACAGCAACTCTTTTTAAATGCATGCCGATAAGAGTGCCACCAATGTCCATTCCTGCATCTGCTTTTATCTCTTCTACAACCACAGGGTCGGCAAAATTAGCATATGCAACAGTAGCTAAGCTGCCACCAGCCTTCTTTTGCGGAACGACATTTACCTCTTCAAGCATAGGTGCACCTGCGCGCTCAATAACGATAGCTCTATTTAAGTGCTCACAGCACTGTACAGCTAAAAAGATTCCTTTTTCATTTAAGACTGAATATATACCATCAAAAATTTCCTTTGCTGTATCAGGGTCGGAGTTGGTGCCGATTTTCGAGCCAACAACCTCACTTGTTGAGCAACCAACGACAAAGATATCACCCTTTTTAAGCTTTGCAATTTTGCAAAGCTCACTAACTGCATTTATACATTCGTTTTTTATATTCATATATTATCTCCTCATTAGAATAGTAGCCTTGTTAGAATTTTAGCATTTATATTTAAAAAAGTCAATATATTTGTATATGTTCAAAATTTGTTCACAATTATGGTATATAATAGTAGAGAAATAAAAATAAAGCGAGGAATTATTATGTCAAAAATCCTTAACAAATTAAATAACGGAGCATTTGTAAACGGTCCTGTTCTTACAATTGTAATGGACGGTGTAGGCTTAGCTCCTGATAGCGAGGCAAATGCAGTAAGCAAGGCGTACACACCTACACTTGATATGCTTATGAGCAAATATCCTTGCGTTAAGCTAAAGGCTCACGGAACAGCAGTTGGCTTGCCCACAGATGATGATATGGGTAACTCAGAGGTTGGACACAACGCTCTTGGCTCAGGACAGGTTTTTGCACAGGGTGCAAAGCTCGTTTCACAATCTATCGAAAACGGAAAAATGTTTGCATCAAATACTTGGAAGAATATTGTTTCCAATGTGCAAGATACAAACGGGACACTCCATTTTATAGGTCTTTTCTCCGATGGTAACGTTCACTCTCATATCGACCACTTAAAGGCTATGATAGTAAGAGCAAAGGAAGAAAATGTTAAGAGGGTACGCCTTCATATTCTTATCGACGGACGTGACGTTGGTGAAACAAGTGCACTTGAATATATCAACCCGTTTGAAGAATTTATTGCATCACTTCGCGATGATAGCTTCGATATAATGATAGCATCTGGTGGTGGTAGAATGGTAATCACCATGGATAGATACGAGGCAAATTGGAAAATGGTTGAGCTTGGCTGGAAGACACACGTTTTGGGTGAAGGCAGACAGTTTACAAGCGCAAGGGAAGCTGTTGAAGCATATAGAAATGAATATAAGGTTATCGACCAAGACCTTCCACCCTTTGTTATTGCAAAGGATGGCGTGCCCGTTGGAACAATTAACGATGGAGATAGCGTAATCTTCTACAACTTTAGAGGCGACCGTGCAATTGAAATTTCCAAGGCTTTTGACGACAAGGAATTTACAAAATTCGACAGAGTTCGTTATCCAAGCGTTGTATATGCAGGTATGCTTGAATATGATGGCGACCTTCACATTCCATCAAATTATCTTGTAAACCCACCAGAAATAACAAACACAATGGGCGAATACTTGGCTAACACAGGTGTAAATCAGCTTGCAATCTCCGAAACACAAAAGTATGGTCACGTAACATACTTCTGGAACGGAAATAAGAGTGGTAAGTTTGATGATAAGCTTGAAACCTATATCGAGATTCCATCAGATGTCGTTCCCTTTGAGCAAAGACCTTGGATGAAATGCGCAGAAATAACAGACGAGCTTATAAGGGCTCTTGAGAGTGGAGAGTATGCTTGCTTAAGAGTGAACTTCCCAAATGGCGACATGGTAGGACATACTGGTAACATTTTGGCTACACGTTGCTCAATGGAGGCACTTGACCTTCAATTAAAGAGAATACTTGATGTAGTTGACAAGCTTCATGGCGTAGCTCTTATTACAGCTGACCACGGTAATGCCGACGAAATGTACGAGCTTGACAAAAAGGGCGAACCAAAGCTTAATAAGGATGGCTCATACAAGGCAAAGACAAGCCATACCTTGAATCCTGTTCCGTTTATCATCTATGATAATTATTATAATGATAAATATACAGTAAAGGCAGATAGTGGTAAGTTTGGTCTTTCAAACGTTGCTGCAACCTGTGTAAACTTCTTAGGATATGAAGCTCCAAGCATGTGGGATGAATCAATAATTGAAACAAAATAATAAAGGAAAAGGGCTGAAAATTCAGCCCTTTCTTAAAATAAAATTAAGAGGCAGTAATGATTTATTACGAGGATAGGGATATAATTGTTTGTGAGAAGCCATATGGAGTTAGCTCTCAGCTAAGTAGTGGCGAAAATATGATACAAATCCTAAAATCGCACACTGGGTGCGAGATTTTTCCTGTACATCGCCTTGATATTGGCACAAGTGGTGTTATGGTTTATGCCAAAAACAAGGAAAGCGCATCACGACTTAGTATAGATATTTCTAATCATTGCTTTGAAAAGGAATACCTTTGCATATGTCACGGAGCGCCATATGAAAATGGCGAAATGATAGATTATTTATACCACGACAGAATAAAGAACAAGTCCTTCATAGCCAAAACTAAAAGAAATGGCAGTAAGGAAGCGAGACTGAAATTCTGGACAATAGCCAGAAGTAAGAATGTACAAAAAGAGCTAAGCTTGGTAAGGGTTTTGCTTGAAACGGGCAGAACACACCAAATAAGAGCTCAATTTTCATCGCGTGGTTATTTCTTGTATGGAGATGGAAAATATGGCGCAAGGGATAATGACAAAATTGCGTTACATTCGTACAAAATAGTCTTTAAGCATCCCACGACCAAAAAACAAATGGAGTATAAATCCTTGCCAAATGGGGGAATTTGGGACAGCTTTGATTTGAACATAATCGAAAATGATGGCTAAGCAATATAAAAAATTATCATTGATAGAAAATAACCAAGTAAAAAGCAAATAGGAAAGGTAGCAAGCGAGGCTATAATGATTTCGCTTGCTGTTTTTTTATTTATTTTTTCCTTGTAGGCAATTCCAGCTCCGATTACAGAGCTTGATTTTACATTTCCTGTGCTTACAGGCATACCAAAAAACGAGCATGCTCCGAGTGTCACAATTGAGCTTAAATCTGAAACAAAACCCGACCGAGTGTCTAATTTTACGGTATTTTCACCGAGTGATTTTATTATTCGCTCACCACCAAGTAGCGTTCCTAAGCACATCATTATGCTGACAATGGCAACTATGTATATTGGCACGGATGCTTCCCTTGACGAGGAGCTATATAGAAGCATTAAAATTCCTATAAATTTCTGACCATCCTGTGAGCCGTGCATAAACGAGCAAAGCGCGCAGGAGTAAATCTGAAGCTTTTTATATTGTAGCTGCTTGTTTAAAAATAGTCGCGCGATTATAAAGGAAAGGAAAAAGCAGAATACGCAAGAGACGAGCATATAAAAAATTATTTTTAAAATTGATAAATACATACCCGACATTTTTCCGCCAAGAGCGAGACAAGCTCCAAAAAGAGAAGAAATCATTGCGTGACTCTCGCTTGAAGGCATTGCAAAAAGCCAAGCGCCAACGCCAAAAATAATTACAGATAAAAACGTAGCACATATGCCGATTTGTGATTCAAACACACTATTAAAGCTAACTAATGAGAAAATACTTTTAGCAACCTCTGCACCGAGCAAATATGAGATTAATACACCTAAAAAATTAAATATGCAAGCAATAATGCAAGCGTGCGAAAGCTTTAGAGCTTTTGTGCTGACTGCTGAGCAAATGGAATTTGGAGCATCTGTCCAGCCGTTAACAAAAATCACTCCAAGTAAGAGAAAAAATGTCAAAAAACTGATGGGAGTGTCAAAATTTGCAAAAAAATTCATCCTTTCCCTCCTTAAAAGCATCATTAGCTTTCTTTGTTGGCTGTTAGCAAAATTATGCTTTTCTACATAAAATGTATTTAAAAGGAGGGATTATTATGATTCTTGAAAAGGAATATCAAAGAGAAAGGGCGGTTATGTATGCAAGGAAATATGCCCTTGTGAGAAATCCGTTATTTGCGACCTTCGCTGGCATAGGCGGTAATTGCACTAATTTTGCATCTCAAGCTGTTTTGGCTGGAAGCTGCGTTATGAATTTTACACCGATTTATGGATGGTACTATTTGTCTCTTAACAGACGTAGCGCCTCGTGGTCGGGAGTGCAATTTTTTTACAATTTTATAGTTGGCAACGAGGATGTCGGTCCATATGGAGTGGAGGCGGATATTTCTGTTGCTGAAATTGGGGATATAATCCAGCTTCAAAACGAGGAGGGTACATACTACCACACTCTTGTAATAACACAAATAACAGAGGATGAAATATATATTTGCGCTAATTCAAACGACGCCCTTGATAGGCCCTTGTCATCATATAACTATGCCTCGCTAAGGCTTATTCACATTTTGGGCGTGCGCTATGACACGCGATATCAAATAGATTGCTTTGAAAGCCTCTATTCTCCGCCTATTCCCACACCACCGGCACCACCACAAGATTCGCAAGCAGAGCAACAGCCAAACGAGCAGAGCACACCACCAAGAGATGAAATGCAAGCAGAGGAGTCTGCGCCACAAGAATCGCAGACCTCGCCAGAGCAGTAGCTCTTGTATTCCGAAATAAAGCAAATAGTAGTACCCGTGACCTGAGAATGCTTTAATAAAATTGCACATATCTACATTTATATTTATAAAAAATTTGTTAAATAAGTATAAAATAACTTGACAAAAGAAAAGATTTGGTGTAATATGTAATTGTGTATAAATCTATATATTTTAAGATTTGTGTGCTTAAAACATTCTCGGAGGAAAACAAATGAAGAAAAAATGGCTTGGTTTATTACTAATTGTTCTTTGCATGCTTTTAGTAATACCTATGATCGCGTCATGCTCCTGTGATGGTCCAGATGAAGAAACAACCACAGGCGGACAAAATGGCGAAAATGGTGACAATGGTAACAACGCACCCGGTGCCGTGTTGCCTGTTGTTAAATATCTCAGAATTGGTGAGATAGGTAAGAACAGTGTTACTGTAAAATTCAATGCGCTTGGCTCAAATCTTACATATGAAATTAAGATGAGCGATAAGCCAATAACAGAGGAGAATTTTGCTCAGGCACAAGCAGTAAAGACTACTGTTTCTGGCGATGGCGAGGTTAAAACCTTCACTATTTCAGACTTAACTGTTGGTAAAACAGCTAAGAAGTATATTGCAGTACAGGCTTCAAATGGAGCTGCAAAGAGTGAAATCAATACAGTTCGCGCAGGTGGTATTGAAAAAATAGAGCTTGATCCAAGCAAGCCCGATACTATTTTTGTAGGCGAGCTTATAAGAGATGTAACTGCATTGCTTGATGAGCAAGATGGAAATGACCCTAAAAATAAGGTATATACAAATCCACCATCAAATGGAATAGGTAGATACTTCTATGCAAAAGGAGAAACCCCTCCAGGCTCTGTTGCTGCTCGTACAAAAACAGATGAGCGCTATGGAACAGACGTTGCTCCTATTATAGACTTGTCTTATATCCATTATGTTGATTCTATTTGGATATATTTCGATGGAGAACCAAAGGAGCTTGATATCCGTTCATCTAAGAAGGCTGCAAACTTCAATACACCCGAGGCTTGGGATGGAACAAACGTAACATATCCTGCAAGCACCTTCACATCAAAGGGATGGACAGAGATTAAGATTCAAAAGGAGGTTAAATACCTTCAGATTCAATACTTAGATGGTGATGCTCCTACAGAGGTAATGGTTTACGGCTACGCAATTGGCGAATCCGAAACCGAAAAAATAGGCTCAACAAAGCATAAGCTTCCAACCGTTGGTGAGCTTATGGGACAATGTGCACTTCTTGGTATGGGTGCAGGTGAATGTACACCTGAACAGCTTGAGTGCTCATATGTAATTCGTGAATACCACAACGTAGGCTGGTCATATAGCATTTCCTCCTTCCCGAATAAATCAACCACACTTATAAATACAGTTGTAGGTAACTTCGACGTACAGTATAAGAGATATTCAGACGCTGGCTTTTTGGTAATTCCTTGCTTGCAATGGAGTGAGTCTTCAAGCCCAGCAAGAGTATATAACGAATACGACGGAAAGCTTAGCTCCACCGTTGCTACTTGGGAAGAAAAGTACTTGCCTGAAAATTACGTTGCATTTGCAGACCTTATTTATCAATACGCTGCACGCTACGGTAGCAGTAAGATGGGTTATCTAACAGAAAATATGATAGCTCACTCGGATGCTCCTTCAGCAACAGCGCAGGCTGGTCTTAACTACATTCAATGGATTGAAATGGGTAATGAGCCAAATGGTGAGGACTCAGCGGGTGCTACTCCATATCAGCTTGCCGCTCTTACGTCTGCTGCATATGACGGACATATGAGAACCTTGCTTTCCAACGTATATAATCCAAACAGCTTTACATACTTCTTGGGTGGTAAGAATGCTGACCCGGATATTAAGCTTGCTATGGCAGGACTTGCAGGTATCGGTGATACTTATATTGCAGGAATGGTTTATTGGATGAGAGCTAATAGAACTGATGGTTCTATCGCTGTAGATGCATTCAATGTTCATACATACTTCGGTAAATGGTTCACACTTAATGGACAAAAGATAATCGTTGGTGTAAGCCCAGAGGAATATGGACTTGTAAATGAGCTTGCCGACCTTATTGAATACAGAGATAAGTATTATCCTGATGTAGAGGTATGGATTACAGAGTTCGGTTGGGATACAAACCAATCATATGAAACAATGACATCTGCACACGCATACGACACTCCTGACTATGACGGAGACGGTGTAATCAGCGATAGAGAAAATATCAAGAGAGCTCGTGAAATTCAAGGCATGTGGCTCACACGTGCATACATACTCCTTTCATCCTGTGGAATTGATAAGGCAACAATGTACATGTGCGAGGATACAGCTTATGCAAATGAGCTTACATCTATCGGTAAATACGGTACCTGTGGTATTTGGGCATATCGCTTTGATGACAATGGCAACCTTATTTATGATGCTAAAATCGTCGAAAAGGTAGGCGAGGATACAAAGGAAACACCTATTGAGATTGTTAAAAATAGCGAAGGTCAAAATTGCTACGTTAATGAAACCGAGGCAATTAAGTTAGAAGAAGGACAGAAGATAGAGGTCGGCCAACCAAGACCTGAGCCTAAGGAAGGCTACTATTATATGTACACCTTGTTCAAGACCCTTGGCAATATGAGATTTATAAGAGAAATTGATTCTGGTCATGACGATGTTTGGGTTTACGAATATCAAGATGAACAGGGTAATGTTGGATACGCACTCTGGTGCCCAACCTCTAATAGCACTGTTGTTGAAGGCTACAAGCTAAAGATAGATAGTGACAAGGCAACGCTTGTTACTGCTGCATATGGCGAAAAGCTCGGCATTTCCTCTGAGCTTACAGCACAGGACGGATACGTAACAGTTAAGGTTACAGAAAATCCTTGCTACGTTGTAGTAAATAACAACGCTGAATAATTAATTAAATAAAATAGAAGAGATTTTTGCAGCCTTGTGAAAATCTCTTCTTTTTCATTATATATAAGAAATAAATAAGGAGCTTTAAAGGCTCTTTTTTGATATAAAAAGCAGAAAAAGCCTTGATTTAAAAGCAAAAAGTCAATTTAAGCACTTTAAAGCCACCTTTGCTAAAATTTTTGAAAAAACTTTGAAAAAGCACTTGACAAAGTCATATGTTAGTGATATATTATACATAGAGTTTAGCAATCTAACAAAAAGAGTGCTAAAACAGAGGAGGTGACAAAATGGCATTGGATATCAGCGAGCTTAGCGATAGAAAAAAGCTTATTTTAAAGGCGATAGTAGAAGCTCATATTAAGCTTGGCGAGCCTGTTGGCTCAAAGTATCTTATGCAAGAGGCAAATATAGGCTATTCATCTGCAACGATAAGAAATGAAATGGCAGAGCTTGAAGACCTCGGCTATCTTGAACAGCCCCACACCTCAGCGGGAAGAATTCCGTCAGAAATGGGATATAGATTTTACGTTGATACCTTGGTTACGCAGTATGATGCAACCACAAGAGAGGCATCAGAGCTCAAAAAAATGCTCTCCTTTAAGATGTCCGAAATTGATAAAATACTTGAAAACGCAACAAAGGTAGCATCAGCAATAACAAACTATACCGCATTATCACTTCGACCACGTCCGTCAAGCATCACAATGAAAAGATATGAGGCTGTTTACATTGATGCGCACTCATATATAATAATAATGATAGCTTCTGGCGTTGATTCGGTAAAAACAAGGAATGTAAAGCTCCCGTATGAAGTCACACCCGAGCTCATTTCAGCCCTGTCCACTGTTTTGAATAAAAACCTCTTAGGTCTTTCTATAAACGATATAAACATATCAGTAATAATGAATATGGAAAGAGAGCTTGAGGAGCAATCAGCAAAAGAGCAAAAGCTTTGCGCTGAGCTTATCTCGGTAACCATTAAGAGCATTTACGAAACAATGAACGAGCTTGGCTCTGAAATTAAATTTGAGGGCGTAAATAGACTTCTTGAATATCCCGAATACAAAAATCTTGACAAGCTTCAAAAGATGATTTCCACAATAGAAAACAAGGAGGACATCATAAGAGCAGTCAGCACCATTGACCAGAGTGATGATGAAACGAAAATATTTATCGGTTCTGAGAATATGGTAAAAATAATGGATGATTCAACCCTTATTTACAAAAACCTGAAGCTTAATGGTAAAACAATAGGAGCAATAGGAATAATAGGTCCTTGCAGAATGGATTACTCAAAGGTGCTTGCCACGATTGATCAGCTTTCAGAGGAGATAAATCGCCTTTCAGACATTCGCGCCTTGCCAAATGCAAACAACGAAGAAAGTGATAAATAAAAATGGAAAAGAAAAAGAACGAAGCAGCTAAGGAAGAGGTTAAAGAAGTAAACAACGAAGCAACCGAGGCTGAAAATAACACAATAAACGAAAAAATTGAGGAGCTCGAAAAAAGATGCTCCGATGCAACGGATAAGTATCTAAGAGTCCTTGCAGAGTACGACAACTTTCGTAAGCGTACTATAAAGGAGAGAGATAGCATTTATGCAGAGGCATACACCGATGCTGTAAAGCAGCTTTTGCCTGTTGTGGATAACGTAGAAAGGTCGCTTGAATACTCATCTGATGAAAAATTCCTTGAGGGAATGAAGCTAATTATAGCATCCATTCACACAACTCTTGAAAAAATGGGAGTTAAAGAAATAGAAACAAAGACCTTTGACCCCAAGTTGCACAACGCCGTAATGCACATAGATGACCAGAGCTATGGCGAGGGAGAAATTATAGAGGTTTTCCAAAAGGGATATATAATGGGCGAAAGAGTCATAAGATATGCAATGGTAAAGGTTGCAAATTAAATAGCTAAAAACGCGAAAGCGAAAAATAAATTTAAAAATTAACTCATAAAGGGAGGAACAATATTATGGGAAAAATTATAGGAATAGACTTAGGTACAACAAACTCTTGCGTAGCAGTATATGAGGGTGGCGAGCCCGTTGTAATACCTAATCCAGAGGGAGCAAGAACAACTCCATCAGTAGTAGCATTTACAAAGACAGGTGAAAGACTTGTAGGTCAGGTTGCAAAGCGTCAAGCAATTACAAACCCTGACAAGACCGTAAGCTCAATTAAGAGAGAAATGGGAAGCAACTACAAGGTAACAATTGATGACAAATCCTTTACACCTCAAGAAATCTCTGCAATGATTCTTCAAAAGCTTAAGAACGATGCTGAGGCATATCTTGGAACAGCTGTAACAGAGGCTGTTATTACAGTTCCTGCATATTTCTCTGACGCACAAAGACAGGCAACAAAGGACGCAGGTAAAATAGCAGGCCTTGAGGTAAAGAGAATTATCAACGAGCCAACTGCTGCAGCACTTGCATTCGGTATGGATAAGGAAGAGAACCAAAAAATTATGGTATTCGACCTTGGTGGCGGTACATTCGACGTATCTATCCTTGAAATCTCCGACGGAGTATTTGAGGTTCTTGCAACAGCAGGTAACAACCGCTTAGGTGGTGACGATTTTGACGAAAGAGTAATCAACTGGATAGCTGAGCAATTCAAGCTTGAAAACGGAATCGATCTTCGTCAAGATAAAATGGCGCTTCAAAGACTTAAGGAAGCAGCTGAAAAGGCTAAGATAGAGCTTTCAGGTGTAACAAGCTCAAATATCAACCTTCCATTTATCACAGCTGATGCAACAGGACCTAAGCACTTTGACGGAACCTTAACAAGAGCTAAATTTGATGAAATCACAGCTGACCTTGTTGAAAAGACAATGATTCCTACAAAGCAAGCGCTTAGCGATGCAGGACTTAAAGCATCTGATATTGATAAGGTATTATTGGTTGGTGGTTCTTCAAGAATACCAGCAGTTCAAGAGGCACTTAGAAAGTTCATTGGCAAGGAGCCATTTAAGGGCATTAACCCTGACGAGTGTGTAGCTATCGGTGCTGCAATTCAAGGTGGTGTTCTTGGTGGAGATGTTAAGGACCTCTTGCTCCTTGACGTAACACCTCTTTCATTGGGCATTGAAACACTTGGCGGTGTTTGTACAAAGATTATCGAGCGTAACACAACCATTCCTGTAAAGAAGAGTCAGGTATTCTCAACAGCAGCAGACGGTCAGACATCTGTTCAAATTCATGTATTACAGGGCGAGCGCGAGATGGCAGCAGGAAATAAGACACTTGGTATGTTCTCACTTGACGGAATCGCACCTGCTCCAAGAGGAATCCCTCAAATTGAGGTTACCTTTGATATTGACGCAAACGGTATTGTTAACGTTTCTGCAACAGATAAGGGAACAGGTAAGGAGCAGCACATCACAATAACATCCTCAACAAATATGAGCGAGGAGGATATTGAGCGCGCAGTAAACGAGGCAGCTAAATTTGCCGAGGAGGACAAAAAGGCTAAGGAGGCTGTTGAAACAAAGAACCATGCAGAGCATCTTGCATTCCAATGCGAAAAGACACTTGGTGAGCTTGGCGACAAGATTAGCGAGAGCGAAAAGAGCGAGGTTCAAGGCGCTATCGATAAGCTCAAGGAAACCCTTAAGGGCAACGACTTAGAGGCTATCAAGAGAGATAGCGAGGCTCTTGAAAAGGCATTCTATGCAGTAAGCGAGAAGCTTTACAAGGATATGGGAGCAAATCAAGCAGGTGGCCAAGAGGGTCAAGGTGCTGATGGCACATATTACAACCCAGACTTTGAGGACAAAACCGATAAATAAGGTTAAATAATAATGGAACACGAGGGACTGCCGATTTTTCGGCAGTCCTGTGTGGGTAATTAAGACAAAAAAGACGATATCTTTTTTAAATTTACAATTTAACGCAGGATAAAAAGCCTGCTAAGAGGTTGAAATGGCAGATAAACAGGACTATTATGAAACACTGGGCATAAATAAGAGCGCCAGTGCAGATGAAATAAAAAAAGCATATCGCCAAATGGCAAAAAAGTATCACCCAGATATGAATCCAGGTGATAAAAATGCCGAGCAGAAATTCAAGGAAGTAAACGAGGCTTACGCCGTTTTATCCGACGCTGACAAAAAGGCAAAGTACGACCAATTTGGTCACGCAGCCTTTGAGCAGGGTGGCGCGGGCTATGGCGGAGGTGGCTTCAGTGGCTTTGGCGATTTCGGCTTTGACGTTGGAGATATTTTCTCATCCTTCTTTGGCGGTGGCACAAGGTCTAATCAAAGAGCTAACGCCCCCGTTGATGGTGATGATATAGTTGTAAGAATTGTAATAGATTTCGAGGAGGCAGCCTTTGGCTGTAAAAAGGAAATCAGCTTTGCAAGAATACAAAAATGTGGTGAATGCTCAGGCTCAGGCGCTGAAAAGGGCTCAGGAGTAGAAAAATGCTCAAAGTGCTCAGGAACAGGTACGGTAAGAGTACAGCAGCGCACAGCATTTGGTGTAATGCAGTCAACACGCTCCTGTCCTGACTGCTCAGGAACAGGAAAAATAATCAAGAAGCCGTGTTCTAACTGTAAGGGCAAGGGACTTATCAAGATAAATAAGAAGCTTGAGGTTACTATCCCCGCAGGAATTGACGATGGACAAAGAATTGCTCTTCGCTCGCAAGGAAACGAGGGCAAAAACGGAGGCTATCCTGGAGATTTGATTATTCAGGTTAGTGTTCGTCCTCATCAGATATTTGAGCGTGATGGTAATGATTTATATTGTGATGTACCAATTACATTTGCAGAGGCAGCACTTGGTGCAAGCATAAAAATTCCAACACTTGATGGCGAAATTGAATATAAGATTCCAGAGGGAACTCAAACAGGAACAATATTCACAATAAAGCAAAAGGGAATAGTATCACTTAATTCTAAGAATAAAGGAAATCTCTATGTGAAGGCTGTTGTTGAAACACCACGTAATCTAACTAAGGAGCAAAAGGAAATTTTGCGTTCCTTTGCAGAAAGCTGTAACGAGAAAAATTTTACAAAAAAGACAGGATTTTTCAAGAGATTTAGAAAATGAGGCATTATGCAAAATAATAAATGGATACAAATTAAGGTTACCTCGAAAACCGAAAATTTAGATAGCTTAACAGCTGTGATGAGTATGATTTCCAACGGACTTCAAATAGAGGATTATTCCGACTTGGAGGAAAGAATCCTTGATGGAGTGTATGGAGATTTGATAGACGAGAGCGTTTTGAATGCAGATAAAACAGTAGCAAGCGTCTCTGCATATGTTCCAGCCGACAAGCCAACAGAGCACTATACCTCATACATTGAACAGCGCCTTAATGCGCTCAAGCTTGAATACAAAATAGAGCTTATTTCTCTATCTGAGCAGGACTGGGCAGATTCCTGGAAGCAATATTATAAGCCAATTAAAATTGGCGAAAGATTAGTAGTTGTTCCAATGTGGGAAGAATACGAGGCAAAAAATGGCGAGGTTATCGTAAAGATGGACCCGGGCATGGCATTTGGCACAGGTACGCACGAAACAACACGTCTTTGCGCGACACTTCTTGAAAAATATGTCAATAGCAGCTCAAAAATGCTTGATGTTGGCTGTGGTAGTGGTATTTTGGCAATTTGCGCTTCGAAGCTTGGAGCTAAGGAGTGCTACGCGTACGACATCGACCCTGTTGCTGTAAAGGTAGCAAGGGAAAACGTAAAGGATAACGACGTAACAAACATAGAGTGTGACGTATCCGACCTGTTAAAGGGAGTTAAGGAAGGTAAATATGACGTTATAACAGCAAATATTGTTGCTGACATAATTATAAGAATGCTCCCCGATATTGGCAAATTTATGCACGATAAAACAATGCTTGTAATTTCGGGCATAATTGATGAAAGGTGCCAGGACGTGTACGAATCTATCAATAACAATGCATTTGAAATAGTAGATGAAATACACGAAAACGGTTGGTGCGCTATTTCTTTAATGCTTAAAAAATAAAAAACTGCTAAAAAAGCTTTTCCCTTCACTCGGAAAAGCTTTTTGTTTTGCTTGACAATTATTATATATAGTGATATTATTATAAAAGAAACCGCTATAATTAAAGAGGTATAATATGCCAAGATTTTTTATAAGAAAAGACCAAATTATCGACACAGATGGCACAAAAACCGTTCATATAACAGGTGATGACGCGCATCATATTTCTCGCTCGTTAAGAATGGCAGCGGGTGAAAAAATTGAGGTTTCCGATATGCAAAGGATGCTTTATGAATGTGAGCTTGTTGAGTTTTTGGAAAAAGAGGTTGTCGCAAGGGTATTAAGCGAAAGATGCTCAGACGTTGAGCCTGTATGTGAAATAACGCTTTACCAAGCCTTGCCAAAGGGCGACAAGATGGAAACCGTAATACAAAAATCCATCGAATGTGGAGCTTTTAAGATAATTCCGTTTAAATCTGAGCGCTCTATAGTAAAAATAGATAAAAAGGATGAGGAAAAGAAAAGAGCCAGATGGCAAAAAATAGCCGAGGGAGCAGCTAAGCAGTCGGGCAGAGCTATAATTCCCGAAATAGGTCCAATTATGTCCTTTGAGGAAGCAATAGAGAATGCCTGCAAATCGTCACTTGTGCTTTTATGCTATGAAGCAGAAGACAAGGTATCTATAAAGGATGCTTTAAGAAATGTCAAAATAGAAAAAACAATATCAGTAATAATTGGCTCTGAGGGTGGCTTTAGCGAAAAAGAAGCACAGCTTGCAATTAGTAAGGGAGCAAAAAGTGTAACCCTTGGCAAGCGTATTCTGCGCACCGAAACAGCCTCAAGCTTTGTCCTTGCATGTATTGCATATGAGACTGAGCTGTGATTTTTGGTTAATTTGACATAAAAATATGCAACTTTCACAAAAAAATATCAAAAATAGTATTGAAAAACAGACTAAAATAGTGTAATATAGATATACAAAGTGCACAAATTGCACAAAAAAGACAATTTTGTTCGGAGGTTTGAGTATGTCAAACAGATTGTTCCAAGGCGTAATTCATCAAATGCATGATGCTGTAGACCGTGTAATAGGAGTTATTGATGACGGTGGCTTTGTCATTGCTTGTAGCGAGCTTTCTCAAATAGGTGAGGTTCGCGCTAAGGCTAAAGAGGAAATGGCATTTACAACCGATTTAATGACCGTTGAGGGCTACACCTACCAGCATATCGGCAACGGCACAAAGCCCGAATTTATGGTTTTTGTTGAGGGAGAGGATAAGACAGCAGAAAAATATGCAACAATTCTTGCTATAACTCTTTCAAATATCAAAAACTTCTACGACGAAAAGTGCGACAAGAGCTCTTTTATCAAAAATATCATTATGGATAACATTTTGCCAAGCGATATTTATGCAAAGAGCAAGGAGCTTCATTTTGACGGAAATGAGCCAAGAGTCGTATTTCTTGTACGCTTCTACACAAGGAGCGAGCTTCTTCCATTTGATATAATTCAAAATATTTTCCCCGACAAATCAAAGGATTTTGTTATCAGCACAGGAGAGCAGGATATTGTAATTGTAAAAGGACTTGAGCCTGATACTCCAAGCTTAGATATTGAAAAGATTGCACAAAACATTTCCGATACCGTCAGCACAGAGTTCTACTGCAAGGTAGGCATCGGTATTGGTACAGTTGTTGACAACATCAAGGACCTTGCGCGTTCTTATAAGGAATCACAAATCGCAATAGAGGTTGGCAAGGTGTTCGAGAGCGAGAAGGAGATTATCAGCTACGAAAATCTCGGTATTGGACGTCTTATTTATCAGCTTCCAACCACACTTTGCGAAATGTTCTTAACTGAGGTGTTTAAGCACGGTTCACTTGAAACGCTTGATAAGGAAACACTTCAAACAATTCAAGTATTCTTTGACAACAACTTAAACGTATCTGAAACATCAAGAAAATTGTTTGTGCACAGAAATACACTTGTGTACAGGCTTGAAAAAATTAGGAAATTGACAGGACTTGACCTAAGACAGTTCGACCACGCAATCACCTTTAAGGTTGCACTTATGGTAAGACGTTATCTTACATCTAAGCCTGTAAAATTCTAATAGACTCCCTTGTGTTTTACTAAATAAACAAAGAGGATAACAATGCAAAAAAAGGTTAATTTATCCACCCTCATAGTAACACTTGTATGTGGGGTGCTAATCACATTTTTACTTACCTTCGCCGTTACGTTTACCATTTATCAGGTGAGCTTAAAGTCACTTGAAAAGAATGGTGGTGGCGAAATGAGCGAGGAAATGGAGGTCTTTTCCTCAATAGCTGAGCTATATGAACAGCTACCGGAGGGGCAAAAGAACCTCGAAATGTTTACCAAGCTTGCAAGCATAGACCTTTATTATCGCATGCACTATGCACGTGAGATAAATGAAGAAGAAATGATTTATTATATGATAAACGGCTATATAGCAGGTCTTGGCGATATGCATGGCGAATATTATACAAGAGATGATTTTCAGTCGCTAATTACTCAAACCGAGGGCAACTCCGTTGGTATAGGCGTATATGTAAATCAGGACATAGAAACAGGCAATATAAAAATTCTTACCGTAATGAACAACTCTCCAGCCCTTGAGGCAGGGCTTAAAAAGGGCGACCTTATAAGTGCTGTTGATGGGAAAAGGGTATCCGAGATAGGCTATTACGAGGCGCTACAAGGTGTAGCAGGTAAGGAAAATACCAAGGTAACCTTAACTATTTCTCGTAATGGAACGGAATTTAACGTTTCCGTGACAAGAAGGCTTGTAGAAACAGAAACAGTATATTATCATAAATACGCGCTCGACTCCAAGGTTGGAGTTGTAAGGGTGCTTGAGTTTAATAATACAACACCTGCGCAATTCAAAACAGCAGTAAGCACACTCCTAAACGAGCAGGGCTGCGAGGCGCTTATATTCGATATGCGTGGCAATCCTGGTGGAACGCTTGATTCTGCACTCGAAATACTTGATTACCTTATTTCCGATGGCTTATTAGTACAGGTAACCGACGGACAGGGAAATGTAGTAGAGGAGCACTATACCAAGGATAAGGGCGAAATAGATGTGCCAATGGCAGTTTTGACAGATGGCAATACTGCAAGCGCTGGCGAGCTGTTTACATGCGCGCTTCGCGACTATAACAAGGCAGTAATAATTGGCACTAAAACCTATGGTAAGGGCTCAATGCAAAGCCTTATTGGGCTTAAAGATGGAACGGGTCTTAGATTTACAACCTATCTATACAATCCACCCAAAACACCAAACTACGACGGAATAGGCATTACTCCCGACGTAGTAGTTGAGCTTGACAAGGAGCTTGAAAATAAAAACTATTTTGAAATTACCGACCAAGAGGATAATCAGCTAAAATCAGCGTATGAAGCGCTTTTAAACAAAGATAAATAAGAAAGGTTTAGGAATAAAGACATGGCAGAGCAGAAGACAATATATACCCAAGAGGGCTTTCAAAAATTAAAGGATGAGCTTGAATATTTAAAGACCACCCGTAGAGCCGAGGTTAAGGAAATGCTTAAGGAAGCGAGAGCATTCGGAGACCTTTCGGAAAACAGTGAATATGACGAGGCAAGAGACCAACAGGCAAAGGTTGAAAGCCGTATTTTAGAGCTTGAATACCTTATTAAAAACGGTGTAGTAATGTCAGAGGACGACATCGCTAAAAACGTAATAAGCATCGGTACAACAGTTACACTTAAATATAAGGATGGCAAAGAGGTAACATATTATCTTGTTGGTTCAAACGAGGTTTCACCTCTTGAAAAGAAAATTTCAGACCTTTCTCCTATCGGTATGGCAATTATCGGTCACGAAAAGGGAGATAATGTAACAATCGTTACACCATCTGGCGAAAAGGAAGCAATAATAGTATCATTTGAAAGAACAAAGAAGTAATTTGAGGAAGACTTATGGCAGACGTAGTAAATAACGAAAACATACAGGATGAGGATTTAAGCGAGCAGGTTTTAATCAGACGCGAAAAGCTAAAGACTCTTTGTGACGAGGGAAAGAACCCATTTGAGATTACAAAGTATGACGTTACACATACAAGCAAGGAAGCAATAAAGATATTTGAGGAAAAGGAGCCCACCTTACAAGAGGGCGAGGAAATTACCGTTAAGGTTGCGGGCAGAATGATGTCACGCAGAATTATGGGTAAGGCTTCATTTGCTCACTTAGCTGACGAAAGTGGCAAGATACAGCTTTATGTTTCAAGAAACGACTTAGGCGATGAGGACTATGCATCATTTAAAAAATGGGACATAGGCGATATTATCGGCGTTGAGGGCGTAATGTTCAGAACAAAAACAGGCGAAATCTCAATTCACGCAAAGAATGCAATTTTGCTTGCAAAATCACTCCATCCACTACCGGAAAAGTATCATGGCTTGACAAATCTTGAGCAAAGATACAGACAAAGATATGTTGATTTAATAGTTAATCCAGAGGTAAAGGACACCTTTTATAAGCGCTCCCAAATCCTTAAGGAAATAAGAAGCTATCTTGATAATAAGGGTTTTTTAGAGGTTGACACACCTATACTTGTTCCAATGGAAATTGGTGCAAGCGCAAGACCCTTCAAGACACACCATAACACTCTTGACCTTGATATGACCCTCCGTATAGAAACAGAGCTTTACTTAAAGCGTCTTATCGTTGGTGGTATGCACAGGGTATATGAGGTTGGTAGAATTTTTAGAAACGAGGGTATGGACACAAAGCATAACCCTGAGTTTACAACAATAGAGCTTTATCAAGCATTTGCCGACTACAAGGACATGATGGACCTTGTTGAGGAAATGTATAAAATGCTTGCAGAAAAGGTTTGTGGCTCTACAAAAATCACATACCAGGGCGTTGAAATTGATATGGGACACTGGGAAAGACTTACAATGGCTGAGGCTGTTAAAAAGTATGCTGGTGTTGACTATAACGACTGGGCAGACGATGCACAAGCACGTGAGGTAGCTAAAAAGCTCCACGTAGAGGTAGCAGAGGATGCAACAAAGGGCAGAGTTCTTATTGAGATTTTCGATGCTTATGTTGAAGAAAAGCTCATTCAGCCAACATTTATTTATGACTATCCAGTTGAAAACAGCCCACTCGCAAAGAGAAAGCCAACAAATCCCGCATTTACAGAGAGATTTGAGTACTTTATCAACGCAACCGAATACGGTAACGCATTCAGTGAGCTAAACGACCCAATCGACCAAAAGGCACGCTTTGAAAGCCAAGTAGCAGAAAAGCTCAAGGAGGAGCCAGACTCCAAGGCAGAGGTAGACTACGACTACGTCGAAGCGCTTGAATACGGTATGCCCCCAACAGGTGGCCTCGGCTTCGGCATCGACCGCCTCGTAATGCTCCTAACCGACTCCGCCTCCATCCGCGACGTCCTTCTGTTCCCAACAATGAAACCTTTAGCAGATAATTAAACCCACGAAGCCTTATGGCATAAGGGTTTAGAGCATTTTACAAATTGATAAAAAATCAGTTTGTCACAACTTTTACACAACTTTTACAAAAATTGTGCAAAAGAGAAGAACCTATTACGACAAGAATAACCCATACGAAATTCATCGTATGGGTTTTCTTTTTGTATAAAAACGGTGAAATATATTGACATTTTATATAACATAGTCTATAATTAAATTGATAAACAATGTTATATCTAATCGGAGGTTAGTATGCAAGAGATAATTAAAGAAATAAGAGCATATTTAGGGCTTAGCCAAGCAGAATTTGCTGATAAATTGGGAGTTACATTTGCTACTGTAAACAGATGGGAAAATGGAAGAGTTGTACCTAATAAATTGGCTCAAATTAAGCTATATGAGTTTTGCAAAGAAAAAGAAGTTCCAGTATATGATATGACAATAGCAAGAGTGAATAAGGAAGCAAAAGAGCTTAATATCCCAAATGATAGAGTTCTATTGTATCACGGCTCCAAAAAGGGTATTGTAGGCAAAATTGCACCTATAAGTCGTGACAAATGTGACTTTGGAAAGGGCTTTTATATGGGAACTGACCCAGCGCAACCACTTACCTTGATTTGCGACTTTGAAAAGTCCACATTTTATGTGGTATCAATTAAAACAAATGAATTGAAAATGCTCAAGGTTCCAGCCGATATTGATTGGGCAATGCTTGTTGCATATCATAGAGGCAGAATGGAAAGAATTAATACCACAGAATTCTATGATAAGTATAGAAAAATGGATGCTGACAAGGATGTTATTGTTGGAAGCATAGCAAATGATAAAATGTTCTATGTACTTGATAACTTTTTCCTTGGTAACATTACGGATTTAGCACTTGTTAAAAGCTTGTCTGCATTACAACTTGGTGAGCAGTATGTTGCAGTAACAGAAAAAGCTTGCAATGAAATCAAAATCGAAAAGGAAATAGAAATTTCCTATATGGAACGCAGATTCTTGCAAGACAGAAGTGAGGAAAACAGAGCAAAGGGTGTTCGTTTGGCTAACGATATTTGCAAGAACTATCGTAGAGAAGGCAAATTCTTTGATGAAATACTTGATGAGGCAAAATAATTATGGATGAATTACAAATAAAATTATGTGATATTCAAGGCAGACTTTTTGAGCTGTCATATGATAACGGATATGAAAGCGTAGTCTTTATAAAAGCCTTTATGAATTCGGAAATTGCTAAAAATTTGGACTCAAAATACAATAGAATGCAATGGGCTGGAGAGGAATATTTGCTTGATGAGCTTGCCAGCACCGAAGAACTTACAAAGGGTGGAGAATTATTCTCAAAGGACATCCTTTATTGGACTGGCTACCTGTATCGTTATTGGCACTTTATGACAGAAGAGGAAAGCCACAAAATATACAAACAAGCCCCAGCCGAAACAATGAAACGCAACTATATGATGTTTCATACCCTCGCCCCAGAAATCGCAATCGAAGACCTAAAAGAAATTTATAGACAGAAAAAGGACTAAGCAATATGAAAAAAATCAATTCGGCTGCAATTGTGGCTTTGAAACACGCATTGTCGAATATATATTGGTATAAAAACGACCTAAAAAGCTTTTTAAATGCAACCATAAAGAATAAGGCTATAATATCGTACATTAATTGGAATGACACTAAAATAAACTGTGTGTCTTTTCTTGTGGACTCAATGGTAAAAAACGAAGGAAGATTCCAAGATGACTTGTTGTCTTTGATGGAACAAGTTTGTAATTTTAATACATTCAGTCATTTTGATAAATTTCCAAATTCATTAGAAATGAAAGATAATGCTATAAAAGCTGTTCTAGAATTGAGGAAAAGTTGTAAAGGCTGGTTTGATTCTCGAAACGAAAAGGATACTCAGAACAAAGTCAAAGAGAATTACAATTTATCAATTAAAAAATCACAAGACCACCAACAACGATTGTTAGAGTTCAAGCAACAATATATAGATTTATCAATGTCTAGCAATGTAAATTCAAGAGGATATTTATTTGAGAAGTTTTTAAAAGAACTTTTTATGTTTTTTGACTTAGACCCTAGAGGGTCATTTAAAATTGACGGGGAGCAAATAGATGGTTCGTTTTCTCACGAAGGCACAGACTATTTAATTGAAGCCAAATGGCAAAACCATCAAGCAAAAAGAGCAGATTTGGATATATTTAGTGCCAAGATAGGCAGAAAATTAAAAACTACTCTTGGTTTATTTATTTCGGTAAATGGTTATGTCGAAACAATTGTAAATGGAGATGTTAAATTCAATGATATGATTTTAATGGATAGTATGGATTTGTTGCAAATTTTAGACAACAGAATAGCATTGCCAGAAATGATAAAATTGAAAAGAAAACACGCATCGGAAACGGGAGAAATAATGTATAGAGTTCAATGTTAAATAACTAGTCTCTACAATTCAGCATTATAGATTTACAAGATATTAGCTAATAAAAAGATTAGTTGCTTACATATGAAAAGTAAAAATGAGTAACAAAGAGAGTGAAAAATGAAAATATTTGAGGAAGGACAAAATATTTTAACAGTATTTGAAAAGCAGAAGGGTAATATTGTTAAAAAATTGAGCGAGTACAATTACAAACAGTTGCGAGATTTTTCTGAGTATGATGTATCTGCGATAGCAGATATAGGTGTTTTAGAACAGGTAATTATTGATTTTGAAAACAAATCCTATGAACCAAAACGAGGAAAGATGAAAGTGTACAATCATTTTCGTTCAGTAGTGTATGATAAAGAATACTACGAAGTTGATTCCATTGATGTTGTTGTGAAAATACCTGTTATGCAAGGGGAACATTTATTTAGGTATAAAACGAATTCTACTACATATTGCTTATCATACACCTCTACCGAAATGTCTTTGTGCTATGAAAAGGAAAACACATATTTAACATTCACAATGCAAATTCCACTTTCTGAAATCGAAAAAGCATCCAATAGTCAAAAACAAGAAACGTTACGAAAAATGTATAATGAATATACATATGTAGCCAAAAGCAAGTATGACTCTATGAGGCAAGAAATAGACAAATTTAACGATTCTTTAGTAGTATTTACGAAAAAAACAATAGAAGATATTGTCAAAAAAGATTCTATATTAGATGCTTTTTCGCAAGCAATAGGTGTTGAATTAATTTCTAAAAATGCCGAGCGGGAAAAGGGACATAGAATAATTATTACGCCAAAGAAAATTGAGCCTTCTTTACCAGAAAAACGAGTAAATAATGGGTATTATTTTGATAGTAGTAACTATCAGGCAATTTTACAAACAATTAGGGAACATTTGATTGCTACAGAGTTGCTCCCCAAGCCTATTCAAGAGCTTGCAGATGAAGAATTAATAAGAGACACTATCTTATGGGCTCTTAATTCTAACTATATAATAGCAACTGGGGAAACCTTTAGGGCAGCTGGAAAAACAGATATATGTGTAAGTTTCGAAGATAAGTCTGCATTTATCGCAGAGTGCAAGGTTTGGAGAAAAAGCACAACATTTTCAGATGCATTAAAACAGGTGTATGGTTATGCAACTTGGAGAGATTGTAAAATCGCAGTATTAATTTTCAATTTGGAAAACAAAGATTTTGGCGCATTGCTTAAAAAGATAGATGCAGAGATAAAAAATAACGAAAACTATATTTCCTCAACTAACAAAAAAGCAAATGAATGGGAATGCAAGTTTAAAAGCAAAGCCGATTCGTCTGCTTATATAACATTAAATGTATTTGTTGCAGATTATTGCTGCCGTAAATAAAAGTTGGATTATATAGAAAGATTGATTTGTTGAATTGGAGGAAAAATGGAGATATTAATAGGCGTAATTGGTTCTCTAATAGCATCATTTGTTTGGTGGGGCTTAGCGCAATTATATTCTGTCGATTCACGCGAAAAAATCAACTATCAATTAATGTTGTTGCGAAACGATAATGCTTTGTATGAAAAATGTTTGGAATATAAAGACTATGACCTTGCTTTAAGTCAATCGCAACGAATGTTGGTTGAAATTGGTGAAATCATATCTTTGATAAAACCATGGACATATTTCCCTAAAAAGCGAAAATTGATTAATACCTTGCTTGAAAATTTGCATAGAACAATTTCTCGCTTCCAATTGTATTACAAGGGGTATGATAGTGAAACAGAAAAAGAACATTGCTGCTATGAGGCTAAAAGACACTTATATGTTGTTGGCTACGAAAGTGACGATACAGGAAAATATCCAGACCCTAATAAATTTCAATCTGTTTCATCTGTAACAATATCGTTGCTTTCGGATTTGAATATACATAAATGTAAATCGGTTGGAAAAATTCTTACAGAGTCCTTTTGTTTTAACTGTAGCAATGTAAGTGTAGAAACAAGAAAGAAATATTATTTCGATTTAATAGAAGCAAATTCGTTTAAAAATTCTTATTCTAAAATAATTGCGAATAAATTTCAAACAACGAATGATATCCTAACTCGTGAACAGTATGGAGAATTAATCAATAGTTTGGAAGAAAAATCAAAAAAGAAGTAAGAAAAGGAACTGATTGACACTTAGGCGTGTGCTTGCATAAAAATAAATCAAATTTTTTCAGCATTAAACTGAAAGCTTCAATAGTTGTACTGAACCCGCCACGAAATGGGTTTAAATGCGGCATAATTATAGCATTAGAATCGACTTTAGAATCTTTTGCTACTAAAATTTGGTTTTGAAAAGCTTACTTTTTTGGCTTGATTTGGTACAATTTTCAAAAGGTTACTTGTGGCACTAAAATTAGTGCGCCAAATTGCAGACGAAAGTATTTAAAATAAAAAAATAGCCCGTATGTTTTATTTCATACGGGTTAATTTTATTTGGTTATTTTAAAAATGCAAGCATCATAAGGGGCAATCTTTTCGCTATTTCCATAATAGAATTTATCTATTTTATATGCTATATCAATTGATAAATCAAAGCCTACGTAAGAGCCTCCATAGTTAATTGCTACAACAATATATCCGTTTCCTACCTCATGCAAAGTTAGTAGCACATTATCATTTTTTGATTTGACAATATAGCTATTAATTTCTTTTTCAAATATAGCTTTATATATTTTGTAGATGTTAGAGTCAAGGGCGCCACGCTTGTCTATTAGATTTGCTTCAATTGGTGCATTTACAAGATAAACCTTACCTTTTCCATAGCTATTTACGGTTATAAATGGATTGTTCTCGCTATCGTATGCTATAATCTCAGCACTGGTTATCTCAAGGGTCAGATTTCTTGATTTTTCCAGCTCAATTTTTTCACCATTTAAGTTAGTACTCAAGATTGTTTTGTGTGTAAATGAGTCAACGACCTTGACACCGCAAAGCTCCTCAAATTCGGACAAAATTCCATTGTCAAGCGATAAATATAGTGTTGCTCCGTTTTTAACTCTTTCCTTTAGCATATCATACTTGTCCTTGAACATACATCTAACGCCTTTTATTGATGGCACAATATATATAGGTGAGTCAGGGATTTCTTCGTTTGCATCAGCAAATGAGATGTTCAGCCCAGCTTTGCGTGCAAGAACATATGTCATATAAGCAATTGACCAATGATGCTGGTCGTGAGTGAGCAAGCAAACAGCATCATCCTTAGCTCTTGGCAGCTTTATATTAAATGAACTAAGAAACTCATAAAACCTCTTAATTTCCAAAAGTGTGGGCTTAGGTGAGCAGTCATTTCTTAAAAGACCAAGCTCTCTTTCTACCATTTGCATAGAGTAAGGGAAGTGATTAAGCTCAGTTTGGTCGTTAGAGCACCACCACATAGCACCAGCCGCGCCATTTGCCCATAGGGAGAAAAGGTTTACACGTAAAAACTTGGCTGATGCCTCGTCGCTGCATACCATAGGTCCCATTGTTCCCATTTCCTCGGCAAGACAAGGCTTGCCACTCATAGCTTCATAATATTTTGTATATACAGTTGGGAAAATAATAGTTCTAAGTGATAGATTTTCGTTAATAGTTGTGCCCTCACACCAATATGGATATGGATGCGTGGTTAAAATATCACAGTTTTCAGCTTGGTCGGTAATTTTCCAGTTGTCTTCGTTATCTAAATAGTGCATGCCGGAAACAACCGGGCGAGAATTATCATTTGCACGAATTGCATTTGACACCATAGCTGTCCAAGTTGCTGCCTCGTATGGACTTTTTACGCTTTCCATCTCATTGCATTCGTTACCAAGGTCCCAAGCTAAAATTTCTGCTCTGTTTTTAAAGTGGGAAACAAAGCCCTTGATATATAACTGCTGAAAATATTGAGAAACACTATCGGTTATGATGTTTTTGTTGTACAAGGCAGGCGGAATCAGCATAGCGCCACTCATAAAGCCCGTTATAAGCCCAACAATAACCTTAATTCCATATTTGCCACAAGCATCAAGGAATTTTCCAAATCTATCAAGCATTGTGTTATTAAGATAATGATTTTTCTTATCTCCTGTGTAGCCAACACAAACGCCGCGATTTGACATCATAGGAGACGAAGGCTGAAAATCACGCCAGTTAGGGAATACTCTTAAATATTTAATCCCGTTTTGGGAAAGCAATGATAAATCCTTGTCTATTATATCTATATCAAAGTCCTTCCACATATCTGTTCCGGCATTTGATGCCCAGTAATTGCAACCAAGTAAAAATTCCATATTTCACCTCGAAGAAATCTTTACTTTATTTTAACACACCAGTACATAAAAGTCAAGTGCCGAAAAATGCTCGCATTATTTTTGTTATATTAAGCTCCAAAAAGCCCATATCTAACACTTGCTTAACAGCTTAACAATTTTTTGTGTTGAATTGGTCTTTTTTACTTGAAAAAAAGTATGCTATATGCTAAAATGAGAGCGAAAACAGCATAAAAAAGAAAATACAAAAAATGTAATTACAGTATTAAGGAGATTTATTATGAAAGTAACCTTTATGGGTGCGGGCAGCACTGTTTTTTCAAAAAATGTACTTGG
Source organism: Clostridia bacterium (assembly GCA_017937135.1). Lineage (GTDB taxonomy): Bacteria > Bacillota > Clostridia > Oscillospirales > CAG-272 > RGIG2000. The sequence goes on along the minus strand of JAGBEE010000023.1, from coordinate 71,322 downwards.
TGACACGATGATGTGCGAGGCGTTTCACGATGTTGAAATCGCACTTTACGATATTGATTCCGATAGGCTTGATGAGTCATATCTTCTCATTTCAAAAATGAATGAGTCTATAAACGAGGGACGTGCAACCATAAAAAAATATCTTGGCGTGGAGCAAAGAAAGGATGCATTGAAAAAAGCAGATTTTGTAATAAACGCAATACAAGTAGGTCTTTACGATCCTTGCACAATTATTGACTTTGAAATCCCTAAGAAATACGGACTTCGTCAGACTATTGGCGACACCTTGGGAATAGGTGGAATTTTTCGCGCCCTTCGTACAATACATGTTTTAAAGGATTTTGCACGCGATATGGAGGAGGTATGTCCAAATGCTTGGCTCCTTAACTACACCAATCCTATGGCTATGCTTACAGGCTACATGCTAAGATATACCAAGGTGAAGACCGTAGGACTTTGCCATAGCGTGCAGGTTTGCTCTGAGGGCTTACTTAAAAATTTAGGCATGGAGAATAAATTAGAGGGCAGACTTGAAAAAATAGCAGGCATTAACCATATGGCGTGGCTTCTTGAAATAACCGATAAGGATGGAAATGACCTTTATCCGGAGATAAGAAAACGCGCTAAAGAGAAAAATGCAAGCGAAAAGCACGGTGATATGGTGCGCTTTGACTATATTGATAAGCTTGGCTATTATTGCACAGAATCAAGTGAGCATAACGCGGAATATAACCCTTTCTATATAAAGGCTGGAAGAGAAGATTTAATTGAAAAATTCAATATTCCTCTTGATGAATATCCACGTCGTTGTATAAATCAAATCGCAGGCTGGCAAAAGCAATATGAGGAGCTAATGTCAGGTGGCAAAATTGAGCATACTCGCTCAAAGGAATATGCGTCACACATTATGGAAGCTATTTATACAAATAAGCCATACAAAATCGGTGGTAATGTTATCAATAATGGCGTTATTGCAAATTTACCATATGATGCTTGTGTTGAGGTTCCTTGCCTTGTTGACGGTAACGGAGTAACTCCTACCCTTGTAGGTGAGCTCCCACTTCAGCTCGCAGCAATGAACAGTTCTAATATCTATGCTCAAATGCTCACAATTGAGGCTGCCCATACGATGGATAAGCAAAAGATTTATCAAGCAGCGATGTTAGATCCTCACACAGGTGCACAGCTTTCTCCGGACGAAATTGTAGCCCTTTGCGACGAGCTTTTCGAGGCGCACGAGAAGGCAGGCTATCCAATATTCTAATTGAAGCAAGAATAGTTCTATTCTGTTACTATTTGTGCTGATAATGGTTGATATTTATAAAAATCAAGCCCATACGATTCCGTGTCGTATGGGTTATTTTATGCCATAAACGAAAAAACTGCAGAAAATATCAAATTTTTGTTGCAATTCTTACCGAAGCATGCTACAATCTAAATGAAAACTATATCACGATATAGAGTCGATTGGAGTTGATGAATTAAATGCTTGAAAAAACAATACATTCAAGAAGCGAAAAGGTGAAGTCTAAGGTTTTACACGCAGCAGCAAAGCTGTTTTTAGCAAAGGGCTATACAAATACTACTTTAAGGGAGCTTGCAACAATGTCGGGAGTAAATTATGGCTCACTGACATTTACATTTAAAAACAAGGAAACAATTTTATCCGAGCTTGTGGGCTTTGTCCTTGACGGACAGTTTGAGTTTACCGAAAAGCTGCTTGACGGCAAAACTAAGGATAAAATTCTTTTCTATGCGACAGAAACAACCTTACAGCTATATATGGCAGAGTCAAGCGAGCATATAAGGGAGCTATATTCCTTGTCCTATTCACTTGAAGCATCCTCTGACATAATCTATACTAATATAACAAAAAAGTTAGCCGAAATATTTAAGGAGCAATATCCAAATTATACACAGGGTGAATTTTACGAAAAGGAGCTTGCCTCAGCAGGCATAATGCGTAACTATATGACCCGTCCCTGTGGCATATACTTTACAATGGATAGAAAGGTAAAAGCCTTTCTTGAAAACACCTTCCTTTTATATGAAATACCAAGAGAAAAAATAGAGGAAGCAATAAAATTTGTGTCCCAGTTTGACTTTGAAGCACTTGCCAAGCAGATAATTGACAATATGCTTGCATATCTTGAAAGCAAAACCTAATTCGGAGGAAATTATGAAAAAATCAATAACAATAATAACAATTTTAGTAATGCTTCTTGCATTAAGCGTTGTATTTACCGCTTGCGGCAAATGCGAGCATACGTACGATAACGAATGTGACGCGACCTGCAACGAGTGTGGAGAAACAAGGCAGACAGTGGCGCATCAGTGGAACGCTGCTGACTGCACAACCCCCAAGACCTGTAAGACCTGCGGTACGACCGAGGGAGAAGCTCTTGGACACACACCGGCAACTGATGACGGCAATTGCACAACAGAGGTGAAATGTGGCGCTTGTGGCGAAACGGTAATTCCAGCAAAAGCAGAGCATACACTTGAAAAATATGTTGATAACGAAGATGGTATGCATTGCTTGGGCTGTTTATATTGCGACTACGCTGATACTGCGACAGCGGAAGCTCATAATGACTATTTAGACGAAAACTGCAAATGTAGCGTATGTGGTGTAGAGCAGCATTTTTTAGAATGGATAGACGAGGGCGATTGTGAATGCTCCCAGTGTGGCGAGTATATTCACAACCCTGATGAAAGCTGCATTTGTACAATTTGTTCTTCCACTTATCACGCCTTAAATCCGATTACGGGCATTTGCACTGGATGTAATAGCTTTATGGCAGCCGCAAGCGTTACCTTTGGTGGATCTAAGTCGTATTACTCCACTTATTGCGAAGCGTTGTCCTTTGCCAATGAAAAGGAAGGCGTGCTTATGGTTATTGAAAACGATTGTGTTGCAACGGAGTTAGTTTATTTTGAAAATGGTAGTATAATCGTTGACCTTAATGGTAAAACGGTCGATTCGACTGGAAGATACGTTTTATATGGAGAAAACGCCGACATTACTATTCGCGATAGTGTTGGCGGGGGAAAGGTAACGAAATACGTTGGTGGAGATGTCAATTATAATAATTTAGTTATTGAGGGTGGCATATACGATCAGATTTTTACTGTCGAGCAAACGACTATAACAGGTGGTGAATTTGCTAAGGTTAGCATTGCACCAAGAGAAATTGTGATGATTTCGGGCGGTAGTTTTGAGGAAATCGAATATAACGGTGATGGTACGCTTGCCGATATTCTTACAGACGGCTATTGCTTCTACGATAAAGACGGGAACATAGTGGATACATCTACAATACAAGCTAATGAGCGCGGTCGGTACTGTCTTTATAACGTAACCGTTGGTGCAATCAAATAAAACTAAATAAAAAAGCCTGTGTAGCCCTTTGTACGCGCAGACTCAAACCAAAGCGGTGAGCAGAAATGCGTGTTATCCTTAACGGAGAACACGCAGGTGAATTGCACAGCAATTCCACGAGAAATCATGGCGAAGCCAATTCATGATGCGTCAGCATCAATTCATTCATAAAAAACGAACAGAGCAAGAATAGAAGGAAGCTTATCCTTTTACTCTTGCTCTTTCTGTCTGTATAGGGGTTCTCCGAAGCGAAGTATGAGCTTTTTGGGGGCGCGTATATGGGTTTGGGCTTATCCCAAAGTGTATTTGACCAGTCAAATGCGATGCTCGCACTACGTTGAATATTCAAATTCTTCGCTAAGAACATCACGCTAATGCTTGCCGCTTTTTTATCTTCTCAGCACCTCAAAAATTGGGAAACAATAAGCAATGTAATATAAGGATTTTTTGTCTGCAAAGGAAAGGGATAAAAATATGATTAGTGCGCCACGTGTGCCAAAGTATTAGACAAAAGCTGTAGGCGTATGCCATGCATTTACCAATCACAACTAAGAACCACTTTTCAATAACTAAAAAGATTACCCACACGGCTTTGCGTGTGGGTTATGCATTACAAAAGAACCTATTTACTTGTTCTGTAAAATATATCGTTGTAAAAGTTAAGCTTAGTATGACAATTTATTACTATAAAAATGAAAAACCACGTCCTGCGTGGTGTGGCTTTTAGAATATATTCTAAAAAGCAACTAATTGCCTATACTGCTTTAATATATAAATGCACTTAAAATGTTTATATTGAAAACCTATAGTATAATGTGCTATAATATATTAAGAGCTTAAATAAGCTAAAGTTTAAAGTTTAGGAGCAAAAATGGAAGAAAATAAAAATCAAGATGAAATAGGTGAATCTAACGAGGCGAGGAGGCAAAGGCTTCTCGGAGTTGAAAATGATAGTAAGATTCACGACGAGAAGGAAGAGATAAGAGAGGGCAATTTCTTTGCTAACCTTTGGTATAAGCACAAGTGGGCGCTTATTATCGGCTCGTTTTTCCTACTCATTGCCATTATAATGATAGCTCAGAGCGCAACTGACCCAAAATATGATATGGAAATGGGCTATTTTGGACCTGTTTACACAAATAACAAGAAATTTCAAGCAATAGTTAACGACGCATTTGAAAAAAATCTCCCCGACTACAACGAGGATGGAGAATCAAAAATCAATTTTTATTCCACCACGTATCGTAACGAGGAGCAAATGAAGTCTGAGGAGTTTATGGACTACGTTATGTCCGCAGGCGCAAACAGAGAAGCCAAGACAAGCATGGACTATCAAATGATGTCAGGACATACTGCGTTTTACTTAATGGACCAAAAAATTTATGAAAATTATATTGATAGCTTTATTAAGGTAGAGGACATTCTTGGCTACACACCGGATGAGGAGATAATGTGTGGCACTAAGGGAGTATATCTTAATAAAACAAAATTTGCAAGCATTTATTCCACACTTAGTGAGTTTCCTGCTGATACAGTTATTTGTATTGCAAAAAACAATATTACAAGCGAGGACGATATTGAAAAGGCTAAGGATTTCTTCAAAAAAATCGTTGAAATGGAATAAACCAACAGACAAAGAATCTCAAATTATCGACACAGGGCGCGCAAAAATATGCTAAATAACCCATAAAATCAAAAAACAGGCTACGATAGCCTGTTTTTTAATATATGAACTAAATCTATAAGCCGTGTTCTGTTATCGACGGTCATCTATCTTTGCCTTGTGTCACCACAAGGCTCCGCATAATGCGTGCCACCCGCAAGGACGCAAAAGACTTATCGGGCAAATAAAAATCCTTGCATACGGTGTTGCTTCGGATAGGGTTTACACCTGCCCTATGTTACCATAGCGCATCGTGGGCTCTTACCCCACGTTTTCATCCTTACCTGTAAAGGCGGTAATTTTCTGTTGCACTTTCCCTAAGGTCACCCTCGGCTGACGTTATCAGCTATCCTGCCCTGTGAAGCACGGACTTTCCTCACACTATTACCTTTCGGCATCATAGCGCGCAACCGTCCGATTTAGTTCGTTTTTTATTATAATCAAAAAAAGCTCTTTTGTCAAGTATTGAAAAAGTTGGCACAAATAAAATTGTGCCATATGATAAAAATAATAGCATAAAGCAAACAATTTTACAAAGGAGCAGCTATGACTAACGATAATCTTCCCCTAACCTTTCAAATGGCGCTTGCACATAATCCAAAATCAATGTACGCATTTTTAAAAATGGAAAACGACAAGCAGGACGAAATAATAAATCAAGCAAAAAACACTCAGACGAAAAGAGAAATGCAGCAGCTTGTTGATAAAATAAGCATGCAATAATGATAAAACAGGCTACATATGTAGCCTGTTTTTATTGACATAAGAGGTAATATATGTTAAAATAACTATATATTGCGTATGCGAGGTGATAAGTATGCTACAAATTAAAGGACTTAGTAAATTATATGGAGAAAAAAAGGCAGTTGATAATCTTTCTTTAACTATAAATAGTGGAGAGATGTACGCCTTTATAGGTCACAATGGCGCAGGAAAGACAACCACGCTAAAATCGATTTGTGGACTTTTGAATTTTGAAATGGGAGAGATTTTGATTGACGGAGTGTCGATAAAGGACTCTCCGATAGAGTGCAAGCGTAAAATAGCATATATACCCGACAACCCTGATTTGTACGAATTTATGAGTGGAATAAAGTATCTAAACTTTATAGCAGATATATACGGAATTGGTAAAAAGGAAAGAGAAGAAAAAATAGAAAAATATGCCAATATGTTTTCTCTAACTGCTGACCTTGCACAGCCAATAAGCGCATATTCACACGGAATGAAGCAAAAGCTTGCTATAATCAGCGCGCTTATTCATTCCCCAAGGCTTCTTTTGATGGATGAGCCATTTGTGGGACTTGACCCAAAGGCTGCGTATCTTCTAAAGGAGGAAATGAAAAATATTTGCAATGACGGTGGTGCTATATTCTTCTCGACTCACGTTCTTGATGTTGCCGAGAAAATCTGCGACAACATTGCAATAATTAAGGATGGCAAGCTAATTGCCTGTGGCAAAATGCAGGATGTAAAGGGTGATAGCTCGCTTGAAAGTGTATTCTTAGATTTATACGAGGGCAAGGAAGGATTTTCAATAGAAACACCTGAAAATAAAAATGAAATAAGCGAAGCGGATGCTTCCTTAACTGAAGAGAAAGAGGGAGAGGCACAATGCTGAAAACTCTTATTAAATCAAGAATAGATGCTATAATTTCTGCCATCATTTTTGACAATAAAAATAAAAAAAGACGCAGCACAGTGGCTGTAATTCTAATAAGCCTAATGCTTGTATTGCTTGTCGGCATTATAGTCGCAAGCCTGTCGTTTTTGTTTTACGCAATAACGCTGATTGGAAAAGAAACAGGCGATAACTGGGCTACAATGACGCTTGCCTCGTTAGTAGCATCCTTGTTTTGCGTAATTGGTAGCATATTTGCAACCAAAACACAAATTTTCGACTCGAAGGACAACGAGCTACTCTTGTCAATGCCAATAAAGCCGAGGAGCATTTTTCTTAGCAGAATAATAGTACTTTTAGTGGTAAATTATCTTTTGGAATCGCTAATTATGGTGCCTGCTATGATAATTTACGGTGTTGTATGCTCATACACACCGCTTGGCTTTGTATTTGCAATTTTATCATATTTACTAATTCCCGTTTTCACCCTTGCAGTATCTACAATAATTGCATGGATAGTGTCCTTTGTTTCATCACGTGTTAAAAATAAAACAGCAGTATCCGTTGTTCTTTATTTGGTGCTGTTTTTAGGGTATATGTATCTATGCTTTAATATGGGCTATTCAGCAGGCAGCGACGATGGAGAAATAGACCTTTCGGGTCTTAAAAGCACAGCAATTTTCTACTGTGTAGGTGAGGCTGCTGCAAATGGTGACTGGCTCTGTTTCTTACTCTTTGCATTAACAGCGATTATTCCATCTGTTGTTATTTATATTGTGCTTGATTTTAGCTTTATAAAAATATTGACAACAAAGAAAACAGCTGCAAAAATCGAATACAAGGGCAATAATCAAAAAGCAAGCTCTGCCTTTGGTGGACTTGTTAAAAAAGAGCTTTCGCGCTTCTTTAAATCAAGCGCCTATATTATGAATGCAGGCATGGGAAATATTCTTATGATTGTGATAGCTATTGTGGCGGCTGTGTCAAGCTCATCAGCCTTTGATTTGGTTGAAGAATTAGCAAGCGAGCTTTCGCTTGTAAACCCTCAATTGGCATCGTTTTTAACAGAAAATACATCAGGTATATTTGCTTTGCTCATAAGCTGTATTGCGTTATTTTTGAATTCAACCAATATAGTGAGCGCGCCATCAATTTCCTTAGAGGATAAAAATCTATGGATACTACAATGCGCGCCAGTTAGTGCAAGGCAGGTTGTTTTTGCAAAAATAGTATCCCACTTGATAATTTGTACACCAGCCCCAGTAATAGCAACTCTAATCGCTTGTATTGCTCTTGAGGTTACAGTAGCGCACACAATTATGTGCTTGCTTGTTATTCTTTCAGCGGTAGTATTTACAGCATATTTAGGAATGCTTTTGGGACTTAAATTCCCGAAATTTGGCTGGCAAAACGAAAATGTTGCAATAAAGCAGGGCTTTGCAGTATTTGGTTCGATGTTTGGCTCAATGCTTTTGGGGATTATTTTAATAGCCCTTGGCATATTTGGAATAACAACAAGCTATTATGTTTCATCCGTTTTAATGCTTACGCCAAGCTTGATTTTTGCAATAATAATACACCTGTATCTATATTTATGTGCAGAAAACAATTTTGAAAAATTAAGAAATTAAGGATATAAGATGAAAGAGCTACTTTGCCCAGCGGGCAACTTTGAAAAAATGAAGGCGGCGATTTTATACGGTGCAGATGCTGTTTATTTAGCCTCTGATATGTTCGGTATGCGCGCTGCAGCAGATAACTTTACGCTTGAGGAATTGGAGCAAGCGACAAATTACGCACACTCCAAGGGAGTAAAGCTATATGTAACCGTAAATACAATGCCTCATACAAATGAATATGAAAGACTAAAAAAATATCTTTTAGCATATGATAGAATTGGTGTTGATGCGCTGATAATCTCCGATCTTGGAGTTTTTGAGCTTGCAAGAGAGCTAATACCAAAAATGGAAATTCATATTTCCACTCAGGCAAGCATTGTTTCCTCTTACACAGCAAGCGCTTGGCACAAAATGGGAGCAAAGCGTGTAGTTTTGGCAAGAGAATTATCCCTTGATGAAATAAATGAGATAAGAAAAAACACACCAAGGTCCTTAGAGCTTGAGTGCTTTATACACGGCTCAATGTGTATTTCGTATAGTGGTAGATGCCTTCTTTCAAACTACTATACAGGCAGAGATGCAAACCGTGGTGCGTGCGCACAGCCGTGCAGATGGAATTATAAAAATGCATACCCTCTTTCCTTTGCTGAGGAAAAGCGCACACAGGATGAGCTTAATATCGAGGAATATAAGGAAGGCTCATTTATTATGTCCTCTAAGGATATGTGTATGATAGAGCATATTCCGAGCCTTATGGAAAGTGGAATTGACAGCTTTAAAATAGAGGGTAGAATGAAGAGCGCATATTATACTGCAATTTGCGCAAATACTTATAAGATGGCAATCAATGAATACTTAAAAAACCCCGAGGAGTATCGATTAAATCCACTTTGGCTTCGCGAGCTTGAAAGCGTTAGCCACAGAGAATATGCAACAGGCTTTTACTTTGATAACCCAATGGAAAATCCTCAAACCGTCACTCAAAATGGCTATTTAAGAGAAAAGGCGTATCTTTGCGTAGCGACGGGAAGGAGCGATGGCGAATATTCCTATTTTACCCAAAGAAATAAGATTTCAGAGGGGGACGTGTGCGAAATTATCACTCCAGGGGAAACAGGTAAAAGGTTCATAGCAAGCGATTTAATGCTTGAAAACGGAGAAAAAATACAAAGCGCACCCCATCCGTCAATGGAATTTAAAATGAAAGTACCCTATATCGTTAAAGAAGGCGACATAGTTCGCTCTTCGGAAAGGTAAAAAATGGCTTTTCTTATATTACTTGTCGAGATATTAAAGACTGTCTTTATGGGAATAATTGAGGGCATTACCGAATGGCTTCCTGTATCGAGCACAGGACATTTGATTCTCGCGCAGGAGTTTATAAAGCTTGACACCTTCAAAAATAACCCTGCCTTTGAGGAGCTGTTTAATGTAGTAATACAGCTCGGTGCTATTTTGGCAGTTGTTGTTCTGTTTTTTGATAAGCTAAACCCATTTTCAAGAAAAAAGAATACAGCACAAAGGAAGGACACCTGGTCACTTTGGCTTAAGGTTATAGTTGCAGTTATTCCGGCAGCGGTGATTGGACTTTTACTTGATGATTGGTTCGAGGAAAAATTCTACAATTTTATATCAGTTAGTATTGCCTTGATAGCCTATGGTATTTTATTTATAATTGTTGAAAGAATAAACAAAAGACGTAAAATGCAATACAATACTGTATATGATATAGATATGAAAACTGCATTTAAGATAGGATGCTTTCAGGTTCTTTCATTAGTGCCCGGAACATCACGCTCTGGCTCTACCATTCTTGGAGCCTCAGTAATTAAGGTATCAAGAGAGGCGGCTGCGGAGTTTTCGTTCTTCTTAGCAATACCCGTAATGGTGGGAGCATCACTTTTTAAAGGACTTAAATATTTTGTAAACGTTGGAATGCCAAGCGCAACTGAGCTTTTGGTTTTGTACGTTGGAACGCTTGCATCCTTCCTCGTATCACTTCTTGTAATTAAGTTCTTAATGAGCTTCGTTAAAAAGCATAGCTTTGAATCCTTTGGCTGGTATAGAATAATTCTCGGCGCAATTTTGGTGTTGTACTACGTGCGCGCTAAATAAAATTAAAAAAACTATTGATAATTTATTATAAATATGATATAGTAATATGTGGTAAAAATTTAAAATATAGGAGAATAAAAAAATGACCTACAACAAGAAAACAATTGAAGACATTGCTTTAGAAGGCAAGAGAGTTCTTGTAAGATGTGACTTCAACGTTCCACTTAAGGATGGAAAAATCACAAGTGACAAGAGAATTGTTGGCGCATTGCCTACAATTAAATACCTTCTTGAGAAGGGCGCAAAGGTAGTTCTTTGCTCACACATGGGTAAGCCACACAGTATCTTGACAGAGGGCTTCGGTCTTACAAAGAAGGAAAAGAAAAAGGTAGAGGAGCTTCCAGAGGCAGAGAGAGAAGCTGCAACAAAGGACCTTCTTACAAAGGCTCTTGGCGACAAGCAGAAATTTACACTTAAGCCTGTTGCAGATAGACTTAACGAGCTTCTTGGCAACAAGGTTACATTTGCAGAGGATATCGTAGGAGCTGACGCAAAGGAAAAGGTTGCTAACCTTAAGGCTGGCGAGGCAGTTCTTCTTGAAAACGTTCGCTTTGATGCAAGAGAAACAAAGAACAACCCAGAGTTTGCAAAGGAGCTTTCTGAGTATGCAGACATTTATGTAAATGATGCATTCGGTACAGCACACCGTGCACACGCTACAACAGCAGGCGTAGCTGATTATCTCCCTGCAGTTTGTGGTTACCTCATTCAAAAGGAAATCGGCGTAATGGGTAAAGCGCTTGCAGACCCTGCTCGTCCATTCGTTGCTATTCTCGGTGGCGCTAAGGTTTCTGACAAAATCGGTGTAATTAACAATCTTATTGAAAAGGTTGACACACTTATTATCGGTGGTGGTATGGCATATACCTTCTTCAAGGCTCTTGGCTATAATGTTGGTTCATCACTTTGCGAGGACGACAAGGTTGAGCTTGCAAAGGAAATGATGGCTAAGGCTGAAAGCAAGGGCGTTAAGTTCCTAATCCCTGTTGACAACAAGCTTGGTAAGGAATATGATGAAAACACAGAATCAATGTACTGCAATTCAAATGAAATTCCTGATGGCTGGATGGGTCTTGATATCGGTCCTAAGACACAAGAGCTCTTTGCTAACGCTATCAAGGGCGCAGGCACAGTAGTATGGAATGGTCCTATGGGCGTTTCCGAGTGGAAAAACTTTGCTGCTGGTACAGAGGCTGTTGCTGAGGCAGTTGCTAACTCAGGCGCAATTTCAATAATCGGTGGTGGAGACTCTGCTGCCGCAGTTGAAAAGCTTGGTTATGCTGACAAGATGACACACATCTCAACAGGTGGTGGCGCATCACTTGAGTTCCTTGAGGGACTTGAGCTTCCTGGCATCGCTTGCTTAATGGATAAATAATAATTTAAAGTAATGTTTGCAGGGTAAAGCCTGCAAACATTAACTATATATGTACACCTGTTCATATGAATAAACTTAAATATAACGGAGAATTAAAATGAGAAGAAAAGTAATTGCAGGAAACTGGAAAATGAATATGACTCCTTCACAGGCAAAGGCTCTTATCGAGGAAACAAAGCCTTTAGTTGAGGGAAAGGATAATTGTGACATAATCTTTTGTGTTCCATTTGTAGACATCTACGCAGCACAAGAGGCTGCAAAGGGCTCTAACATAAAAATCGGTGCAGAAAATGTTCACTTTGCACCAAAGGGCGCATACACAGGTGAAATCTCTGCTGAAATGCTTAAGGAATGTGGCATCGAGTACGTTATTATCGGTCACAGTGAGAGAAGACAATATTTTGGCGAAACAGATGAAACTGTAAATTTAAGAACAAAGGCAGCGCTTGAAGCAGGCCTTACAGTTATTCTTTGCCTTGGCGAGGTTAAGGACGAAAGACTTAACGGAATTACAAATGAGGTTGTTTCAATGCAAACAAAGCTCGCTCTTAAGGATGTAACAAAGGAGCAGCTTGCAAACGTAATAATCGCATACGAGCCTGTATGGGCAATTGGCACAGGTCTTACAGCAACTCCAGAGCAGGCTGATGAAACATGTGGAGTTATCCGTAACACAATTAAGGAGCTTTACGGAAAGGATGCAGGAGAGACTATCACAATCCAATATGGTGGCTCTATGAATGCAGGTAATGCAAAGGAGCTTCTTGCAAAGGAAAACGTTGACGGTGGTCTTATCGGTGGCGCTTCCTTGAAGGCTAAGGACTTCTCAATAATTGTAGAAGCAGCTCAATAATTTACGATATAATAAAAGGGGATGTTGCAATAAGCACAGACCAAAAACAGACACATTCCCTCTTGAAATTAAGTATAAACAATTATTTTAGAAAAATTTTAAGGTTGAGGGCTTGCAACAAATTGCAAGCCCTCTTCATTTTAACATCTGTTTTTTAGGCGCGACCTCGCACTCTACCGTACGAAGTACGCCTACGTGTACGAGTTCACGCCTTCTGCACACATTTCACTATCCCCCCAAAAAGGGGCGTCGCTTAATGCGACAGCCCCTTTTGTGTATTTTTAATCCATTTGCACGAAAAAATAGTGATATTTTGTGTATATTAAACAACAAATAAACTATCTTTACTTGACAAAGCTATAATATAATGTTATAATTATTCTGTAAAGTTATACATATATAAAGAGGTATTATATGTCAAGATTAAGTAATAAGCTTTTGAAGATATTTATTTTCTCTGCGATTTTAATAGTGCTTTTTGCAACTGTTGCCTTTGCAGCTGAAATTAAAATAGAATTTTACGAGGGAGATAAAATTGACTACGACGTTGGCTTAAACGGTACTATTAGCGTCGAGTCTGGCAAAGAATTTCAGCTTCCTAAAAAGGAAATATCCAGTGGTACGCTTTATTGGCATGCAGTAATTACAAATGATAAGGGCATAGAGGAAGGCGTAAAGTATAAGGCTGGCGATAAGATAAAGCTAACACAGGATGCAAAATTCTATCAGGTTATCGAACAAAATGGCTATTGGGAAATCATAGCAGGAACAACAATGATTCTTCCAGCGGATAACAACTTGCCCGTAGGACAGTCAACCTGTTGGTATTCAACAGAGGGTCAGGGCTGGAGCGCTGGAAAGAAAATTACCTTTGATATGGAAACAAGCATAAGAAAGGTAACAGCGACCGACGTTTCCGATGAGGATGCCTTCAAGGAATTAATAGGCATTGGCACAACAATACGACTTCTTTCAAATTTGACCTTTGATGCAAGCGTTTGGATAAGCGACCAAAAGGAACACAGAATATTTATGAATGGTTACACAATAACCTTTACAGATACGCAAAATAAAAAATATGGTTATATGCTTGATTCGCATCGTACAGCGCTAAATCTATACGGTGTAGGAACGATAAAATCTGACCTTTCAAATACCTTTATGTGTATGAGAGGGCATGGCTATAATGGTCATTTAAATAAATTATTTATAGGAAAAAATATTACACTTGATATGCCAAACGCAACCATTGGATTAGATTATGACCAAAGCTTCAATAGTGGTGGATATCCCTTGGTTAATATTTACGGTAACGTAACAGCTAAAACAGTAGTTAGTGTTACACATTCTAATGCACGTACATCTACTATAAATATTTATAATGGAGCGCTACTAAATCTAAACGGACCTCTAACCGACCTTGCAGGCTCAAACGTAGCGAAAATAAATGTATATGGTGGAACGATAAATGTAAATACCGACGGGGTGTTTTTTAAGGATTCCTTACACGCATACAGAATAGAGGGTGGCTCATTTAGCTTTGCAAATGCCAACGATTTTGATACTCTTAAGAAAAAGGTTAATACAAACTCATATCAAATTATAGAGGTAAATGCAAAAATACTTACAGACAATGACTCTGGTGAGCCCGTCGAAAATGAGGTAAAATATCATATAGTTTTAGCTAAAAACGGATGCACTCATGAGCTAAGCTATGAGGGCAGAATAAATGCAACCTGTCAGGATTTGTGCTTCGAGCATTATAAATGCACAAAAAATGGTTGTGAAGCAAATGTGAAAATCGAGCATTACAAATTTGCTGAGCACGATAAGGTTTACTCATTTGATAAGGCTCCAACAGCAAGTGACAGACTTGGATACGCCTTGTATAACTGTAAGGTGTGTGGTAGTGAAATATATGAGTATGATATTTACAACCCTGAAAATGACGACATTGAAATTATAGTAAATGGAGAAAAAAAGGTAGTTAAGGTTGGTCAGATATTCAACCTTATTGAAACGGATAAAACCGTTACCATAGTTGGAATTTTAGCTCCTAATGGATATGCAATTGAAAGTATAACCTGTGTGTATGTTCCTAATACAATAACCCATATTGATATAACCGAAGAAAACAAATCTGTTAAAACAATTGTATTCAACAACGGCGCAAGCACAATAGTGAAGAGCCTTGTAAAGCTAAGCGTGCTTGAGGTTATTGATATTAAAAGCGCTAATGTGGATTTTTGGCAAAGCTGTGCTCCAAATTCAATTAAGGAAATTTTGTCTGATGTATCAGGAGCTTCTGTAAAATTTAGAGAATCCTCCTTTGGTAAGAAGCCAAATCTTAAAAAGCTTACTACCTCTAAGGGCTCAAGCTACACCTTCTATAAGAGGTGCTTTGAGGAGGCAAAGATAGAAAGACTTGAATTTGTTGACGGCTCAAGCGTTTCCTTTGCAGGAGAGCAAGCATTTTATAATAACAGCATAAAGTATTTATATGTGGGCAAGGGAATAACAGCGATTAATAATAAGCCATTTGACACCTCGAAGAAAATGGAAAAAGTCATTTTAATGGATGTAACCTCAATTAATGGTGAATATACCTTTTCTAATATGAACGAGGCTTCAATGCCGGTGGTTGTTTATATCCACACAAAGAGTATTGGAATGCCAAATAACACCTTCTACAATTGCGATGGTATTATTATATATACCACAGCCGAGATTACAAATGGTAACGCATTTAGGGATTGCTCAAAAAGAACAGCTGGTGGTAAAGAATATCCTGCTTATCAAATCCATTACGGTATTTGTCATGAGTATAAAAAGGTTGAAATAACAACCGATAAGCCTTGTCTTTCACCTGCTGGTGTAACGTATGTTACAACCTGTCCATGTGGTGTGTCAACAAGTATAATTTATAAGCACTTTATTTCAACTACAACAAATAGCTCAAATTATACATCTGTAAATATCGCAACCATTTATGAGGACTTAGTGCCACATACCTTGAACGATATAGTGGATATTATATATCCAAATGGATATGCAAGCACAGGTATAATGGTTAAAAGGTGCAGTGTTTGTCAAGAGCATTGCGAGGATGAAAACGCAGCTGTTGAGCCTCTTGTTATATGCCACGGCTATTCCACAACACTAAATAACAATTATGGTATGATGGTAAGATATACCTTTAACTATGAGATTATAAATGAGCTTAAAAGGCTTGATTCTAAATTTGAGTATGGTATGGTTGTAGCATCAAGAGACGCTCTTGGCGATAAAACACCATTAGATGCCTTAGGTAATAAGAATCCTAACGCCTTGAAGTATAATTTGGCTGGATACACAGGTAGTGAGTTTAAGCTTTATGGCATAGCAAATTACCTTGAAACCAACTTTGTTATGTGTGCGTACATAATAGATGATGCAACAGTTTATTACGTTCAAGAAAACGAAACCTTAAGCAACCCAAGTGGAATAAGCTATGATGAGCTATCATCAATAATAAAGCCTACAAGCCTTGATTTTGTAGTTCCTGAAAAAACAAAAATTTACGCATAATAAATAAAAGAGATTTTCACAAAAAGGTGGAAATCTCTTTTTTATTTGTATAAGAAAGTACATATTTGCCAAAATATTATTGTACAAATTGAAAAAGGATGAAAAGAATGAAGGAATTTAAGTTTATAATCAAGGATAAAAATGGCTTACATGCAAGGCCGGCAGGCGCACTTTGCGCCAAAGCAAAGACCTTTAATTCTAAAATAGATGTAAAATGTGATGGCAAGGAGGCAGATGCCAAGAGGCTTTTATCACTTATGTCCTTAGGGGCAGTTAGTGGCAAGGAGCTTGAGTTTTACATTTCAGGAGATGACGAAAACGAGGCGTATAGCGCCCTTTTAGAGCTATGCGAACAAAAGCTTGGAGATGGTGAATAAAATGTACTTTAAAGACACAGGTGAGGCTGTTTTTAAGGGGATAGGTATTACTAATACAAAAGCAGTTGGAAAAATTAAAATCTTAAAAAGCGCTTCTTCTGAAAAAAGAGAATATTCATACGCGCATAATATAGATAATGAAATTATGCGTACAGAAATAGCAATAGATAAGGTCGCTAATGCAATAAACGAAAGCTCAAGACGCACAATGAGCGAAATTGGCAAAAGCGAGGCAGAGATTTTTGAAATTCACTCAATGCTCTTAAACGATGATGACTTTTTAGATGCGATAAAATCAGAGATTAGGACGGGAAAGTATGCCGAGGAGGCAGTTGAAATAAGCGCAAAACGCTTTGAAAACATCCTTCTATCCTTAGATGATGAGTATTTAAGAGGGCGAAGCGCAGATATAAGGGACATAAAAAATCAAATTCTTCAGGCACTAAGTGAGAAGGAAGCAACAAAGCAGGATAGCGAGCCATATATTTTAGTTTCCGACGATTTAACTCCGTCACAAACCGTAAGGCTTGAAAAGTCAAAGATACTTGGCTTTGTTACCTTTGGTGGAACTCCCTCATCTCACACAGCGATATTAGCGCGCGCAATGGGTATTCCTGCAATAGTGGGAACAGGTTATATAAGCGACGATTATGATGGTATGCTTGCCTTGCTTGACGGCGCAAAGGGTGAAATTATAATTAACCCGTCAAGAAAAAGAAAAGAGCAATTTGAAAATGAGATGGAAAACGAGGACAAAATAGCCCTTGAGCACGAAAGATATTTGCGCTCCTTAATGAATAAGCCAGCCGTTACAAGAAGTGGTCATAAAATTATGATATATGCAAATATAGGTGATGAAAGTGAGGTTTCGGGAGCTATATCAAACGGGGCAGAGGGAATAGGACTTTTAAGGAGCGAATTTCTGTATTTAAGTAAAAATACTTATCCGACAGAAAATGAGCTTTTCGAGGCGTATCGGGATGTTGCGATAAAAATGCAGGGCAGACGTGTCGTAATTAGAACACTTGATATAGGCGCAGACAAAAAGATTCCGTACTTCAATTTAGAGAATGAGGAAAACCCAGCCCTTGGCTACAGGGCTATTAGAATATGTCTTGACAGAAAAGAAATATTTAAAACACAGCTAAGAGCAATTTTGCGCGCCTCGTCTTATGGAACAATATCTATAATGGTGCCAATGATAGTTTCGGTTGATGAGGTAAGAAAATGCAAAAGCATTATAGAGGAATGCAAAAGGGAGCTTTTATCAAACGGAGTAGAGTTTGATAAAAAAATTGAATTTGGAATAATGATAGAAACACCTGCCGCCGCTATAATGAGTGATAAGCTATCAAGCGAGGTGGACTTTTTCTCCGTTGGAACAAATGACCTAACGCAGTACACCTTAGCAGCAGACAGGCAAAACTCTATGGTTGGCAAAATTTGCGAGGAAAATACTGAGCCTGTACTAAGGCTTATAAAGGCGTGTGCAGATGCAATACATCAAAATGGTGGTTGGATAGGAATATGTGGAGAGATGGCAGCAGATTTATCACTTACACAAAGCTTTGCTTCAATTGGTGTAGATGAGCTTTCTGTGTCAGTGCCATATCTTCTCGGCGTGCGTGGCAAGGTAAGTGAATGTAAATAAGGAGAGAAAATGGGTTTATTTAAAAGGAAGAAAAAAGGATATATTTACTCCCCCTGTGACGGGGAAATAGTACCTCTTAGCGAGGTTAATGATGAGGTTTTTTCATCAGGAGCCTTAGGAGAGGGCTTTGCTGTAATTCCAAGCAGCAATAATTTTTATGCGCCAATGGAAGCAAGGGTTGAAAATGCCTACGAAACCGGACACGCCTACACACTTTTTAGTAAAAATGAAATAGATTTGTTAGTCCATATCGGCATAGATACAGTAGAGCTTGACGGATGCTATTTTACAAAAAAGGTAGCAGGTGGGCAGAGCGTGACAACTAACGATATATTAGCCGAGGCAGATATAAATAAAATAAAGGAAAAGGGCTTTGACCCAATAACCGTGGTTATAGTTTCAAATCCCGAAAAAATAAAAAATATAGATATAAAATACGGCAAATGCTATCATGGCGATATAGCTATGGAATACGATGAGGTAAATTAAAAGACTGAGCTTGCACAATTTCTTACTTTGAAATTGGGTAAGCTCAGTCTTTAATTCTATCTAATTTTTCTGGGACGGAAATAAGTCCTGACAAATAGTCAATAGAAACATTGTAATACCTTGCAAGCGTAATTACATGGTGGAATGGAATTTCTTGTATGCCATTTTCATATCTTGCGTACTGCTGTTGCTTCATTCCAAGTAGAGATGCAATTTCGCTTTGGCTTTTATCGTTATCCTCCCTTAAATCCTTTAATCTTTGGTAAAAAAACATGCTTATTCTCCTAATAGTAGATTTACAACATATAAATTGTAACAAATAAAATGCAAGTACATATTGATTTACAACTAAAAAGTTGTTATAATAAAAAATAAATTATATGAGAATTTGTAAGACGCTTTAAATTTGTCAGTGAGAGCTTAAAATAAAACGGACACGTGGATAAAAAACACGTGTCCGTTTTTTGCATATATATTATAACATAAAACAAGTATAAATACAAGACTTGTAACAAATATATTTATATGTTACCATTATAATGTAGCATTTTTAAATAATTCATTTATATCAACCTGCAATACCCTTGCAATAACAAGAATTTCCTTGTCAGTTGCAACTCGGATTTGTCCCTCTAACTTAGAATAGCTTGTTGGGTTTATATTGAGTCCTGCTACTTGAAGCTGTGCTATGAAGTCCTTTTGCTTGATTTGCTTCGCCTTTCTTATTTGTTCAACGTTCTTTCCAATAAGGTTTGAGTCGCCATATACATGCTTACGTGTTTTCATAACATATTCCTTTGAAATTAATTCTTTTATGGAATTATACCATTAAAAAGTATTGACAAAATTCCGTTACGGAATTATAATATAAATGATAATTAAAATTTAAAAAGAGAGGAGCTGATAATATTGGCAAAAAAGGAAAGAGAGAAGGACAAAGGCAGAAAAGCTCCATTTAAGGTAGTTATTAAGGACACTCTATTAGCTCTTAAAATATCATTCAAGCACGCTCCGTTAGCTTGCATAATTATGTTATTTTCATATTTAATGGATAGTGTTATGTATTTTATTACAGGTACGTATGCTCTTAAATACATAATTGACTCATATGAAAAGGGCGTTTCGTTTGAAGTAATTGCAAAAACAGTATTGCTTTTAGTTGTCATTCCAGCCGTTGTTCAAATAGTAATAGACTTTATAGTGGAGCTAACGTGGAGCTGGGGCAGTAATAAAATCAGCACCTCAATACATAAATCGATATTTGAAAAGAACACAGAGGTAGAGCTCTCATGCTTTGAAAATGTAGAATTCTATGATAAATATGTAAAGGCATCCTGTGAAACCTCAAATAATATCTTTGGAATGACCTTTACAGTATTCTTCTTTTTCTATACTATATTGAATACCTGCTTATACGGTACATTACTCTTTAGAATGGACCCTGTGTTTATAATTTTCGCTATAATCCCACTTTTAGGCTCGTTTTTCAAGAAAAAAAGTAACATTTTATGGCATAAGCACACAACAGAGGATAGAGTAGCATATAGAAGGTGTCAGTATGCACAAAGAGTATTCTATTCTAATGAATATGCCAAGGAAATGCGATTGACAAATTCAAAGAGCTTTATGCTAAACCGTTATGAGGAAGCATCAAATGATAGAAAGGAAATAGTGAAAAAGTACGGTAAAAAGGAAATGCTTCTTGATATTCTTGGGAATAAAATATCAAGTATTTTAGCAAATCCCTTAGCTATTGCATATGCAGTATTTAGAACGCTAATTTCCAAAACACTTGGACTGGGAGATTGCGCTGTCGTAATAAATTCCGTTTCGGAGCTTTCTCAATCATTTATTCAAGTGACCAACCAATATTACCGCTTGCACGAAAGGTCGCTTTTTGTTGAGGACTATAAGGAATTTATGCAATATGAGCCCAAAATGAGGGATAATGAAAACAGCAAGGATGTACAAAGTGGCACTATCAAGCTTGAAAATGTATCCTTTAAATATTTTGGCAGTGACGATTATGTTTTAAAGAATATAAGCATAGAGCTTGGTAAAAATGAAAAAATTGCTTTAGTTGGACACAACGGAGCAGGCAAAAGCACGCTTATTAAGCTCCTCTTAAGACTATACGATCCAACCGAGGGCAAGATTAGCTTAAATGGCGAGGATATAAGAAATTTAAAAATGAAGCAATATCGCGATATGTTCAGCGTTGTATTTCAGGATTTTAAAATGATAGCCTTGCCTGTAATCGATAATGTTCTTATGCGCCCGAAAAGGGATGGAGACGAGGAAAAGGTAATAGATGCCTTAAAGCTAAGTGGAGCATATGAAAGAATAATGAAGCTTCCAAACGGTATAAACACACTTCTTACAAAGGAGTTTAGCGAGGACGGTGCAGTTTTATCCGTTGGAGAGGGGCAAAAAATCGCAATAGCTCATGCTTTTATAAAGGATTCACCATATATAATACTTGATGAGCCAACCAGTGCTCTTGACCCTGTTGCCGAAAGCGAAATGTATAGTAATATGATGAAAATCGGCAAGGATAAGGGAATGGTATTTATATCGCATCGTCTTTCAAGCGCAGTCAGTGCAGATAGAATATATATGCTTGAAAATGGTGAGATTATAGAAAGCGGAACACATAGTGAGCTTATGAGGCTGAACGGAAAATATGCCGATATGTTTAAAAAGCAGGCTCAAAACTACATCGACCTTGAAAGCGAGGTTGCAGTATGAAGAAAAAAGAAAAGGTACCATTTAAAAACTCAGTAAAAAATAATATTTTTATGTTAAAAATTGCATATAAGGGTGATAAAACACTTGTTATAATGCGTCTTGTTATGGGGTTGTTCACAGGGCTAAATCATGGTGTATCAATATTTTTTATAAGCGAGATATTAAATGCGTTAGATAGTGGCAGGGATATTTCTTACATTTTCACGTTAACTGCGCTTATGGGAATATACACCTTAGCATATGAGCTGTTTTTTGCATGGTATTATAAAATACTAAATCCCACTCATAAGCTTGATTTTGTAAGGCTGCTTCATAAAAGCTTTTTTGTGAAGGCAAATGATATAGATTTATCGTGCTATGATACTCCCGAGTTTTATAATGACTTTATATTTTCAATGCAGAATTGTGATAAGAGCATTTTAAATACAGTTGACCAGCTTGCGGACCTTATTCGTTCACTTGTAGCCTCTGGCTCTGTTTTTGCAGTCGTTTTGACGGTTGACCCCGTAATTGCTCTTGTTATACTTGGCTTTGCCATAGCTGATATGATTATAAGACTTTTACAAAATGGAATATATTATAAATACAATATTGAAATGAATGAGCTTTGGAGAAAAAGCTGGTACATAGAGAAATTTTTCTCCTTGGCAGACTATGCAAAGGAAAACAGGTTAACTGATATAAAAGGAAACCTTTTAAATGAATATGACATAACAATGCAAGCACAACGAAGTGCAGATGCAAAAATGAGATTTAAGGTAGGCTTATATAATCTTTTAGCATCAGCGCTGAGCTGCACATTAACAGCATTTGTTCTTATTTTTATGGCATACAATTTAATTGTTACACAAACAGTGTTAATAGGTGGCTTTACAGTTACAATTACTGCCTCGTGGAAGCTTAAAAATATGCTTTTCGATATTCAAAGAAAATTCGTTGAAATGAACAAGGACTCCTTATACGCAGATAAGGTGAGAAAATTTTTACAGACCGAGCCACAAATAAAGTCAGGTGAAAAAAGCTTTGGAGAATTTGAGTCATTGGAGTTTAGAAATGTTTCATTCGCCTACAAGGATGAAAAGGTGCTTGATAATGTAAGCTTCTATGTTAAAAAGGGAGAAAGAATCGCATTTGTTGGCTATAATGGAGCAGGCAAAACCACTACAACAAAGCTGATAATGCGTCTTTATGATGTAACAGAGGGAGAAATTCTAATAAACGGTGTAAACATTAAGGAATACAAGATAGAAGAGCTAAGAGCAAAAATGGGAGCTGTTTTTCAGGATTATAAGGTTTTTGCTGCAAGTGTAGCCGAAAACGTGCTTGGAGATGTATATACAGAGGACAAGAAGGACACTGTAATAAACGCTCTTAAGGATAGCACCTTTTATGAAAAGCTGTGTGAGCTAAAGGACGGAATAAACACAGAGCTAACAAGAGAATTTTGCGACACAGGAACAAATCTTTCAGGTGGAGAGGAGCAAAAAATCGCAATAGCACGAGTATTTGCTCATAATAATGAGCTTATAATAATGGATGAACCATCAAGCGCACTTGACCCAATTGCCGAATATAACTTAAATTTGGGCATTGATAAAAATGCAAGGGATAAAACCGTTGTATTTATAACGCACAGACTTTCAACCACAAGGCACGTGAGCAGAATATATATGTTTGAAAAGGGAAAAATAATTGAGCACGGCTCACACGATGAGCTTATAAGGGACGGTGGCAAATACGCTCAGATGTTCGAACTTCAGGCAAACAAGTATAAGGTATAAATTAGTATTTATTTGAGCCAAGCGCTCAACTCCTCCTATAATTGCCACAGGGGCAATAAAAAAGACGTTGCAAAATTTGCAACGTCTTTTTTGACATTAAATAAATGGTGATATTATTCCATATACCAAAATTACACCTATTATTAAAGGTAAAATGTAGGTTAGATAGAAGCGCATCCAATTTTTAACCTTGACACCTACGCCTTGGTTCGCCTCGGCTTGATAATTCTCGAAGCCCCAGCCACTCTTGCGTGTACAGTAGATTACAAAGATAAGCGCGCCAAGTGGTAAAAGAATGTTACTTACAATATAGTCCTCTAAATCAAGCACTCCTGTGCCAGCGCCTAATGGCTCAAAGCCAGCCCAAAGATTAAAGCCAAGCACGCAAGGAATGGAGAGTAGGAACATACCCACTCCGGCAACCAAGCATACCTTTTTCTTTTCCCAGCCCAAAAGCTCCATTAAGCAGGAAACAATATTTTGGAATACTGCAAATATTGTAGAAAGAGCAGCAAACGACATAAAGAGGAAGAAAAGTGAGCCCCAAATTCTGCCACCACTCATATTTATAAATACGGTTGGAAGTGTAACAAAAATCAAGTTTGGACCTGCATCAGGAGTAATATCATAGGTAAAGCAGGCAGGGAAAATAATAAGTCCCGACATTACAGCAACGAAGGTATCAAGGCACGCAATATTTATACTTTCACCAAGGAGTGTGCGCTTTTTATCAATAAAGCTGCCAAAAATAGCCATTGAGCCAATACCTAAGCTAAGAGTAAAGAATGCCTGATTCATCGCGGCAACTATTACCTTTAATATACCTTGCTCCCTTATATTATCGATGCTTGGCATAAGATAGAATTTTAGTCCCTCCCCAGCGCCATCAAGGGTAAGAGAGTGGATAACTAAAACTATAATCAAGCCAAGAAGGGCAAGCATCATATATTTGGTAACCTTTTCAAGTCCCTTTTGTATATCAAAGGAGCAAACAACAAAGCCGAGAATAACAACACCTGCCATAAATAAAATGAGTGTAGAGGGAGAATCGAGCATACTCGAAAATACAGAGTTAACCTCGGCTGAGGTGGTTACATTATCAAATTTTCCAATGAGCATATAAAAGAAATATTGGAGCATCCAGCCTGTAACAGAGGTATAAAACATCATGAGTATAACGTTACCTGCAAGTGCTAAATATCCGTGCTTTTGCCAAAGTGGCTTAGACGGAGTTAAGACGTGATACATTTTGACAGGACTTTTTTGAGAAGCACGTCCCATTGAAAACTCCATAGACATAACAGGAATGCCCATAATAATAAGGAATAAGAGGTAAATAAGAACAAAAATTCCGCCACCGTTTTGACCGGTAATATAAGGGAATTTCCATACGTTACCAATGCCGATAGCGCATCCTGCGCTTAAAAGAATAAAGCCAAGTCGGCTACCAAGCCTTTCGTGTGTATTATTTTCCATAATAAGTCCTACCTTGTCAAGAAAAAAGCGTGCTTTTTCTCCTTCGTATTGAAAGATAATAAAACACGCGTTTTATTAAATATGATTTTTTAGCAAATTAGTGCTCGCCAAGCCATTTTTCAGCAGCAGCCTTAGACATTCTCTTAATGCTTTCCTCTGGATGAATAGAGTCAGCGCCACCATTTTCGTAAAGGAAGTAAAAGCCGTCATTTGTTATGTAAAGAGTTTCCTCATAACCATAGGAGTCGCCAAATTCGCCATTAACTGTCTTCTTTACGATAGAAGCATTTTCTGTGTCATAAACCTTTTTGCAAATTATCTTTTTCATAATAAATCTCCTTTTCTGTTATTTTTACATTGAAATAATAACATAAAAATCATTTCTTGTCAATACAGCTTATGTATATTAAGTCAATAAATTTATTCTATAAAAGTAGTATATTTACTCTTATTCCAAATTTTCAAAAATAAATTCAGCCTCAACGTTTATTCTGCCATCCTCGTGGAGTGAGCGCAGGTAATATTTACCATCAATTTTAGTCATATAAATTTTCAAAGCATCGCCCACCTTAGCATCACTTACAAACGAAAGAGCAATAGATTTCATCATTTTAGAGCCAACATTAGGAATGCAGTTGAAAAACATATCTGGGTAATTTGTGTTGTTCATATGTCCGTTCATATCAGTATCAGTATATCTAACGGTATATTCACTAACCAAATTCATTTTAACCTCGGAGGGTATTTTTATTCTTACAGGATTGCTAAGAGTAATTGGCTCGTCTATATAGTAGTTAGGGAAGTCCTCGTCATTAACCCTTAAAAGCTTTTTTTCATTAACGCTTACAAGTGCCCAGTTGGAATGAGCCTCGCAAAGAAGCTCCTCACCCTTCTTTATCATATATGAACGTGGGGCAGTGTAGCCTCTTGATTTGCACGCCCAGGTGTAAGCCTCGATTTTATCGTAAGCGTAAATAGGGGAGTAAATTTCAATTCTTATATTGCTCAAAATAAAAGCCTTATTTTGATTAAAAAGCTCCTCATATGAGGGCCTTTGTGCTCTCATTTGGCACATAGCGGTTTCTTGTAAAAATTTTAATATTTGAGAAGCACCAACAATTTCGTTTGCATTGGTGTCGTGAAATTTAACATTATAGCTTTCTTGCCACTTCATAATACATACCTCGCAATTCTAATAAGCATTTTACCATTTTTCTAATTAGAAATCAAGGTGTAAATGAAAAAGTCCCCTTAAAAAGAGGACTTTTATAAAAATCAATGTGTCAAGGGTGGCGTATCGGCAAGTGCAACGTAAGAGGCTTCGTAGCCATTCTTGTTATCCTCGTCCTCGCCCCTTGTACCCTTATAGGAAGATAGACCAAAGGA
Organism: Clostridia bacterium; assembly: GCA_017937135.1. Classification (GTDB taxonomy): domain Bacteria; phylum Bacillota; class Clostridia; order Oscillospirales; family CAG-272; genus RGIG2000. The sequence goes on along the minus strand of JAGBEE010000023.1, from coordinate 45,216 downwards.
AACGCCAATAGCGTCATTAACCTCGTTCATTGTGTCGTTATCCAAATGCCCCATCTTTTCCTTAAGACGTTTTTTATCAATGGTTCTTATTTGTTCAAGCAGAATAACAGAGTCTTTAAGTAATCCAACCTTTTCAGCAAAAATATCAATATGTGTCGGCAATTTGGCCTTTGACATTTTGCTTGTAATGGCGGCTGCAATAACCGTGGGACTGTATTTATTGCCCACATCATTCTGTACGATAAGCACAGGGCGAAGTCCCCCTTGCTCCGAGCCGATAACAGGGCTTAAATCTGCATAAAAAATATCTCCACGTCTTATATTCAAGCTTTCTCACTCCCGTAAATTTTCTTTGTAGCATCAGGCTACATTTCTATTATTGACAAAAATCCTTACTTTAAACTTCTTACAGTAACATTTTATGCCACATATTTAAACGAAGTGAAATTATAAAATGAAGAGAGCTTGCAATAAATTGCAAGCTCTCAACCTTAAAATTTTACTAAAATAAATGTTTATACTTAATTTCAAGAGGGAAAGTGTCTGTTTTTGGTTAGCTCCTATTGCAATATCCAAAAAACTTAGTCCTTTATTCCAAGCTCTTCCTTTTCATCGCTTGAAAACTCATAGGGAATATGTGTGTTGTCCTTTGAGTGTATAACTACCATACCCGAGTTATACTTATCGCCCTTGCTCGGCACAAGAGAAGCATCGCCCTGCTTATCACCGTCAATTAGCTTAACTCCATCAAGGAACATATTTACAGTAATATCGTCATTGTTAAAATTAACACCTACAAATTCAAATTTAAAATATTTGTACATAAATTTTTCAGTAGTGTCAATTAGTATAGGCTCGTATGTCTTACCCGTCTTGTCGGTTAGAGTATAAAAAATATCATCCTCACTAAAATCGGGGCAGGCCTCTTTTACATCATCAATATGGAGCTTGTTATATCTTACTGTGAGCTGCAAATAACCGCTTTTTGGAATGTAAACAAGGGAATAGGTATAAATAGCGCCATTTTTTGAAAATTGGTCATTTGTAGCGTGTGTACGCACGTCCTGACTCTTTTCGTATGCCTCTTTAAAATTGTCTGTGATATATGTTTCTTCAAGAGCCTTATAATCGGATTGATAAATTCTTATAAGCAAAGCGCCAATAAAAGCGAACAGAGCAACAGAGAAGCAAATAGAAATAATCTTACCAATAAGCTTACCTCTTTTTTCGCGCTTTTCTTGCTTTTCAATGGACTCATCAAGCGCCCTTTCTCTTTCTTGGCTATCATTATTATCGCTTGGCGCGTCTTTGTTTAAGGATGTATTATTTAACTTTTCTTCCTCTGCCATCTTTTAAGAATCTCACTTCCTTTCAGCCAATTTTAATCTATTGTATCATATAATTTAATATCATTCAAGTTTTTTGAAAAAAATACTTGACAAAACTATACTTTTTATTTATAATAGTTCGAGACAGACAACTGTCTATTGCAAAATAAGGGGGACAATATGGTTCTTGATTTAACCTCGCTTATCAATGGTAGAAATTCTAAAATTGATTTTGAATATACAATTGATACAGGCACAGAGCAAAACGATATACTCCCACCCGAGGACGTTTCTTTCACAGCACCAGTAATGGTAAAGGGCGTTGTAACAAACAACGCAGGCTATATGGCGCTTGCCTTAACAGCCAAGATAGATTACCAATCTCACTGTGCAAGATGTCTTGAGGATATTTCTGGCACATTTATCCTTGAATTCAATCGTACCGTTGCGGTATCGGGCACTCTACAAAACCAAGATAATGACGAATATGTTATTGTAAAAAACGGCTTCTTAGACATCGACCGTGAAATTGTAGAATACCTAATGCTCGAATTCCCAACAAAGCTCCTGTGTAAAGAGGAATGCGCAGGGCTCTGCTCGAAATGTGGTAAAAACCTCAATTTTGGCGCGTGCGATTGCCCGAAGAAAAAAGAAATCGACCCAAGGCTTGCAATTTTACAAAAACTACTTGAAAATGATTAAACTTTGTAGTATAATATTATAGCAAAAAGATTTACTATCACTAAAAGGAGGTTACTCACATGGCAGTACCAAAGAGAAAACAGTCTCACTCACGTACAAATATGAGAAGATCTAACAACAGTAAGCTTACCGCACCTACAATGGTTAAATGCTCCAAATGCGGTGAATACAATCTCACACACCGCGTATGCTCCGCTTGCGGATACTACGGCGACAAAGAGATCGTAAAGAAAGAAAACGCATAAGCTTTAGAATTTAAGGACTTGTCAGTAGCTTAACAAGTCCTTTTTTCGTTAAATTAAAAGGAGAAAAAATGAACTATTCACCTAAGCATACCGATAATGCAATGCGTGTTTTGTATGGCGCAAATTTCTTTTTTTCAATAGTTCTTTTAATGCTCGGAGAGGGAATATGGCGCACAATAGGTGTATCAGTTGGCATGGTGCTTTTAGTAATAGCAACGTATCTTTTTATAAGATATGAGTTAACCACATTTACCTATATTTTAAATGCAAAGCAACACGATTTTGATTTTTTCGTTGATAAAATAACAGGCAAGCGTGGTAGCTATGTATGCTACTATCCTATATCAAGCGCAGTTTATTTAGGAAGTGGCAAGGGATTAAAAAAGCAGCTACGCAAAAAATACAAGAATATAGTATTTTACAATTATATGCATAATCGCTTCGGCATAAATAAGAGCATAATAGTATTCCAGCACGCCAAGGGCGAATTTGATGGAATAATCTTCGAATGTAACGACGCCTATAAGGAATACTTAAAAAACGCAATTTTGCTTACAGAAAAATACAAAAATAGATAAACACCAAAAACCCAACCTCGTTTTTGAGGTTGGGGTTTTAATGTCAATTTTAAATTCAATAATAGAAAAGCTGTATAGAGAAATCTGTATGGCTTTTTTATTTAATAAAAATAGTATTATTTGGTTTATTTTTGCATCATGTAAAAAAATTAAAACAAAGGAATAACAGGTCTTTTTTTTCTGTATTCACTGGGGGTTACATTACATATTGCCTTAAAGTTTCTTATAAAGGAATATAAAGAGGAATAGCCGCATTCCATAGAGCATTCGAGCACGGACAAATCCGAGTTTTTTAATAAATGACAAGCCTTGCTTATTCTGTACTGGTTGACAAAGGAATTAAAGGAAATTCCAAAGCTTTTTTGAAAATGCTTTGAAATATAAGTATAAGAGTATCCAAGCTGAGAGGATGCGTTTGATAGGGAACAATCTCCTGTGAAGTTGTTTTCCACAAATTCAAGAGCCTTTTCTAAAAAGCGAAGATTTAATCTGTCCTTTTCAATATATTCTGCTGTCTCATCAAATTCTGATAAAAGAGAATATAAAACCCCCTTTTTCTTTAAGAGCGAATCGTTTACCCCTGTTTTAAAAAGCAAATTCAAAATTTCTTTGGATGGAGTAAATTTGTTGCTTTTTGGAATCTTGTATAAGACCTGTGAGGAAAAGGCTTTGACTAAATCCTGTGAAAAAATCAAATATGTGTGCTTTGCTCTTTTACTAAAAAAGGAATGAGCTTGATTCGGAAATATTAAAACAGCCTCTCCTGCGCTTAGTATATATTCGATTTCGTTAACAGTAACAATTGTTTCTCCCTCCAAAACAAGGAAAAGCTCGAAGGAATTGTGCATATGCTCGTAAAATGAAAGATTTTCTCCACTTTTGATAAAATAGTTTTGCATAGTACCGAAATTTGAAAATTCGTAGACCATAAATACCTCGCTATGACAAATTTTATAAGTATATTATACACTAAATAGCAAGAAAAGTCAATTCGCACATTGTATAATGAAATTGAAAAATAAAATTATAAGGAGAAGTTTATGAAAAGAAAAATAGCATTGCTTATAACGATGGTAGGCATTCTTGTTTGCCTACTTGCAATTTCTGTTAACGCACAGGTAATTACCTTTGACTCTTACGAAGAAAAGATTAATCTTACCTACGACCAAACAGAATTAGTTGTTTTTGATGATGGCTGTACCTATCCATCATACTACATTTTTATTGACTCTACAGCATTTGAAACCGACTATAACTGGCTAAACGGAAAAACAGGGAAATCTTATTCGGATTCCAACGTAGTTGAGCTTTGTGTACCAAATGGTGTCACCACTGGTGGATACTTTAAGAAAGACTCATTATTTAAGAACCTGTTAAAGCTTAACACGGGCAAAACTCTAACAAAAACTAACGGAGATTTTTACCAAAACCAAACACCTACTCATGTAACCTTTGGTCAGGGATATACAAATGATGGTCTTAGCACATGGTTTTTTAATGGAGCTAAGGTTGAGTATATAATTTTTGACGATAATTCAGCGATTACCACATTACCAGGACAATTTTTAGCTAATTTGAACTCTCTTAAAGGGTTGTATTTGGGTCGTTCAATTACTAATATTGGTTCAGGCACATTTTCTAATATGGGCTCATCTAATGTATTTTTAATGAATACACCAAATGATACTGAGGCACCTGAGGTTTACTATTTCAAGTCCACCTTGGTTGAGGGTAATTTCTATAATTTCAAAACAAATGCTACTACTAAGGTATGGGTATTCCCTAGTACAGCAAATGGCATTGGATCTGGCTGGAATATTGATAATTCATCAAATATACCAGGTAAATTTGTATTTTTAACTTCTGATGCCAATGGTGTGGTAGTAAACGATACTATCGGTAGTAATAAGCTAAGTTCAACTAATATATATTTTCCTAATATTAGCTCGGAAAATGCTACAAGTATGTCCCTTACACCGAAGACCACATATTACTTTGGCGTAGATGCTAAGAAAGCTTCTTATAATGGTAGCTGGGGAGAATTTACAGATATGGTAGATGGCGACCATCTACATGACACAGCAAACGACAAAATCATAGATGTAACCTGTTCAAAAAATGGTATGTCATATACGTATTGCTTCTGTGGCAAGGAAATGGAAACTAAAGTAACAGCAGATGCTCTCGGACATACACACGCTGACGGAGTGGCATATGTTTCCATTAACTACAATGGCAACTACTTGGCAAACGGATATTACGTATATGTATGTGATAGATGTCAAGAAAATTACGATGATGCAACAGCAGATGCACCAGCACTCTTCGTAATTAGAGGCTACTCAAATGCAACAGGTGCAATTATGCAAAGCTTCCAAGTGAATAAAGAAGCAATAGCTGACTACAACAAGTACGCAACAACACCAATAAAATATGGTATTTTAGCAGCAAATGGCGCACTTGGCACACTTAACATAGGTACATCCTTTGTAAATGGTGTAATAAGCGTAGATTTCACAAATAGAAGCTATGACATAATGGAAATGAAGATATATGGCATTACATCAGCAACACAGGATACAGCGCTTTACTGCTGTGGCTACGTAGAGGTTGATGGTGGCATAGTTTATATGGACTATGGTATGGCATCAGATGCAACTCTCCCAACTACAGTAACATACACTGGACTTGGTGGAACATTTGTAGAGGCAACAAGCCTTGATGCAGTTGTACCAACAAAAGAGGAGGTATTAGCATAATGATATATACCGAACCTAAGTACACAAAAGAGATTATCGAAACAAACGACATTATGGAAGAATCCGTAGCGTCAATAGTACATACAAAGGTTCCCGTTTTCGATGAGGGCGGAAACGAAATTGGCGTAGTAAACAAGGGCACAGGCGTTGTTGATATTGATAACCTTTTAGACTTCTAATAAAAACAAACAAAAAAGCACCTCGTTGTTAAAAACGAGGTGTATTTTTTAATTCTTTTTATGAAAAATAGTTTTTTCAGTAGCCTCACCAAAGCGTGATTTTATAAATTTAAGCGCCTCGGCAAATATTAGCTTATCATTATCAAAGGTTTGCTCATATGGGAACTCGTCCTCAAAGAACCAATGAAATGCAGAAATTTCCTCTGCCTGTGGGACTACATATGCGCGAGTTGTAAGAGCAGTGAAGTAAACAACCTTTTTTTCAGTGTTTTTCTTTTTACCTATTAAGTAAATTGACTCCATTCTAAAGCCATTTTCAATCTTTACCTCAATGCCTGTTTCCTCACGTGTTTCACGTATTGCTGTTTGGTATTCATTCTCCCCAGCCTCTACGTGTCCCTTAGGAAATGACCAGAAATCCGTATATCTATTTTTTATAAGCAGCACTGCGTATTTTCCTCTTGTTTTGCGAAAAACTATAGTGCCACAAGATTTTTCGTATTTCAAGATATCATCTCCCTTCGTTTTATTTTCCTGCTTCTTAAAGCACAGCCTTTAAAAATTGAATAGTACGTGGATTTTTAGGATTATCAAAAACCTCACTTGGAGTGCCTTCCTCGGCGATTTTTCCATTATCCATAAACAAAACTCTTGTTCCAACCTCTTTTGCGAAGCCCATTTCGTGGGTAACTATAACCATAGTCATTCCCTCGTCAGCAAGCTCTTTAATTAAGTCAAGCACCTCACCAACCATTTCGGGGTCGAGCGCGCTTGTCGGCTCGTCAAATAGCATAACCTTAGGATTCATAGCGAGCGCGCGCACAATTGCGATACGTTGCTTTTGTCCGCCCGATAGCTTCGCAGGATATTCATCACGCTTATCTGAAAGTCCTATCCTTTTAAGAAGCTCCATTGCTGTTTTTTCAGCCTCCTCCTTGGTTTTTAGGCCAAGAGTAACAGGAGTCAAGGTTAAATTATCAATAACAGTTAAATTATTAAACAAATTAAAGTGCTGAAAAACCATACCCATATCACGACGGGCAAGATTTATATCAACCCTGTTTTTCTTTTCAAGCTCCTTAATAGCTTTCTTGTATTCCTTACCCTCATGCTTTTTAAGCAAGTCCTTTTCCTTTATTTCGGAAATTAGATACGAGTCAATTTCTTCGTCGCTCATTTGAGGATTTGCTTCCTTTCTTTGAGAAAAAAGCTCCTTATATGTTTTAGAAAGTCTTATTATATCAAGGTGTAAATAAGGGTCAATGCTTGTTAATAGGTCGCTTTCAAGCCAAACCTCACCATAGGTTGGCTCCTCTAATAGATTCATACAACGTAGAAGTGTGCTTTTTCCACTTCCAGACGGGCCAATAAGAACAACTCTTTCGCCCTTTTGAATCTCACAGGAAACTCCCTTTAAAACCTCTAATTTATCAAAATTTTTAAAAATATTCTTAACGCTTATCACTTGCTCTCAACCTCTTTTCTATGATTTTTATAACAAAGGTTAAAAGATACACAATTGCAAGATAGAATGCGCCAACAATCAAGCCACAAGCAAGGAAGTTAGGCACACTCTTGTAAATAGTCTCCGACGCTGCATTAAGGTCGAAGGTAAGAGTGCCAGCTGTTGCGCCAATCATTCCAATAATTGATGTTTCCTTAAGTAGTGCGATAATTTCATTACCAATAGCGGGGATAATATTTTTAATAGCCTGTGGCATAATGATTTTTATCATTGTTTTGTTCCAGGTTAAGCCTAATGCGCGCCCTGCCTCAAGCTGACCTCTGTCAACTGAGGAAATACCTGCACGTATGCTTTCAGACACGTAAGCGCCCGAGTTTATACCAAAGGTAAGTATTGCCGCATATGGCTTGAAGCCAGGAATTGCGAAAACTGCAAAAACCATAATAAATAGCTGTAGCGCAACAGGCGTGCCACGGAATACGGTTGTATAAATTTGACAGATAATAGCAGGTATTTTCATATACTTGTTATTTTCTGCAGATATTTTAACAAGAGCAACGATAAAGCCGAGCACAAGACCGATAAGCGCAGCTATTACGGTAATTATGAGCGTATGAAGCAAGCCTTCAAATACATAGCCCATAAACTCTCCAGAAGAGAGTATTTTAAATATATCGTTAAATAACATATTTCCTCTCACAAATAGGAAGGCTCAAAGCCTTCCTATCTTTGATATTATTATTTTATGCCGAGATGCTTATCAACAAGTGCTTGAATGCCTTCCTCGCCAAGCTCAGCTAAAACCTCGTTAATTGCCTCTAAGAGCTCTGTTTGACCCTTAGTAACGCAAATAGCGTATGTGTCAGTAGCTGCCTCGTCAGCCTCGCCATCTTCACCCTTGTAGTAAAGAGGAGAAGCCTTAAGCTTGTTGTTGCCCTCGATAAGCTTCTTAGCTGGAAGCTCGTCGATAATAAGAACGTCAACGTTCAAACCAACGTCAGCAACTGCGTTTGCTAATGTAGCATATGTAGTAAGCTTAGCGCCGGAGTCCTTAAGCAAGCCCTTTTCAATTTCATCAGCAGCAAAGAGGTCTGCAGTTGTACCTGCTTGAACAGCAATGTTCTTGCCCTTCAAGGATTCCCAATAAATGCCAGTAACATTATCAGTGGTCATGCTTTCAAATGTGCCGCTCTTTTCGTTAAGATAAATAACGTAAAGCTCTGCTGTGTAGTATTCGTTTGAAAAGTCAACCTTTTCTTGGCGAGCTGGTGTTACAGAGATACCTGCTGCGCCAATGTTTGTAAGATTACCCTTTGAAACCTCGTCAACGATAATATCGAAGTCAACGTCATCAAAAACAATCTCTTTGCCAAGCTTTTCGCCAACCAAGTTCATAATATCAACGTCAACACCGACAATTTCGCCGTTTTTAACGTATTCAAATGGTGCGAAGCCTGATTCGGTATAAACAACCAATGTGTCCTCTCCGCAGCCTGTGAAGATTGCAAGAGAAAGTGTCATTATTACCAAAGTAAGAATGAGTGCGATAATTTTTTTCATTTTAAATCTCCTTGTAAAAATATTGTATTTACTGTATTATTATATAATTTTATATTTAAAAAGTCAATATTTTTTCAAATATAAGTGAAAATTTATGCAAAATATTCGATTTGAACCTCGGAAATTTCACTTTCCTTTGTTTTTGTGAAGAGTAAAACTGCAATTGCTATTACAATTATAATAGTAACAGCCAAACCACCCTCTAATCCAAAATCGCCACCATTGATAATATCAAGCTCTCCCATTTTCGTTGAGATAATAGAGGGCATAGCATTAGAGCCGCTAACGCTCACTCCAAAAACGTTACCCTGTATGAAATTCCACATAGAGTGAATAGCGCACGCACCAAAAATGCTACCACGCTTATATACATAAATTCCTAAGAAAATTCCAAATAAAACAATATTTATAAATGCAATGATATTAAAGCCAGAGTTAAACAGGTGTAAAAGACCAAACGCTAACGAGCTTACCCCAATAGCAACAGATGCTCTGTTATCTCTTGCAAGCGAAACCATAAAATAGCCTCTTACCAAAAATTCCTCAGATGCACCCTGTATTATAAAAGCGAGCAGATAAACTATAATAATTGGCTGAAATTTGTCTGCAACACCGGAAACTTCGACACTCCCCGTCACATATGCGAATAAATAGGCAAGGGAGAACATCACTCCCCCAATTAAAGCTCCAAGTAAATATTCGGGGACAGCGCCATTTTTGCGAATACCCATAGAGGTTATTGGTCTGTTTTCGCGCTTAACGCAGAAATAAATACAAGCGACAATTGTAATAGCAGTTGCAAAAAGACTAACTATTCCAAGCCAGGAGGGAAGACTCTCGGCTATTTCAAGAGCAATAGCATTATATGCTGAGGAATATTCATCAGCAGATATAAGACCCGATGTATAATCGCTTATTAGCTGTTGTAGCCCCGTGTGAGCCTGCGTTGCCCTTAATGTATATATATACGTTGGTATTCCAACAATAAACGCTTCAAGAAGGGACACAATTATATAAAATATAACGAATGCAAGAATTGACTGTCCAAGCTTTAATGGCTTGTGCCCAAAGCTTGCCTCGTCTATCATCTTAGTTCTTTTTACTGTAATATATTCTTTAAAGCTCATTTCGTAAAATCACTTTCTTTCCGACAAAATTTTATCTGCCTTTAAAATGGCAACTTGCGTCTTGGAATCGCGTATTTTGCCCTCCATAGTCATTTTAACCAATACGTCAAGAGGTATTTTTTCAACCTCTAAAAATTCCTCGTCATCAGGGTGTGCGCTTGTGTATGATAAATCGGTTGCTAAATACATTTGAATTTTCTCGTCAAATATTGCAACAGTAGTGTAAAGCTCGCCAATGTGCTCAATTTTACCTGCAACGACACCACTTTCCTCCTCAAGCTCACGCTTGACAGCCTCAAGCGGGTCCTCGCCAGGCTCTAATTTTCCTGCTGGAATTTCGAGCAAAACCTCGCCAAATGGGTATCTGAATTGCTTTACCATAATTACCTCGCCTTCATTGGTAACAGGCACAATGCAAACAGCACCAGGGTGTCTTACAATTTCACGTCTTGCTCTTTTTCCGTCAGGGAGCTCAACCTCATCAACAAAGAGCTTAACAATAACACCGTCAAAAATTTGCTCGGACTTTATTTTCTTTTCAAAAAGCTCCATTATTTAACCCTCTCAAACTCTATTTTCTTTTCTTCTACATTACCGTTTTTGTCCTCGACCTCGGAGAACAGTACAAGCTTGCCACTGTGTGCAGTATATTCCATAAGCATAAAGCTTGTTTTCTCATCCTTGAAGCCTGGCACAAACTCTACACACATACAAAGCTCATTTCCATTAAGAGAATATGTGAAGAAGTATTCCTCCTTACCACCCTTAATAGAGCCCGTGTAGTCCTTATTAAATGTAAATATCTCACTCTCGTTATCTACTGATGCCCAAGAGCCGACAATATCATCATTTAATAAATTATATTCAAGGTCGTAGGGCACAAGGCACATATAGCCAAAATCCTCGCTTGAAAGAATTTGCATAGTTAGCTTGCCACCTCTGTCAATAGAGAATGGGTTAGTGTCAGTTATACCGTCACTATAAGAAATTATTAGCTTGTTGTTATCCTCTATTTTATAAGTGCCGCCAAGGGACTGTAAATCAATACCATACTTGTGCGTTTTACAAATTACCTTGCCGTCATTTGTAAACTCATATGTTTGATAAAAAGCTGGGTCGTATTCCTCCTCGCGCCATTTTCCAATAAGAGATTTTCCGTCGTAAATATAGTCCTTATCAACCGATGGCTCACCACAGCTAACCAACGATATAAGCGTAAGTGATAGGACAATACATAGTAGTAGAAGGGAAGTTATCTTTTTCATTATTACTCCATATTTTTAAGTATAAATTCTGATAATTTGTCAGGGGAAATATTATATCCCTCAAGCAAAACCTCGTTTCCGTCAAATGAATAAATTACCATATGGCAATTGCTTAAAAGCTCATTAAAATTAGTCACACTTGGCGAATGCTTTGCATTTTTTGCAAAAATTTTTGTAACAGAGCCATGCGTTACAACTATAACGCATTCCCCCATTGAAACATTATCCTTTATAAAGCTGTTAAGCCGATTTATAACCTCGTTCATAGGCTCAAGTCCCTGTATTTCGGGCACGTCCTCGACAATAGCACTGCTTTGGGGGCCATATGGGCTACCCGATAGAACTCCAAAATCTCTCTCGATTATTCTTTCATCGGTAAAAAAGCTATCACACAAAACAGCCTCGGCTATCATTTTTCCTGTAACGCTTGCACGACTTAAGGGACTTGATATTACCTTGTCGAATTTAATACCTGTTTTTAAGCAAGCATTTTTTATACCAAGACAAGCATCCTCAGCCTGCGATATTCCCACCTCGTTAAGCGGTATTTCGTCACGTCCCTGTAGCTTTTTCAATACATTCCATTCTGTCTGTCCGTGACGTATAAAGAATATATATCCCTTTGATTTATCTAAAAAATTCATTATTTTGTTCCCGTAGAGCCAAAGCCACCATCTGCACGCACGGTGTCGGAAAGAGTGTCAGTCTCAATAAAATCTGCGCTTATATAAGGAGCAATTACCATTTGTGCAATTCTTTCGCCCTTTGCTACCGTCTGTTCTGTACAGGAGTGGTTATGTAGCGCAACCATAACCTCGCCACGATAGTCACAGTCAACAACTCCAACCTTGTTTGCAGGGGCAAGTCCTCTTTTAGAGGCAAGTCCGCTTCTTGCATAGATAAAAGCAGCATAGCCAACAGGGATTTCCATAGCAAGTCCTGTTTTGATTAGCTTTGTTTCGCCAGGCCTTATTACCTCGTCATTTTCAATGCACGCATAAAGGTCAGCACCTGCAGCATATGGTGAGCCATATGTTGGTATAACAGCATTATCATTTAATTTCTTAATTAAAACCTTCATTTTATATTCCTCTTTTATTTTATTCTTCCCAAAGTATTATTTCATTTTTTTCTAAGGTTTTCTTAACCTCAATAATGCGTTGATTTTTAGAGCCCCTGAATTTTAGCATAAGGCTTTTTTCGCTCTCGACAAACGGACCGTCAACTAAAATGTCAATGTTATTAAGCAGAGAAGCTGTGCTTTTTATTTTTGAAAGCTTGCCACTTAGCATATTTTCAATTGTATAGCCTGAAAAGCACCATATAGTTTTCGTTGGTAGCTCTTTTCTTATTCTGCTTGTCAAGGCTACAAGCGCCTCTTGATTTTGTGGTTCAAATGGCTCTCCACCAAGAAGTGTAAGCCCCTTTATATATGATGGCTTTAGCGATTCAATGATTTGGTCCTCAACCTCTTTTGTGTATTTTTCACCGTAGTCAAAGTCCCACGCAACCTCGTTGAAGCAGCCCTTGCACCTGTGCGTACAGCCACTAACGAAAAGAGAAGTGCGCACCCCAGGGCCATTTGCCACATCATTGTATTTAATTGTAGCGTAATTCACAAAGATACTCCTTTTTCTCTTTACTTATGCGATAGCTTTCCTTAGCCTTTTGTATCGCCTTGTTATGCACCCATTTTGGAAGCAGTCTCTTTTCAAAAATAACAACAGTATTTTCATACTCTTTAACAAGCATAACGCTAAGTAGCCACGCAAGAGCCATATTTATATAGTATTCCTCGCTTTTTATATTAGTTGATATTCTTATTAAATCATCAATATGCTTATTATCAACATAATAATCAAGTAAGGAAACCAGACCAAAGCGCACAGTATAAGTCTTATCACTTTTCAAGCACTCAAGCACAAAATCATATACTAATTCGGGCTTTTTGAAAAATCTCTTTAATGACATACAAAGCGAGTCACATACTGCCCAGTTGGTAACGTAAGGTAAAAAGTCAATAATCATTTTCTTGCTTTTTTCAGTATCATCCTTTTGCATACCAAGCATATATGCGTGTACGATGTTTTCATCGTGATATTTGTGGGGAAGAGCGCTTAAAAACTTACTACCAGTAGGAGTATTCGCATATTTTTTTGCAATAGCTCTGGCAAATGGAGCGCGTAGCCCTAAAATGTTATCACAGCCTGGGATAAGCTTTTTAGAAAATTCCTTGTATTGGTTATCGCAAAGAGCTACTATTTCATCGAAAATAATACTCATAAAAGCACCTCCCAAAAGATACCTTACATTTTATTATATCAAATTTTATATATGATTTCAATATAATATAATAAAAAAATACTGTCGCGTAAAACGACAGTATTTTTATGATTATTCAGCGATAATACCTTTTCTGTATGTAAGGTTAAATCTCTTAGCAAGCTGCTTTAGCTGGTCCTCAGTAATGCGATTCTTAATACCAACACTTGAAGCCATCATATATACCTGTGCAGCCTTTTCAACAGTTTCAACAAGACCAAATGTCTCGTCAAGGTCCTTACCAGCGCAGTAAATACCGTGCATAGACCAAATTACTGTACGGCAGCTACCAATTTTTTCAGCAGTAGCCTCACCAATTTCGTTTGTACCACAGAGCATCCAAGGAAGAACCTCAACACCATCAGGGAATACAACGATACATTCAGTATTCATTTCCCAAAGAGTGTGAGTGAACTTATTTGTATCAAGCTCGTGAACATATGTCATAGCGAGAAGATTTGTTGGGTGAGTGTGCATAACAACACGGTTTTGTGGGTCAGCCTTAAGTCTTGCAATGTGGCTCATAAGGTGAGCAGGGAGCTCGCTTGTAAATCTGCCACCGTCCTTGTAGCCCCAAAGGAGCTCTGCATTTTGTCCATCAGCTGAGATTCTGAAAACACCAACGTTGTTTTCAGGGTCGCCAACAAAGTTCTTGAAGTATTTGCCTGTTCCACTAACGAGGAAGTATCTGCCACTAAGCTCCTTAGCATCAAAGCCGAGAGGGATAAGTCTTAATACGTTATTTACGTCAAGAACCTCTTTAACCTCTTCCTCTGTAAGAAGATATGAGATGTTACCACCGTTACGCTCGTCCCAACCAAGACGGTACATGTTTGCAGCAGTAGCGCAGTATTCTTTTAAAAATTTTGCTTCGAGTATATTAGCCATCTTAAATTGCCTCACCTAAATTAATATGCTTTCTTGTAAAGCTCAAGAATATCAGCCTCAGTAATTTCTCTTGGGTTACCACCTGTGCAAACATCATTGAATGCGTCGTTTGCAAGCTGCTCAAGAGCTTCCTCAGGGATGTTGATTTCGCGAAGAGTTTGAGGAATCTTAAGGTCGATAGAAAGCTGCTTAACAGCCTCAACAGCAGCCTTAGCGCCCTCGGAAACAGACATATTAGAAACGTCAACGCCCATAGCAGTTGCAATTCTGCAATATTTAGCCTCACAAGCAGGCATATTGTATTCCATTACGATAGGAAGCAAGAGCGCATTTGCAACACCGTGAGGGATGTCAAATCTTGCGCCAAGTGGGTGAGCCATTGAGTGAACACATCCAAGACCAACGTTAGAGAATGCCATACCTGCAACGTATTGACCAAGAGCCATTTGCTCTCTTGCTCTCTTATTAGAGCCATCAAAGGTAGCCTTTCTTAGATTGTCAGAAATAATCTTGATAGCATTGATTTCCAAAATATTGGAAAGCTCCCAAGCACCCTTTGTAATGTAGCCCTCAATTGCGTGTGTAAGAGCATCCATACCAGTAGCAGCAGTTAATGAGGCTGGCATTGTTGACATAAGCTCAGCATCAACGATAGCAAGAACAGGAATGTCGTTAGGGTCAACGCAAACCATCTTTCTGCCGGATTCCTCGTCTGTAATTACATAGTTGATTGTAACCTCAGCAGCAGTTCCAGCTGTTGTAGGAAGCGCGATAATATCAACGCACTTATTCTTTGTATCAGCAACGCCCTCAAGTGAAACAACATCAGAGAACTCAGGGTTGTTTATAATGATAGCGATAGCCTTTGATGTGTCGATAGCAGAGCCACCACCGATAGCGATGATGAAATCAGCGCCTGAAGCCTTGTAAGCCTCAACGCCTGCTTTAACGTTAGTTACAGTTGGGTTAGCCTTGAAATCGGAGAAGATTTCATAAGGAAAACCGTTAAGAGCGTTAGTAACAAGCTCAACGATACCAAATTTGATAAGGTCCTTGTCAGCTACAATAAAAGCCTTATTATAGCCTCTTTTTGCGATTTCGCCAGCGATAACCTCTCTGGAGCCTGCGCCAAAGTAAGAGGTTTCATTCAAAATAAATCTGTTTGCCATAGGGAAAATCTCCTTTTATAAAAAATATATTTGTAAGTATAGTATAACACAAATGAATATGTAATTTCAACCATTTATAATAAAAAAATGCTTTTTAAGGCTTTTTAAAAGCGCTTAAATTAAAATACTTGACAAATTTATACAAATGGTGTATAATCAAAATGTTGAGCAGTCAACTTGTAAGGAGGAGATATGAGTAGAGAAAGATTTACATCGTTTGTGCTTTTGATTGAAAGAATATCAAAAAATATTAAAAGAATAGCAGATACAGAAATGGCACCATATGGCTTGCGTAGCTCGCATGTTATGTGTATTATGCAGCTTGCAAAGAGCGATGGTGGACTTTCGTCAACAGCCCTTGCTGAAATATGTGGAGTTGATAAGGCATTTATTTCGCGTATTACAAGAGAGCTTGTTGAAAAGAATTACATAAAGCAAGAGGATAATCCCACAGGCACGTATAAAACAAAATTTGTTTTAACTGAAGCAGGTGAGGGAATAAATAAAATAATGATACAAATAGTAAAGGATCGTATAGACCACGTTGATTCCTTTGTTTCGACAAAGAAGCTCGAAATTTTCTACGATGTTCTATCAGGTCTTGATAAGGGTGTTTCGGATTTAGTTAATAAGAAAGAGAGTAATTGATTATGAGTAAAAATTTACCAAGCTATGAGGTAAAATCATTATATGAGCATATAGAAAGAGCAGCAAAGCTTTTTGGAGAGCATAGCGTATTTAGATTTAATAGAGAGGGCGAAAACGAGGTTGGCGTTCTTTATAAGGAATTTTTTGAGCTTATGCAAAAAATGACCCTTGCATTTAATAAGCTTAATATAAAGGACCAAAAGGTTGTCGTAATGGGCGAGACAAGCGTTCAATGGATAGCTACGTATTTAGGCGTTGTTTCAGCAGGTGGAGTAATAATACCACTTGACCCTGGATGCTTAGAGGATGAAATTCTTAACTTCATAAAGCTTTCCGATGCAAAAATCGTTGTATATTCAAAAACATTTGAAAAGCTATTTAGCGAGCGTGGAAATGAGCTTGAAAAGGTTGAGAAATTTGTAAAAATGGACAAGGTAACCTTCACTCTTGACCCAGAGGAAGCATATAATCCCGATGAAAAATATACAGGCTTCAATAATATTTTGTCACTTGGTAAGGAGCTTTATAATACAGAAAAGGACACATTTGATTTCCATAATCAGGATTCAGAAAAATTGTCAATACTCCTCTTTACCTCTGGTACAACAGGTACAAGTAAGGGAGTAATGCTCAACCAAAGAAATATTTGTGCAGTAATGAAGGATATTCACCCCGTGCTCACTCCTATTTGCACCGAGGATAGACTTTTATGTGTTCTTCCTATTCACCACACATATGAAATGAGCGCAGGTATTTTAGCACCAATGATTTATGGTGCTGAAATGTGCATAAGCGATGGTATAAAATATGTTTCAAAGAACCTAAAGCAATTTAAGCCAACTGTTATGGTGCTTGTTCCATTGTTTGTTCAAACATTCCATAAAACCATTTTGAAAAACGTAAAGAAAATGGGTATGGAGGGTAAGTTTAATTTCGGTAGAAAGGTAGTAAAGATTCTTCCTTTCCTTAAAAAGAAGCTTTTTGCAAGAGTATTAGAGGCATTTGGTGGTTGCATCAAATACTTAATAGTTGGTGGAGCAGCCTTAAATCCAGAAATCGTAGATTTCTTCCGTTCACTTGGTATTCAGGTTTCACAGGGCTATGGAATTACAGAGTGTGCACCACTTATCTCCGTTGTTCCGCTTGATGTATATAACCCAACATCCTGTGGTAAGCTTATGCCGGGACTTGAAATTCGCATCGACAAGGAAAAGCCCGAGGATAACTATGGTGAAATAGTTGTTAGGGGACAAAACGTAATGCTTGGCTACTATAATGCACCAGAGCTAACAGCTGAGGTTCTTAGCGAGGATGGCTGGTTCAGAACAGGCGACTATGGATATATTGATAAGAAAAACTATATCTACATCACAGGTAGAAAGAAAAACATTATTATTGCATCCAATGGTAAAAACGTATTCCCAGAGGAAATCGAGGAGTATATTAACGAGATACCATACGTTAGTGAGGTTGTAGTAGTAGGACGTGAGGACAAGGAGAAGGACGAGGTTAAAATCGTCGCTATCGTTGTTCCTAACATGGAGGAATGCGAGGCTGCAGGCTTCAATGATGATGAGGTAATCTACGAGGCAATAAATAGCGAGATTACAAAAATCAACAAAAATCTTGTTGTTTATAAGCACATTGATTTAGTTGAATTAAGAAAAGAGCCATTTGAAAAGACAGCTGCAAGAAAAATCAAGAGATTTTTGGTTAAATAAAACACAAAAGGGGCTGGCAAACAGCTCCTTTTTAAATAAAAATGTATATCTTGCACAAAAAAGTAAAAATCACATAAATGAAATTTTTCTATAAAAACATCATTTTTTTGACAAAAACTATTGAAAAATTATCAACTACCAATTATAATATTTCTGTAAGAGATGTTTGGCTTTCACCATTGCACTCTTAACACCTTAAAGGAGTTAAAAATTATGAAAAGAACTTATGTAGGAAAAACAAAGGACGTTTACGCTCTTGACAATGGTAATGTATTACTAAAATTCAAGGATGACTGTACAGGTAAGGATGGCGTTTTCGATCCAGGTGAAAACACAGTAGGTCTTACAATCGACGGTATTGGTAAGGCAAATCTTCAAACATCTGTATATTACTTTGAAATGCTCAAGAAGGCAGGCATTAAGACACACTATGTTTCTGCTGATATTGAAAATGCTACAATGGAGGTTCTCCCAGCAGAGTGCTTCGGCAAGGAGCTTGGCGGTGGCGGACTTGAGGTTATCTGCCGTCTTGTTGCAACAGGTAGCTTCATTCGTAGATATGGCGAGTACATAAAGGATGGCACACCACTTGAGGGTGGATATGTTGAATGTACATTCAAAAATGATGCAAAGGGCGATCCACTCGTAACAGGAGAGGGACTTGTTGCTCTTAAGGTTATGACTAAGGAAATGTTTGAGAGCCTTAAGGACCAAACACTTAGAATCACAAAGATAGTAGCAGACGACTTAAAGACCATCGGCCTTGACCTTTGGGACATCAAGTTCGAGTTCGGCTACAATAATGGTGAGGTAGTTCTTATTGACGAAATCGCATCTGGAAATATGCGTGTTTATAAGGACGGCGTTATCGTTAACCCTGTTGAGCTTACAAAGCTTATCAACAATAGATAAAAACAAAAAGGACTGTTAAAACAGTCCTTTTTTATGCCAAATTTGATTATTTTGTTACCTTGAAGGCATATGTAACGCTTGGGTTTATAGTTATTCCGTCAACACCCGTCATAGCTATCTTTTCGCCCTCATAAAGAGACCAATAATAGCCACCGCTTGTGTTATAGTCAACGCTTGTTCCGTTAACTGACTTAACATAAAGACCATAAGGACCATTTTCACCCTCTATAAGACCAGCTTCAACTAAGGCATCACCAAGAATGGTCTTGTCAGTATTTACAGTGAAGGTGTATTTATCACCATTTGCATGCTCAACTATAAACTTAAATGTAGTTTTGCCACTGCCAAGAGTAGTGTCCTCGGTATATAGACGCTCACCTGTTTCAATTTCATTGCTATCGCAGGAAACGATAAGGAAAAGCGACATTACAACCATAATTAAAGATAAAGCAACACTTAAAGCCTTTTTCATTTTCTTTCTCCTTTCATTTTATTTTGAAATATAAAATAAAAGCCCACCCAAAAGGGCAGGACAAAGAGCAAAAACAAAATTACAGACACGTCTAAGGGAAAATGTGTCTATAACAACTCTTTGGTGCTGATTTCCAATTGCCCAAAATCAATTTTACCATTCGGCTCAGCCGAAAATAAATATGTGGCATTCCGACTTTAACGATAGTGACTGCTGTGACGGATTTGCACCGCACTTTCCCACATAAATATTTATATTTCATATTTATTATAATTCCTATTAAATGCTTTGTCAATACTTGATTTTTAAGATAATAGGTGATAAAATAACTGTGTAATATTTTTTAAGGAGCAGCTTTTTATGGAAAATAAAGTTACATTTAAGGATATAGGTGCAATTGACGGACATCTTCATATGCACTATTGGTATGATAAAAATAAAAACGTAGATTTTTTACATGGCTACGAGGAATACAAAGAGGTAACAGGCCTAAAGGCAATAAATATCGCCTCCCTTCCATCTGGCGCAGCAAGCACGAGAGATGTTAGCAACAATATCCTTTGCGCCCTTTGCAAGCTTGCAAATGATAATATTTATATTCACGGTGGCTTTATATATCCCGAATATCCTCTAAACCCCGAAAAAATGCAGGGTATGGATATACTTACTCAGTATAATGAGCTTATGGAGATAGGCTTTGACGGAATAAAAATGCTTGAGGGCAAGCCAAACCTTTATAGCCTTGTTAAATATCCTATTTGCGGTGAAGCATACGCACCATTTTTCAAGCAAGCAGAGAAGGATGGCACACATATTTTAATGCACGTAAACGACCCCGAGATATTCTGGGACAAGGAAAATGCACCTCAATATCTAAAGGATAAGGGCTGGTTTTATGGTGAGGGTGACTATATTTCAAATGTAGAAATGTATGCACAAATTGACACTCTTCTTGAAAGTAACCCAGAGCTTAATTTAACCTTAGCGCACTTTTTCTTTAAGTCAGCAAGCCCAGAGGAGCTTGAGATGATGTTTAGCAGGTACAAAAACTTAGCAGTAGATATCACCCCAGGTGGAGAAATGTATCTTGGCTTTAAGAAAAGACCCGAATATTTCCGTGATTTCTTCACAAAATACGATGAAAGAATAGTTTTCGGCACAGACGGAGATTTTCCAACCTGTATGCCCGCTATGGAGTGGCTTTGTGACAGAATATTCAGATTTTTAGCAACAGATGAGGAAATCAAATCATTTGAGGATGAAATGATAAAGGGTATTAAAATTCCTGTCGAAAGTGTGAAGAAAATAATGGGAACAAACTTTGAGAATCGTGTTAGCCCAACACCACGTTCAATAAACAAGGAAGCACTTAAAAGATACATAGAAAAATACAAGCACTTAATACGTGAACAGGGCGCATTTGAAATAATTGAAAAATACGCAAAAGAGCTTTTATATTAAAAAAGCACCTCGCAGCAAATGGGTAATATTCTTAGCGGAGAATTTGAAAAATACCACTAAGTGCGAGCGTCGCATTTGACCGGCTAAATATACTTGGGCTATGCCCAAAGCCCTATACGCGCCCCCAAAAAGCTCATACTTCGCTTCGGGGGAACCCCTATACAAAGAGAAAGAGAGAACAAATCGGTTTTATAAGCCGAAATGTTCTCTCTTTTTTATGTTAGTGATGTTTTTGCTGACGCAAAAGTGATGTTATTGCTTCGCATAATGATGTTGCTCACATACGTTTTCAATGATGTGATGCTTGCTCACTGTGCCGAAGGCACAACATCATTCACAAAGTGAACAATCATTGCCATAGGCAACATCATTTGCCCGTGAGGGCAAGCATCATTTAACGTGATTTGTCCGTTAAGGACATCACGCTAATCTGCGAGGTGTATTTTTATAAAAATTTTCTTAATTCCTGCATAAAGGTTTCCACATCACTAAAATCTCTGTAAACAGAAACGAAGCGTATATATGCAACAGCGTCGACCTTGATAAGCTCGTTCATAGTCATTTCACCAATTTCCGTAGAGGTGATTTCAGTTCTTAACGAATTTAAAATATCAGCCTCAACCTTATTTGCAATTTGCGCTGAATTTACAGGGCGCTTTTGGCACGCCTTAACTATTCCGACAAGCAATTTACCCTTATCAAAATATTCGCGTGAGCCGTCCTTTTTAATTACCATAGGCTGAATAGTTTCGACCATTTCATACGTGGTAAAGCGCGCTTGACAGCTAAGACACTCTCTACGCCTTTTTATGCTTGCATTTTCTTCAATATGGCGTGAGTCGATAACCTTGCTTTCTTCAAATCCGCAATGTGGGCATCTCATAAAAGTACCTCGTGTTTAGCTAAAGAATTAGTACATTTCAATATATTGCTCTCTTGAAGGACCAACAGAAACATACTTAATAGGGCAGTTCATATTCTTTTCGATATACTTAATATAATCAAGAGCTTCCTTAGGAAGATCTTCAATCTTTCTACAGCCTGAAATATCAGTGCACCAGCCCTTCATTGTTGTGTAAACAGGGGTAGCATTGGTAAGCTTGTCGCCTGTTGGGAAGGATGTTGTTTCCTTACCGTCAACTATGTATGCTGTACAAACAGGAATTTCCTTAAGATAAGAAAGAATATCAAGCTTTGTAAGAGCCAAGCAAGTAGCACCCTGCACGAGTGTACCATATCTTGAAGCAGGGATATCAAAGCCACCAACACGTCTTGGTCTGCCTGTTGCAGCACCGTATTCGCCACCAGCCTCGCGAAGCTCGTTGCCTTTTTCACCAAAGAGCTCACAGGTAAATGGACCCTCGCCAACACAGCTTGAATATGCCTTGATAATACCGATGCTTTCATCAAGCTTCAAGTGAGGCACACCAGCGCCGATAGGAGCATAAGATGCGATAGTAGAGGATGATGATGTATAAGGATAAATACCAAAATCAATGTCACGAAGAGCACCCAATTGTGCCTCAAACATAATCTTTTTACCATTTCTTTCAGCGTTGTCAAGATATTCGGTTGTATTTGTTACATAAGGAACGAATGGCATAGCATATGTCATAATCCACTCATACATTTCGTCAGCAGAAACAGGCTCGTGACCATATGATGTAACGGTTAGGTTCTTCCACTCAACGATATCGGCAATTTTTTGCTTGAGTGTATCTGGACAGAAAAGGTCGCCCATTCTAAGAGTCTTTTTCATAAACTTATCGGCGTAAACAGGAGCGATACCACGTCTTGTAGAGCCGAATTTCTTATCAGCGAGTCTATCCTCCTCCAAAATGTCCATAAGCTTGTGATAAGGCATACAAATAGTAGCTCTATCACTTATTTTGAGGTGGTCAGGAGTAATTGTGATTCCACCCTTGCGTAGGCTTTCAATTTCCTTTGTAAGATGCTCAACGTCGATAACCATACCACCGCCCATAACGTTAACAGTTTCGTCACGAAGGATACCGGATGGTAAAAGGTTAAGGATGAATTTACCCTTTTCATTTACAACAGTGTGACCTGCGTTATTTCCTCCCTGATATCTTACAACGATATCATATTTTTCAGAGAGAAGGTCAACCATACGGCCCTTTCCTTCATCTCCCCAGTTAATACCAACAATAGCAGTAAGCATTATAGCCTCCCCATAGAAGAAATTATTTTTACGCGTGTATTATACCATAAATAAATATATATTGCAAGACTTATTTTAATTTAGACATAAAAAACTCAAAAATATGACAAAATAAGGCACAGTGTGTCAATTATCCTATTGACAAATAAAATCAAAGATAGTATAATTTCAATAATAAACGCGCATAGGCGTTGGTTTTTCAACGAAGGCATAAGGAGATTTTTATGAAGACAGTATCCGAATTTTTCGGCACAATGGTGTTTAATGACGAGGTAATGAAGGAGCGCTTGCCCAAGGAGGTTTACGACTCCATTCAAAACACAATACAAAATGGCAGACATCTTGATTTGTCCGTTGCTAACGTTGTAGCGAACGCAATGAAGGACTGGGCAATAGAAAAGGGCGCAACCCACTATACACACTGGTTCCAGCCAATGACAGGCATTACTGCCGAAAAGCACGATAGCTTTATTTCTCCTAAGAGCAACTCTACTGTTATTATGGAGTTTTCTGGTAAGGAGCTTGTAAAGGGTGAAAGCGACGCATCCTCGTTCCCCTCAGGTGGTCTTCGCGCGACCTTTGAGGCAAGAGGCTATACAGCGTGGGACCCAACCTCATATGCATTTATTAAGGATGGCGCACTTTGTATTCCTACAGCATTTTGCTCCTATGGTGGAGAGGCTCTTGATAAAAAGACCCCCCTGCTTCGCTCAATGGAGGTGCTTGGAAAGAGCGCACTTAAAATACTTCATTTGTTTGGAAACGAGGACGTAACATCTGTAAAGCCAACCGTAGGTCCTGAGCAGGAATACTTCTTGGTTGACAAGGATATGTACAACAAGCGTCCCGATTTAGTTTACACAGGTCGCACCCTTTTTGGTTCAATGCCACCTAAGGGACAGGAGCTTGACGACCACTATTTTGGAACAATTAAGCCACAGGTTAAGTCCTTTATGAAGGACCTTGACTATGAGCTTTGGACTCTTGGTGTGTTCGCAAAAACAGAGCATAACGAGGCAGCACCTGCTCAGCACGAGCTTGCTCCCGTATTCACAACAACCAACCTTGCAACAGACCATAACCAATTGACAATGGAGCTTATGCAAAAGGTGGCAAAGAAGCACGGACTTGTGTGCCTACTTCACGAAAAGCCATTTGCAGGAGTAAACGGTAGTGGTAAGCATAATAACTGGTCGCTTTCCACAAATACAGGTATGAATCTTTTTGAGCCTGGAGAAACCCCAAGTGAAAACGCACAATTTTTGCTTTTCCTTTGCGCAGTAATAAGAGCAGTAGATGAGTATCAGGACGCACTCCGTATTTCAGTTGCAAGCGCAGGAAATGACCACCGTCTTGGAGCAAATGAAGCACCACCTGCTGTAATTTCTATCTTCCTTGGCGAGGAGCTTACAGAGATATTAAACGCAATTGAAAATGACGAAAAAATCGGCTCAAGAGAGAAGGAGCAAATGCGTGTAGGAGTACATATTCTTCCTAAGTTCCCCAAGGACACCTCGGACAGAAATCGTACATCACCCTTCGCCTTTACAGGAAACAAGTTTGAGTTCCGTATGCTTGGCTCAGGAGCTTCAATTGCCGATACTAATACAGCAGTAAATACAGCAGTAACACAGGTATTAAACGAGTTTTACGATATTCTTTCAGCAGCGCCCGACTTTAATGCAACTCTTCATAACCTTATTCGTACAACTATAAAGAATCATAAGAGAATTTTCTTCAATGGTAACGGATATGACGATAAGTGGATAAAGGAAGCGGAAAAGAGAGGACTTTCTAATCTTAAATCTACACCCGATGCCCTTTCACACCTTCTTGACAAGAAAAATATTGATTTGTACACTAAAAATAAGGTATTCAGTGAGGTTGAACTAAAATCAAGATATGAAATTCTTCTTGAAAACTACTCAAAAATTATCAATATCGAAGCGCTTACAATGATAGATATGGCTAAAAAGCTTATTATACCTGCTGTATCTAAATATACAAAGGATTTAGCAAGGACAATAAAGGTTAAAAACGAGCTTGGCTTAGATTCAGGCTATGAAACACAGGTATGCACCAAGCTTTCAACCCTTTGTACAAAAGCATATGAAATAACCCTTGAGCTTGAAAAGAAAAGAAAAGAGGTTAGCTTAACTAAGGGAGCTTATAATAAAGCTAAATCATATGAAACAATAGTTCTTGCTACAATGAACGAGCTTAGAAAAACAGCAGACGAGGCAGAAACCTTAACAGCAAGAGAATACTGGCCAATGCCAGATTATGGAGAGCTTTTGTTTGGTATAAGATAAAGAAAAACGCACCCAAGGTGCGTTTTTTTATAAATTTATTGCAAAATATTTACATCTGTGCTACAATAAAATAAACACTAATAAAGAGGGAGGCTTTTAATATGACAGAGGAAAATAACCTTGATAAAAATCTCGAAAACGAAAAAACCGAATTGAATACAGAAGAAGTAGATTTCCAAGATAAAGAAGAAAAAAGCTCCCAAGAAAACGAGCAAAAACAACCACTCCCCGAGGAAAATTCCGCAAATCCATTAGGAAGTAACTCATCAAATCCCCTATCAGCAGGTGGAGAAACCACAGTAGTATATAAGGCAGAGCATAAAAAGAAGGAAAAGCCTAAAAAAGAGAAGGAAAAAAAGCAAGTATCAGGCAAGCCCAAAAATGAACCGAAGCGTAACTATAAAAAGTATAAGCTGACAAGCACTATTTTAAGCGCTATTGTAACAGGCTTAGCTCTTATTACACTTATTATTCAGCTTGTGAGCGTACTTGGACAAGACCCAAGCCAGAGCGCAGATGGCTTTCTTGTATATATGCTTACAGCAATTATAGTGATAGTGATTTCTCTTGCGTTTTATATTCCCTCGACAGCCATGGCAATGCTTGGATTTATCTATATGCTTAAAAATTATGAAAGTGGCGACCACACGGGAGAAAAGGTTCATTTTGGAATATTAACCTTTGCCCCACTTTTTATGGAAATACTCTACATTCTTTCGATTTTAATAGTAAGCTAACAAAGGGGCTGTCGCATTAAGCGACGCCCCTTTTTGGGGATAGTGAAATATGTGCCCAAGGCGAGATTCGTACACGTAGGCGTACTTCGTACGGTAGAGTGCGAGGTCGCGCCTAAAAAACAGATGTTAAAATGAAGAGGGCTTGCAACAAAAACGCAAGCTCTCAACCTTAAAATTTTACTAAAATAAATGTTTATACTTAATTTCAAGAGGGAATGTGTCCTTATTTGGTCTAAACTTATTGCAACATCCCCTTCTAAAAAATGGAGTATTGCCATTATGCTCTAAATATGCTATAATATAATTGAAAAGGAACAATAAGGAGGTACATATATGAGCGAAAATATTATTCAAGAGCAAGAAATAAAGAATCCAAAATCAATATCTGTATTGAAGATAATTGGTACAATAATCTATATAATTACTACGTGCGTGCTTGCATTGCTGGTAATAATACATCTACCCAATTTAGAAGACGGTTGGGATAGCCTTGGATACGTTTTAGTAGTTTTAGTTTATTCTATATTTGCCTCGGTTGCATATTTAGCTCCTCTGATAATGGGAATTGTCGGCTTGGTAATTTCAGCGAAAAAAGCACCACCTGAGAAAAAGAGAGGAAATACGGTATATTTTATATTTATGATAGTCTTGCCGATAATAACTCTTATAGTCTTTTTCTTGACAATATTTTTAGTATAGAATAAAAGAACAAGAAGGACTGACGCTTTTTGCTAATTATCATTAATTAGCTTTTTGTGTCAGCCCTTTTTTATTTATTCAAGAATATTTGATGTGATAAAATCAATACCCCACGTAGCAAGGCGCTCGGCATCGTCCTTGTTATCAACAGTCCAGCAGTTTACCTTGATGCCTGCATCGTGGAGCATTTGAATGTTTTCCTTTGTAAGCCTCGGATAATGTACATCAGCATCTATTTTATCGCGCTTTAAATTGCTTACAACTTCGTTTGTTACGTCCCAGAATAGATACTGTATAGACTGATTTGGTAAAATATTACGCACCTTTATTAGATTTTCATAATTAAAGGAAATAAAGGTAACGTTATGTAGATATTCAAGCTCACTTATTATACTAATAAATTTTTCTGTTTCCTCAATGGTAAAATCGGATTTTAGCTCAAGCACGCAATGCTTTTCATACTTTTTGCATATAGAAATGTAATTTTGTAGAGTACACGGGCGCAAATCAAGTCTATTCTTAGTCCCGTCCTTGTCAAATAATACTATTTTCTCAAGCTCCTCAAGCGTCGCTTCCTCTACGCATATCTCGTCCCCTGCAATACGTTTTAAATTTCCGTCGTGATTTATTACAAAGTGACCATCAACGGTTCTGTGTATATCAGTTTCTATGCCATAATAAGAGCGATTTCCCGCTGCAACAAAGGCAGCATTTGTATTTTCTGCTTCAATTCCCGAAAGACCTCTGTGCGCGACAACAAGAGTATTTCTCTTTTCAAATTTAATAGTGTTCATAATTCACCCCAAAAATATTATACATTCATATTTTAGCACATTGATTTTCAGCAGTCAATAAGATTTTAATGTAAGAAAAGCTCGAAAAAATATTTATATTGACTAAAATAATTTTATTTGGTAAAATAAATATATATAATTAAAGGAGGACAAGCATATGTCTAAATCTGTACAGGATATTTTAGCACTAATTAAGGAAAAGGGAATAAAGATGGTTGACTTTAAAATGGTTGACATCAACGGTCAATATAGACACGTAACAATTCCCGCGCAAAACTTTTCAGAGGATACAATGAAAAGCGGTATCGGCTTTGATGCCTCAAACTATGGCTACGCAGTAGTTGAAAAAAGCGATATGGTATTTATACCGGACCCCAACACAGCAGTAATAGACCCATTTTGCGAAATCCCAACACTTTCTATGACGGGAAATGCTATGATTATAGATAATCCCGAAAATCGTCCACTTGCACAATACCCACGAAATATAGTTCTCGCAGCAGAAAAATATATGAAGGATACTGGCATAGCAGATACGATGCTTATCCTTCCGGAATTTGAGTTTTACCTCTTCGACCAGGTCGGCTGGGATGTAAGTGGTAAATCTATCAGCGTAAATATGGATGCTAAGCAGTCATATTGGAACAGCGCAACAGAGGGCAAAGGCGTAGTTGTTCAAAAGCAAAAGAACTATCATATTGCAAAGCCATTTGATATTTCCTACGAGTGCCGTAGCGAAATGTGCCTTCTTATGAAGGAGATGGGCATTGATATAAACTACCATCACCCCGAGGTTGCAGCATCAGGACAATTTGAAATCGAGCCACAGCTCGGCAAAATGTCCGAAATGGCTGATGCTACAATGATGATTAAATATATCATTCATAATACAGCTCTTAAATATGGAAAAACAGCAACCTTTATGCCAAAGCCAATTTATGGCGAGGCTGGCAGTGGTATGCACGTGCATATGCTTCTTTTGAAGGATGGCGAGCCTGTATTTTCTAAGGACGGCGCATACGCAAATCTTAGCGAAACAGCGCACTACTTTATGGGTGGACTACTAAAGCATATCGCTTCACTTTGTGCACTAACAAACCCAAGCACAAACTCCTTTAAAAGACTTGTTCCAGGCTTTGAAGCACCTGTTACCATTGGCTACGCAACCTCTAACCGTAGCGCAGTAATTCGTATTCCTGCATACGCAAAGACACCAAACAAGCGTCGCTTCGAGCTTCGTAATCCCGATGCAACCTGCAATCCATATTTCTGCTACGCAGCAATTCTTATGGCAGGTCTTGACGGCGTTAAGAATAAAATCGACCCACATGCAAACGGTTGGGGACCATACGATGTAAACCTATATCACTTAAGTGATGAGGAAAAGGCAAAGCTAAAGCATTTGCCAGCATCACTTGATGAGGCTCTTAATGCTCTTGAAAACGACCACGACTATCTCACAGAGGGTGGCGTATTTCCCGAGGAGCTTATCAAAAGCTTCATAAAAGCAAAAAGAGAAGAATGTAAGGAGCTTTCCAAAATCCCACACCCCGCAGAATTTGAAAAATATTATAACCTTTAAAACAAAAAAGACGAACCAAACGGTTCGTCTTTTTAACTTGGTATTTTATTATAATTAAACCTCAGGAATATTAACCTCAATTTCCTTGCCGAGATTTGCAGACTTAATAATACCATCTATAATAGCTTGATTTATAATAATCTGCTCACTTGGTACAGGAGATTTTCCGCCTGTTATTATAGCATCAAGGAACGAGCGTATCTTTTCGTGGAAAATATCAGGGGACTTTATAATAGGAATTTCTGTGCATACCTGAGAGCCTGCCATTTCGCTATACACCTTCATAGGTCCGCCGACAGAACCATTCCAGCACTCTGTTGATGGAATACGGAGTGAGCCCTTTTTACCCATAATAATTGTGTCACCTGGAGTGTCAAGGTTCATAGCCCACGCAATACGGAAGTCAAGAATGATTCCACCCTCAAGGCGAATAAAGCCTGCTGCAAAGTCCTCAACGCCAAATAGCTCTGCATATTCTGGGTGCCAAGGATAAGTTTTTGGGTCCTTGCCAAAGAAATCGGATTTGTATCCGCTTACAGTAAGTGGCTTTGGATAACCAATAGCGTTGAGTACCATATCAAGGGAGTAGCATCCAATATCGCCCATTGCACCAATTCCTGCGGTCTTGTCCTCAATAAAGGTTGTTCCAAATGGTGTTGGAATACCTCTTCTACGTCCACCGCCTGTTTGGATATAGTAAATATCACCAAGCACACCTGACTCTACAATTTCCTTAATCTTCTTCATATTTGGGTCCATTCTTGGTTGGAATCCAATGGAAAGAATTTTTCCACTTTCCTTTTCAGCACGGCGCATTTCAACTGCTTCCTCAAGGGTTACGGACATAGGCTTTTCGCAAAGGACGTTTACTCCCTTCTTAAGAGCATAAATTGTGCACTCTGCGTGTGTTCTGTTATATGTACAAATAGAAACTGCATCAAGGTCTGCTTCTGCATCAAGAAGCTCCTTGTGAGAAAGGTAGCATCTCGCACCATTAATTTCCCATTTTTCTGCAAACCTCTCAGCCTTACCAGGCACAAGGTCAGCAAGAGCAACAATCTCAACGTCACTCATTTCCTTGTACTTGCTTGCGTGTGCATCGGCAATCCAACCCGTACCGATAATCGCAACCTTGAGCTTTCTTTCAGACTCAATCTTTTCCTTTTGAGGAGCATTCTTATATTCATTCATAATGCTCATACTATCTTTTTTAGCCATATAAAATCCTCCAAATTAATATTTTATAGCTACGATTATTTTATCATTAGTAAAATATATATGTCAATATAATTTAAGAAAGAATCTTCAAAAATCTATTATAATCCCAAGACCTTTGGTAAGTATTTTATTTATTAAGCTTATATATTCTTGTAAAACATAAAAGTTTATGTTATACTAACCTTAGAAAGCCGATTTAGGCCAAAAAAAGCATTATACTGTTGCAAACAAAAAAAGAGGTATGACTTATGAAAATTTTATCAATAGGAAATAGCTTTTCTGCAGATGCACACGCATATTTGTATCAGCTTGCGAAGCAGAGAAATATAGACTTAGAAACAGTAAATTTGGCAATAGGTGGCTGTAGCCTTCAAAGACACTGGGAAAATGTAGAAAATAATAATTCAAATTATGGACATAGCATCAATGGTGGAGATTGGGAAAATAAGGACGTAACTATTGACGAAATAATAAAGAATGATAAGTTTGATGTGGTAACCCTCCAACAGGTAAGCCATTTTTCAGGACAATACGAAACATATCAGCCATATCTTGATAATCTTGTGGAATATGTAATCAAGCACCAGCCAAGCACAGAGCTGTATTTCCATAGCACCTGGGCATATGAGATAGACTCAGATCACGAATTTTTCTCAATATACGACTACGACCAAAAAAAGATGTATAGTGCAGCCTTACAAGCAGCAGAGTTAGCTTGCAAAGCAACAAATGCAAAAATAATTCCATCAGGCAAGGTTATTCAGATGTTAAGAGAGCGCTTACCACAGTTTGATTACTCAAATGGTGGTGAGTCATTATGCCGAGACGGCTTCCATATGTCATTAACCTACGGAAGATATGCACTTGCTCTTACTTGGCTTGTAGCTCTAACAGGCATAAAAGCAGAGCCATTACCATTTATGGACCTTGATATAAAAACAATCGCGCAAATTTGTGATATTGTAAATGAAATTGTGGGAGTGTGACAAAAAATAGGACAAAGTCAGAACCTTTGTCCTATTTTGATAAAATCATTTTTGCAAACGAAAGAAGTCCCCAATATAGTAAGGTGCTAACGCATCTTAGATGGATGGAGGCTTTGCCATTGGCAAAGAGTCACGCCGAGGCGCTTGTGAGCAAGCTCCCAGACAGCTTTCGTCGGACTTGCGCACCACATTCATTTTCGCCAAAGCGAAAATGAAAATGGTTCGAACTCGCCATCCCAAGCCATAAAAGTAAAGGACTCAGCTGAACCTGTGGTTCAACTGAGTCCTTTATGGCTGAGCATTTTGTTTGTAATTTGAACCATTATTAGAATGGCAGTTCGTCTTCATCACGCTTGATGGGTATGGTTGAAAGCTTTGCAAGCATATTATCAAAAACTAATTTTTGCGAATCTTTAGATAAACGTAGAAACCACTTTTCGAATGATGTTAGAGTTTTGCATTCGATAGTCGTTTTGGGATAATACGAGCATTGACCTGACACTAATATTTTTACAAATTTTGAAACATCTTGGACATAATCTTCAAAGCAGTTTTCTTTAATCACATTTCTTAGATTTTCAATGAATTCTGTTACAGACGAAACAAGTTCTCGTTTGTTTCTAAATTCAGCCAAGCAACTACACAATGAGTTAGTGAAATCTTGGTATATTTTTTTATCAGTAGATTTTATCTCCATTACAGAGAAATCTTTAGCATTAATGGCTTCCTTAACTTTAACAAATGAGTCGTACCTGTCGTTTCTGTGAAATGACTTCATTTTCTCTAATATTGCTTTATAAGAAAAATTGTCCTCATTGCCTGTTTCCCTTAACAGTCTTCCAAATAATTCTGCTAAATAAAACATATCTGTTTTTGAATCATATTTACCCTCAAAATATTCTTCGGGCAAACAATCCAAACCTGAACGATTTATTATTTCCACCATACTATCGTTGGATTTTTCCACAGGAGAGAATGTCTTACCAAGTCCAAAATCAATAATTTTAACTATATCATCTTTTGTTGTTACCAAAATATTACCTTCTCTAATGTCCCTATGTATGATACCTTGGCTTTCAATATATTCAAAGCCATCAACAAGTTGAGAAAACAAATTATCAGGGGCGGCTCCGAGTGTCATACAAAGGTCATTACTCATATATTTATCCAAAGACTGTCCGTCAATGTGTTCCATTATTATGTAGCCGGTTTCATTTTCTTCGTATGGAAAATAATTATATATTCTTACAACATTTTTGTGATAAAGCTTATACATTATTTTTATTTCAGATAAAAAAGAATTAAAAAATTGTTTTCTATCTTCTTCAAGATATGGTTCATATTTTTTAGCAACAAAAAGTTCATCAATAAAAGGGTCTTTGATTACTACTGTTTTTCCAAAAGAGCCAAAACCCAAGTCATTATCAATCATAACATAGTCTTTTTTCTTAAAAAAACTAACAATATCTCCGTTGTTTTTCATAAATTCTCCTTTTTATCTCTATTGTTATCGAAAATTAAATGGTGATTAGTAGTAGCAGTAGTAATAATAGTAATAGTAGTAGGGCTATAATTTATTTGCTATTTCTTGCTCATACCATTGATTTGGAGCAAGTGAAGAATTGTAAGCTTCTTCAAAAATTCTATATAGTTGAGCATAATTCAACTTGTTTTGAATTATAGTTTTAATTTCTGCTGTTTGGCAAGGTATGATTTTCATTCCATTGATACAGTTTGCTCCGTCAGCAGAATAATAAGGCATAAATTTTCTTCCTCTAAAATCTGCAATGACATTGATATGAAGATAAGTAGTAGCGAAAACACAATAAGCTTCTTCATCGTGAGAAAGCAAGTAATCGCCCAAGTGTCTTGAAACAGGCTCCATTTCCATTCTTCTTTGATTGGTGCTATTAGCAAGTGTAGCTTCAATCAAAAGAGTGTGGGCAGGATAATTCTCGGTTGCTTCATACTTATATGTAATATCTTCGTGTCCGCCTGCTGCATGAGTAATTGGCAAAAGGTCGGAGTCTAACGATAAATTCATATATTCTAACACTTTGCCTTTTCTGCCTGAAATTTTATACCAAGCGATAGCTAACACATATTCAAAAATTGTAGGAACATCGGCGTTGCTTGTAACCATAGCACGAATATCAGAGTCAGCACGATTTTCAAACATTGTCATAAGAGCAACAATGTTTTCATCGGTAAACTTTTCATCAATCATTTTGTTGAGTCGGTCATATCTTTCCTTATCAACAAATTCTTGAACATCATAAATAGAACGAGCCTTTATGCCATATAGCTCTTCAACCTTATCAATTATTTCATTTTGAGAAATATCGAAGCTTGGGTTTATATCAGCAAGAGAGCAATCCTTTTCAAGGCTATCGCTTTTGCAGAAAGCTAAGTCAAAAAGCTTGTCCTTTGCAATAGAGAAAAAGCAATTTGGGATGATTCCAAGAGTTACTTTTTCATCTTGAAAAATAACTGTATCAGTAATTTTGAAATATCTTCTGTTTAGGTCTAAGTAATCATCTAACAGGCTCTTAGCTTTGAACAAATGAAGTAATCTAAAAAATTCTTCCTTAAATGCTTTGTCATTTGTTAATCTAAAGAGCTTAACATCGTTTACAGTAGAAGCACCACCTTTTTCGATTTTTGAAGTAGAAGGTGTGTTAAATAAATATTGCTTCCAATATGTTTGAGCCTTACCTGATATGCCTTTTACGGAATGTAAAAGGGAAACAGCTAAATCATTAGTTTGTTTCTTTTTAAAAGCTATCAATGCTTTATACAAAGGAAAATACGGAGCATCATAAGTTCTGCTTTTTCTGTTCATTCCTATTTCTTGAATGAGGCTTTCATACACCTTGCGAGCAGATAACAACATATTTCTTGCTTCTTTGTAGTTGTCCATAGAAAGAAGAATGTTTACAATAACATCATCAATGTTTTTCTTGCCACATCGAATATCTTTAATGTCTTGTACCATTTGCTTGGCTTTGTCGGCACTTGTTGTTAATGGCAATAAATATGTAAATTCTTCTTTGCTAAGCTCGCCTAATTCTTGAAGCAAATAAGCAAGAACAATGTAAGGACGTGCAACATTATTTTCGTCAAATTCATTATAAAGCTTCGTCATTTGCTTGAAATAAATGAAACTGTCGGCAGGGATTTGAAGCAAATTATTTGTAGAAAAATCAGCTGATGTTGCGATTTTCAAAAGGGCTTCACCGGCTTCGGTTAATCTTCTTTCATCCGTGATTAAACCTAAATCAACTAAACCTGATGTTTTCTCACGAGCATCTTTAGCTTTTCTTGGAGCATCCATATCTTCAATAAATTCCTTTTCTTTCAAGAAATTATAATATGCTTCTTGTATATCTTCGTTAGCACTCCATAATTCGTTTTGATATTGTGGTAATTCCCAAAATTCCTTTAATAATTGCAACTGTAATTCAATTTTTCTGTTAAATTCAGTTGTACGGAAGCTCGTTGTTCCCAACGCCCAACAAAATCTTTTATAAGCAGGCATAATAATCTCCTTAATAGTTTACTATAAGAACCTCATCCGTTTTTGAGGTTTTGTCTTTTACTTGATAATTTGAGTTTGAATAGCTGTAATCAAGATATATCACACGATATTTATCACGATTTCTATTTACCCAATCAATTAAAATACTGTTTTCTTTACCTTTTGAACGCAAAACATTTGAAAGAGCAAATCTAATTCCTCTTTCGTTTAGCTTATCAAGATAAGTCAAAAGCTCTTTTTCCAAGGTTTCATTCCAACCGTCTTGCTCGTTATATGTAGCACAAGTTATTAAATAAGGTGGGTCAGCATATACAAATGTTTTTTCATCCCATTCCTCGTTTGGCAGTTCACGGAAATCGTAACATTCAAATTTGTAGTCACCACTCTTTAACCTATCAATGAAAGAAGAAAGCTTTTCACGCATTTTTTTATTAAAATCACGCTTGCCAGCAGGTAAATTAAATTCGCCTTTTCTGTTGAATCTGATTTGATTGTTGAAAGCATAGACAATCAATACATAAAGAGTAATGTAATAATTGTAATCTAATACTTTACAATTGTTGAAAGCGGTTCTTAACTTCAAAAACTTTTCGCTGTTGTATGAAGATAAGCCATCGGCACTATTGCAACCATATCTTTCATAACCATATTTTTCGGTATTAGAAAGACCATATTTTTCGATGATGTTGTCGATAAGCTCCATTGTTACTTGCTTATCGAGATTTTTGAATGTTCCAAAAACGAATTTCAAAAGTGAATTATTATCGTTGAAAATAACACGATTGCAAGGAACATTTATTCCTACGTTTCCACCACCACTAAACAAATCAATGAAACAATTTATATCTTGTGGGAAGTGTGGCAAAATTTGAGGAAGCAATTTGAACTTTCCACCTGTATAGTTAAGAGGGGATTGTATAAGCTCTTTTTGCTTGCTGTCATAGCACTCACAAACAAAAAGTCTTTCTTCATTATCTTCAATGCTTGATTTTCCTGCACTAAAAGCACGATGCTTTTCAGAGAACACCTTAACACGACCTTTTTGAGATAAGATTCTCATAATATCATCATCGCTGATTTTAGCATTTGAGCGGTCATTTCCTTTTTCAGCCATATTGTTGTAAGAAAGAACGATATATTTTGCTTTGATTTTGGAAATTAAATCTTCAAAAGCCTTGGTGGCAGACGTTGTACAATAATCACTTTTTAGTGCTGTTCTATCCATTTTAAGAGCAACGCCCTTAACCTCAGGTTTTTCCCAACGAGCAACATTTTCAAGCAAATGGTATGCATCGCAATACTGTCTTGAATTGTATGGGGGGTCGATATACACTAAATCAGCTTCTATTCTTTTTACAAGCTCATTTGCATCTTCATTGTAGCATTGGTTATTTTCGTTATTATCGTTGCTTGCTAATGGAACACTTAATTCTAAGCTTTTATCAAACTGTGCGTTTTTGATATATGCGTCATAGTGTCCACAAGTATTAGCAATTTTGTCCATAGCATAAAGAAGCGATGTTATCAAAATAGCTCTTTCTCTTGCGTTGATATTTCCATTAGAATAATTTTCTTCTATATCTTCACGAATGAAACCTATTTTTCTACAATCAGCTAAAGAAAAGAAAGTGTTTGCAAAGTTAATAGACATATAGTTATCTTCTTGCGGAGCAATTGCATTATAATAGCAAATTAAGCTCTTTATTTTTTCTTCGTCGTACTTTTCAGCACCAAACCATGCAACATGGCAGATATGGTTAAAGTACAATAAATCATTTGTTATGAGCTTTTTGTCAATAAAAGCAGAAGCAACAGAGCCGGTGCCTGCAAATATATCGGCAACAGTTGTTATCTCGCTACATTCGTTTTCCACGGTTTCTTTTATGAAAGAAAGAAGCTTGTATTTATTTCCTAAATATCTACGATTGTTAATAGCAGTTGTTTTATAAGCAGGAACAGGCTCTGGCTCTTTTGTTTGAAACATAGAAGCAATTGTTTCTTTCAAGGAAGAAAGGGTTACTTCATCCCAAATATATCTGCCTGTTTCTGTTGTTGGAACTTCTATTAAATTGTTTTTTAGTAAATAATAAAATGTTGAACGACTAAGGTTCAATTCTTTTAAAATCTCCGAAGATGTAAAGGTTCTATCCATAGTTATCTCCTTATGCAACTAAAAATAGCTTTATATTAGACATTATAACATCATATAGGTACATTTTCAATCATTTTATGCAAAATTTATATATATTTTTGGATGCACTTTTAAATTAGCATCCGTTTTAGCATCTAAAAGTATTGGTAAGGCTTTGAAAACATTGAGTCAACATTTGTGTGAAACGTGTAAACAGGGCGTGTGCTTTTATTATACAAATTGGATTGCTCTGAGTGAAAACTCTCCCAATAAAGAATAGTGCAAACAACATCTTGTATGGATGGAGGCTTTGCCTTGGGCAAAGAGTCACGCCGAGGCGCTTGTGAGCGAGCTCCCAGACACCTTTCGTCGGACTTGCGCACCACATTCATTTTCGCCAAAGCGAAAATAAAAATGGTTCGAACTCGCCATCCCAAGCCATAAAAGTAAAGGACTCAGCTGAACCTGTGGTTCAACTGAGTCCTTTATGGCTGCCCATCACAGCCCTTATTCGAACGAAGGATGATAATTGGCTATAAACCCTTGTGCCATAAGGCGTTATCACAGTTTTTAAAGCTGATGAATTTTCTGAAAAAATAAAATTTTGCAAAAAAAATCTCGTGAAATTGAGGTCAGTTTTTGCAAAATTTTCGCTATATATTTTGCCTGTAAAAAGTTAGATTACAGGTCATTTTTTCGTGTTAAAATCTGTTGCTGGCTATACCCTTAAATATAGGCTTAATTGCATTTCTTTTTCAAGTGATAATGATGTTTTTGCATCACAGTATGGAAATATTACATTGTCCGTATAAAAACAAAAGTCCTGATGATTTGAGCCATCAGGATTTTTTCTGTTAGTGTAATTGCAGTACACTTCTATTTTGTCATTGTAAACGATAATTTCCTTAACAAATAAGAAAATCATTTGTTGCGGTTCTTTCTTTAAAACCGTCTTAAAATATTTAATAATTTCGTCTTTGGTTATATTAACCTTATTCTTGGATTGCTCCAATATGATGCTTGCATTTATTTCTTCCATTCTTGCTTCAAGGTCTGCAAGCCTTTTTTGAGCCGTTGCACTAAACAAGCCCTGCTCAATAGCTGACATAATGTTATCAATATTCTTTTGAAGCTTTTCCTTTTCCTCTCTAAGAATATTTATAACCGACATATCCTTTTCTTTTTGGTCTTGCAATTCAAGTACATCATCGGCAAGGCTTGACATAATTTCTGGACTGTCAATAGTCTTGCAAATAGCTTCAATAATGGCTTCTTCTATGACTTCCTTGCGAAATACATCTAATTCACATTTAGTGCCGCGCTTTCTACCTAAGCATTTGTAATAATATTTTACCTTGCCGGTGCTTGAAGTGCCCGACTCTCCCGCTAAGGTTTTACCGCAATAGCCACATTTCATTTTTTGCCTTAAGAGGAAAACTGCACCGTTGCTTTTCTTACCGTATTTATTATCAGCAATCTTTAATGCAACCTTATCATAAATTTCTTTAGGTACAATTCTTGGATATGTATTAAGGAACACTTCATCACCGTAGCGATAAACACCGGAATACTTTTCATTTTTAAGTATTTGATATACCGTATTTCTTGCAAAGGGCTTTCCGTTATTTAATATACCTCTGTCTGTTAGCTTTTGAATTATGTCCTTGACAATAACATCATTTGCATATTGCTCATAGATAAATCTGACAACCTCAGCCTTATCCTCGTCAATATCTACCTTTTTATTTACAACCTTATAGCCATAAAGAATATGACCGCCTATAAATTGTTCCTTAATTCTGCTTTCTCGCATTCCTCTACGAACTTTTTGTGAAAGTTCAACCGAGTAATATTCAGCCATACCCTCAAGCAGCGACTCCAAAATGATACCCTCTGGTGAGTCGGGTATATTTTCCATAGCCGATACAAGCTTAATGCCATTATCTCGTAATGTCTTTTTGTGCATAGCCATTTCATATTTGTTTCTTGAAAACCTGTCAAGCTTATACACAAGAACAATGTCCCAAGCCCTTTTGGTACAGTCCTTTAACATCCTTTGAAAGTCGTTTCTGTTATCGTTTGTGCCCGTCATAGCTCTGTCAATGTAGGTATTGACAATTAAAATGTCATTCCTTTTGGCATATGCAGTACACTCTCTGATTTGACCTTCAATAGATTGCTCGGTTTGTCTTTCACTTGAATAACGAGCATAAATTACAGCAGTTTTCATTTTCGGTTCTCCTTTCCTTTGTGTTTTCATTTTCATTGTTTTACCTCCTTTATTAAAAATCATAAAGCAAAATCTCAAACAATTTTAGTAACTGAGATAGCCCATTTTTCCTTTCTGTAAATGAAAAATTCCGCTACACATAGTACAGAAGTGCTATGAATAGCAGAAACAATCATTATTCAGTTGTATTCGCATTCTTTTGCGAAGCCTTTCGGCAACAAAAGGCCATCAGGAAAAGGATAGGCAGAAAACGGGCAGTTATTTCCTTTTAGGTAAAGCCAAAGACGAAAATAACGCATTTGAATTTGTCCATTTATGATTTTAAGCATTATTTTCTCCCTTTTCGGAATATCCCTTTTCTGATAAAATAACAAAACCGAAAGAGAAAAAAGAAAGGCAAAGCAGATTTTTGTACCACATCTATACCCACCTTGATATAAAAAACATATTCTACCTTGAAAAATGTACCACTTGATGAACTGTTATTTAACCAAAAAATCTGTTACCGCAGTATTTCATTTCGGACATATTAGAGGATGATGTAGTGTGCAACATAGGCTTAGAGGACAGAAAGCTACTGCTCTTTGATAATTTCTCGTGCTGGAGAAATGGCGAATACATAGGCGAGGTAAGCCCTGAGGTAATAAAGCAGCTAAAAACATCAAATGTATAGCCAAAAGGAACAATAAAAAATACTGACATAAAATAACGAAAAAAGCCCGTCGGTAACGCAGAGCTTTGGCAAGCGGCTCAGCGCCAAACCTGCGTCCGACGGCTTTCGTTTTTGTCAGTTAGTTTGTTTTTTGGTTTATTGCAGGGCGTGTGCTTGTCGAGCCGAGCACGGCGGGGTCCTCGAAGCGAGCGTAGCGAGCTTTGGGGTGATGGCAGCCGAGGCTCTTGTATCAAGACGAGCACACGCCCTGCAAACATTACCCCTGTTGAATATGGGTCAATGTAGGTACAAATGTGGTATAAATAAAAAACCTATCCAAGTGGATAGGCTCTTTAATTGGTGGGCATCTGAGGAGTCGAACCTCAAGGGGGCTTACCTCTATATTATACGCACCTCGTCTAACCTACTAACTTTAAGTTCTGCTACAATGCCCAGCACACCCCGCAGGTAAAATCCCCAGAATGCCGATTAAATTTACAAAAATCATTTTTAAATCTCCTGTTTTTATATTTATTTTCAAATATTTGCCGAGACTAATGGTAATTGTGAATGTTAAGTTGTATAGTAGGCTATATAAAGCACAGATGTTGATCTTTGTCTAATTATATCACAATTATTGCTTGTGATAGGTTTAACAGATGCGCTTGTTTTTCAATGTCATCAAGTTTATTTACATCAAAATAATCATATCTTATCACAGCGTAAATAGTATCATTTAATTCCTCTAAATTTAAAAAGTATTCTTTTAGAGAAGAGTAATGTGCTGTGGTTTTGATTTTTTCAATTATTTCTAATGATAAATATTTTTCAAACACTTTTATCGGGATAGGTTCGGTCATAGGGTCAAAGGCAATATGCGAATCAACATCAGTATCTGAAAGAGCCAAGGACAGAGGATCTAGTGCAATGTTTACGATTAACATCATTCCTATTCCATATTTTAAGAAAGAAACAAATAGATTTGTTCGTTCTTCTATATCTGTCGAAGATAGATTGTGGTTATATGTATGGAAAGTATCGAAGCCTTGCTTGTGAATGTATTTATTTGATTTTTTTAATAATTCATCATACTTTTCAAAGAAAACGCCGACAAAAAAAGTTGGATTTATTTTCGAAAAAGTGCTGGACTTCCTCTCTCTTCTGTGGTATGTTGCCCAGCTAACAGGAGGTACACCCTATGAAAAGCATGATAAAAGAGCTATGGCACGGAAACATCATTCCCGGGGAGGACAGCAGAAACAACTCGAAGGAGATGGAAGAGCTACTCGGATACATGGCAAGACATCACGAGGACTTGGAAAAAACCTTCACCGACGAGCAGAAGGAGATCTTCGAAAAGTTCCATGACTGTTGGGATGAGTACGTAAGCCTTGCCGAAGCAGCCATCTTCGAATACGCCTTCCGCCTCGGAGCAAGGCTCACGATGGAGGTGCAAACAGACGAAGAATAACAACAAAACAGCAAATCAGGCATCGGTGAAATATCCGATGCCATCTTGTTTGGCGCATATCAAGGTAAAAGAAAAGAAACGCCTTGAATCATTCACAGTTTTGTGATATAATAAAATAAATATGTAAGCAGTGCAATGAGAGGAGGATATGTATATGAATATTCTACATATGAAATACGCGGTCGAGGTTGCAAGACTTGGATCGCTGAATAAAGCAGCGGAAACGCTTATGATCGCACAACCGAATATCAGCCGATCTATCAAAGAGCTTGAAGCTGATCTTGGTATTACGATTTTTCAACGAAGCGCAAAAGGAATGGTTTTGACTCCCGATGGTGAGGAGTTTATGGACTATGCGCGCGACATTCTTCTACGTATTGAAAAAATCGAACAGTCCTACCGTGACGGCTCGCATAAAAAGCGTAAGTTTTCAATATCCGTTCCACGCGCGTGCTATATCTCTGCCGCAATGGCGGAATTTTCAAAAAATATCGGTGATACTCCCGTAGAAATATATTACAAGGAAACCAACTCCAAAAAGACCATAAAAAAGCTTCTTGAAAACGAATACAAGCTCGGTATTATTCGTTATTCGGACAATTATGATAAATACTACAAGGATATGCTTGAGGAAAAAGGGCTTTCTTATGAGCTTGTGGCTGAGTTCTCCTACGTTCTTATCATGAGCCGAGATAATCCTCTCGCGGAGAAGGAGACGATTACTTACGAGGATCTTTCCGATTATATAGAGATAGCGCACGCAGATCCCTACGTTCCCACACTCTCTATGTCCAAGGTGTTCCGCGAGGAGCTTCCCGA
Source organism: Clostridia bacterium (assembly GCA_017937135.1). GTDB lineage: Bacteria > Bacillota > Clostridia > Oscillospirales > CAG-272 > RGIG2000. The sequence continues at coordinate 3,064 of JAGBEE010000023.1, read as the reverse complement.
CAAAGTGAATCAAAGAATATTTGTATTCGAGAGAGCAAGTCAGTTTGATCTTCTTTCGGAAAATCCAAAAACATTTATGTGGGTATCGCCTGCCTCACAGCAGATACTTGACAGATATAATCTTGTTCAGCGTGTGTGCGAGGGCAATAAAAAGGTATATAGGGATGTTCTCATCTATCATAAAGGATATAAGCTTACTAAGCTCGATAAGGATTTTATTACCACGCTTTGCAATGCAAGAAGGAAGTTCGTAAAATAGGGAGTATAATTATGAATATTGTTATTATCGACGGGCAAGGCGGACAGCTTGGCGCCCAGCTTATAAAGGAAATCACCGCACAATTTCCAAACAAAAGGATTACAGCGATAGGAACCAATGCCGTTGCAACGGCAGCTATGCTGAAAGCTGGAGCAAAAAATGCCGCAACCGGAGAAAATCCTGTTATTGTGGCTTGCCGAAAGGCGGACGTAATCATTGGTCCTATAGGAATTGTGATAGCAGATTCTTTACTTGGAGAAGTAACGGAGCCGATGGCGTTAGCTATTGCGAAAGCCGATGCCGTTCGCATTCTGATCCCTCTGAACAAATGCGAAAATTTGGTTGCAGGTGTTCCTAACTTAAATACGGGTGCTTTGATTGCAGATGCTATTACTAAATTAAATGCCCTGATTTCTTCAGAAAAGGATTGACTTTTTCATCATACTGTGATACAATAAACTTGTAGTTTAGAAGAACAACGCAGAAACAGAAGTTTTTTAATTTTTTACATAATCAATAATAGATACTAAGAAGGTGTCATTATCTCTGAAGAGATGATGGCTCCTTTTTACATTCTGAAAGGATTTTCGATGAAAACACGCAATTATTTACACAATTATTTACTAAAACTTGTTCTTGCCTCATTGTTTTTGGCACTCGCATATGTAATGCCGTTTTTGACAGGACAGATTCCCGAGATTGGCTCTATGCTTTGCCCGATGCACCTACCTGTACTGCTATGCGGATTTATTTGTGGTCCTGTGTGGGGTGGTGTCGTTGGATTTGTAGCACCGTTTTTCCGCTCGCTTACGCTGGGGATGCCTCATCTTTTCCCGACAGCTCTTTGTATGGCGTTCGAGCTTGCGGCATACGGTGCTGTTTCCGGACTTCTGCATAAGCTCCTCCCGAAGAAAAAGCCTTATATCTATTGCTCGTTGCTTGCCGCTATGATTTCGGGACGCCTTATTTGGGGGGCGGCAATGTTTATTTTCGTAGGAGCCTCCGGCGGTAAATTTACTTTAACTGCATTCCTTGCCGGCGCCATCACCAATGCAATTCCAGGAATTATCGTTCAGATTGCTTTAGTGCCGCTTCTTGTTATGTTGCTTGATAATCCTAAAATTTTGAAAATGAGAGGTTGAAATGAGTCAATCGGCCTACAACGAGAGAACTCGTGAGCTTCTAATAAAGCAGTATCGATCATATCCCAACATGAAAGAAGATGATGTTTTCAAATATATATTCCAAAGTTCATTTGGATGTGAGCATTTAGTGTCGGATGAAGATGCGGCAATAAAATATATAATGCGAGAATATGAGACGTTACACGAAACAAGGATGCCTGTCGTAGAAACTCTTGATGGAGAATATAGCCGTATCAATCTTTCCTGCTTGACTGAGGGATTGAAGCCCGAAACACTTGCAAAGCTTTTTCTCCTTTCAGGAAAAAAAGAGCAGAACGGAAAGTATTTGCTTGAACAAAAGCTTCAAGTGGCAAAAGAACTTGTGGCAGAGGGTAAATTGCCCTTTGATAGCAATGATTTCAACAAAAGCATTGACAAGTGGCGCGCCGAAGGATATCCTGCTATACATCATTCCGATGATTTCAGAGTCGAATACCATCCTGCTTACCGTGTGGTTGATAACCGATATGCAGATTTTTTGCCTGTTTTTGCTGAAATAGATAAGCACTCTTGTCAAGGCTGTTTGATTGTTGCAATAGAAGGTGGGAGCGCAAGTGGAAAAACAACCCTGGCGAATCTATTGCATCAGGTATATGATTGTACTGTGTTCCATATGGACGATTTCTTTCTGCGCCCCGAGCAACGCACACCTGAACGTTTAGCGGAGATAGGCGGCAACGTAGACAGAGAACGTTTTTTGGAAGAGGTTATCAAGCCGTGTAGCGAAGGAAATAACGTGCTTTACAGGCGTTTTGACTGTAATACACAAAGTCTTTGCGAACCAATAGTTATTACGCCTGATAAGCTTACCGTTGTTGAAGGAGTATATTCCATGCACCCAATCCTTGCATCTTACTATAATATTTCTGTGTTTTTGGATATTGATTCGGCGTATCAGAGTGAGCGGATAAACAAACGAAACACACCTCAGATCGCAAAGCGCTTCTTTGATGAATGGATTCCCTTGGAGCTAAAATATTTTACTGGAATGAACATAAAAGAGAAATGCAATATATCGGTTCCCATTAAGAAATACGAATACGAAAAGAGTGGGATAATTCTATGATAAAGGCAATAAAAACAAGCAGTTTCGTCAAATTGATGAAACTGCTTGTTTTTATTGATAATACATTTATCGATTTCAGTTATATCGATAATCATAACACCGATATAACATTTTGATTATTCCCAAGCTCTTTGGGTTGTGATATAATTTAGTCGTAAAGAAAAAAATACATACTCACAAGGAGAAAAAATTATGGCACGTTTTACATTACCCCGTGATCTCTATCATGGCAAGGGCGCTCTTGAAGCGCTGAAGAATCTTAAGGGAACTCGCGCAATGGTTTGCGTAGGTGGCGGTTCTATGAAGCGCTTCGGTTTCCTTGACAAGGTTGTTTCCTACCTTAAGGAAGCAGGCATGGAGGTTGAGCTCTTTGAAGGCATCGAGCCCGATCCTTCCGTTACCACCGTTATGAAGGGTGCTGAGGCTATGCTCGCGTTCCAGCCCGACTGGATCGTTGCAATCGGCGGCGGTTCGCCTATCGACGCTGCAAAGGCTATGTGGATCAAGTACGAGTATCCCGAAATCACCTTCGAGCAGATGTGCGTAGTATTCGGT
>JAGBEE010000041.1 GCA_017937135.1 Clostridia bacterium | reverse complement strand
ATTATCACAGTAGGCATATAGATTTTTATCGGTTAAACCCTCGGGAGTGGCTGTAATTACGCCTATATCATCAGAATTTAGGAAGCGTTTTGTTTGTGGATCGTAGTATCTACTATTGAGATAATAATAGCCACTCTCCTCTCGTAATAGTAACCTCTGTATCTGAATGGATTATATTGAGCTATACCACTATAACTACTATTATTTACTATAGTGGTACATTCGCCCCAAGCATTGTAGGTGTCGGGACGGTTAATTGAATTATTTGTGACAATTAACTACGCCTCTTCATTCTATCTTTTCAACGCCTAATATTATTTTGGTTTCATACTCATACCATATTTTATATGTTTCCTGTCCTTCAAAGCCTTCAGGAAAAATCTCTTCCATTGCAGATGAGTTTAAATATAAAGCTCTTTTGTTTTCCTCATTTCCTAAAGAAAACATATACTTATACATTCCAATTTCAAGGCTTCGTCTAGATGCTTTTTCTTCATATTCAAATACTCCTATAAATGTTTGCACATCTGGATTTATTGCTTTATAAATATAAAAAGAGGAGAATAACAATGCTGTGGTAAGGATAAGTATACTTATTACTATACTTGCTTTTAGCTCCTTCTTATAATTTTTATCATTTGAAGGATTTCCATCTTTAAAGTGAAAGAATAACGTAATAAATAAGATTATTATTCCTAACATAAATATAGAGCCACCTAAAACCGCTACTCGATTCCATATGCCAGAATAGTTAATTTCCATTACCTACCTAACCTTTCTCTTATTAATTCAAATGAAAATAAACAAAATGTGTTAAATTCATAATTCCTATCTCTAATTATTCTCATTTTTGATGACATTTGAGGAAGACAGGGGACGGGGGTGTGTCTTTCGTCCCCTGTCTTGTGTCTCATTTAGTAACTCAACCTTTCTTAGCTTTGTTTTTTAATTCTTTTCTATCCATATTTATAACTTCAGGTGAGTATTTGTGTGTATGATATTTTATCGCTTTTACGCATTGTTTTAAAACAAGCGAGTTAGAATAATCAGATATATAAAATATACTATCTTTGAAAAAACCATGGTGTCGTCCTATATCAGTAATCACCGTGCGTGATAATTTAGAAAGATTGTTACCTTGGTTTGTTGAAAAGAAAACTGTACTTTTACTGTCTGAGTAATAATAATAGGAGTTTGACACACCCATTACCACGCTTATTAAATTATTCGGTCCAACCCTATATAAAACCCCGTATGTTTTTACACTTGAATACGGAATAATCACATTTTTTTGGCCCCCTTTTATACACAGTTGGTCTTCTTCAAATGTTAAGGAAAATCTTTTTTGTGCAAAGTATATTATCCAAAAAACACCACTACCCAACAAAAATACAGCTGAACAAAAAATTGGTATATATATACTAAAACCAATCTTGTAATACAATATTAATAAAGCCAAGATCAGTATAATCATAACAACATATATAATAAATATTGTTTTGATTGTATGTTTTATATAACTATCTTTATATTTTACTGTTTTCAAAATGCCATTTTCGTTATATGTACATTCAAACATTATTCCTTTAGTTCTCCCAATTACCAATTATATTTTATGTTGACAAGAGGCGGTGGTGTGTCTTTGTATGGGCAGGGGACGGTTAATTGAAATCATTTAAGACAATCTCAATTATTTGAGAATATTATCGCTAACATTGTTCTTTAGCCAATTCTGCATTGTTTTATGCAATTCTATCGCTTCTTCTTTGGGTAAAGATATGTATATTAGTTTTTTAGTCGATCTGCGTGAACCATTTATCGCTGCAGTATCACGCATTCGTTTTTTAAGTTCTTTATCTGTAAGCTGTTCTGTGGAGAAGTATATAACAGAAATATAATATGTATATTTAACTCCATATTTTACTTCATGTAATAGTCCACTAGATTTCACTTCTTCATAAGGAATAAAATACTTCCCTTTAAAATTGGTTAAATTTATCCCTTTATTGCTTAATGTGAAACAATATTTCTTATAATCTATTTTGTCAATTATAGAATGCAGAAAAAAATACGGTATAATTATATATAGCGAAAATACTACATAAAATTTTTCGCCATAAATTTTTTCACTAATAAGAACTTTATGGATAAAAATTGAAACCACTATTAAAAAAATTATAAAAAGGTCTCCTAATATTTCTAAAATGTAATCTGATATTTGCTTTTTTTGTGTTAATTTTATTGAATCATTTATATATAGATTATAATTCGTCATATAATTAACCTCATTAATTCCATATAGGTTTTTGTCGGTTAAGCCCTCGGGAGTGGCTGTAATTACGCCTATATCGTCAGCATTGATAAACCTGCCAACCTTTGGGTCGTAATATCTGCTATTTAAATAAATATTTCTTCATTTTTATTTTACCTTATTTTGGTATTTTTTTCAATACATTTTTATTAACTTACTCTTTTACATTTTGACATAGCTTCCCCCTTCCCTTTCGGGTGCTCTACTATAATAAACACACGCTTTTTTGAAAAAGTCGGTTTTTTTACAAAATTTTTTAAAATTTTTTTATTTTTCTGATTTTTTCGATAAAAATATACCCAACCTCGTTTGAGGTTGGGTATATTTTTATTTATTCGGCATTGTCTTCGGGTGAGAAGCTGAGTTGATTTTTGTCAGTTACGGTTTTTTCGGTTTTAACTGTTATCTTCTCTCCATCGGTTGTAAATACCACACTACCGTGAAGGTCGGTACGGTATAGCTCTGCGCCTGATTCTATAAATCTATCAAGCGATGTTCTGTGTGGGTGTCTATATTTTTGTCCGTCATACACGCAGCTTATTACTATATATTGGGGAGATGCTTTATCCAAAATTCCTTGACAAGAGGATGTTTTTGAGCCATGGTGTCCTGCCTTGAATACGTCACAGTCAAGCTCCGTACCCTTATACTTAGCAAGCATTTCCTCCTCCGATTCCTTCTCTGCATCGCCCGTTAAGAGGAACTTGTTTTTGCCCCATCTTGCCATCAATACTACGCTGTAATCGTTTCCATCCTTATATTCATCGCTTAGTGGTGCTAATACAGTAAATTCAAGCTCGCCTACGTTTATTTTATCGCCAATCTTAACATCCTCACGCGCCACTAATACATTTACATCGGGTTTATCCTCAAGCGCTGTTAAGAAATTCTCGTAAAGATTTGTTGTTTTTACTTGATTTGGCATTAAAACGTTTTTAACTGTAAAATTCTGCAAGATCTCGACGCTTTCACCAAAATGGTCGGCATCAAAGTGTGTTATTACAAAATACTCAAGCTCTGTTACCTTGTGATTCTGTAAATATGTGACAAGAGCATTGTCTCCGTCCTTATCTCCCGTATCAATAAGAACATTTTTACCTCCTGCTCTTATCAAAATCGCGTCGCCCTGCCCTACGTCGATGTAGTGAAACTCTGCTAAGCCACTTGGAATGTCGTAGTTTGGTGGTGTGTCATTATTTGGATTTTCATTATTACCGAATCCACCAAAGGCATAAATTAAGTATGCAACCACCAAAAGAACTATTGTTAAAACGAGCTTTATGACGGTGCTTTTAAATTTTTTCTTTTTCTTAGCCATCGTTTTTCCTCTTTTCTACCATATACATATATTGTATCATACAATATATGAAAAATCAATCAAAAAAACGACTTATCACACGACAAAATTTATCTGCTATAAGGCTGAGCAAGAACCACAGTATTGCGTATTTTAGACATATTTGATTTAAAAACGAAAAGCGTTGCCCTGAATAGTCCCATACATTTAAATTTAAATATCTGTTTATTATAATTCCACTGCCAAGCTCGACTAAAACTATGCAAAAGACAGAAAACAGGGCTCGAAATATAGGACTTTTTATATTCAAGGTAATGTTTATATGATATACAAAGAAAAAGGCAATTGCTCCCACTATCATCATTGATATGTGGCTGTAGCCTCGGTATATAATTTCAATAAGCGGGTATAGTATTGCTCCTAATGAAAGAATTATTATGTTATTTATTTTTATTTTCATTTTTCTCTCCTTGTTTCTACCTGCCTTTTAGTTTATACAATTTAAATAAAAAAATAGTGGGTTAATTACCCACTATCTTAAATAATATTTTAATGATGGTCTTTTTTCAATTGCAAAAACCAAAAGCATACCCAAAGCATACGCAGATACCATCTCTCCTGCAAAAACACCGAGAACGGTTAAAAGATATACCGTGTTGTCCCACTCTACTATGTATGAAAGCATTATTACAAGTGGAATAAATATGGTGTTGGAAATTACTGTTGGCAGGGGACAAAGCCACTTATTTTTGATTTTTGAGGCAAAAAATGCGCCCGCTAAGGTGGCTAAAGAGCCAACTATTATATCAAGTGGTGTTGAGCCCATTGTTAAATTAGAGATTAAGCATCCAATAAATAAGCCCGGTATTGCACTGGGGTTATAAAAGGGTAAGATACAAAGCGCCTCTCCCAAGCGCACCTGCACTGCAAGGCTTGCAAGTCCAAAAATGTTGCTAATCCAAGTTAGCGCCACATAAAGCGCGGCAATAATTGCTGATTGCGCCAAGTGACGCATTTTGTTGTTGTTCATTTGTTTTCTCCTTAGTTTTGTTTTGAGTGAGGATGGTTACGAACTCACTGAGCTATGCTCTTTTAAGATTATATACCCTCTTTTTTAAAAAGTCAATAGCACCAAAAGCTTTTTTGCATATTATATAAGCAGAATATGGAGGTGAATATATGAATAATGAAAATGATAGCGTGGGCTTTTTAATTGTTAGTGTTAATACTGCGAATGGTGCTTTGCCTGTCGAGGGTGCTACTGTTACAGTTTACGGTGGTAATGAAGCACAAAGTGACGTTATTTATTCCTTGAAAACAGACGAAAGCGGGCGCACAGAAAAGGTGGTGCTCAGTACAAAAAGCAAGGAGCTTTCAACCGAGCCAGGAAATATTGCTCCTTTTAAAAGCTACAATATTGAGGTAAGCGCTCCAGGTTATTATGATAACAATTATATAAACGTTCCTATTTTTCAAGGAATTACCTCGCTTCAGGGTGTTAGCTTAATTCCATTATCGGAATTTTCTGCACCTAACGACTATATTCCTAATTCCGGTAGAAGATATTTTGAAACGCCCAATACAGACTTATAAGGAGATTTTATGCCTGTTTTACCTGTTATTCCTGAATATATAACGGTGCATTTAGGCCCTGTCGGCTCTGATGCGCCAAATGTGACGGTTACTTTTGCTGATTACATAAAAAACGTTGCATCAAGTGAAATTTATCCAACTTGGCCAGAAAGCGCTATAAGAGCAAATATTTATGCACAAACATCCTTTGCGCTCAATAGAATTTTTACTGATTATTATCGCTCACGTGGCTATGATTATGACATTACAAACTCAATAGGCATTGACCAGTCGTTTGTAAATGGTCGCGATATTTTTGAAAATATTTCTCAAATAGTCGATGAAATTTTTAATGATTATGTAGTTATGGGTGATAGCATTGAGCCTTACTTTACTGCATACTGCGACGGACGCGAAATTCAATGTGAGGGTCTTGAGCAATGGGGGACTGTTACTCTTGCCGAGCAAGGCTATACACCCTATGATATTTTAAGATATTACTATGGTGATAATATAAATATTGTCACTAATGCCCCTGTTGGCGATCGTTTATCGACCTGGGACGGCAGAACTCTTGGCTTTGGCTCGCTTGGAAATGCTGTTCAGCAGGTGCAAATAAGACTAAATAGAATTTCAAAAAACTTTCCTTCTATACCCAAAATTTACCCTGTGAATGGTATTTTTGATGAGGGAACACAGGATGCTGTAAGGGAATTTCAAAGGGTATTTAATTTGAACGTTGACGGCTTAGTCGGCAAGGACACATGGTACGCTATACAAAGAACCTATAACGCTGTTAAAAGGCTAAACGATTTATCCTCTGAGGGTCTTGCACGTGAGGAGGTTGAGGGTATTTTTAACTCATTTTTAAGGGAGGGAGATACAGGGTCGGAGGTTTTCGAACTACAATATCTTCTCTCTTTAATCGGCGAGTATAATAATGAAATTCCAAGAATCTCTATTGATGGTATTTTTGGTGCTGGAACAAAGGATGCTGTAATTGCATTTCAGCGCGCGTATGGTCTTGACGAAACCGGAGAGGTAAATATTGCAACCTGGGATAGATTATATAGAGAGTACGTGGGTATATTAGAGTCTCTTCCTGAGGGATATTTTTCAAGTAATACTATTCCATATCCTGGTACGGTTTTACGTCTTGGCTCACAGGGTGAGGGAGTGCGTGCCTTACAGGAGTACTTAAACTATATAGGTAACACATATACACAAATTCCTAAGCTTGATGTTGATGGCGTATTTGGCGTTGGAACAGAGGCTGCTGTTTTAGCTTATAAAAATATTTTCGGACTTGGTGAGCAGCCTATTGTTTCAGCAAGCACGTGGGATTCGATTACATCAACATATAGGGATTTATTTGATGGATATACAGCCTCTGGCAACCAATACCCAGGGTATGATTTGGAGTAGCAAGTAAGGAGTAAAAATGGCTTATTATAATTTAGAAAACGAAGAGAATGCCATTCTCAATATACAAAGAATTTTAAGGGAGCTTGACTTCTTTGAAAACAACGTAGCAAGAATTAAGCCAAGTGGCATTTATGACGATGATACAAGAAGCCTTGTAAGAGGCTTTCAGGAAAAATATGGGCTTGAGGCAACGGGATCATTAGATAAAGCAACGTGGGATTTGCTTATTTCAATAGACAAGGCTCGAAGGGACGCAACTACCATTGCGCGCGCTGTTCATATTTTTCCTATGTTTGACGAATACGAAATTGTGCCCGGAGATAGAGACAACATCGTTTTTGTAATTCAGCATATGCTAAACGAAATAAGAAACGACCATGATGACATTGGTGAAATAGCACTAAGTGGCACTTATGACCTGCCTACTCAAAATGCTATTAAAGCCTTACAAAGAAAAAATCTTATGGACGAAAATGCAGTCATTAACGCTTTAACCTTTAATATGCTTGCTGATGAGTATGAAAGGATAAATTCAAGAATTTTTTGATATATTTCTCTTTTTTGTGTCAACAATAATGGTAAATCCATACTGAAAGGAATATAGAATGGTAAACCGTTTTACAAAAAAAGCAGAAATGGTCATAGCAGGAGCAAAAAAATGCGCGCAGGAGCTTGGGCATTCCTACATAGGCTCAGAGCATTTATTGCTTGGTATTTTAAGTAACGATTGCTTAGGATGCAAAATTCTTGAGGAAAAGAAAATTTCTTATAAGGATGTACACTCGAAGGTGTGCGATATTTCAGGAGTAGGTGAGCTATCCTATGATGAGGTGTGTGACTTTACACCAAAATGTAAAAAAATCATTGAATTATCAAGCGCTTGCGCTAAACGATTTGGCTCAAGATTTATAGGTAGTGAGCACATCCTTTATTCTCTTTGCGAGCAGGGGGAGTCATTAGGTGGAAAAATACTTGCGTCGCTTGGAATAAATTTGCAGGTTTTAAAAAACGAGGTGGCTACCTTCCTTGATTCGTATTCATCAGACGAAAGACCCGATAAAAACGCTGTACCCTCCTCTCCTACTCTTTCCCTTTATGGTAATAATCTTAATACTCTTGCAAGAGAAGGAAAATACGACCCTTTAATTGGCAGAGAAAACGAGGTTGAAAGGCTTATTCAAATTCTTTCACGAAGAACTAAAAACAATCCTTGCTTAATTGGAGAGCCTGGTGTTGGTAAAACTGCTATAATCGAGGGACTTGCCAAAAAAATTATTGACGGTGAGGTTCCTAAAAATCTCAATGACAAGATTATTGTGTCCTTGAATATTTCCTCTATGATTGCAGGCGCTAAATACAGGGGTGAGTTTGAGGAAAGAATGAGAAGCGTTATGAATGAGCTGAAAAATAACGATTCTCTAATCCTTTTTATTGATGAAATTCACACTATTGTTGGTGCCGGCGCTGCAGAGGGCGCAGTTGATGCGGCAAATATTATAAAGCCTATGCTTGCAAGGGGACAAATTCAGCTAATAGGCGCAACTACTATAGAGGAATACAGAAAGCATATTGAAAAGGATGCGGCGCTTGAAAGAAGATTTCAGCCTGTTGTTATAAACGAGCCAAGCGAGGATGGCACGTTAAAAATACTATTTGGATTAAAGGAAAAATACGAGCTTTTTCACGGTGTGAAAATAGCTGACGAGGCTATTTATAGCGCTGTTTCATTATCTAAAAGATATATTACAGACAGGTTTTTACCTGACAAGGCTATTGATTTATTGGATGAGGCATGCTCAAGAGTCAAAATGAAGCATTTTTCAAAAACTCCAAAAATCAGAGAGCTTGAAAAGGAGATAAAGGGTCTTAAAAAAGCCAAGGAGGAGGCTATTCTATCACAGAATTTTGAGCTTGCCTCCGAAATTCGTGACAACGAAATAGAAAAGAAAATCCTTCTTGAAAAGGAAAACTCCAAAAGGGATAATGCCTTAAAGGATAGGCTTCTCGTTAGCGAAAGAGATATAAAGGAAATAGTTACTCTTTGGAGTGGTATTCCTATTTCTAATCTTGAAAAAAGTGAGAGTGAAAGACTTAGTGAGCTTGAAAAAAGTCTGTCCCTTGAGATTATTGGACAAAAAGAGGCTATAGAGGCTGTGTGCTCCTCTATTAGGCGTGGACGCACAGGCTTTAAAAATCCAAATAGACCAATTGGCTCGTTTTTGTTTTTAGGTCCTACCGGAGTTGGAAAAACCTATCTTGCTAAATGCATTGCCAAAACTGTATTCTCCTCTCAGGACAGCTTAATTAGGCTTGATATGTCGGAATATATGGAAAAGCATAGCATATCGCGTCTTATTGGCTCTCCGCCCGGTTATGTTGGATATGATGAGGGTGGACAGCTGACAAAAAGAGTTCGATTACGCCCATACAGTGTCGTTCTTTTTGACGAAATTGAGAAGGCGCACCCTGATATTTACAATATTCTTTTGCAAATCTTAGAGGACGGTGTTCTTACAGATTCGCAAGGGAGAGTGGTTGATTTTAAAAATACTATTATGATTTTGACCTCGAATATTGGCGCTAAAAATATCACTGAGCCAAAAAATCTCGGCTTCTCTTATGGTCAAAGCGCACAGGGGGAGTATGAGAATATGAAAAAGAAAATAAACAGTGCTTTAAAAACACATTTTCAACCCGAATTTCTTAACAGGCTTGATGAAATTATCATATTTAACAAGCTATCTCTCGACGACACAAGGAGAATAGCATCTATTATGCTAAACGAGGTTAAAGAGCTTTCAAAAAAGTTAGGAATAGAGCTTAGCTTCGATGAAAGCGCCATTGACTTTTTGGCAGACAAAAGCTATGATAAGGTATATGGTGCACGTCCTCTTAGACGAGTTATTACCTCGTATATTGAAAATGCTCTATCCTACAAATATTTGAAGGAAGAGATTAAAAAAGGAGATAACGTGTCTGTTTTTTGCGAAAATGATGAGCTTATTTTCAAGGTAAAATAAAAAAAGGGGATGTTGCAATAAGTTTAGACCAAATAAGGACACATTCCCTCTTGAAATTAAGTATAAACATTTATTTTAGTAAAATTTTAAGGTTGAGAGCTTGCGGTTTTGTTGCAAGCTCTCTTTATTTTAACATCTGTTTTTTAGGCGCGAGCATCGCACTCTACCGTACGAAGTACGCCTACGTGTACGAATCTCGCCTTGGGCACACATTTCACTATCCCTAAAAAAGGGGCGTCGCTTCAAATGCGACAGCCCCTGTTTTTTATTTTGCGATATGAACGTCCACCTGTGGGAATGGAATTTCAACTCCAAATTCATCAAATGAGCGTTTAACCTGCTCCATCATAGCGAAGTTGACATCCCAATAATCTGAATTCTTAACCCATACTCTAAGTCTGATTGTAACTGAGCTATCGTTGTGCGCTGTTATCATTACCTCTGGCTTAGGGTCGGTGAATATTCTTTCATCTGACTTTGCACACGCAAGAAGTACCTTTCTTGCTGTATCAATGCTTGCTGTATAAGCAATTGTAAAATCAAAGTCCATTCTTCTTGTGTCGTGAACTGAGTAGTTAGTTACTACTGAGTTTGACATTGTTGCATTTGGAACAACCACCTTTTTATTGTCAGGTGTTGTAAGAGTTGTGTAGAAAAGTCCTATATCGGTTACTGTTCCGCTAATACCTGCACCCTCTACAAAATCGCCAACCTCAAATGGCTTGAAGCCAACAAGCATAATACCACCTGCAATATTTGAGAGTCCACCCTGTAGAGCAAGACCTATTGCAAGACCAGCAGATGCAATTGCTGCTGAAATTGCTGATACATCAAAGCCTAAAATTGATATTATAGCAACTGCGATTAAAATGTAAAGTGATATAGAAATTAAGTGCTTCAAGAACAATCTTACTGTTTTTGTTGAGCGTTTGAAAATTTTTCCGCTATCAATTCTTTTAACAATGCTCTTTACGATAAGCTTACCAATTATCAATACTACAAGAGCAATAAGAATTTTAACAATTAAATTAACTGTTGATTCGGAAATAAAAAAGTTTTTTACCTTTTCAAGAAATTCTCCCATTTTCTTTCTCCTTTATAAAAATTGCTATATATTATAATACTATAATAAAGCTTCTTTGTCAATAAAAATGTGTGAATAAATTATATTTTTTTGCACAAATTAACTCTACAAGTAACTAAGTAGGTGAAATACATGAACGAAAAAGAATATTCAGAATATGTACAGGGACGCGCAAAAAAATCTCCTATTTTAAAAAATTGCGCCTTTGCGTTTTTGTTTGGTGGTTTAATTTGCACAATTGGACAAGCATTAAATGACTTATATACTTATTTTGGCTTTGAGAAGGAGATATCAGGAACGCTTGTTTCAATCACATTGATTTTTATCGCTTGTCTTTTAACCGGAATTGGTGTTTTTGATAATATTGCTAAAATAGCAGGCGCCGGCACGCTCGTTCCTATTACAGGCTTTGCTAACGCTGTAGCATCTCAGGCTGTTGATACTAAATCAGAGGGGTATATTATGGGTGTGGGCGCTAAGATTTTTACTATTGCCGGCCCAGTTATTCTCTATGCCACATTATCAGGTGCGATTTACGGTGTGATATATTATATAATTACCTTAATAGGGGGGTAAAATGGAGCAAGGAATAATAAAGCTTAAAAGAGAGCCCAAAATAATATCCTCCTACTCTGTTGTAGGAAATAAGGAGCATAGTGGTCCTCTTGGCGAGCTGTTTGATGAATACTGCCAGGATGATAAATTTGGTAAGGATAGCTGGGAAAAATCAGAAAGTGAGATGCAAAGACGTGCGCTTTGTGGCGCTATTAAAAAAAGCGGTTTAATCGACACTGAGCTTGACGTTTTATTAGCGGGCGATTTATTAAATCAATGCGTTGGCTCTAACTACTCTATTACAAATTTTGATATTCCTTATTTAGGTCTTTATGGTGCGTGCTCTACCTGTGCTGAGGGGCTTGCAATTGGCGCATGCTTATATAGTGGTGGTATAATTAATAGCTGTGGTGTAATGACATCCTCTCATTACTGCTCAAGTGAAAGGCAATTCCGTTTCCCATTGGAATATGGTGGTCAGCGTACTCCCACTGCACAATGGACAGCTACAGGCGCAGGGGCTTTCATCCTTGGCGACGAGGGAAGGATTAAAATCAGCGAGGCTTTATTTGGCAAGGCAATCGACAAGGGGATTTCAGACGTGAACAATATGGGTGCTGCTATGGCTCCGGCAGCGATTGATACTATAAAGAGATATTTTTTGCAATCTAACCACTCCCCCGAGGATTTTGACTTAATTATCACAGGTGACTTAGGTTATGAGGGTAGCGAAATATTAAAGGATTTATTGCTTGGCTATGGAGTAGATATTAGAAAAAATCATACCGATTGTGGTCTTATGCTTTTTGACCGTGAGCGTCAAGATGTGCATGCAGGCGCATCAGGCTGCGGATGTAGCGCTGTTGTTATGTCGGCTGATATTATTCCAAATCTTGAAAAGGGTGTTTTAAAGGACGTTTTATTTATCGGAACGGGCGCTTTAATGTCTCCCATGTCACTTTATCAAGGCGGTACTATTCCTGCTGTTGCACATTTAGTAAGGCTAAGGAGCGAATAATTATGGATATATTTTTAAATTATTTATGGGCATTTATTGTCGGTGGCCTTTTGTGCGTAATTGCTCAGGTCCTTATTGACAAAACAAAGCTCACTCCTGCGAGAATTCTTGTTTTGTATGTATGCGCTGGTGTTTTATTAACAGGTATAGGTGTTTATGAATATATTGTTAGCTTTGCCGGTGCAGGAGCTACTGTACCACTAACGGGCTTTGGCTATACTATTGCAAAGGGTGTAAGAGAGGCTGTAAACAAGGACGGTCTTTTGGGTGCATTAACAGGCGGTCTTGGACAAACAGCTGGTGGAATTGCAGGAGCGCTGTGCTTTGGATTTTTAGTTTCCTTAGTATTTTCAAGCAAGCCAAAAAAATAAAAAGGTGAACTATGCGTGTTCTCCTTGACGGATAACACGCATAATGTTTCACCTTTTTTAATTGATTTTAAACCATTTATATGCATCTGTATTATAAAATTCAGGGTCCTCTTCTCTTGTATAGGTTACCTCAACGTTTTCTAAGGTGCCATAATTATAGCCGACCTTTAATGAGGTTTGTGAGGATGAGCTACTATAATATTTATATCCCTTGGCTTGACAATCTATAATATTGCAATTGGAAATCTTTCCGTTATTTACAGAACAAATGATTCCAAAATTCAAGGAAGAGCCTTCTATATCATTTTTTACAGAAAATGAGCAATCTTTAAAGTTAATGTTGCGAATAACTCCTTCGTTATAGGCTACAAGTCCCATTCCTTCTCCATTGTAATATCCGTCAAAGCTAATATTCGAAAATGTGTAACCATTTCCCTCAAATATTCCTTCAAAGCTCTCCATTCCTCCGAACCAGCTTGTATCCTCGTCTTCAAAATCGATGTCATTTTCTACAATGAATACTGTTTCATAGCTTGTTGGGGAGTTTGCGAAGCCTCTCATATCATTTGCATCGGAAATATAGTAGGTTCTATTCATTGAGACATTAATGCCAATTATCATAAGAACTATCATAAGTCCTGCGCCCACATAGAAAAGTACTGTTGTTAGGGTTGAAAAGCCCTCCTCGTGTAGTGCTACTGATGTTAGTACCACAACCACTGCGCTAAGAACGATATATAAGGGGATTATCCCTCCGCATGGAATAAGGGCATATGCAGTTTGTGGACTTATGAACAGAACAAGAAGAAACAAAAGCATTACTGACAAAATAGAAATGATGCCAACAAATACCGATGTCGTTTCATACTCATCCTCAATATAATTGTATAAGCACATAACAGGTGCTGCTACCACTGATGCAACAAATATTGGTATCATTAATGGGAATAAAAACCAAGTTTCCTCACTGACTATATCCCCTACATAATCTCCTGTTAAAATAACATTATTACCATCGTACAATGTTTTTATAAACGTCATAACACATAAAGAGGCGTAACTAAAAATCAAAAACGATAAAACAACGTGCATATAGCTACTAAGAGCGATAGCAGAAACGATTCCTATTGAAAATGCTGGAATAAGATATACCATATCATTCCTCCCTTATCACTCTTAAATCTATATTTTCGCCATCTGTCGGATATATATCACCTATTACCGAGTTACTTACGCTAAGAGGATTCTCCTCTCCTTTTAGTGCATACACAATTGAACGTGTTATTATGACGTTTTGTAGCTCAACAGGAGATTTTGTTTCGTCACCAAAAAGATAAAAATGACATTTTTTGCCCTCGTGCTTTTCTTCATTGTAGAAATTTGGGGTTATATAAAACTCACAGTTGTCAAAATTAAGATTTTTGATTTTTGATGAGTTGTATGTATCTTTCTTTGCTGTGTTCATTTCGAAGAACGCTGTATATTCTTCCTCTAAGGTTTTTTCGTATTTGATATTGCTTATAGTGTGTCCATTTCCCTCAATTATGTAGGTATTATAGCTTGTTCCATATTTTTCGTTTGGCTCTATGCCTTCAAAATCAAGGTCGGATGTTATTTGTATGATATAAGGCTCCTCTGTACCAGGGAGATTATCTAAGATTTCCAAATCATCAACCGAGGAAACCTCGTAGGTTTTTCCCTTTGCTGTGCTTAAGCCTACTATCATAAGAATTAAAACAAGTATGCCTACTGCTACCTGAATAGCTCCCATATACCACTTTGCGCGCTCAAACGTCCAAAAAATATCCTCAGTAACACACAGGTATATTCCTAATGCAACCGTTCCGGCAAATAATAATATTCCAATAACAAGAATCCATACCCAGTGAATGCCTGTAAATATCGCATTTGGATTTTTGATAAGTATTATTTCAAATACAAGCATAGCCACGTCCACAGCCGAAAGTCCTATGAACAGAGCAAATCTGTCATCCTCTTGGGTGTAATATGACCTGCTAGTAACTATTGCGTAAACATAGTTAAAGCCGCCAGCAGCCAGACCAAAGACACACACCAATATAATTAAAAGTATCATTAGTTTGTTTCCTTTATTAAATCATTTTTAAGTTTAATTTTTGAAATTAAAGCTTTTTGCCCCATCTATCCTTTAAATTTATAGATGGGCAAGCGCTATCAACAAGCCATAAAATTGGGTCCTGTACTCCGTCTGATACAAAAGCCTTACCATTTTGATTATGACCAAGAGCTGATGAGGTAAAAAATTGAACATTTTTATATCTTGATTTCAAGGTGTTTAAGAAGTTCGCTTCTCCGTAATTCTTCAAAAACTCCTCGCATACTGCGTTTTGCGCGTCGTATTTGTTGCTTACGTTGTTATCCTTCATATATTTTTTTATGGCACTTTTTCCTATCTTTTCATCAAGTCCGGGGATATCTCCCTTACTAAATACCACAGCAACGGTTGTTTTTAGCATATCGCTACTTGATATACAAAACATATTTTCAAGTGTTGCAGTAAGTAAGCTTAAAATTTCATCTAAACGGTCATTGCTATAACCATATTCAACCAAATTTATCCGTGCTTGCATCTCTTTTGCATATCCACTTACACTAAGTGGGTCAACAATCATCAAAAATGCGTTTGCATATTTGTAGCCAATTTGGTCATTAAGATTTTCTCTGTTAGAATAAACCTCTCCTGCTATATCACATAGTGAAATAAGATTCTTTATCTTTGCTTCCTTTGGACTTAGATAAAACTGATAATATCTTAAACGAAGGTTATTTGACGAATCAGGTGTATAGCCTGCATTCATACTATTTACAGTTTGTATGTAGTCATCATCACTATCTACTGGTGAATATTTGTAGTCTAATCCTAATTTGTATGCTTCATTACCAAGTGCGCTTATAGCCTGAGTTATAAAGCATGTTTTTCCTGCACTTCGTCCACCTACAATTGGAATAGTAACCTCGCTATGATGTCCTCCGTCCTTTATATTTTCATTACAGACTGGACATTTTGCATCTAACTTTTGTCTGCCATTGAAAAATGTTGTTGGTAATTTATAGCCACATAAGCATTTTCTTTTTAGTATTCCATAGCTACTTGGGCGAAGCTTGGTATGCTTTTCTCCACAATGAGGGCACTCATATACGGGCAATAGAAATTTAGACTGACATTTTGAGCAGCTACTCGAAATTCTTTTAAAAACACAAAACAACGTGTCTGTTAAATACAATATTGAATAAAATAGATATGCGAAAAAACCTACTATCGCAAATGAGCATATAAGCAAGGCTGAAAAAATAATTGTTGCCGCCATATATATTACGGTTACTACAGGAAATAGTATTATGTCGGCTATTGATGTAATTATTCCACATGTGATATTTGATTCAAATATATCACCTATTCTACCTACCTCTTCTTTTAAAGGAGCATATGCGCTTTTCCAAGCTTTTTTAATTATATTTCCAACGTCTCTATATCCCTTGTCAAAAAAGTAGTTTTTTGATGCTGGCTGTTTCTCCATTTACTTCTCCTTTGTTCAAAATATTATAACATACAATACAAATATTATATAGTATAACTATTCTTTTGTCAACAATAAAAAGCAACGAAAAAGCCCAAGTTTTCTTGGGCCTTTGGTTTTGTTATACTTTGTTTTATTGTTCTTTATATGCATCATACCAATTGTTCCATTTTGAAACCGTTTCAAGCGCATAACCTACATATTCATTATAGGACTCTGAGAACGCATCGGCATTTAATATGTCTGCTATGGTATCGTTTTGAACAAATGTCAACGTATTATTGATGTATCCTAGGTCGTACATAATATTATTCAATATGTAATTCTTAATGATTTCTATACTGTCATTAGGTGTTCTGCCCTCTTCTGTTCCTTGGTAAATCCTTGTTTTGAGGTCACTATAATATGCCTTCATAACATAGTCTTGACCTGTGTGGGAAAGAACATCTAAGAAATATTCTGACATATTCCTGTCAGGTGTGCATTTTGGAATGCACATTACTGTAGACTGATTAGCACATGGTGTGTAGTAGCTTTCGCTTTCGTTTAATTTTGGCATTGGGAGAACGCCCAATTTGAAGCTTTCGCTCTGCGCAGGCAATTTATATATATTTTTCATTATTTCGTTGTAGAACAAAAGTTTTCCGTTTGTAAAGGATTCTTCCATTGCGCGAGAGCTCCCCATCCAGTTTGTTCTTGACCAGCTGTTTTCATTATCAAGAAGCGTGCTAAGCTGATTAACAAGCTGTTCTATTAAGCTTGGGTCCTCGTTAAGAGATAATTTGTATTGATAGTCGGAAGGGTTAGAGGATGAGTTATTTACTCCGATTTGTGTTATTCCACTTGTTTGGAAAAAGTGTGTAAGGCTTGTTGCACCAAAGCCGTATGTATCGTCATCCTCCCATATGCCAGCATTTGCACCATTATCATCGATAACGGTTGCTGCCCATTTTGCCATTTCGGAAATGGTCCATTTACCTTCCTTAACTGTTTGATAAAGGTCTGGGAAATTTTCAACATTATCACTAATTGCCATATTGTAATAAATTACATATGATGTAAGCTCGTCAAGGAATGAGAAATCACCTGCTGCAAAGAAGGTGTGTCCTGCTACCGTAAACGCCTCGTGAGCTATTTGGTTGTAGTATGGTTTTGAAAAATCAATAAAATTGCTATTGGATAAATCATATACTACTTGGTTTTGAACGAGTTGTTGAGCCTCAAAAATACGAGGCATAGCGATGTGATACTTTTCTATTGCCTCAGGCTTATTTGCCTCGAATAATTGGTTTGACATTGTTGCTTCTTTATAAGATACAATAAACTTAAGCTCAACTCCATATGTTTCCTTGACGAATTCTTTTCTTTTTAGAATAGCGTTGTTGATGGTTGTACCCCATACAGATGTACCATCATTATCATAGCCATTAACTGTGAGGTCTGGCTCTGACCAACCATTAACCATTCCTTTCGCCCCATACCAGTTGGTTGCAAGAACATTTAGTGTTTTGCCTTCCCAATCATTTAATATAACCTGCTTTGTGTCTACCTTTTCGTTTCCATTTATTAACTCCTCAAGCGTGGGGACATATTCTATTCCACACATTTTGCAATAGTTGTTTACATATATGTGTGAAATTGTTGGTATTATCTGTCTCTTTTCCAAGATTTTCCCACAGGTAGCACACTTTTTTCCATCAGTTAGTCCTGTTTCTATACAGGTAGGCTCTTTTCCATTTACTGTTTTTACAACATTGTGATTACAATTGATAGTATCAGGTGTGGGTGTTGAACTTTGTGTTTGGTCCGTATCAGTACTTTCTCCACCACTTGCTTCGCTATTTGATTCTATTGGTTCCTTTGTTTGTCCGCAGGACAAAAGCGAGCTCAAAGCAAAAACAAAAAACAAAATTATTGATAATACTCTTTTCATTATTCTTCTCCTATTTAACAAAAGAACCCAAGGTGTGCCTTGAGTTCTTTTATTTATTTGTTAACTACTACTGCCTTTTTCTTAATTAGGTCTGCAAGCTCTACGCTTTTTGCTGAGCTTTCTGGTGTTATAAAGTCAGGCTTTCTGCCCTCGTTTGCACAGTCGATGAAGTATTGTATTTCATTGAAATAACCATTGTCATTTCCAACGTTTATACCAATATCCTCGCCATCTCTTTTATATGAGCCAAGAGTAATTTCCTTGCCATTTTTAACGAGCTTTCCGTTATCAAATTGAACATATCCGTTTTGGAATACTGCCAAGAATTTAGCTTGGAATGGAATATCTGTATTATACCATGTTCCCTCACAGGATACGCTAAGGTTATCATAAATTAAATTACTTACAATGCAGTCGTTATTGTTCTTCATCTTATAATGAACTGCTTGAACCTTTTTAGGCATACCAAATATGCTTTGTACAAAGTCGAGGTCGTGAATAGAAAGGTCTGTTACTACTCCACCACTGAGCTTTTCCTTTCTCATCCAGTCCTCCCAGCTCCACGTTGGGATAGATGAAATACGCTTCATATCAAGTCTTATAAGACTACCAAGCTCATTTGAATCAATTACGCTCTTCAAATATTTGTATGGAGCCATAAATCTTACTACGTGAGCAACCATAAAGTTTTTATCTGTATTTTTCAAGGTCTTTATGATTTTTTTGCAGTCACCATTATTCAAGGTCATTGGCTTTTCGCAAAGAACGTGATATCCTTTTTTGAGAAGCTTAATTACCATATCCATATGCATATAGCTTGGAGTGCAAATGTCCACCATATCAAGCTCTTCTTTTTTGAGCATTTTTCCAAGGTCTGTATAAATATTAATTTTTCTGTTGCCAACCTTTTTCTCAGCAACCTCTTTTCTAACGTCACATACTGCAACTAACTCAGCACCGTCAACATCCATATAGTTGTCAAAATGGCATCCACCCATTCCGCCAACGCCTACAAGTCCTATTCTAAGCTTATTCATTTATTATGTCCTCCAAGAATTTTTTCGCGTAAAGTATATCCTCTACTTGCTTATCGCCATCAATTTCGCGTTCAATGGTTATAGAGCCATTGTAGCCGTGCTCCTTGAGCTTTTTAATAAGCACGGGGTAGTTTGCACGTCCGTCACCTATTCTCTTTTCAACTCCCAAGTAAGCCGGGTCAGTAGGATATTCTCCGTCCTTACCGTGTACTCCCCTTACATAATCTCCAAAAATATCTACTGCATCACAAGGATTTGCCTTACCATACAAAAGAAGATTTGCCGGGTCAAGATTGATTCCAAGGTTTCCTGTTCCAACTGTTAAAATTGTTCTTTTTAATGTAATCGGTGTTTCTTGTCCTGTTTCGAAAAGCAAATATTGTCCGTTAGCCTTGCAATATTCTGCAAGCTCTCTTATTGTGTTAACTACGCAACGATATTCGTCAGTATTGGGGTTTTCTGGAATAAAGCCCATATGAGTTACCATATCTACAACGCCAAGCTTCCTTGTAAAATCGGAGCCTTTTTTAAGATTTGCAACTCTTTTTTCTCTAAAATATGTAGGAACGATACCAAGAGTCATGGGTCCTCTTACAAAATCCCATGTTGCCGCACCTTCCCAGCCACACCATACAGCACTTATTTCAAGTCCTGTTTCTTTTGTTGCTGAAAGAATCTTTTCTACATACTCATCAGTCATAAAATCAAAGTTCCAAGCGCAAAGCTGAAATGATTCAAGACCGTACTTTTTTACATCTTTGATTTTCTCGACTACGTTTTGGTCGAGATTTACCATTGTACCAAGTTTCATATAGCACCTCGCATTTTTTGTTATTACAATTTTAACATATTATAACAATTCTTGCAATAGATTTTGACAAAAAAACACCTGAAAATCAGGTGTTTTTCTTGTTATAAATTACTTATCCTCGGAAAAAGCCTTTCCACATGCTGGGCAAATCAAATCCTCTGGCTCGATTTCATTATCGAAGCAGATTTTTTCGCCACAGGATGGACACATAGCCTCCATATATTCGCAATCGCAACAGTCGCACTCGTCATCCTCACAGTCGCAACAGTCACAATCATCATCGCATTCGCAATCACATTCTTCATCATAGAGGTATTCCTCTACTTCGCCGAGGTCATGGTCGATTTCTTCAATGTAGTCACCGAGTGTTGCAACCTCATCATCCATATCAGCAACAGTTGCTGTGATGTCGGAAAGCAAGTCGATAATTGCGTTTAATACCTTTCCCTCAGGTGTGTTTACATCAAGGTTAAGTCCTTCTGCAAGTCCTTTGATATAAGCGCATTTTTCAAGAATATCCATTTCCATTTTATATTCCTCCTAAATTATGATTATTTGTTTACTCTTTCGAGATATTCGCCAACTCTTGTATCAATTCTTACAAGGTCGCCCTCGTTGATAAAGATTGGAACTCTTACTACTGCTCCTGTTTCAAGAGTTGCAGCCTTTGTTACGTTTGTAGCTGTATCGCCACGCACGCCTGGCTCTGTTTCTGTGATGTAAAGCTCAACAAATGTTGGTGGCTCTACTGAGAATACCTCACCCTTGTATGAGGATACTGTGCAAAGCTCGTTTTCCTTAACGAACTTAAAGTTGTCACTAAGGTTCTTCTCGTCAACCGGAATTTGCTCATAGGATTCCATATCCATAAAGTAGTAAAGTGAGCCATCGTTATAGATGTATGAGAGCTTTTTACGCTCTACCACTGCGTTTTCAAATTTTGCAGTAGGGTTAAAGGATGTCTCGCGAATTGCGCCTGTAACTACATCTTTATATTTTGTTCTTACAAAAGCGGCACCCTTTCCTGGCTTTACGTGTTGAAATTCGATAACCTGATAAACCTTACCTTCCATTTCAAAGGTAACGCCGTTTCTGAAATCTCCTGCTGTTAACATAAATTCTTTTCCTTTTCTTGGCGTTTTAATATTTTAAGTTGCAATCCGCCACAATCGCGACTTGATATTATATGGATATATTTTACTATAAATTATTTGGTTTTTCAAGTAGGTAATACAATATTTTTACTTTTTTCTATAAAAACATTAGATTTCTATTAGGTGCTTAGGCGATTTTGTGAAGTTTTTTACTCCATTATCCATTATTGCCACCATATCTTCAATTCTTACACCGTATTTTCCTGGTATGTAAATTCCAGGCTCAACGGTAACTATGTTCCCATTAACGAGAATTTTGTCCATATTTGGCGAAAGCGCAGGCAGCTCGTGAATTTCAAGTCCTACACTATGTCCCAACGAGTGCCCGAAGCATCCCTTATAATCCTTGTTAATTATTTCCCTGGCAATATTATCGGCATCCTTTGCGCTTACGCCTGCCTTTAAAAATTCAAGCGCTCTTAGCTGGGCTTCAAGGACTGTGTTATAAAGCTTTTTCATTTCGTTATCAGCCTTACCGATACAAACGGTTCTTGTCATATCCGAATGATAACCATCAACGGTTGCACCAAAGTCCATTGTAA
This sequence comes from Clostridia bacterium, assembly GCA_017937135.1. GTDB lineage: Bacteria > Bacillota > Clostridia > Oscillospirales > CAG-272 > RGIG2000. The sequence continues at coordinate 11,388 of JAGBEE010000041.1, read as the reverse complement.
AAAAGCCCTTTTGAATTTTAATGTTTTCTGGAACTCCGTGGGGCAGTGATGTCTTTTTGGCGCTTATTGAAATTGTTTCAAAGCTCTTATCCTCGGCACCGTGCTTACGCATAAAATATTCAAGCTCGGCAGCGACATCGTTTTCGGTTATGTCGGTTGAAAGAATACCAAGAATGTGTTCAAATGCCTTATCGGTAATATCCTGCGCCATTTGTATTTTTGATATTTCCCACTCGTCCTTTACCTCGCGCATAGCTTCAATAGTGCTTCCAAGCGGTAAAAGCTCGCACTCAATATCGGAATCGAGCCTTTTATACGCGCTGACGCTTAATGAATTATCTTCAAAGCCAAGCTTTTTTATGCCTTCCTTTTTCAAAATTTCGCCAAGCCACTCACTACGCTTGCCACGTGGCTGTACAACTGTATAATTATCACTTAAAAGCTTTGTTGCTATTTCTATATATCGAAAGTCCTCAAAGGCATACGCGTTCTGCTTGGTTATTAAAAGAGCTCCATCGCCATTATCGAATTTTGTGAAATATCTGTGATTTGTCTTGGAGGTTATATAGGCTCCATCAATTTCAAGCCCCTCAAAATGCTTTCTTAGTTCATTTATCCTTTTTTCCATATCTTACCTCATATGCTTATTTTTCCTTTTAAGTATAGCATAATTTATACGCATGTGCAAGAAAAATGTTGACAAAAATTTTTATAGGTGGTAAGATTAAATTATAAATAATTAAGGTTAGGTATATAATGAAAAAATTTAAGCTATCTTTATTTTTTGCTTGTATGCTTATGCTTTTGCTTGCAATATATGCTCTTGCAATTGACACGGAGCCAGCAATTGAGCTTGACAAAAGCTGTGAATGCGAATACAAGGTAATAGATTTAAGCTCTGAAAATATTATATATGGTGGCACGGTAGATTTAGAATGTAAAAAATGTGGCACAAGGCACTCGCAAGAGCTATACCAGCTAATTGAGCCTCTTGGATATTCAATAAGCAGTAGCGTAATTGGAACAAGTTATTATATTCACGGTGATATAATTAAAGCTATTATGGAATTTAATGACTCAAAAATATACATTGGCACAATTATCGCAACTAAGGAGCAGTTAAGGGGCAAATTACCACTGAATTCAAAGGGTGATGTAGTAAATAATAGTATAACGCTTTTTAACTACAATGGCATAGGTCTTAATGTTATTGACTCATATGTTTCTCAAATTGAGGAAAAGCACACAAATATTGAGTTTTTATTTTGCGCATATATGATTATTAACGATAATACTTATTATATTCAGCCAGACGGAATAAAAACGAAGTATGATGAGCTTAAATTTGTATGCTATAACGATTTTGTAACTGAACCAGAGGAAATAAACGGCTTTGGCAATGTACAAGCTGAGCCAAGCGCTGACAGATTAAAGCAACAAGAAAATTCGACAAATGATTATAATACTGAAAAATTGTCACAGGATACAATTGACGACATTATCAAGCGCGCCAATTTAATAATTACCGGTGGCAAGGTTTTATCGTGTGAAAATGCATCAAGGCTGTTATCACATTTTTTAGGTGGATCAGGTAATAGTTATAATTTTAATATTGATGAGTTTATGAAGGACGAAACTGCCCTCTATAACAGAAATTTCGACATTGACAAGGCCTTAAGAGCCTGTGAATCGATTGCAAGATGTGGTAAGCGCTACGAGCTGTATCAAGCAAAGGAAAGCCTTTATCATAATTTGAGTGGAGATTACAAATATGCTCTTGGCTCATATTTTTCATCTATTGAAATTACAGATATTTCAGTTTATCAAAGAAACGGAAAAACTGTATATAGTGCAAAGCTAAAATATATTGTTACAGACTTTTATAATTGGGATAAATATGATACTAATAAATTTTTAGGCTTTGTTTCTCCAAGCGAGCTACACAGCTTGCATATGGCTGGTGTCGCTAAGGAATTTTTAACCTATGGAGAAAAGGTTTATGATATTAGCTGGATTCAAGGACAGTGCACTAAGGATATTGGAATATAAAAAAAATCAAGCTCGGTTGAGCTTGATTTTTTATTTCATTAAATCCTTTATTACCTCAGCTGAGATTATAAGCCCTACAACTGACGGGATAAACGAGCACGATGCTGGGATTCGCTCCCTCTCGTTAGCAGCTTGCTTGTATGGCTTTTCCTCGGAATAAACTGTTTTTAGCTTTTTTACACCACGCTTTTTAAGCTCAGCGCGCATTACTCTTGCAAGTGGACATACGCTTGTTTTATAAATATCAGCAACCTTAAAGCCGAGTGGGTCTATTTTATTTCCTGCACCCATTGAGGCTATTATTGGTATATTCAAGCTATCGCATATTACCGCAAGCTCCACCTTGCCCTTTACTGTATCAATAGCGTCTATTACGTAATCATATTTTGAAAAATCAAATTCACAACTGTTTTCTGGCAAAAAGAATGTGTTATACGTTTCAACCTTAATGCTTGGGTTGATATCAAGCATTCTTTCCCTCATTACCTCTACCTTGCTTTTGCCAACGGTTGAGTGCAAGGCTATTATTTGTCTGTTGATATTAGACAGGGATACTGTGTCGTTATCTACAATGTCAATTTGTCCTATGCCACTCCTTGCAAGTGATTCGCATACGTAGCCACCTACTCCGCCAACACCGAATACTATTACTTTTTTATTAATTAGCTTTTCGACATTTTCCTCGCCAAAAAGCATTTTTGTGCGTGAAAGCTCCTGCATAATATCCCTCCCTTTTAGTTTCATATAGATATCATAGCACACAACCGACAAAAAATCAAATATTTATTGCTTTTTAATGGTATGTATGGTATAATTTACGTGTAATTTTTGCAAAAGGAGTTTTTTATGAAGCCTTTAAATGAATCTGTACGTAATTTGCGAGTTGTATTAAATGAGCTTAGCAAATTTATAGTTGAAAAATCTGTTCCTGTTGAAAATATCACATATAAAAATTGCGATTACAAGGTTGGCTCGTCTTTACCTGATACAAGCGATTTTGAGCCATTTTTAAAGGGAATGAATTGGGGATACGAGCGCGATAAGCACGTTTGGTTCCATTTTTCCTTAAATGTTCCTAATGATATGTTAGGAAAGGACATAAAGGTTACCGTTGATACCGGTCTTGGTGGTTGGGATGCAACTAACCCTCAATTTATTGTATATGTTGATGGCAAAATAAAGCAGGGTCTTGATACCAACCATACTTATTTTTATGTTAGTGGCAAGGAAAGCTATGACGTTATTCTCTATGCTTATTCTGGTATGGAGTATTGGAGACAAAATTTGCGTCTTGACGTTAATATGGTGGTTGAAAATCAAGCTGTTAAAAAGCTTTATTACGATATGGCTGTGCCATTTCAGCTTGTTGATTTTTTAGATGAAAATTCTTATTCATATCAAAATACAGTGGCTATTTTGGAAAAGGCTGCAAAAGAAATTTATATGCTAAGGATGCCAAGCGATAAATTTTATTCATCTGTTTCCTTGGCAAATGAGCTTTTACAAAAGGAATTTTATGGCAAGTACTGTAAAAGTCAAGATGTAAAGTCAATTTGTATCGGTCACACACATATTGACGTAGCTTGGCTTTGGTCCTTAGAGCAAACAAGAGAAAAGGTACAACGCTCCTTCTCTACTGTTATTGAGCTTATGAAGAGATACCCAGAATATAAGTTTATGTCCTCACAGGCTGTTCTTTACAAGATGGTTAAGGAGGAGTCCCCCGAGCTTTACGAGCAAATCAAGGCTATGATTAAGGCTGGAAGATGGGAGGTTGAGGGCGCTATGTGGGTTGAGGCTGACTGCAACCTTTCAAGTGGTGAAAGCTTGGTAAGACAGGTTCAATACGGCAAAAACTTCTTCCGTGATGAGTTTGGTGTGGAAAGCAGGGTTTTGTGGTTACCTGACGTTTTTGGCTACGCTGCTGCTCTTCCACAAATTCTTAAAAAGAGCGAGGTTGACTGGTTTGTTACCTCGAAAATTAGCTGGAACGATACTAACACAATGCCTTATGACATATTTAGCTGGAAGGGCATTGATGGTGAGTGCATCAATACATATTTTATGACGGCGCAAGAGGAAAAGAAGGGACGCGTGCCCGAAAGAGGCTGTTCCTACTGTCCTCCAACTGATTTTTCATTCATTGATGGTAGCTGGAACAGGTATCAGCAAAAGGCGCTTACAAATGAAGCTTTAGTTACATTCGGCTTTGGCGATGGTGGCGGTGGCCCTACCGACCATATGCTTGAGGTATTAAAGCGTACAAGCGCAGGTGTGCCTGAGGTTGCACAGTCGAAAATTGGCTTTGCAGGTGATTTTTTGAATAATCTTGAAAAGAAAATTCAGAAAAATCCTGAATTGCTTCCCTCTTGGCAGGGCGAATTGTATCTTGAATTCCATAGAGGAACATATACATCTATTGCTAAAAATAAGAAAAACAACAGACAATGTGAATTTTTGCTTCTTGACACAGAGGCGCTTTGTGTAATGCTTGACAAATTAAAGGTTAGTAAATTCCCTAAAAAGGAGCTACACAATATGTGGGAAACGCTTCTCACTAACCAATTCCACGATATTATCCCCGGCTCTTCAATTCCTGAGGTTTATGAAAGAAGCGATAGAGATTATCAAGAAATAAGAGATTTCACAAGCAAGCACAGAAATAACGCATTTGACTACGTCGCTTCAAATGTGTGCGAGGATGGATATGTTGTATTTAACCCACATTCCTTTAAAAATTCCTCTGTTGTACAAATTGATGGCAAGAGTGTTTTTGTAAAGGATGTTCCCGGTAAGGGCTATAAGGTTATAAAGAATACAGATACAAAAAACTCAATCGAGGTTAAGGGCAGAAGCGTATTTACAAAATACTTTACCGTAAAGTTTGATGAAAATTACAATATCGTTTCTATTTACGATAAGAAAAATCACCGTGAGGTTATTAAGAAGGGCTGTTTAGCAAATAAGCTTATTGCATTCGAGGACTACCCTGATAACTATCCTGCTTGGGAGCTTCAGCGCTCTTCAAACGACAAGGAATATCCTATTATGAATGTGTTATGTGCCGAGGTTATCGTTGACGGGTCAAGAACCGGTATTAAGTATAAAAAGAAGCACTTTGATAGTGAAATTTGTCAAATTGCTTGGTTCTATGAGGATATGCCGAAAATTGATTTTGAGACTAAGGTCGATTGGCGCGAGAAAAAGCAAATTTTAAAGGTTTCCTTCCCTGTTGATATAAACGCAGATAAGGCAAGCTATGAAATTCAGTTTGGTACTACTGAGCGTCCTACCCACTTTAATACCTCCTGGGACCACGCTAAATTTGAGGTTTGCGGACATAAGTTTGCAGATCTTTCTGAGGGTAATTATGGCGTAAGTATTCTTAATAACTGCAAGTATGGACACGATATTCACGGCTCTGATATGCGACTTACTCTTATTAAGTCAGCTATGAACCCTGATAACTATCCAGACCACGTAAACGATATTGGTATTCACGAATTTACATACTCTATTTATCCTCACAAAAATGCGCTTGCTTCTTGTGATACTGTTAAATATGCGTATGATTTGAATCTGCCAATGACTGCTGTTAAAGCTACTGGCACGGGAGCCTTGCCAAGTGAATATTCATTGGTTAGCGTTTCCTCTGACAATGTAATAATAGAGACTATTAAAGAGGCTGAATATTCAGATGAGACCATCATTCGTCTTTATGAGGCTAAAAATTCTCACACAAGAGCATTAGTAAGCTTCGGCTTTGATGTAAATGAGGCTTATATTGGTAATCTTAGCGAGAAAAAGCTTAAAAGACTTAACATAAAGAATAATAGCGTTACAATTGATGTAAAGCCATTTGAAATAATAACACTAATTGTAAAATAAGGGCTTTAGTTTGGCTTAACGTTGAGGTTGTTGTGAAATGCTCTCCTCATCCACCGCCTTAGCGGTCCCCCTTCCCCGCTAGGGAAGGCTTAGTTGAAATAGTAACTCTAATTGTAAAATAATTTTTTTAACAGACTGCGCTTTGCAGTCTGTTTTTTTATTTTGTTACATACAATATAATGATTGTGTGGTGATATAGATAAACAGAGTTCAACGGTATTTTTTTAATGCTATTATTCTCTCGTGCGCGTCAATTTTAATTCGTTCAATTTCGGTAAGCTTTAATATTTTTATTTCTGGAAAAATTGGCGCAGAGGGAATGGGGCTTTTTACACTGACATCGGGAGTATATTCATTTGCAATAACCTTAGCCACCTCGGGTATTAACTTAGCGGTTGTGCGTCTTGTTTCGGCTTCTCTGCCCTACAATGATAATATGACTGTTCTCGACAAAAATGGTGACTCACGTGTCGGTAAAATCATGAGAAAAGCATTTTTTTACTGTCTATTCTTTTCCCTGCTTGCTACAATAATTTTGTTTACAAGCGCTAAGGGTGTTGCTGAGCTTTTACTTGGTGACAAGCGAGTTATCCCATCACTTAAGCTTATGGCTCTTTCTCTTGTTCCCATTTCATTATCCAGCGCATTAAATGGTTATTTTTGCGCTGTAAGACGTGTTTACAAAAATATTATAATCAGCTTTTTTGAGCAAGGAGTTAAAATCTCACTAATTTCCTTTGGTATTTCACTTTTTATGCCTGCAGGTGTTGAATATGCAATAATGGCTATTGCGCTTGGTGGAATGATAGGCGAGCTTTTTTCGTGTATTATTTCATTTGTTTTATACATAATCGACAGAAAGAGGCATAGGGAGAAAAAAAGCGAGAATGTTGGAAATGTTGATTTATTATCAAAAAAAGGCGATAGAGTGGATAAAAAGCTGTCAAATATAGGCAGAAAATGCTACTGGGGAAGAGGAATATTCTCTTTTAATGTCGAAAGAAGAGCTGATGCGACACAAGAAGAATTTTCAGTATTTTCAATTGCGTTTCCAATGGCGATTAGTGCTTATGTGCGAAGCGCATTACTAACTATTGAGCATTTGGCAATTCCTTGGGGACTTAAAAAAAGTGGCATTGGCGCTAAGGATGCACTTGCGTCCTACGGCGTTTTACACGGAATGGTATTTCCTGTTTTACTGTTTCCCTCCTCGGTGCTTGGAGCATTTTCCTCTCTTTTAGTTCCTGAGCTCTCCTCTGCGTTTGAGGCTAAGGATTTTAGTAGAATTAAGTATATTGTATCAAGAGTTTTTTATTTTTCGCTTATTTTTTCCTTGGGAGTTAGTGGGATATTTATCTCATTTTCACACGAAATAGGCATTTTTCTCTACGGGAGTAACGAGGCAGGCGAATTTATAAGGCTACTTGCCCCCTTAATTCCTCTTATGTATCTTGATGGTGCTGTTGACTCAATGCTTAAGGGTCTTGGTGAGCAGATTTACACAATGAGAGTAAATATTATTGACTCATTTATTAGTGTTTTGCTAATATTAGTTTTGCTGCCAAATATGGGAATTACTGGATATATTGTCGTTATATTTATAATGGAGCTTTTTAATACATCCTTTAGTATAATGCGCTTAATAAGCATTACTAAAATTGACACGCCCGTTATAAAATGGGTTGGAAAGCCACTATTAAATATAATTTTATCCACCATTTTAATAAGATTGCTTTTTGACAGTGGGCTTTTTGATAGCCTATTTGGAAATTTGGTTTTTGGAAAAGGAATTTTAATTTGTCAAATTGCCCTAACTGCCCTTTTGTATCTTATATTCTCAAGAATCAGCGGGGCTATTTCAAGTGATGAAATAAAGCTTGCAAAAAGGCTTGTAAACAGGTAAATATTTCAAAAAAATCGCACCATGTGTGCGATTTTTCTTTTGCTTGGAAAATATTGTTCCTTGATTTAATTTCCTTCCAATGCTACAATATTATTGTAAATGTTCGAGCATTACTCACCAAATTATGAAAAGAAAGGATGGTTTTTTGAAGAAAGCATTATCATTTGTTTTATTATTTTCCTTACTTGCCTGTGCGCTTGCCTTCAGCGTCAATGCCACAGGACAAAGCGTTGGAGTTTTTATAGACAATTCACAATTTAACGGTAATGTAACAATAAAGGACAATACTACCTTTGTTGGTGTGAGAAAATTTGCAACCTCTATGGATTCAAGCGCTAAGGTTACATATAATTACTCTACAAGAACATTAACTATTCAGTCATCAAAATTATATATGACTGTAACTGACGGAGCAAATTATGTTGTGGCAAATGGTCGATATTTGTACACTCCTACGCCAATTTATATGAGATATGGTATTATGTATGCCCCTGTTCTTATTATGGCTAAGGCATTTGATGCAAAAATTAGCTGGAGTAATTATAACTCTTCATTCTATATTACAAGAGGTAGTGGTGGAATTTTATCGGGGGATAAATTCTATCGTAGTGATGAGGTTTATTGGCTGTCAAGAATTATAAACGCTGAAAGTGGTGGTGAAATTTTAAAGGGTAAAATTGCTGTTGGTAACGTTATATTAAACCGTGTCAGAAGCTCTTATTTTCCTAATACAATTTATGGAGTTATTTTCGATAAGAAAAATGGCACACAGTTTAGTCCAACCGCTAATGGTATGATTTATAAAGCGCCAAATGCACAAAGCATAATTGCAGCAAAGATTTGTCTTGAGGGGTATTCTATTAACACGGGTATTCTATACTTTGTAAATCCGAGCATTGTTCCACATTGCTGGGTTTGCCAAAACAGACGACTCTATGCGCAAATTGGCAACCACGCGTTTTATTATTAAGCTAATATGAAAAGTCAAGGCTAAGCTTAGCCTTGACTTTTTAATTTAATACATATTATTCTGTTATATTGCAATACCAATAGTAATCATAATATTGACTCGTTAAATATGTTGCATTTGTTGTAGCATTAGTTACATCTACATTTGTTCCACTCGTAGCGCCTGTTTTAGTTACATACCAACCAGTTGTGTTTTCAAAGGTTATACTTGTTAGTGAGTCGCAACCATAGAATGCAAAGCTTCCTATTGATGTTACGCTACTCGGTATTGTTACACTTGTTAGTGAGGTGCAATCTTCGAATGCACTCTCTCCTATTGATGTGACACTATCTGGTATTGTTATACTTGTAAGCGAGGTACAATTAGAGAATGCATCGTATCCTATTGATGTTACGCTATTTGGTATAGTTACACTTGTTAGTGAGGCGCAATTATAGAAGGCACTACCTCCTATTGATGTTACGCTATTAGGTATTGTTACCTTAGTGATTTTATTATTGTTATAGAAAGCCTTCTGATATATTTCATAATTATTACCGTTATAGCTTTCGGGTAAGGTTGGCTCTGTTTCTTCTCCAACATAGCTAACAAGGCAATTTTTGCCATCTATTGTTTGGAAAATATAGCCATCAATATTTTCGAATTCTCCTGATATTATTTTTTTAGCATAATAGCCTACATATCCGTTAGATGTTGAGCCTATGGTTATATTAAGTGAGGATGAATTATATACTGCTGCAAGCTTGGAGCAACAATAGAACGCATTGCTTCCTATTGATGTTACACTGTTTCCTATTGTTACACTTGTAAGTGAAGTGCAACCACGGAATGCACTACTTCCTATGCTTTCGCATACACTTCCTTCTTCAAATACTACGCTTGTTATTTTAGGTGAACGCAAAGTATATTCAGGGTAAAATAAGTAAGCGGGTATTTTTGTTACATTCTTACCTATTATTACCTTTATTCCGTTTCCGTCTTTTCCTGCATTAGTGAATGCTCTGTTATCTTGGCTTAAATCACTCATAGCTGTTGCTTTGAAGCTTATTTCTGTTAAGTTAGTGCAATTATAGAATGCATAGTCTCCTATTGATGTTACGCTATTTCCTATTGTTACACTTTCAAGTGAGGTACAGCCAGAGAATGCATAGTTTCCTATGATTTCACATACACTTCCCTCTTCGAATTCTACGCTTGTTATTTTAGGTGAATATGAAGAATCACTATAATATGGACAAAATAAGTAATCAGGTATTTTTGTTACATTCTTACCTATTATTACCCTTATTCCGTTTCCGTCTTTTCCTGCATTAGAAAATACATAGTTGCTTGAGCTGAAATCATTCATTGCTGTTGCATTGAACTTTATTTCAGTTAAGTTCGTGCAATCACGGAATGCAGAGCCTACTATTGATGTTACGCTATTTTCTATTGTTACACTTTCAAGTGAGGTACAGCCAGAAAATGCATCGTATCCTACTGATGTTACGCTATTTCCTATTGTTACATCTGTAAGTGAGGTGCAACCATAGAATGCATAATTATTTATCTTAGTTACTATATCTGGTATTACAAGATTTGTTACAAGCTCATTATTTATGTATAGCTTATTTGCATAACATAATGGATTTGAAGTATAATTACTAAATGATATATTACACCACTGCTCTATTGTTCCCAGATAGTTTAGACTTGTAAGTGAGGTACAATCACAGAATGCACTATATCCTATTGATGTTATGCTATCCCCAATTGTTATACTTGTTAGTGAGGTGCAATAAAAGAATGCACCATCTCCTATTGATGTTACATTATCAGGTATTACAAGATTAGTTACAAGTTCATTATCTATGTATAGCTTCTTTGCATAATATAATGGATTAGAACCATCACTAAATGATATATTGCACCAGCTTGCAATATCGCTTATATGCACTTCTTTTAGTGAAGTGCAATTTTCGAATGCATATTTTCCTATTGATGTTACACCACTACCTATTGTTATACTTGTTAGTGAGTCGCAACCATAGAATGCCCAGTCTCCTATTGATGTTACACTATTTCCTATTATCACACTGGTTAGTGAATCACAACTGTAGAACGCATCGTTTCCTATTGCTGTTACGCTATCGGGTATGGTTACACTTGTAAGTAAGTCACAATAAGCGAATGCATCGTTTCCTATTGATTTTATGCTATTAGGTATTGTTACACTTGTTAGTGAGGTGCAACCAGAAAATGCAGTTGAATGTATAAATCTTGTATTTTCATTAATAATACAGGATGTTATTGATGTATCCTTTGCTTTTACTAGTACTAAATATGGATTACTTTCATTTCCTAAATAATATCCATTATCGTATTCATTATATACAAGTGAATTACAATAAGAGAATGCATCTTCTCCTATTGATGTTACGCTACTCGGTATTATTACACTTGTAAGTGAGGTGCAATTATAGAATGCCTTGTATCCTATTGATGTTACGCTACTCGGTATTGTTACACTTGTAAGTGAGGTGCAATTATAGAATGCCTTGTATCCTATTGATGTTACGCTACTCGGTATTGTTACACT
>JAGBEE010000022.1 GCA_017937135.1 Clostridia bacterium | reverse complement strand
AGAGTGCGATGCTCGCGCCTAAAAAACAGACATTAAAAGAAGAGAGCTTGCAACAAAACCGCAAGCTCTCAACCTTAAAATTTTACTAAAATAAATGTTTATACTTAATTTCAAGAGGGAATGTGTCCTTATTTGGTCTAAGCTTATTGCAACATCCCCTTTTCTTTTGCTATAAAAAAGACTGTCACAAGGACAGTCTTTTTATTTGAATTAGTTTTCAGCGAAGTACTTAATTGTACGAACCATTTGGCTGGTGTAGCTGTTTTCGTTGTCGTACCATGAAACAACCTGTACTTGGTATGTGTCATCGTCAATCTTTGCTACCATTGTTTGTGTAGCATCGAAGAGTGAACCATATCTCATACCGATAACGTCGCTTGATACGATTTCATCTGTGTTGTAACCGAAGGATGCAGAGGAAGCTGCCTTCATAGCTGCGTTGATGCTGTCCTTTGTTACATCCTTACCCTTAACTACTGCAACGAGGATTGTTGTTGAACCTGTGCAAGTAGGAACTCTTTGTGCAGAGCCGATGAGCTTGCCGTTGAGCTCAGGAATTACAAGGCCGATAGCCTTTGCAGCGCCTGTTGAGTTAGGAACGATGTTTTGAGCGCCTGCACGAGCACGACGGAGGTCGCCTTTTCTGTGAGGACCGTCAAGAATCATTTGGTCGCCTGTGTAAGCGTGAACTGTTGTCATGATACCGCTTTGGATAGCGTAAGCGTCGTTAAGAGCCTTTGCCATAGGAGCCAAGCAGTTTGTTGTGCAGGATGCAGCTGAAATGATAACGTCATCCTTTGTAAGTGTATTTTCGTTAACGCCGAAAACAATTGTCTTAAGGTCGTTTCCTGCAGGAGCAGAGATAACCACCTTCTTAGCACCAGCTGTGATGTGTGCCATTGATTTGTCTTTGGAGCAGTAGAAGCCTGTGCACTCGAGAACTACGTCTACACCAAGCTCACCCCAAGGGCAGTTTGCAGCGTCTTTTTCTGCGTAAATTTTGATTGTCTTTCCGTCAACTGTGATGCTGTCGTCTGTGCATGTTACAGTTTCAGCAAGAGCGTACTTGCCTTGTGCTGTGTCATACTTAAGAAGATGAGCGAGCATTTTAGGACTGGTAAGATCGTTGATAGCTACTACCTCGTAGCCTTCTTGACCGAACATCTGTCTGAAAGCAAGACGTCCGATACGGCCAAAGCCGTTGATTGCAACTTTAACTGACATTTTGATTTCCTCCGAAATTTTTCATTTTGTGTATGGAATATTTTCCCTACCATCTACATATTTTATACTATTTTCATTAAATATACAAGTCTTTTTTGAAATTTTGTCATTTTTTTCTGTTTATTTAAGTAATTTTTTTATTTTTTAGTCATTTTTCATAAATTTAATATAGATATACATATATTTGTATTTGACATCCTCGCTTTTTTCTGCTACAATGTATGTTGTAGTAGAATGTAAACGGAGGAATTTATGCAAATTTTTAAGAGCTTAATAGGTAATGAAAATATCAAAAATACGCTCGGCTCAGCTATTATAAATTCCGAGTTTTTACACGCTTACATTATCGAGGGCCCTCGTGGTAGTGGAAGACATACTATTGCAAGGCTTGCAAGCGCTGCTATTATGTGCAAGGACAAAAACAGCTTGCCCTGTGGTATATGTAACACGTGCCACAAGATTTTAAACGATAATTGCGCTGACGTACGCTTCTTTGATGCGTTCAAGGTTGACGATATAAGAAAAATAAAGGAAACGCTTTACGAAAGCACCACCGAGTGCGAATATAAGGTTTACGTTTTTAATGATTGCGAAAAAATGAATGTCGCATCTCAAAACGCTCTGCTTTTAGTTTTAGAGGAGCCTCCAAAAAACGTAATTTTTTTCCTTATATGTAACGATTCCTCTGCTCTTTTGGAAACCATACGCTCAAGGGCGCAAATTTTAAGGACAATGCCACTTGAGAATGATGTCATTTTTGACTATGTAAAAAATAATTCAAGGGTGCAAATCGACGAAAAAAGACTTAAGGAAATTATTATTTCCTCACGTGGCTCGCTCGGCTACACCTTAGACATGCTTGATGAAAGCAAGGCTGACTCTCTATTTAAAGAAAGAGAAAGGGCGCGAGTATTCACAGAGAATATTTTAAATAATGACACCGAGTGTGCGCGTCTTATTAGCTCTATGTTTCAAACATCAAGAGATAAGCTAAAGGAGCTTTTTTCTATGTCACTTAATGTGCTAAGGGATTTAGCAATTGTAAAAAAATCAAGGAATGCTTCTCTTTGCTTTTACACCTCGCAAAATGATGCCTTGGCTACATCCTCAAGACATTCAATAAAAAAGATAATTACAGCAGTTGAGGCAATAGAAAACGCACTTTACGATTTGAATGTAAATGCATCTGTTCCTTGTGCGCTGACAAATATAATGACACAAATAAAGAAAGGCAGTTAAAAATGGCTGATGAAATTATAAATCAAAACGAAAAAACCGTTGAGGTTATAGGTATTCGTTTCAAGGATGGAGGCAAAACCTATTATTTCTCACCTAACGGAAATAAAGCGAAATATACAGATTATGCAGTTGTGGAAACAGCGCGTGGAATGGAGTTTGGCAAGGTGGCAACACCTAACAAATTTGTTTCCGAGAGTGAAATTGTGCCACCCCTACGCCCTGTTATAAGAATTGCAACGCCTAAGGATATAAAAGCAAACGAGGAAAACAAGCAAAAGCAAGTAGAGGCGCTTAAAATTTGTCAAGAAAAAATCGCTAATCACAAGCTTGATATGAAGCTTATTGAGGCTGAATATACCTTTGATACCTCTAAGCTTACCTTCTACTTTACTGCTGACGGTAGAATTGATTTCCGTGAGCTTGTAAAGGACCTTGCCTCTACCTTTAAAACAAGAATTGAATTAAGACAAATAGGAATAAGAGATGAGGCAAAGTTTATGGGTGGTCTTGGTATTTGTGGACGTCCCTTCTGCTGTAGCACCTTCTTACCCGATTTTTGTCAGGTTTCAATTAAAATGGCGAAGGAACAAAATCTTTCCCTCAACTCCTCAAAAATCTCAGGTGCTTGTGGCAGACTTATGTGTTGTCTGCGCTTTGAGCACGATACATATGTGCAGGAAATCAAGAGAACTCCACCCGTTGATGCTACTGTAAGAACACACGACGGAGTCGGTGTTGTTGTTGAAACTGCTCCACTTAGTGGAACTATTAAGGTTAAAATTGATGAGGTTGTTAAGACCTACAAGCGTGAGGACGTTAAAATCCTTTCTATGCCAAAGGCTAAAAACACCCCACAGGATGAGGAAATAGAGGAATGATTTGTTTGATTTTGTCAAAATATTTTGTTTATTTTTAATTTTTTTACTTAATATTATTGACAAAACACATTTTTGTGCTACAATTATTATATAAAATTCTTACGGAGGTGTGAAATCGTGGCTTATATTATCAATGATGATTGCATCGCTTGCGGAGCTTGTGCTGACGCTTGTCCTTGCAACTGCATTACTGAGGGTGACGGCAAGTACGTTATCAACGCTGAAGAATGCATTTCTTGCGGTTCTTGCGCTGCTACATGTCCTGTTAGCGCTCCAGTTGAGGAATAATTCACGTACTACATACGTATAAAGACATTTGCACGCACTATATTGTAAAGATAGAGTGTGCTTCATAATATAATTATGGAAAGCCTTTAGAAGAGTACAATTAGTTTGGGCATTTGCTTTTTTCAAGCAAATGTCCTTTCTTAATAATGCGACAAAATAAGCCTATTTTTTATGGAACTTAATAAATCTGAAAGAATAAATGAAATTAACGAAAGGCTTCGTTTGATAGAAAACAAGGATAGCCTTACCTTTGGTACAGATGCATATCTTCTCGCCGCGTTTTTACCTAAGCGTTCAAATGCGCGCGGTGTGGAGCTTGGACTTGGAAGCGGAGTGATTTCTCTGCTCGCTCTTTCTAAGAAAAAGTGCCAAGAAGTGTATGGAATAGAGGTACAAAATAATATTGCAGATATAGCAAGAAGAAACGCAAAATTAAATGGCTTTGAAAATGAGCTTAAGGTTATTTGCAAGGATTTAAGAGAGGTTAAAGCGCACGATACAAATGGCGAGGTTGACTTTGTTTTTTCAAATCCTCCTTATATGAAGTTAACGAGTGGCAAGCTAAATGAAAATGAAAACAAAAGCATTTCAAGGCACGAGGTTTTTGGTAAAATAGACGACTTTTGCGCTTGTGCAAAGGCGCTATTAAAGCACGGTGGAAATTTTTATGTAGTTTACCGTCCTGATAGAATCGCAGACCTTTTTTGCGCCCTCAGAAATAACAATTTAGAGCCAAAAAGGCTACTGTTCGTACACAAAAACTCGCACACTCCCCCCTCTCTTTTGCTAATTAGCGCAAAATTAGGTGGTAAAAGCGGAATTGTAATAGACAAGCCCTTGTACATATACAATGACAATTCACAAAAATATACAGATGAGTTTAATAAAATATACGAAAATTGCTCTATGGAGGAGATTTTATGAGTAGTATTAAATCAAGAAACGTTTCAAGAGAGGACAAAAACGCAGTTGTAGGCGGCGTGCTCTATTTGGTTGCTACTCCTATTGGAAACCTCTCTGACATTACTGAAAGAGCCTTAAAGGTGCTGGGGAGTGTCGATTTTGTCGCTGCCGAGGACACGAGAAATACAGGAAAGCTACTTAGCTATTTTGGCATTTCAAAGCCTATGGTAAGCTACTTTGAGCACAACAAGCGTGCGCGTGGCGAGGTTATTGTTGAAAGATTAAAAAATGGAGAAAGCTGTGCATTAGTTACAGATGCCGGCACTCCTGCCATTAGCGACCCCGGTGAGGACTTGGTTGTGCTTTGTAGCGAGAATAATATTCCTGTTACCTCCATTCCAGGCGCAAGCGCAGTTGTAAACGCTCTTGCTCTTTCTGCATTGCCTACGGGAAGATTTTGCTTTGAGGGATTTTTGAGTACTAACAAAACAGACCGTTTTGAAAGATTAAATGAAATAAAGAACGACACTCGTACGACTATTTTCTATGAAGCTCCCCATAAGCTGCTTAAAACTCTTGAGGATTTATATAGCGCGTTTGGCGATAGAAAAATCTCTCTTTGCAGAGAGCTTACAAAAATAAATGAGGAAATTATACGCACTACTATTTCCCAGGCAATACTCTACTATCAAGATAACTCGCCAAGAGGAGAGTATGTTTTAGTTGTAGAGGGCTGTAAAAAATCAGAGGGTGATGAATTTTGGAGGAATATGAGTATTGAGGAGCATATTGAGTACTATATTTCCCAGGAAATGAAAAGGATGGATGCTATTAAGGCTGTCGCTAAGGACAGAGGTGTTTCTAAGAGCGAGATTTACAAAATCGCAAACACATAATATCATTCTACCTAATCAATGTAAATTTCAAGCAAAGGCTTGCATTCATTTTTAGAAAAATTTTTGCAAAAATTTGCACAAATTGCAAGCACCTAAGCGATACATTTTTTGCATTAAAAAAATTCAAGAGTCCTAATAACTTGTTATTATATAGACATAGCCTGCTTAATTAGCAGGCTTTTTCTGTAGCATATGCACCTGCATAGAGGAAGCATAGTGAACTATAACTATAACTACAACTGTAACTATAACTGAAGCTGTAACTATAACTGAAGCTGTAACTATAACTGAAGCTACAGCTATAAATGAAGTTGAAGCTAAGCTATAACTGAAAATAAAGCTATTGCTATTATTGGCTTGCATATACAGATGCTTTTATAGCTACATATGAAAAAATAGAATTAAAATAATTTGAAATTTTACCGTCCAGTACCGTTTTCTTTGTTTTATAATTAGGTTGAAAAGAGCGATGCCTTATGTATCTTGAGGTGTTATATAATAAATATTTTATATTTTTTGCGTATAAATATTGATATATTTGGTTTTTTCTGTTAAAATATATAAATATGAGTATTCTTGAATGGAGGAACAATATGAAAAGAATAGCTTTTGTTGGTGGATTAGTTTTCAATTCTGATAGTGAAGACTTTATTAAGGCTAATGTAATTTGTGATGATGGCTTTGTAACGGACATTACAGCTGATTATGTTAGTGATTGTGAAATAATTGATATTAGTGGAAAATACTTAATCCCTGGCTTGGTTGACGTGCATACACACGGAATTGGCGGATATGATTTCAACCTTGCAAGTGAGGAAAATGTACGCGCTATGCGTAAAAGATACGCCCAGCTTGGAACTACCTCAGTTATGGCTACTCTTGCCTCCGATACATTACCCAATCTTACTAATTCTATTTTCAATATTAACCAAAATAGAGTTGACTCACTCCTTGGCTATGCGGGCATTATTGGTATTCACCTTGAGGGTAGATACCTAAATCCTGAAATGAGAGGCGCACACGCAACTGAGCTTTTAGCTTTGCCAAATGCGAGCGAGTTTGAGAGCTTGGCGCTTAATATGATGCCGCAGCCCTTGCATGCTTCTATCGCTCCTGAGCTTAGTGGTGGAGAGGAATTTATCAAAAAGGCGAACGAGCTTGGCGTTACGGTAGGAATTGCCCACACAAATTCAACATATGAGCAGGCAAAGAACGCATTAGAGCTTGGCGCACGTAGCTTTACACATACATTTAATGCAATGACCAAGGTGCATCACCGTCTTCCCGGCGCTGCTGTTTGCGCCCTTACAAGTGACGAGGCTTATGCAGAAATAATCGCTGACGGACACCATATGCACCCTGCTATGGTTGAGCTTGCATATAAGGCTAAGCCAAAAAACAAGCTTGTTTTAATTACTGACTCTATGTCGGCAACCGGCTCAGCTGATGGCGAATACTCAATAGCTGGCACGAGCGTTATTGTCAAGAATGGAATTGCTATAAACGAGGATGGTGTTTTGGCAGGTAGCACGCTCACAATGTTTAATGCTGTTAAGAATTTAATGAAATTCTGTAAAATATCCCTTAACGAGGCGTTAAAATATGCTACAACAAATCCTGCAAGCATGGTTAAGGCTGATTTTGTGGGTAAGATAGAGAAAAATTATCGCGCTGATTTTATTTTAATTAATGATATAAATAGTCCCGAAATTGACACCGTTTACGTTGGTGCAGCAAGGGTTGATAAGGAGTAATTATGGATAAGAAGAAGTTTTATATAACTACCGCTATTGCTTATGCCTCAAGAAAACCACACTTCGGTAACACATATGAGGTTATTGCAACAGATGCAATTGCAAGATACAAAAGACAAAGAGGCTATGATGTATTCTTCATGACGGGTACTGACGAGCACGGTCAAAAAATTCAAAATTTAGCCGAGGAGGCTGGCATTTCTCCAAAGGCCTATGTTGATGGCGTTGCAGGCGAAATTAAGGGAATTTGGGACCTTATGAACACTACCTACGACCACTTTATAAGAACCACTGACGACTATCACGAAACAGCTGTTGAGCGTATCTTTAAAAAGCTCTACGACCAGGGTGATATTTACAAGGGCTACTATGAGGGGCTTTATTGCACTCCTTGCGAGTCATTTTTTACCGAAACACAATTAGTTGACGGTAAATGCCCTGACTGTGGACGTGAGGTTACTAAAACAAAGGAGGAGGCATATTTCTTCAAAATGAGCAAGTATGCTGACAGACTTGCTAAATTTATTGATGAAAATCCCGACTTCATTCAGCCAGAATCAAGAAGAAAGGAAATGATAAATAACTTTATCAAGCCAGGACTTCAGGACCTTTGCGTTTCACGTACCTCCTTTAACTGGGGTGTTAGCGTTACCTTTGACCCTAAGCACGTTATTTACGTATGGATAGATGCTCTTACTAACTATATTACAGGTCTTGGCTACGACCCAGCTAACGAGGTTCAGCCCGAGCTATTCCAAAAATATTGGCCCTGTGATGTTCACATTATCGGTAAGGATATTGTGCGCTTCCACTCTATTTATTGGCCAATTATGCTAATGGCGCTTGACATTCCACTACCAAAAAAGATTTTTGGTCATCCTTGGTTTAATTTTGGTATGGACAAAATGTCAAAATCAAAGGGTAATGTTGTTTATGCTGATGAGCTTGCACAGCGCTTTGGCGTTGACGGAGTGAGATACTATGCACTTTCCGAAATGCCATATGCAAACGACGGTAGCATTACCTATGAAAATATCATAAACAGATTTAACACCGACCTTGCAAATAACCTTGGTAACTTAGTTAGCCGTACGCTTGCTATGACTAAAAAGTACTTTGATGGTGTTATTCCTGAAAATGTTGTAAGCGAAAATGAGTTTGATTGTGACCTTAAGCGCGTTTGTGGAGAAGCGAGAGTTAAATTCTGCGAGCTTATGGATAGCTTCAAAATAGCAGAGGCTTGTGAGAGTGTGTTTGATATGCTTAGTCGCGCTAACAAGTATATTGACGAAACTACTCCTTGGATTTTGGCAAAGGATGAGAGCCAAAAAGCTCGTCTTGGCACCGTTCTTTATAATCTTTTAGAGGCTATAAGAATTGCTTGTGTGCTTCTTTATCCTATTATTCCTGCAACATGTGATACTATTTTTGATTCACTTAATACAGATAAGCGTGACTATGCTTCAATTGAGGAGTTTGGCAAGCTTGAGAGTGGCAGAAATATAGGTGAGAGCAAGGTTCTCTTTGCAAGAATTGACGAAAAGAAAATGCTTGAGGAAATTGAGGCTGAAAGAGCTAAAAAGGAACAAGAGTCAACAAAGAAGGAAAAGCCAGAGGGCTGTGCTATAATTGGCATAGAGGACTTTTGCAGGGTGGAATTAAGAACTGCCGAGATTCTTGAATGTGAAAGGGTTCCTAAGGCTAAAAAGCTTCTTAAGCTTATAGTTGATTTAGGCTATGAGAAAAGACAAATAGTTTCTGGAATTGCAAAATTCTATGAGCCTGATGATTTGATAGGTAAAAAGGTTGTAATTGTTGCTAACCTTGCGCCTGCAAAGCTCTGTGGCATTGAGAGCAACGGTATGCTTCTTGCCTCTGGCGAGGAAACTGTAAGAGTTATTTTCCTTGACAAGGACACCGAAAACGGAGAAAGAGTACGATAAAATTGAGGGCGTTTTTGCGCCCTCTTTTAACGAGGTTTTATGGATATTAAATTGTTTGACACGCACGCGCATTGTGATGACAAGCGCTTTGAGGAGGAATACGAGGATGGCACGCTTGGACTTCTTCGTGACTGCTTTGATAACGGAATTGAATATATTGTGAATATTGGCACAAATTTAGATAACTCAAAAAGGTCAATTGAGCTTGCCCATATGTTCAAGGGTGTTTATGCATCTGTTGGTATTCATCCAATTGATACGCTTCTTTATAGTGACGTAGATAATGTTATTTCTGAAATGAGAGAGCTTTTAAAGGACGAGAAGGCTGTAGCAATTGGAGAAATTGGTCTTGACTATCACTATGAAAATGTGCCAAGGGAGCTACAAATGCTTTATTTTAAAAAGCAAATGGAGTTAGCAAGGGAGTTGAATATTCCCGTTATAATTCACGACAGAGACGCCCACGGTGACTGCTTAGAGGTTATTAAGCAATTTCCCGAGGTTAAGGGGGTTTTGCACAGCTTTAGTGGTAGCAGTGAAATGGCAAGGGAGCTTGTTAAAATTGGCTGGTACATTTCTTTTTCGGGCACTGTTACCTTTAAAAACGCAATAAAGCCAAAGGAAGCTTCAAGAGTAGTGCCTGATGATAAAATTCTTATAGAAACTGATGCGCCATATCTTGCGCCAACACCACACAGGGGAAAATTAAATACCTCTATGTATGTAAGGCTTACTGCCGAGGAAATTGCAAGGCAAAGAAATGACACGCTTGAAAGCATTGCAAAAATCACCTTAGAAAATGGCAAAAGGCTCTTTAATATTAAATAACATAAAATAAAAATGCACCTCATAAGATTTTATGAGGTGATTTTATGAAAAAAGAAAAGCCATTATTATATGCTACAAAATTTTTCCTTTCAGCTTTATTTTGCGCTGTATGTATTTTTCTTTTAGGTAGCATTTTCACACGCCTGATTAAGAAAAATTCAACCACTTCTCTGCCCGTTTCGACAAATTATGACGGAATTTGTATCGTTATTGACGCAGGGCACGGTGGCGAGGACCCGGGTGCAGTTTCCGACGATGGCACGCTTGAAAAGGATTTGAATTTAGAGATTTCAAAAATTTTGTTTGCACTTTGTGAGCTAAATGGAAATAAGGCTGTTATGACAAGACAGGACGACACGCTTTTATATGACTATTATGACGACCTTGATAATTACAAGGGTCAAAAAAAGGTCTATGATTTAAAAAATAGGCTAAAAATTGCTGAGAGCGTCGAAAATGGAGTTTATGTGGGTATTCATATGAACAAGTTTTCACAGTCAAAATATAGCGGAGCGCAAATTTATTATTCAAAAAATAACGATTTAAGCTCCTATATTGCATCTAATGTTGCAAAGAGCATTAAAGCATATTTACAGCCAAATAACAATAGGCAAACAAAGATGGCAGGGTCCTCAATTTATATTTTAGATAAAACAAAAATTCCTGCTATTTTAATAGAATGTGGCTTTTTGTCGAATGACGAGGAGCTGCAAAGCCTAAAAAATAAGGAGTACCAAGCAAGTATTGCTATGTGCATTTTTTCGTCTATTATAAATAGTGATTTTAACAAATAGCCTTAGTTGACAACTAATTTCTATTATGATAAAATATTAGTGTAATTATAAATAAATTAAAGGATATCAAAAATGAAGGATAAAAAGGTTTACGTTTGTACAGAGTGTGACTATCAAAGCCCCAAATGGATGGGTCAATGTCCCTCGTGCAAAAAATGGAATACTTTAGTTGAGGAAGCATATACGCCTGCCCCTGTGGTTAAAAATCAACGCGCTTCTATAATTTCTGACGCGAGCGAGCCTGTGCTTTTTAAAGATATGGAGATGCCAAAATATATACGCTCAAATACAGGAATTTCCGAGCTTGACAGAGTTTTGGGTGGTGGAATTGTTGATGGCTCAGTTATTTTGTTAGCCGGTGAGCCCGGCATTGGTAAATCCACCCTTCTTATGCAAATTTGCTCTAAAATTCCTTCGCGCGTGCTTTATGTTTCGGGAGAGGAATCTAAGGGGCAATTAAAGCTAAGGGGTGAAAGGCTTGGACTAAATGGAGATAATACATATTTTCTAACCGAAACAAATGTTGACTCCGTTCTTAATTATACTGACAAATTATCCCCAAGTATAATAATTATTGACTCAATTCAAACGATGTTTGACCCCTCTTGTACCTCTATTCCCGGTAGCATAAATCAGGTTAAGGAATGTGCTGTAAAATTTATCGCAAAGGCAAAAAGCAAGGGCATTTCTATCATTTTGGTTGGCCACGTGAACAAGGAGGGCACTATTGCAGGCCCTAAAATCCTTGAGCATATGGTTGATGCTGTGCTCTACTTTGAGGGTGAAAGAATACAATCATATAGAATTATAAGAGCTATTAAAAACCGTTTTGGCTCAACTAATGAAATTGGCGTTTTTGAAATGACTGATATGGGTCTTATAGAGGTGCCTAACCCCTCGGAAATGCTCCTTTCGGGCAGACCTGTTGGCGTTTCGGGTAGCTGTGCTGTGTGCGTTATGGAGGGCTCACGTCCTATTATTGCCGAAATACAAGCGCTTGTTACTCCAACCACCTTCCCAGCACCAAGAAGGACATCAAATGGTGTTGATTATAATCGACTTTGCTTACTTTTGGCTGTGCTTGAAAAAAGGCTTGGTCTTAAATTCTCTCAATGCGATATTTACCTAAACGTTGTAAGTGGCTTAAGGCTTGATGAGCCATCTATTGACCTTGCAGTTGCCTTGGCACTTATTTCAAGCATGAAGGATATTCCTATTCCCCAAAACGTTATTGCTATGGGAGAGATAGGCTTAGCAGGTGAATGTCGCACTATTAGCGATGTGCAGAAAAGATTAAATGAATCATATCGCTTAGGCTTTGACACAATAGCTATTCCATATAAATGTATTGATACAAAGCTAAAAATTCCTAAGGGAGTGTCTGTTATTCCTATACAGGCTGTATATGATGCGCTTTCACTTTTTAAGGAAAACAAGGACTAAACAATTTGTCGCTATTAGCGTAATGCTCCTTTTGAGCGCTATGCCGATAGCGACATTTGTATTTTTATGGTCTATTTTTACAAATACTACATATAATAGTAAAAGCGACAAGCTATGGAGGTTTTTATGTGTTCTATTTGTGGAGAGATTAGCTTTTTAAATCCTTGCGAGGTTAATCCAGACGTAGTTAGCGAAATGAGCAAAAAAATGAAGCATCGTGGCCCTGATGAAAGTGATATTTTCTTGGACAAGGGTGTTGCCTTGGCTCATAATCGCTTAAGCGTTATTGATATTGAAAATGGTCACCAGCCGATGAGTGTTGTGTATGGAAACAAAAAATATACCATTGTATATAATGGTGAAATATATAACACAGAGGAGATTAAAAAGGACTTAAAAAGGAAGGGTATATTTTTAAAAACTAACTGTGATACGGAAATTGTGCTCTATGCTTATATTCTCTATGGAGAAAGTGCGCCGTGTATGCTAAACGGAATATTTGCATTTTGTGTTTACGACGGGGAAAAGGCATTTTTTGCGCGCGACCATTTTGGTGTTAAGCCCTTATATTATTCAAAAAAGGGAAGCTCCTTGATTTTCGCCTCAGAAATTAAGGCAATGCTCGCTCATCCAAAAATCACCTCTGACGTAACAAAGGAAGGTCTTTGGGAGGTTATTTACTTAAGCCCTAATTTTGTTTCGGGCAAGAGCGTTTTTAAGGATATTTTAGAATTATCCCCTGCAGAGTGTATGATTTTCGATAAAAATGGCATAAAAAAATGGAAATATTGGCAAGTAAATGCTATGCCATATTTTAAGGATAGAGATTATGCAGTTGAAAAGACAAGGGAGCTTGTCAGCTCGGCTGTAAAAATGCAGCTTGGTAGTGATGTTGGGCTTTGCGTTTTACTCTCGGGTGGTCTTGATTCAAGCGTGGTCAGCGCTATTGCCTCCAAAGAATACAAGAAAAATGGCAAGGTATTAAGCACATATTCCTTTGAATATGAGGGAAACAAGGAAAGCTTTGAAAATTCTCTTTTTCAGCCTGAAAGGGACGACGAGTTTGCAACTTATTTAGCTGATTACTTGGGAACTAATCATACTGTGCTTACCTGTCCTACCACTACTCTTGCAGAAAACCTAACCACCTCGGCATATTATAGAGATTTACCAGGTCAGGCAGATATAGACTCCTCTCTTTTGTATTTCTGCAAGGAAATAAAGAAAAACCATACCGTTGGCTTAAGTGGTGAGTGCTCTGATGAGATTTTTGGTGGTTATCCTTGGTTTTATCGTCCTGAAATGCTTTATTCCGACTTTTTCCCTTGGATACACGCACCAAGACTGCGCCCATCCTTGTTTAAGGATTCTGTATCTAATAGTGACGAGGGATATGAATATATAAGGGAAATTTATAAAAAATCCCTAAGAGAGTGTCCGACCTTACCGTCTGACACGCCCGAAATGAAAAATTCACGTGTGGCTTCCTATCTTAGTGTAAATTACTTTATGACCTCTCTTTTGCAAAGAAAGGATAGAATGAGCATGGCAAGCGGTGTTGAAATTCGTGTACCCTTTGCAGACCATAGAATTTATGAATTTTTATATAATGTGCCTTGGGAAATTAAGTTTGAGGGCGGTGTTGAAAAGGCACTTTTAAGAAATAGTATGAAGGAATATTTGCCCGAAAGAATTTTGTGGCGCAAAAAGAGCCCTTACCCAAAAACACACAACCCTGAATATTTAAAGCTTGTTTTAAAAATGCTAAATGAGCGCCTACGCTCCTCGCACTATTTAAAGGAATGTCTTGATATGAATAAGGTAAACGAGGTTGTTGGCACGAAAAAAACCTGGTTTGGTCAGCTTATGTCTGATGCACAGCTTATCGCTTGGCTTATACAGCTTGACTACTGGCTTGAAAATAATAAAATCAATATTATTTAATATTGACTTTTCAATTTTCATATGCTACAATTGGCAAGGATAACTAAAAAACAGAGGTAATTTATGTTACTCAAGAATTATAAAGCGACTCTTGCCGCATCCTGCTTAGGATACGTTACGCAGGCTATTATGCTTAACTTCCCTCCTCTTCTATTCGTATTATTTCAAGAGGATTTTGGGCTTACTATTGCACAGGTAAGTACGCTTATCGCATCTAATTTTATAACGGAGCTTGCAGTTGATGCCATAGCATCAAAATATGCTCAAAATATAGGCTACCGTCCACTTGTAATTTTAGCTGACATATTTTCGATTTTAGGACTTGTAGCAATGTTTGCCTTGCCATCAATTATGACAAGCAAGTATCTTGCACTTATAATCTCAATGATGCTTTGTGGGCTTGGAGGTGGACTTATGGAGGTGCTTATAAGCCCGATAGTTGAGGCGTGTCCTACTAAAGACAAAAGTGGCACAATGAGTCTTTTACACTCCTTCTATTGCTGGGGTCAGGTAGCAGTTGTGCTCCTTTCTACCATATTTTTTAAGGCTGTTGGAATAGAAAGCTGGCACTATATTGCGCTAATTTGGGCACTTGTTCCACTAATCGACCTTATTTTGTTTACCATCGTTCCTATTAACACTCTCGTTGAAAAGGGCGAGGAGTCAAAGCTCTTTGATTTGTTCAAAAGCGGCTTTTTCTGGGTTATGATAGTTATGATGCTATGCGCAGGAGCATGTGAGCTTGCTATGAGCCAATGGGCATCTGCCTTTGCTGAAAGTGCGCTGGGGGTTGAAAAATGGCTTGGCGACCTTTTGGGTCCTTGCCTCTTTGCAGTCGCTATGGGCTCGGCGCGTGTATTTTACGCAAGAAGCTCCGAAAAAATCAACCTTGAAATAGGCATTTTAATTTCTGCTATAATTTGCATTTTCTCATATCTACTTGCAATATTTGCGCCATTACCAATAATATCTCTTATTGGATGCGCTCTTTGTGGCATTGGCTGTGGACTTTTGTGGCCCGGCTCTTATAGTATTGCTATAGGCAAAATTCCAAAGGGCGGGGTTTTGCTATTTGGCTTGCTTGCGCTGGCAGGCGACCTTGGCGCGCTTGTTGGTCCGTTTGTTGCAGGTCAGGTATCAAGCGCCTTTGGCGACAATTTAAAGGCAGGCTTCTTTGCCTCGCTTATTTTCCCCTCTGTGCTCACTGTTATTTGTATTTTCTTAATAATCAAAAACAAAAAGAAGCAGGACTAATCTTGATATTCTTATAAATAAAAGGGGATGTTGCAATAAGCGCAGACCAAAAACAGACGCATTCCCTCTTGAAATTAAGTATAAACATTTATTTTAGTAAAATTTAAAGGTTGAGAGCTTGCGGTTTTGTTGCAAGCTCTCTTCATTTTAACATCTGTTTTTTAGGCGCGACCTCGCACTCTACCGTACGAAGTACGCCTACGTGTACGAGTTCACGCCTTCTGCACACATTTCACTATCCCCCAAAAAAGGGGCGTCGCTTAATGCGACAGCCCCTTTTTGTTTTATTATCTATTGCGTATTGCGTCAATAGGCTTTTTGGATGCGATTTTCTTAACTGGTAAGAAGGTGGATAGGAACGCTATTCCTATTGAAATTGCAAATAGTATTCCTACTTGTCTTATTCCAAAGCCTAAAATCGTTACAAGAATTCCTGCATCCTCTCTTAAAATGCTGTTTATAAGAATACTTATTCCTATTGTTCCTGCAAGTGATAAAACATAGTTTATCATCGCTATTATAAATGCCTCTGCAAAGAAAATTCTGAATACGTCATTTGAGCGCGAGCCAATTGCACGTAAAATACCGATTTCTTGCTTTTTAAGCGATACGCTTGTTGCGATAAAGTTAGAGAGCATGAGCGATGCAAATACTGCCAAGGCTATGCCTACATAAAGGAATACCTGACCCAAAACCTCTAAAATTTCGTCTATCATATCAAGCTCGTAGGTTACAGAGTTAGTCAGACCATAGCGAAGATCCTCTTTTTCACCAAATTGGGTGTATGAGAATTTTACTATTTTCTCTATTTCACTTCTGTTCTGTGACATAGGAGCTACTGCGTAGTCATATACGCCCTGCGCGTGCTCGCCTACAATGTCTATGTACATTTTATCCGGCACTACCAAAACACTATCTCGAGAGTCGATAACGCCTACTACATTGAACGCGAATATCTTTTCTCTATCCTCGTCATTTTCTGCTCTGTAGTTTTGGAATCTTAATGAAAGCCCTTCAAATGATACGTAATCTTTAATAATATTCCAATATGTATCAAAGAACTCTTTTCTATGAGATGCCATAAATGATTCACTGGAATTTAGCTTACTTAGGTAAAAATCTCTAATCATATAATAATCTGCATATGACTTATCCGGATTTTTGCCCTGGTCATCAGTATAATCTGAATTTTCCTTCAAAAACAGCTCCTTTGCTGTTTCAAAGTTATCATGAAAAAATTTATTTTTTAAGATGTCCTCATATTGATTGCCAAGCTCACTATAGCGCATAACTCCGCCACCGTATGAATTGTAGCTTTGTGAACCATATGTAATGTTTGTATTAAGCTTTTCTATAACGGTTGAATTGATAAATATCCTTTCAAGGTCATAGCTTTCAAGAATTGAATCAAAATACTTATTTGCGTAATCATTAAAATCATCGCTATTGTCATTATAATAATTGGCAGCATAGTAATTTGATATTTCCTTTGATGTCATATTCACTATGTTTTCGCCCTCGAACTTGGATACATAATCCCTAACCTGCTGCGACTTTTCGGGGTCATATGCATACTTGTATGCTGCAATTTGCTTATAGTTGTTTACCATATCGGCAATAGTCGTGAACGACCATAGTTCATCATCAGCCATTTTACTGCTAAGCTCCTGATCCTCGCTCTTTAAGAAGCCTTCACTATATATGTCAATCTCGGGCTCTTGTTGCATATATGACTGTAAGAAGTTGAGGTCAACTATATACTCGTTTTCTCCAAGTGTGGTTTTTCCTGTGTCTAACCACTTAATCA
The DNA here is from genome assembly GCA_017937135.1 of Clostridia bacterium. Taxonomy (GTDB): domain Bacteria; phylum Bacillota; class Clostridia; order Oscillospirales; family CAG-272; genus RGIG2000. The sequence continues at coordinate 98,067 of JAGBEE010000022.1, read as the reverse complement.
TTTTTTCTGCTTCTTTTAAGCTTGCTATTTTATTAAAGCCGGTGCAAAAATCGTATTGCACCATATCCGGTGTTTGCTTTTTGCCCTTGTATGCCTCAAGATAGCCACTATTATAGTAAGTAACTCCTATGCTTGAATGCTCACTTTTCATAGTGGTTACCGTGCCTGGACCTACAAATGCAACACAGTTCATTGAATATTGCTGCAAGGAGGAAAGCTCCTGCGAAAGTGCCATTTGTAAAAGCATATCTGCAGTATCGGTTGCTTCATTTGCAAGGCTTGAATATCTTGTATAATCAAAGCCTGTGTCGATAATCGCAGTGATTTTATAATCACCATAATTACTAATCGACATTGTCATGCCTATTAAATCATCGTATCCAGTTATAGGCTTGGTAACTTCTCCCTTTGACTTGTCGTAATATTTAAAGCCTGTTTTTTCAAAAAGCTGATATATATATTTTGAAACAGCTATTTCATTTTTATTGCCCTCGGGCATTTTTGAGTTGCCTAAAAGCTGATAATTGTAAGCAGTCAAATCCTTTTCCTCAACTTCAACAAAGCCTGAAAAACGAGTTGGGAAAATCATTTGTACCTCTTTCATAACCTGTTCATCTTCGGGCTGTGCTATATGTGAGTCAAAAGATACCTCTTGATAGTTTTTCTTATAAACACCCTTGACCGGTATACCTGTTTCGGTGCTTATTTTTTCGATATCGTTATCGGACAGGCGATACTCGTTCTTGCTCCAATAATCTCTCACCTTTAGCATTTTTTGATATGCTGCATAGTCAATATTACTATCTACAATTGATGTAATACATGTGTTTACATTATCGTATGATGCGATTGTATCAGCAAGACCAAAGAGCGTAAATGCAATAAATGAAAGAATTATTGTAAATACAAGTCTTACCTTCTTATGCTTTAAGCCGCTTGCACCTATTTTGAATGCGTTTTTAAGTGAAAGCTTTGATTTAATGAGCTTAAAGTTGTCGTCCTTTTTAACGGCTATTTTTGACTGGTCGGTATTTACAAAGTGATTAACTTGTCCATCTGGACGCTTTTCACCCTTTATTATGAGCTTTGCATCCATAGAGAGCCTTTTTATGTATTTGTTGATTCTTTCAAGGTCCTCATTTGTTAGCTCATAGCCTGCCTTAATGTCGATTTCATCGCCATTAAAGGTAAGTGGCTCCTCTGCTTGTGTTTCTTCGCTCTCGTTATCTGCTTGCTCATTTATGGGCGCTCTTTCAACGTCGGAAATTATCTTTCCGTCTGCAAGCTCGATAATTCTGTCAGCATATTGCTCGGCAAAATCTCTATCGTGTGAAACGATAAGCACAAGCTTCTCCTTAGAAAGCTCCTTCAAGGTATCAAACACCTGCTTACCCGTTGCTGAGTCAAGCGCACCCGTTGGCTCGTCTGCCATAATTATCTCCGGGTTTTTAACAAGCGCTCTTGCTATAGCAACTCTTTGCTTTTGTCCACCTGAAAGCTCATTTGGCTTACGGTTTGCAAAGTTTAAAAGCTCAACCTTTTTAAGTATATTATTAATTTCCTCCGATGTCGGCTTTCTACCCTGAAGCTCAATTGCAAGCGCGATATTAGCTCCAACGGTAAACTCATCTAAAACATTATACTCCTGAAAGATAAAGCCAATATAGGTATTTCTGTAGCTATCGTAATGTGACTGTTTAAAGTCCTTTGCCGAGGTACCCTTAATTATGATTTCTCCCTCGTTAAAGGAATCAAGTCCGCCCAAAACGTTCAAAAGCGTTGATTTACCACTACCTGATTTACCAAGCAGGAAAACCATTCCCTTTGAAGGAAGCTTTAGACTAACGCCATCAAGTGCACGAACTTCTACGCCCTTTTTGGGCTTGTAGATTTTCACTAAATTCTTAGCTTCTATCATACATTACTCCTTGTATATTTTAGTTTATATAAAAATTTTATCACATATGGTACGATATGTCAATTATGTCACTGAAAAAATTATTTGGTAATTTTTGTATTATTCAACAATTTCTATTTCTTTTGGACATTTTACAGACACTTCTCCAACGTTTTTTAGTGAAATTTCGATTTTGCCATATGGAGTCGAAATATCAAAATCTGCAAATTTCAGTCCATAAAGGTTAGGCTTTAGCTTGATTTTTTTATATCCTGCCTCAATAATCTCAAAGCCACTCAGAGCCTTTTTTAGAATGTAAGCCGGTGTTGCACCCCACGCATGTGAAAAATCGCACTGCATATTTTCCCATGCCTCACAAAGTCCCTTGTCGCATTTGTTTAAAATACTCTCATATTTTTTTATAAGATTTATTCCATGCTTTTCAAAGAGCCCTGCTTTATAAAGAGCCTCTAATAGAAAATGATAGAAATATGGTTGCATTTCAAATTTGTTCAAATCGCGAATCACATATTCAAGAATATCTCTATGCTTTTCCTTTGGTGCTATATCATAAAGGACACTAAGAACATTTGCTTGCTTCAAATAGTATTTATTACTTATGTTTTTGGGCAGCCATTCGTCATTTGGCACTTGGTCTGGTGTATTTAATCCTCCGAAATACAAGCCTCTTTCACTGTCATAAAGGCAAGCATTTATAATTTTCTTTATGTTTTGCGCCTTTTTTAGACACTTATCGGCGCTTTCTTCTTTGCCAATCACATTATATAGCGACGCGATTTTATTTAACGCCTCATAATAAAGCATACACAAAACGCTTTGACCAAGCGCTTTGGGCGGGTGGTGAAGACTGTAGCCTTTCATCTTACCGTGTGCCATCATTGTGCTACCGTCAATAAATTTGTCAGCACTCTCACTCGCCACTACCCAGTCAACAAACATATAGTTTGGTGCATATTCTAAAAGCCCATTTTCGCTTGACATATAGCCATCAAATGCAGAAAGAAGCAATTCTATAGATTTTTCGCACTTATATATTAGAGCCTTATCACCTGTGAACATATAGTAATCATATAACCATATGGGGTAAATAAGGCTGTAGGTGGTATGGAACATTTTGCCGTTTTGACACTCCAATATTTTGCTCGTTCTATATATGTCAAATGCAGTTAAGGTGGGGTCGTATATATTTAAGTATTCAATTAAGGCTTGAATATAATAATCGCCTGTGCAGGCTAAATGCTCCTGATGAGTTACAGAATCAAGGTGTATTCCCTGCCTGCATATTTTTTGTGTGTGCATGCAAACATTGTATATGCGATTTAAAAGTGGATCGCTGCATTTAAATTTAGCTTGATTTTTAATTGGATAGTGAGTAAAGTCAAGATAGCATTCCTCAATTGTTGCCTCTTTGTGTGTGATTACCTCTATTTTCATTTCCCCAACACTGCGCAGTCTTGGTGAAAAATGAACTACATCCTTATCTGTTATAATTGTTTCGCATACATACCCAATATTACCATAGCATTCCGAGGTGTGCAATTTTATCTCGGTTTTTGCGTTTGCTTTTATCGAAATGCAAGGATAGGCTGAATAAATTTTATCGAAATTCAAACACAGAGTGCATTTTTCTCCCGCTTTGACAGTTGTTTTCTTAAAATTACTTGATTCTATTTTTTCGCTGTATAGCTTTTCAAGTGGTGATTTTTCGATGCATTTATTTATCTTAAATGCCTCTGCATTAATTGACTTGTGCGCCTTTCTCGTGTAATCAGTATAAAGTATGTCTTGTCTTTCTGTAAGAAAGCGCGCGTCCCAGTCTTCATCGCTTTGCATTACTACTCTGCCATTCTCTATTAGCTGTAGAGTAAAGCCTGCTTTACCGAATGCGTTCTCTGTTAAAACAGTTGGTATATTTGTTACTATGACCTTGAATTCAAGCTTGCCAGTGTCACTAATCTCGTATTCATCATAGTAAATTGTATCTACCTCGCCAAATAAGAAGTCACTGCCTGCGCTCACAGGCCCTCTGCCTATAAGCTTATTGTTTACAAAAAGCATATAGCGAGAGTCGGCGCTTATTTTCACTCTTGCTGGCGAGGCTGTATTTATTACCCTTTTAAACTCTGCCATACAAAATTTTGCATTTTGCTTGTTATTTATATATTCACTATAAAGTGTGCTATTTAGCCAAATCCATTTGGAATTTTCCATTTTTACCTCGTAAAATTTCTTTATATTTTCATTATAAAACGGCTATTTATATTTTGTCAAGAATTATTGATTTAAAATTCCACTTATAGCCTTTGACATTAAAAAAACCGATTACGCTTGATACGTAATCGGTTATTTTTATCTTTGCTTTCTGTTTCTTTCGCCCTTTGGCTCAGGGAAGATGCACCTAAAGCCGTTTACACCGAGAAGGTAGGAAACAGTACAGGTGATAAGTCCTGGTAGCTGAATTATTATATAAATGAATGGAATGTCTATTGCGTTTGTAAGGCCTAAGTACATTGCGTTATAGTAGCGAACTATTATTTCAAGTATGCCTCCGTCACCATTTGCAAAGGAAATTATTTCTACTATTAGGCAAAGGATTACGTTTATTGAGTTGGCAATAAGCCACACCCAAAGACCATAAAGCTTTTTCTTTTTTAATCTGCCTCCGTCTATTTTCACCTTATCGCTTGCGCCCTTCTCCCACATTGCTGTGTATAAAAGGCATAGATAAACGAGGACTGCAACGCCTGTAACGATATATACAAGCCAGCTTCCCCCACCATCCATATGGCGCGAGGAAATCATACTACAGCTAATTATTACTATAAGTCCAAAAACCATCATACCTATATGGTTAGCAACAAGCTTTGATACCATATCGAGATTTGCTTTTATAAAGGACCATATTCTACCGAAAATATTTGTACTTTGTTCTTCCAAGGCTATACCTCCTTTGGATGTCATTGTATCTATTATATAGGAATATTTATATAATTTCAATATTCTTTTAAAAAATTTATAATTTTGATACAAAATGCTCGCGTTTTATGATAAAATGATTTTGTATAATAATGAAAATGAGGTTCAGAGCTATGCCTAATAAATTTCCTATTGAGACAATGCCACCCTTGGTGCGTGATTTTGCTGCATACAAGCTTACTATTCAGGGCTGTTCTCAAAAAACCGTCGATGAATATCTGTCGGATTTAAGGCTATTTTTTAAATTTGTTTACGCAAAAAGATATAGCATAAAAATTCCGTCAGAGCTTTTTAATAAATTAGTTATTTCCGGCTTGGATACTGAATTTATTACCACTGTTACTACTGAGGAAATATATGATTTCTTTATATATGTTTCCAATGAGCGCAGTAATGGCTCTGCATCCAAGTCAAGAAAGCTATCTGCAATTAAGGCGTTTTTTAAATTTATTTGCCAAAAGCGCAGAATTATGGACAAAAATCCTGCAACTGATATGGAAGCACCCAAGAAAAAGCAAGCCTTGCCTAAGTTTTTATCAATGGAGGAAAGCCTTGCTCTGTTAAACGCAGTTGAGAGCGATACGGAGTCTAAGTCTAAGGAGCGCGATTATGCTATTATAACGCTATTTTTAAACTGTGGCATGCGTCTTTCCGAGCTTGTTGGAATTAACCTAAACGACCTTGACAGAGAGCTTCGCTCTTTAAGAGTAATTGGTAAGGGTAATAAGGAAAGAATCGTTTATCTTAACGATGCGTGCAGAGATGCGCTTTATAATTATCTTACCATTCGTCGCTCGGAAATGTATAAAACGGTAAATACAAACGCACTTTTTATAAGCAAGCAATATAAAAGAATTAGTAACAAAACCGTACAGTGGCTCGTTTATAAATATCTGTCCTTGGCAGGTCTTGACTATAAGCACTACTCTACTCATAAGCTAAGACATACAGCAGCAACCCTTATGTATCAAACGGGCAAGGTCGATGTGCGCGTTCTAAAGGAAATACTCGGGCACGAGCAATTAAATACAACACAAATTTACACTCACGTATCAAATAAGGGCATGCAGGACGCTATTGATAATAACCCCTTAGCAAATATAAAAAGTCAAAAAAAGTCTAATTAATTTTTAATTTTATTAGCTACTATTGTGAGTTTTGTAGGAGTTTTTTAAGAATTGCAAAAGATTTTTGTGCAAAATGACAATTGACATATTAAAACAAAAACTATATAATAATTGAGGTTAGACAACATTTCATTTTTCTAAGCCTAATGCTTAAACTTAAATTTTGGAGGAATTTATCATGTTTGAAAAGTTAAAGAAGATTCTCGTTGACGAGCTTTCTATCAATCCTGACGACATTACACTCTCTGCAGAGCTTGCAGCTGACCTTGGTATCAACTCACTTGAGCTTATGGACCTTGCTCTTATCTGCGAGGAAACATTTGGTGTTTCTATCGACGAAACAAAGAACCTTATCACCGTTGGTGACGTTGTTGATTATCTTGAAGAAAACGCAAACAACTAATAGCATACAAAAAAGCCTGTTGCAAACGCAACAGGCTTTTTATTTTAAATAGTTGTTTCTATAATGGTGATATTTATTTCTTGTGGAATAAAAGCATCCTCAAATTCAGAACAAAGTGTCAAATCAACCAATATATAATTTATTCCGTTTGGAAAGTTATTTATCAAATTTCCATTTCCGTCAACCTCACCACTGCTTATAAACATATCATATTTGTCAAGTAATTGAATGGTAATATATAATTTCTCATTCTCAATATAACAATCATTTACAACAAAGTCCTGTGTAATCGGCTCCTTTAAATATATTATAGCAGTTGGGATTTCCATTATAAATGACGGAAGTGAATACCTTTGTCTTGCCTCGGTTATTTGATTTGCTGTTGTAAAGTACCAAGCAGTTGTATTTTCCAAGCTATTTTCGGCATCATCAAAGGTGTACTCACCTTGATAGCGCCCTAAATGCTGTTCGGTTAATGATATCGCTTTTATGCCTTCATTATAAGCAATTTTAGTTTTAGGAACAATTAAATAAATCATTTTATCAACGTTCACAACTACTGTTCCCACAATAAATGAGTTGATATAATAGTCAATAGATATAGTTATTTCATTATTTGCTTCTTCAATATTGTAAAATCCTGCTATCGAGTATGAATCGTGTGAAAAATTCTTCCTAAATTTCAATGCAACAACATAATTATCGTCAAAAACAGAGCTATCAACATTTTCCGAGTTACTTACAAGGCTATTTAATTCCTCATAAGACTGTATAATCTTAAAATATGAATTTTCATCCTCAGGAATATCATTACCAAGATATTCTCCATTTTCTATAGAAAGCTCCTTGTAGTAAACACTTTGCTTTTGAATGGTGGTTATATTGGGGGTGTATTCGCATTGCATATTACCACTATTATCATTATTTAAGTCGATATTCTTAGAGCTTGTATCACTCGCTTCATCTTTACTAATATCGTTAGTATTAGCTTCAGTATTGCTTGTTTGTGGCTCTTCTGGATTATTACATGACCATAACAATGATAATATCATTATTATACTTAATAAAATTGTTATTTTTTTCACTATTGCGCTCCTTTTCATTTTTAACTACAAATTTGCGTCACATTATACTTATACCAAAATGTAACATTAATTTTAACAATTATAGCAAAATAATTTTCATTTATGCTAATTTTTATTGCATGCAAAACTACAATTTGCACATGTTATATCGTTGTTACTAACATTTAAAACTGGTTTTTCACATCCACAAGATAAAACAAACGAAGCGTAAAACATATTATGGGTATTGTGAGTGAATAATTCAATTTCATTTATATTCACAAAAGCATCCTCATCAAATACTACTTCACCTATTCCAATTACAAAATAATAATACCCGCTTTCTTTTACTGTTGCTCTAAATGATTCTACATTGTTTGCAGCAGATGTAGTAACCATCACTGTTTCACCATTTTCATCACAAAGTTCAATCAAAAGATCGAAATTAACCTCCTCATATCTCCCAATTATATTATCAAATGGTTTTTCAAATACTAATGAGAATTCTAATGTTTGATTAGCTTCAAAGTAAAATTTATTAGTTTTTTTATATGTACCAGTAAGATTTTTAGTTGTATCGAATCCATATCTAAATAAAAGATTGGATATCGCCATGCTAACTGCGGCTTCAGTATTCAAAAGACCCGCTCCAGTTTTCTCTCTAATTTGTGGTACGAATTCAAATGATGCATCATAACTGATATATGGGCTTACTATGTTATTTAAAGTGCTAACATTTCCGTTTTCATCAGTCGTTGTTTCTACTGAAACACACTCTCCATCTGCACTATTTACTAAAATGGCTTTTATTGCATCAGGTTTTCCTATCAAAGTTGGATTTGCTTCCATCATAAGTGCAATGGTTCCTGAAACCATCGGTGCCGCAAAACTTGTTCCTGAACCAAAATTAACTATCTCGTTATCATATACCATATGAACATTTGTTCCAAATGCAACAATGTCGGGCTTATTTGTAAGATACAGTTCTTCTTGATATGAACTACTTTGATTTACAACATACTTTCCATATGAATCAATTGTTGTTGACATATTACCTACTGTAATTATATTATATGCCATGCCAGGATGAGTAATATTGGTCTCATTTCCAGCAGCACACACTATCACAACTCTATATTGTTGCACTAAACAATCAAAAAATTGATCATAATTTATGTAGCCATTCGCGCTAGTATCATAAGAAAAACTGCAATTTATTATTGACACGTTTTTTTCAACTATTAACCAATACAAATTCTTTGCAACCGTTGAATTCTTAACCCTTCCACAAAAAACATTTGCATTAGGTGCTACTCCTTGATATTTTACACCATCTATTTCTACAGGCTGACCACATAATATGCTCAAAACCATCGTTGCGTGACTATTATAATTTGCATAAATTTCAACCCTATTGGTTATATTTGCATTGGTTAAATGCATGGCATCAGAATCATATCCAACATTCTCTATAACCCCAACTTTTATTCCACTACCAGTAAAACCTGTATTTGTAGGCTGCAAAATATATTTATTATCAGATATATTGGTTGCGTTTTCAACTATGCTTGATGATTCTGTTTTTTCAGCTATTTCTTTTTCTGTTGTATCAAAAAAGCCTATCTCTTTTACCTCTTTCATATTAGAAAGGTTTGTAATATAGTCTTTTTTACATTCAAGCTTAACATAATTTAACAACTTATCAATATATATATTTTGACATTTTTCATAATTTAGCTTGTCAGCAAAGTTATCATTAACTGCCTTATTTATTTCCAGTCGACTACCGCGATATTTAGATAAAAAATCGTTTCGCTCATGCAATTCGATTATTTCTTCATATGATTTACCATTTTCTATACTATCGATAATTTCTTTATCGGAAAGTATATTTGAAATTTCTGCGTATTTTCTAAAATCACTTATATCATTATGTGTATTCATATTTTGTGCCATTGAATCAAGTGATTGTTCTAATCCCAGTTCTTTTTCAATATAATTTAATTTATAACTTTGTACTTTATTCGTTGTCATTTCCTTTATGTAGCTTTCTTCTGTCTGACTTGTTATTTTAGTGTCAAGCTTTGATGATAAATGAGCATAAACAAGCTCGTCTCCATAATCGTAAAGCCAAATGTATATTGAAATATACTCATCATCACTTGTGTTATCCATTACCTGCTTTAATTCGTCTGTTATTTTATTATCTGCTGAGTTGGTAAATTCGCTTGCAAAAACCGAAAATTGAGCAAGCAATATCATACATATTATTAAAAATGCTAAAAACTTCTTTTTCATATTATTTCTCCTTTTTATTAAAAATCCTTTTCTTAATTTTGTCAAAATTGTGCCTTCTATGGTGTATGAATGAGGTTATATTTTATCACTCCATTTAAATTATGATTTTTGGCAAGACTTCCCCCATTTTTAAATGGTTTTGTAATTTTTCAGTCGTAATACCATAATTGTTTTTCTGAGTGATTTTTCTTGGCTGTTTTTGCCCTCTATATAGATAAACGCAGGTTTTTAATAAAAAGTCGGATTTTTTGAAATTTTTTAAAAAATTTTAAAATTATAAATAAATCGGTCCAGTCTACAAGCTGAACCGATTTATTTTATTCCTCTTGTAAATGCTTAATATATTCGCCTATTATGCGCGCTGCGCCCTCGACACCGATTTTGCTTGTGTCTATCATTATATTATAATTATCGCTCTTTCCCCATTTAAGTGAGGTGTAATAATTATAATAATTGGCTCTGCGCTTATCAGTTTTATATATTAGCACCTTAGCATCCTGTACTGAGATATTTTCCTTTTTCGCTATGCGATTTGCACGCGATTCAATATCGCCATATATGAATACCTTAATTACCCTTTTGCAATCGTTTAAAATGTAGTCAGCGCATCTGCCGACAAATACGCTCGGAGCTTTTTCTGCCTCCTCCTTTATTATGTTGCATTGAAGATTGAAAAGCTTATCGTTTATTGGCATCTCGTACGGCGACATATTTATTGCAAGTGGGTACATATCAAAGTTGCCCATCGCTATTGAATAAAGAAAGCTCGGTGTTGTTTTTTCGTCTGCCTTTTTCAAGACCTCCAAGCTGATTCCTGACTTTTCAGCAGCCTTTTCAATGAGGCTTTTATCGTGGAAGGCAAAGCCATGCTCCTTGGCGACAAGCTCTCCAACCTCGTGTCCACCACTACCATATTGGCGAGCTATTGTTACTATTATATTGTCTTTCATATAAAAACCTCCTTTTTATTGTTGTTTTGTACAAATATTTTGATTTTGTAATACTATTTTACTACATTTTGCACAGTTTTTCAATATAAATTTGAAATTTATATGTTTATATGGTAAAATAATATAAAGTGAGGTGAGCATATATGCTTGAAATTGAATATCAGGAAATTTACTATGACAACAATTTAAGCTCTAAACAAAGACGCGATTTAGAGCACAATTTGGCATATTCTCTTTTAAGCAATATGCTAAAAAGGTATTTTAACATCGAAAATTACACTATAATAAAAAACGAAAATGGCAAGCCTTATATCGACAAAAAGGGCGTTTATTTTAATATTTCGCATACAAATGGCTTAGTTGCCTGCGCTGTTTCCGACACGGAGGTCGGTATCGACTGTGAAAAAATCGACAAGGCATATGACAAAAGGGTACAAAAATTTGCAAAGAGGTATTTTGTCGAAAATGAAATAAAGCTCTTAGAAAGCAGTAATTTTGACCTTTGCGTGTTTTTTAGGCTATGGACCTCTAAGGAGGCTATAATAAAAAAACTCGGTGGGAATATGTCACTACTTAAAAAAATTGACACCACCAAGAAAAAAACCGAGGTAATTACGTTTAAGGATTATATTATAAGCATTAGCCAATAATATTTATAAAAAGGTATTGATTTTACTGTAAAAATGTAGTAAAATATACACAATAAAATTTGATAACTAAGGAGAATTTAAAAATGTTAGTTTCAGCAAAAGAAATGCTTGAAAAAGCAAAAGCAGGCAAATACGCAGTTGGTCAATTCAACATCAACAATCTTGAATGGACAAAGGCTATTCTTCAAACAGCACAAGAATTAAACTCCCCTGTTATTCTCGGTGTTTCCGAGGGTGCTGGTAAGTATATGTGCGGTTATGATACCATAGTTGGTATGGTAAAGGGTATGATTAAATGTCTTAACATTACCGTTCCTGTTGCGCTCCACCTCGACCACGGTTCATTTGAGGGCGCTAAGGCTTGCATCAACGCAGGCTTCTCTTCCGTTATGTTTGACGGCTCACACTATCCTATTGAGGAAAATATCGCTAAAACACAGGCTCTTGTAAACGCTTGTGATGTTCTTGGCATTTCCTTAGAGGCAGAGGTTGGCTCTATCGGTGGTGAGGAGGACGGAGTTGTTGGCGCTGGTGAATGTGCTGACCCTGACGAGTGCAAGATGATTGCAGACCTCGGCGTTACTATGCTCGCTGCCGGTATTGGTAATATTCATGGTAAATATCCTGCAAACTGGGCAGGTCTTAACTTTGACGTTTTGGCTAAGATTAGCGAAAAGGTTGGCGATATGCCTCTCGTTCTTCACGGTGGTACAGGTATCCCAGAGGAAATGATTAAGAAGGCTATATCCTTGGGCGTTTCCAAAATCAACGTTAATACCGAATGTCAGCTCGCATTTGCAGCAGCTACAAGAAAGTATGTTGAGGATGGCAAGGACCTAAGCGGCAAGGGCTTCGACCCAAGAAAGCTTCTCGCTCCCGGCTTTGAGGCTATCAAGGCTACTGTTAAGGAAAAGATGGAGCTCTTCGGTTCTGTTAACAAGGCATAAAATTTTTAAAAAAGATTTAAGGACACTAACCGTGTCCTTTTCTTTTTATCATAAATTTTCATAATTACAAATAAGAATTTATAGTATCTTTTTTATTGAAATATGTTTTTTAGTATGGTAAAATAAATACATCTAATTTATAAGGAGCTATTTATGAAAAGAGCAAGTGGCGTTTTAATGCACGTATCTACCCTTTGGGGTGATTATTCCGAGGGCGCTTTTTCAAAAAGTGCGAAGGAATTTATTGACTTCTTGGCAGAATGTAAATTTACATATTGGCAGGTTTTGCCCTTCTGTATTCCTGATGAGTATAATTCACCATATAAATCATACTCTGCCTTTAGTATAAATCCATATTTTATTGATATTGAAAGGCTTTACGACAAGGAGCTTATAACAAGGAGCGAGCTTAAGGAGGCTATGCAAGGAAAGCCCTATGCTTGCGAGTTTGAAAAGCTAAATCGTGAAAGGATAAAGCTACTTAAGAAGGCAGCCTCACGCTTTTTACAAACATCCGTGCTTGATGAGTTTTACAAATCCCATCCGCAGACTGCAAAATTCTGTGAGTTTATGGCACTAAAAAGCGCAAATATGGATAAGGAGTGGACCGAGTGGACAAATTTCACGCCCTCGAAGGACACGTTGCACGCGTGGAGATTTATTCAATATATGGCAATAACCCAATGGCTTGAAATCAAGGAATACGCAAATAAAAGGGGCGTAAAAATTATTGGTGATATTCCTATTTATGTTGCGCTTGATAGCGCTGACGTTTGGGCAAATCCAGACGAATTTCAGCTTGATAAGGATAAAAATCCGTCGTTTGTGGCAGGAGTGCCACCCGACTACTTTAGTGAAGACGGTCAGCTTTGGGGAAATCCACTATATGACTGGGAGAAAATGAAGGAAAGCTCCTTTAGCTGGTGGAAGGAAAGAATGGCATTTATGTGCGAGCTTTTTGACGGTGTTAGAATCGACCACTTCAGGGGCCTTGAATCATACTTCGCTATTCCTGCAAATGAAAAAACAGCAAGAAATGGCAAGTGGAAAAAGGGTCCTGGAATGAAGCTAATAAATGAGCTTAAGAAAATATGCGGCGATAAGCTCGTTATTGCCGAGGACCTTGGCGAAATTACACCTGCAGTTGAAAGGCTTGTTAAGGCAAGCACCTTCCCAGGAATGCGTGTTTTACAGTTTGGTCTTTTGGGTGAAAGCAACTCTATGCACCTCCCACACAACTATCCAAATAACTGTGTAGCATACACAGGAACTCACGATAACAATACTCTTCTTGGATACGTTTGGGAGCTTGACAAAGCGTCAAGAGAAAGATTTTTAAGCTATTTTGGATATGAGGATGCCAATTGGGATAACTGCTACGATACTGTTATTCGCTCTATGCTTTCAAGTCACGCTGGCTTAGTTATTTTCCCAATACAGGACCTTTTAAAATACGGAAAGGACACACGCCTTAATACACCCGGTAGCTGTGATGACAACTGGTCGTTTAGAATTACTAAGGAGCAATTCAAATCAATTGACAGAGAAAAATTAAAGGCTTGGAATATTACTTATTCAAGAGACTGAGCCTTATAGGCAAAAAGGGTTTTATCATGCAAATAAAAAAGCAGAAATTCGGTTGAATTTCTGCTTTTTTATTTTATTCTTCTTCCTTTTCTGCCTCGTCAAGCAAGCGATTGTATTCCTCGAATACCTTCTCAATAATATCATCGTCAAGCTCAATTTCAAAGTTGTCCTCGCCGTCCTTGTTTCTTGTTACCTTGAAAACAAGCGCCTCGTCATCATCCATTCCCTCAAGAAGCTCAACAGGCTGTAAAATCGCATAGAAGCTACCGTCAAGTGCTATTCCTGCTATCTCGACAAAGTCAACCTCCTCACCATCTGCTGTGGTTAGTGTGATGATATCGTCCTCGTAGTTTTCCATTTTACATTTCTCCTTTATATAATTTTAATTTGACACATTTTCATAGCCTCAAGCGCATTTTCGTGGCTTTTTACACTTACACCTGCACACGCGCTTGAGATTACTTCGATTTCCACCTCTGGCAAAGTCGCCTTTAAAAGCATTGCATTAGAAATAACGCATATATCAGTACAAAGTCCGACTAAGGTGATTTTTAAAATGCTGTTTTTTTCGTTTTCCTGCTTTAAAAGCTCGGCTAAGCTTACTGAGCCAAAGGTTGGCTTCTCTATAATTTCGCTTGCATATGGCAAAAGCTCATTACAAATTTCCCAGCCCTGTGTACCTCTTATGCAGTGTGGGACAGGCAAATTTCTGCCCTCCTGTGTCGATAAATAGGCGTTATTGTGGGTGTCCTTTGTAAAAATTATTTTGCCATCAAATGATTTTACTATGCTTACTACCCTTGGCACTATCTCTTTTGCCTCGCTTGTGCCAAGTGCGCCACCTATAAAATCATTTTGCATATCGACTACTACTAAAATATTTTGCATTTTTATTTCCTCATAGTAAAAACTTAACGCTTATTATTTTAACATCTGCATTTGAATCAAGCCTTATAGTATGCTTTGACTCCATTATTGAAACGCTTGCCTTTACCTTGCCAACACCACCGTTTGTGCCCTTTGCAACAAAGGTACACGCGCTTCTTTTATCAAGTCCCATTGGAATTGCTATCTGTGCAAGCTCATTAAGTGGAGTTGTAAACTCAACCTCAACCACATACTTGCCGGATTTTTTAATTTCTACCTCTACACTCTTTCCTAATTCTATGTCTGTTATTTCATTTTTTACACACATTTTGCTTGTGTCAAGGTCAGTTATGTCATATTTAAAGCCATTTGCCTTAAATCTTTCATATGCGTGGGTTGTCATAGCAAACTCGCAAATTCGCTTAGCACACACCTGTAGCTCACCACGTGTAATATAGCCACTCTTTAATGCGCTTGGTAGGTTATCGTTGTTTGTTTTTGCGTTTTCCATAACCATATATATGTCGTTTTGCGCCTTTATCATACTTGCAAAATCACTTGTGCTTGTCGTTCCATCAAGGTTAGTTATGTGCGCCCACCAGTCTGTCATTACAAAGCCATCATAGCCCCAGTCGTCACGGAGCAATGTTTTTGTAAGGTCATAATTGGAAGCTGCGTGATAACCATTTACAGCATTATATGCTGTCATTATTGACTTTACGCCACCCTCCTTGACTGCAATTTCAAAGGGTCTTGCATAAATTTCACGAAGTGCTCTTTCGGAAAGCACGGAATCATTCGTGTGCCTATACCATTCCTGACTGTTTGCCATAAAATGCTTTATTGTTGCATAAACGCCAACTCTATTAAGTCCCTTTGAAATAGCGCACGCCATTTTTCCTGTGAGGTATGGGTCCTCTGAAAAATATTCAAAGTTTCTTCCATTGAGCGGGCTTCTATGTATATTGATACCAGGGCCCAAAATAACGTCAATTTCATACGCTGTCATCTCAACGCCCTCTAATGAATAAAGGTCACTAACAAGAGTATCATTAAAGGTACAAGCAAGACAAGTACCGTTTGGCATGCTTGTTGCCACAAGTCCACTATCCATTCTTATGCCAGAGGGGCCATCCGTTCCACAAATTATGGGCACGCCATATGAAACAAGCTCATCTGTAACGCCACCGAAGGCACAGCCTGTGCCTGGGGTAACCTTGGGGCTGTTCATTCCCTCACCACGAACTAAACAGCAAAGCTCATCATCTGTTAGCTGAGCAATAAATTCATCCATTGTATTATTGCCTAATCTTACATCCTCAAGCTTAATTCCCTTATTGCCTGTAAACTTGATTTCCTTTGGTAAATTATCGTTAATTCTCTTAACTAAATCGTATTCAATTGTTGGCACGCTTTCATAAGCTATTTCACCATCAACATTTTTCATTCTTTCAAATGGGAGCTTTGGTGGGAGTGTCTGTATTGACTGTCTTACAACCTCTAATTCATCTTGAATATATACAAACACAGCCTCTGAGCTTCTTACGGAGTTACCAACGTATATTACGTATTGACCCTCTTCTAAAACGAAGGCATTTTTGTTCCCTGTTACGCCACTATCGTCGTATGCGCACATATCTTTTATGTCAAATTCAAGGTGGAGTGTCTCTTTTTCACCCTTTTGAAGCAGCTTTGTTTTCGCATAAGCGATAAGCTCCTTTTGGCTCTTTCCGAGCTTACCATTTGGCGCACCGAAATAAACCTGTACAACCTCCTTACCAGAATAGTCGCCTGTGTTTTCAACGGTTGCCTCTACCTTTATTTTTCCATTTTCGCTTGACACAGTGGATGAAATTTCAAATGTAGTATAGGACAAGCCATATCCGAATGGATAAAGAGCCTTTTCCTTATTAAAGGTTTCAAAATATCTATAGCCTACGTAAATATCCTCTTTATAGAGGTTTCTTTCCTTGCCACCGAAGTTAGCTGTTGAGGGGTAGTCTGAAATATCGTATGCGATAGTATCAGCGAGCTTGCCACAGGGGGAGTCACCCATTAAAACCTGTGCACACGCCTTACCGCCACACATTCCGCCCTGCCATACGTACAAAACAGATGAAACGTTGTACCTTTCTACCCATTTCATATCAATGATAGCGCCAACGTTTAGAATAACAATTACATTATCAAATACAGATGTTACCTTTTCAAGTAGCTTTTCCTCGTCCTCGCTTAAAAGATAGCTACCCTGTGTCGCTGAATTGTCCTTGTCCTCGCCTGCTGTTCTACCGATTACAACAATTGCCTTGTCACCAAAGGCTCTTGCCCTTTTAACATCATTTATGTCTATATCCATTTCCCTTTGACACCAAGGCTCTTGTCCCCAGCCCTGTCCACGGTCAAATGGATTATCCTTTTTCCATTCCTCGTAAATAGCTAAAAGCTCCTCATTGATTTGTATCTCAGAGTACTTTTTCAGCTCGTCAACTATGTTAGTTACATATTTTACGTTTACAAGTCCACCCGAGCCTGTTCCACTCTTGTAATACTCTCTTTGTATTCTGCCAAAAACAGACACTCTGTCGCCTTTTTTTAATGGTAGGGTGTTGTTTTTGTTCTCGAGCATTACTA
Source organism: Clostridia bacterium (assembly GCA_017937135.1). Classification (GTDB taxonomy): domain Bacteria; phylum Bacillota; class Clostridia; order Oscillospirales; family CAG-272; genus RGIG2000. The sequence continues at coordinate 80,649 of JAGBEE010000022.1, read as the reverse complement.
TGCCCTCCTTGGCGCTTTCAAGAGAAAGCTCCTCAAGCTCCTTTATTGAATCCTTAGGTAAATTGCCTAAATCATAATTCTTATAATAGTTGTTTTCGTATTTCATAATTACCTCCGAAAATTTGCTATTTTTAGTTTACCATTTTATTCATTAAAAATCAATATATTTTCGCAATATTAAAATAAAAGAGCAAACAGTAAGGACTTATCCTTGCTTGTCTGCTCTTTGCTTTATTTTATACTGTTACCTTTTTGTATGATTTTTTTCCACGACGTACTACTAAGCCATTTGCAAGCTCGCTCCTTGTATAGAGCTTTTTAATGTCTGTGACCTTTTCACCATCAATGGTTACACCACCCTGCTCAACTGCGCGTCTTGCCTCACTCCTTGACGGAACAAGCTCTGCCTTAACAAGAATAGATAAAATATCTATCTTGTCATCTCTTAGGTCGCTCTCTTCAATTTTAACCTCGGGCATATTGTCGCTTCCACCTGCTGAGAAAATAGACTGTGCTGCGCTTTGTGCCTTTACAGCCTCCTCCTCACCGTGAACGAGCTTTGTTAATTCATAAGCCAAAATTTCCTTAGCCTTGTTTAATTGGCTACCCTCCCATGAATCCATTTTATCAATTTCCTCAAGTGGAAGGAAGGTTAACATTCTTATGCATTTTAAAACGTCGGCATCGTTTACGTTTCTCCAATATTGATAAAAATCATATGGAGCTGTCTTATTTGGGTCAAGCCATACTGCGCCTGACTGGGTTTTACCCATTTTCTTACCCTCAGAGTTTAAAAGAAGGTTTATTGTCATTGCGTGGGCGTCCTTGCCAAGCTTCTTTCTGATAAGCTCTGTACCACCGAGCATATTTGACCATTGGTCATCTCCACCGAATTGCATATTACAGCCATAGCGATTGTAAAGCTCTAAAAAGTCGTAGGACTGCATAAGCATATAGTTGAATTCAAGGAAGGAAAGTCCCTTTTCAAGTCTTTGCTCATAGCACTTTGCTCTTAGCATATTGTTTACTGAGAAGCATCCACCAACATCACGGATAAATTCAATATAGTTAAGTCCAAGAAGCCAGTCGGCATTGTTTACCATTATTGCCTTGTCCTCTCCAAATTCAATAAAGCGTGACATCTGCTTTTTGAAGCACTCACAGTTATGGTCAATCGTTTCCTTAGTCATCATTGAGCGCATATCTGTTCTGCCAGATGGGTCGCCAATATGAGCTGTACCACCACCGATAAGTGCAATTGGCTTATTGCCTGCCATTTGAAGTCTTTTCATTAGACAAAGAGCCATAAAGTGTCCAACGTGAAGGCTGTCTGCTGTTGGGTCAAAGCCTATATAGAAAACTGCCTTACCGTTATCAACCATTTCTTTAATTTCTTGTTCATTTGTTACCTGCGCGATAAGTCCACGCGCAACAAGCTCGTCATATATTTTCATTTTGAACCTCTAAATTTTTATAATATAAAACATTTTAGCAAAATTATTTTGTTTTGTCAATACCTTTCATAGCTATTACGCGATTGCGATATTCCATATTTTCGCTTATGTCCTCACCAAACCAAGATGGTGGAGTAAATGAGTTTAATTCCTCTAAGCTATTAAACTCAACCTCGACAACTACAAATCCATCAAAAATGCCCTTGTATATATCAAGCTCAGCTATGTTTTTTCCTATATTTATATAATACCTTGTTTTTTCGACTAAATTGCTAATAACCTTGGAAAAATACTCTTCTCCTACCTCTTTTGTTACCTCGCACTCGACTTCCTCACGGCAAATAGTGCCCTCTCCCTTTTTGGTAATAAAATATTTGTCATCCTTTTTTCTTATACGTATCTCAGGAGAAATGCTAACATAGCCCTGTACTATTTCAGAGCTTTTCAGTCCTTTTAGCTCCGGAATATTTTTAACTAAAAATTTTCTCTCAATTTCCATATACACACCTCGTTTTATGTTATTTTAGCATAAATTGTATGATTTGTGTTGATTTTATAAAAAACATATAGTAAAATTTACTTATAATTTTGTAAGAGGTGGCTTATGGTAACACTTAATCAAATCTTTGCAAACGGTGTTATATTACAGGCAAATAAGCCCATTCGCTTCTTTGGCGAGGGTAATGGCACGGTAGAAATTACACTTTTTGGCAATACTAAGACTACAAATTCAAATGGTAAATGGCTAATTGAATTTGACAAAAGAGACTATCAAAATGAGTCCTTTGACATTTTATTTAAGCTTGATGGCGAGGAGTATAAAATTTCTGCTTATTTAGGCGACGTATATTTGCTCTGTGGACAATCAAATATGCAGTTTAAGCTGTGGGAAAGCTCTGAGCCAGCAGAAAATTATATAGATAACGAAAATATGCGCCTATACACTGTTGACCGTATAGAAAGTGGAGAGCACTTTATGTCAAAGGATGGTTGGGTTAAATGTACCAAAGAAAATGCTCCTCATTTCAGCGCAATTGGATATTATATCGGGCAGGCGCTTTCAAGGGAGCACAAAATCGGTCTTATTTCTATGTATCAAGGTGCTTCGGCAATTCAAAGCTGGATGCCTAAGTATGTAGCGAGCAAATATCCTGTTAGCAAGGCATTTTTGGAATATCCAATTTGGAATGACAGCGCTGTTCTTTTCGAGCATATGACAAAAACGATATTGCCATTCTCTATTTCACACGTTTTGTGGTATCAGGGAGAAAGCAATTCATTTGTTGGCGAGGCTGAGCTTTATTCAAAAATGCTTTATGATATGATAAATTCCTGGAGAAGCGAATTTTGTGATTCAAATCTTCCCTTTGTAGTAATTCAAATTGCAGACTGCGATTGGCGAAATGATGAGCCATGGAGAGCTATTCAGCGCGAGCAATTAAAAATTGTTGATATGATAAATAACGTTTGGGTTGTGCGCTCAAATGACGTGTGTGAAAGCGACGATATTCATCCAAAAACTAAAAGCGTGCTATGTAAACGTATAGTTGATGCAATTTTATCGTAATTTTTGTAATTTTTGGTATAAAAGTATTTAAAATATATTGCAAAATATATCTTCTATATGGTATAATTACGATGGTTAAATTTTGTTTAGCCTAAAATTCGAAAATTAAAGAAAGAGGTATAGATTATGCTTAAATTTGAAAACAAGGCTTTAACCGATTCCAAGTTGATTCTTGACTGGATTGAGGAAATGGCTGAAATGGTTAATCCTGACAAGATAGTTTGGATTGACGGTAGCGAGGAGCAAACACAGGCTCTTAAGGATGAGGCTTGCTCTACTGGCGAGCTTGAGAAGCTCAATGAGGAAATTCTTCCTAACTGCTATCTCCACAGAACTGCTATCAACGACGTTGCTCGTGTTGAGGGCAGAACCTTTATCTGCACAAGAACAAAAGAGGATGCAGGTAATATCAACAACTGGATGGACCCCAAGGAGTGCTATGAAAAGCTTTCTAAGCTTTATAAAAATTCCTACAAGGGCAGAACAATGTACGTTATCCCTTATGCTATGGGACAGGTTGGCTCTGACTTTGCTAAGTATGGTATCGAGCTTACTGACTCTATCTACGTTGTTCTTAATATGCTTATTATGACAAGAGCCGGTGCACATGTTGCTAAGGCTATGGGTAATGGAGAGGGCTTTATTAAGGGTCTTCACGCGAGAAAGGATATCGATGAGGAAAACCGTTATATCTGCCACTTCCCAGAGGACAACACAATTTGGTCTGTAAACTCAGGCTACGGTGGAAACGTATTGCTCGGTAAAAAGTGCTTCGCGCTTCGTATTGCTTCCTACCTCGGACGTAAAGAGGGCTGGATGGCTGAGCATATGCTTATTCTCGGTGTTGAATATCCAAATGGCGAGACAAAGTACATCTCTGCTGCATTCCCATCTGCTTGTGGTAAAACTAACCTCGCTATGCTCATTCCTCCTAAGGCTTATTCTGAAAAGGGCTATAAGGTTTGGTGCGTAGGTGACGATATTGCTTGGTTAAGAGTTGGTAAGGACGGACGTCTTTGGGCTATCAACCCTGAAAACGGATTCTTTGGCGTTGCTCCCGGTACTAACGAAAAGTCTAATCCAAATGCTCTTGCTACAACTATGAGAGATACTATCTTTACAAACGTTGGTCACGTTCTTGATAACAATACAGTTTGGTGGGAGGGTCTTGATGACAACGCTCCTGACAACTGCATTAACTGGAAGGGCGAAAAGTGGGATAAGACAAAGTACGACAAGAAGGATAAGGTTAATACAAGCGCTGCTCATCCTAACTCAAGATTTACAGCTCTTGCTAAGAACTGTCCTTGCATTTCTAAGGAATTTGACAATCCAGCAGGTGTTCCTATTTCTGCTATCGTATTTGGCGGACGTAGAGCTAAGACTGCTCCACTTGTATATCAATCATTCGGCTGGCAACACGGTTCATTCGTTGGCTCAATTATGGCTTCTGAAACAACTGCAGCTGCAGCAGGCGCTGTCGGTGTAGTTCGTCGCGACCCAATGGCTATGCGTCCATTCGTTGGCTACAACATGGGTGACTACTTCCAGCACTGGCTTGATATGGGCAAAAAGATTCCTAATGCTCCAAAGATTTTCCACGTTAACTGGTTCAGAACAGATGACGAGGGTCACTTCATTTGGCCAGGCTTTGGCGATAACATGAGAGTTCTTGACTGGATTCTTGCAAGATGTGAGGACAAGGTTGACGCAAGAGAAACTGCTATCGGTTATGTTCCATATGCTAAGGACATCAACATTGAGGGTCTTGACCTTAACGTTGATACAATTGAGGATCTTCTTTCAGTTGACAAGGCTTCTTGGCTTGAGGACGTTGAAAACATCAAGGCATTCTACGCTCAGGTTGGCGATAGAGTTCCACAAACAATGTATGACGAGTTAAAGGCTCTTGAAGAAAGACTTTCAAAGTAATATAAAATAAGAACAGGTACTTAAAAATACCTGTTCTTTTTATTTAATTAAGAAAGCCTAAAACAATCATTTAAAATTCTTATATCAGTAGATAAAAGCATTTTATTTGCTTCAAAGCTTTCGACAAAGCACATTACATCCTCTCGCGACACGTCTATGATACTGCTTTTATCATTTATTTCGCGTTGAAACATTTCTTCAAAGCTATTCACATTATAGTTTGCATTATCATTATAAAGATTATAGAAAAACACAAAATATTGAAGTATATAATCATATACAAATTTACATTTCATATCATTATATAAATCTTTATTTAAGTAAATGTATCTGCACACTGTCCACGACAAATGCCTGTACTCTTGTTCCTCTTTACTTTCGTGTATGTGTTTAAAGTTTCTCATTACAAGATTATCATCCTCCTATACCTTTTCAAGTAATGCTTCGATGATAATATATAATTCATTTCTTTTTAAAACAGGAATATTTTTTAACTTTTCTGATAATTCTGAAGCTCGCGCAATTTGCGCAGACTCTACAACATCACAAAGTAAAATGTCCGTTGATACGCCAATAGCATTGGCAATTTTTATAAAATTTTCAAATGAAGGATAATTATTTCCACGTTCTATATTTGAAATTGCAGTAACACTCATACCAACAATCTCTGCCAATTTTTCTTGGCTGATTTTTGCTTTTTCACGACTCTTCTGTATTCGTTTTCCAACTCTTTTATCAACCAAGAAGCTCCCCCCATTCAAATTTATTTCTAAATAGATTATATATTATATTTAATGAATTAACCACAAACCTTAAATTAAACACTACAAGTACAGCTTTAAGTAACTTATATAAATTATAACAAAGTATCATATTTATTTCTGTTACATTTTGTAACAAAGCAAAAGCTCCAATTTCTTGGAGCTTTTTTCTTTATTTGGTTATCATTTTATAATATGCACATTTGTGCATATGTCTATATGTATTGCTTAAATAGGCTGTTATGAGTTTAATCTTCTATACCATGTTGCTTAAGCCATAGTAGCTGTTCGCAGGTTTTGTCTGAAATATGTCCCTCCTGATATAATGCTACGTTGTATGCAAATACACCGTCATTTTCTTTTACTTTCCTTACATATTCAAGAACTCTTTCGTTTTCGTGAACAGGCGATGGCACACCGTGCTTTTCGTGCACCCAAAATTCATCCATCCAGCAAAGCGCAAACCATTGTGTATCTCCCTCTCCACTAAAGCGACCCTTTGGCAAAAAGTCGAGTGAGTTTTCCTCTCCTGCTTGGAAGTCAGCAATTCCCCTTCCCCATGTGCTTCCCCAACCACACGTGCCTCGGAAATTAAATGCTATTATTGAATCAGGATTTCCTGCCCTTAGTGCGCTTGCATATTTTTCATAATCATATCTTACACCTGTGCCTTTACACACATCAGGCTCGTAACAGCAGTCTATCCACCAGCCGTGAATTTTCGTTCCATATTTTAACGAAATTGCTCTTGTTACATCGTAGCAATATTGAGCGTGCCTTTGGTGATCCGTTTTAAAGCCTGTCGCACTTTGCCATTCTATGTCCTCAGACCCATCTCCGTTAAAATACAGCATTAGCCTTATATTTTCCTTTTCAAGTCTGTTTGCTATCTCCATTATTAAATCGCGCTTTGCTGTGTGATTTGGAACAATCTCATCAAGCTCCTTCAAAGGAAATGGAAGGCGCATTTGTGAATGTGAGGTTGTGATAAATAGAAATTTAGCGCCCGAGCTTTTGATTTGTGTAACAAAGGTATCAATATCAAAATCCTCTACCGCTTTAAAATATTCCTTTTTATTACCGTCCTTGTCAAGACTATTTGTCGTCCAATGAACGAAAATTCCGTAGCCCGCTTCCTTGAACCAATCCGTTCTATTTTTCATAATTTATCCTCTTTTATTAAGCTAATCCATTGTTTATTGTAGCATATGAGGAACCCTTTTTACAACTACCAATTTCCAAATGTGAAAATTTAATGAAAATTGTTGATTTTTTATTGACACACGCACGCGTTAGATATAAAATAAAAATACTAATATTTAATAAAGGGGGAAAACTATGCTAAAGCTGACTAACATAAGAAAAGATTATGTTACTGGCGACTCAGTAGTGCACGCATTAAATGGTGTTTCCTTGCAATTCAGAGAGAGTGAATTCGTTTCTATTCTCGGTCCATCGGGATGTGGAAAAACCACCTTGCTTAACATAATAGGTGGTCTTGATAACTATACAAGCGGTGACCTTATTATAAATGAAAAATCAACCAAAAAATTCGAGGATAGGGACTGGGACACATACAGAAATCACTCTGTTGGCTTTGTATTCCAAAGCTATAATCTTATCCCACACCAAAGCGTATTATCAAACGTAGAGCTTGCTCTTACTCTTTCGGGCGTTGATGCCAAGGAAAGAAGGACACGTGCTATTGAGGCGCTTACTAAGGTTGGTCTTGGCGACCAAATTCATAAAAAGCCAAATCAAATGTCGGGCGGTCAGATGCAAAGGGTTGCTATTGCACGTGCTCTTGTTAACGACCCTGACATTTTGCTCGCTGACGAGCCTACGGGCGCGCTTGACTCAACTACAAGTGTGCAGATTATGGAAATTCTTAAGGAAATTTCCAATGACAGACTTATTATTATGGTTACCCATAACCCAGAGCTTGCAAAGGAATATTCAACGAGAATTATAAATTTGCTTGACGGTCAAATAATAAGCGACTCGCGCCCTTATTATGAGATGCAAGAGGATACCTTTGATTTATCAAGGGTTGACAGGGTGCTTGATACTGCGCCTGTTAATACTATGGTTGACGAGGATAAAAATCGCAACGTTGCAAGCTTAGAGGTGTTGCCTCCAAGCGATAAAATGACTGCTCCTAAAAGGGAAAAGGTCGAGGCAAGCACTAAAAAAGCAACGAACAAGGGTAAAAAGGCTAAAACCTCTATGTCCTTCTTAACTGCTCTTCTTTTATCACTTAACAACCTTCTTACTAAAAAGGGCAGAACCTTCTTAACCTCGTTTGCAGGTAGTATTGGTATTATTGGTATCGCTCTTATTTTATCAGTTTCAACGGGTGTTAACGCATACATTTCAAGCGTTGAGGAAAGCACTATGTCCTCTTACCCAATTGAAATTAATGAGAGCACTATGGATACAATGACGTTGCTTGGCTCACTTATGGAGCAAAGTGGTCGTGACGAGGAGGATATTGACAAAACAACTATCTACTCAAACGATATTATGATTAAGGTTATGAATACCGTTGCTAACGGTGCTACAAGCAATAACCTTACAGCCTTCAGAGATTATATCGAAAACGACTCGCAAATCAAGCCAAGCTCCACAGACGTTAAGTACCTATATAACACGAGGCTTAACACATATACAATTATAAAGAATGACAAGGGTGAAATTGTCACATACCGTAAAAACATCACAGACTTTGCTGAGCTTATGGCACAAATCGGTCTTGGAGATATGTTTGGCTCCGGTGGCGCTTCCTCTATGCTAACAACTAACGCTTGGACTGAGCTTGTTGGAGATAGTGATTATATCTCTTCGCAATATGACGTGCTTTATGGCAAATACCCAAGCGCAGATAGCTCAAACGAGGTCGTTCTCATAGTTGACTCAAAGCAACAGGTTTCAGACTATATTCTTTATACTCTTGGTATAAGGGATATTCAGGAGCTTAAAAACTGGGTTTCCACAAGAACTGATACTATTGAGGGAAATGAAACTGAAATTCCCGAGGCCTCCTTCTCATTTGAGGATATTTTAGGATATGAGTTCAAGGTGCTCCCAGACTCCGAAAAATACAAGGTTGTTACCGAAAACGGTATTACTAAAATTGAAGAGCGCAAGGACATTGAAATTCAATCGTATTTAGCATCTGATGACGCTATGACTCTTAAGGTGGTTGGAATTGTAACTCCATCTGAAAACTCTGCAAGCTCTGCTATGATTGGTGCTATTGGCTACACCTCAGCCTTGGCAAGTGATGTGCTTGGAATTTCAAATGGTGGTGACGTTGTAAGCGCGCAAAAGCAAAACAATGAGATAAATCTCTTGAATGGTCTTAAATTTGAGGGCTATGCTCCTGACTGTAAGTATTTAAGAGACTTAATTAGCCAAAACGAGCTTTATGCTCCTTACGTTAAGGCAATGTCCGACGAGCAAATTATTGAGGCGTTTGAAAATATGCTTGGCTCATCTATTGCGCCAATTACTAAAAACGCTCCTTACGGTGGCTATACATTAAAGGATGCCTTGTCTATCAAAATGCAAATTTTGCAAATTGAGGACCAAGCGACAAAGCTTGCTGCTATGGCGCTTATGAATACTACTGATGACAACTTTATAAGAGTTATCAACTCTATGCTTGATAACACCTCATATGAGGCTGCTATGGAGAAGATAGGCTCTATAAACTTAGACACTCCTACCAAGATTTTGATTTATCCTAAGGATTTTGACTCTAAGGAAATTATTAAGGCAGAAATTTCCGATTACAACAAGGAGGCTGAGCGCTTAGGCAGAGATAGCGACAAGATTACTTACTCTGATACTGTCGCTCTCCTTATGAGCTCTGTAACTACTATTATTGATGCAATTACCTATGTTTTAGTAGCATTCGTATCTATTTCACTTATCGTTTCTTCTATTATGATTGGAATTATAACCTATATTTCAGTTCTTGAAAGAACAAAGGAAATCGGTATATTGCGCGCTATTGGTGCATCAAAGAAGGATATTTCACGCGTATTCAATGCAGAAACATTAATCGTTGGCTTTGGCGCAGGCTTTATAGGCATTTTGGTTACACTTATATTCAATGTAATTATAAATGTAATCCTTTATTCTCTCACAGGCTTGGCATCACTCAAGGCTACGCTTGGAATAGTGCCTGCTATTGTGCTCATCCTTATAAGCATGATTCTAACTCTTGTTGCAGGTCTTATCCCTGCAAGGGTTGCTTCTAAAAAGGACCCTGTTATCGCACTTAGAAGCGAATAATACACAAAAAAATCCCAACTAAAGAACGTTGGGATTTTTTGTTATAACAAAGCGAAAGGGGATAGTGAAATGAGTGCAGAAGGCGTGAGCTTGTACACGTAGGCGTACTTCGTACGGTAGAGTGCGAGCTCGCGCCTAAAAAACAGACATTAAAATGAAGAGAACTTGCAACAAAACCGCAAGTTCTCAACCTTAAAAATTTACTAAAATAATTGTTTTAACTTGATTTTATAGGGGAATGTGTCTGTTTTTGGTCTGTGCTTATTGCAACAGCCCCTTTTAATTTTATTCCTCAGTTGCAGGAGCGTAAATTTCCACCTCGTAAAGGTAGTTATGTCCACTATATCCACCTGGGTTAGGTGTACGTAAAACAATTTCAACCTTTTGAGCAAATTTATTTATGTTCTCAAAATTGTAATTTACTGTTTTGCTAACATCAATTACATCGGACTTGTATGTTACATTTCCTGCTGAATCATACAAGATTATTGATAGCTGGTCATTTTTAAATGTACCCTCAATATTGCACCATACCTTTATACTGTTTATATATTGCTCAGCTGTCCATTCAAATGTGTATGAGTTATCAGCGCTCTTACCACCACTGGATCTTGTATCATACTTGCCATCAAAAAGATTTCCTTTGTTCGTACCGTAGCCTCCACCGTAATCTTCCTGCAACTTCTTTTCACCATTTGCAAGTATCATCCAGAAATTGATATTAGATGATTTTGTTATATTAGCTAATTCACCTGTGCCAAGTGCGGGAACAATATATGACTCAACAAGCTGTGTTTTACAAGCAAAGCAATAAACGCCCCTTGTCCAGCCCTCATCTGTTTCCGTTGGCTCTTGTGCCTCAAGTATATCAAGCTTATCGCTTGGGTGGTTAAGCATTGGAACTACCCTCTCGTCATTAAATTCGCAGGTTCTGCAAATTCTTCTCTCAAGGCCATCAGTTGTACAAGTAACCTCATCTATAGTTGTATATGAGCCATCACCATAATCGTGGCCAAGCGCGCTTATAGGCTTTGCTTCAATATTGTCACAAACTCTACAAATACGTGCGCTTACACCGTCTTCGGTGCAGTTGGGCTCAAGAGCTGTTGCCCAGCCTGTAAAGTCACAATCCCTTTTGTCATCAACCTTGATGTCTCTCGTTTCCTTCTTAGGACAATTCTTACATATCCTTGCTTCCTCTCCATCGCCTTGACAGGTAGGATTCTTTGTCACTGTCCATTCGCCATATACGTGTTCACCAACGCAAAAGCCGTTTTCATCAAGCTCTACATCGCCATCAGAGCCCTCCTCGTCACCACAGGACACCATTGAAAAGGCAAGGCAAAGTGAAAGAACAGCTAACAAAATTAACATTAAACGTTTTTTCATTATATACTCCTTTTGTAAGCAATCAGCTTACGATTTTATTATCATATATATTATATAACTTTTCTATTAAAAAGTCAATATACAAAAAAGGAGCCTTGAAATTTTAGGCTCCCTATGTTGATAATTATTCTATTGCTATTGGCTTTACTCCCGAAACGCCCTGTATGCTTGATAATGCATCGCAAATAGCTGTCATATCGCCAACAACGCCAGATACGTCCATTGATAAAACGACGTGCGCTCTTTTATTTACAGGTAGGTTTTGAGTTATTGTTAAAATATTTGCGCCCTTAGAGGAAAGTACATTTAATACCTCTCCAAGTAGTCCTGATTTGTGATACAGGGTTAGCGAAATTACTGCTTTTCGGCACTCTGTGTCTGAATTTGTGGCAAAAACATAGTCCTTGTACTTATAATAGGTGCTCCTTGAAATGCCGACCATTTTAGTTGCCTCGGACACGTCCTTTGCCCTTCCACTTGCTAAATGCTCCTTTGCCTCAATAACTCTCTCGTAATATGCAGGTAAAATTTCCTTATCTACAAGTAGATACTTGCTTTGCATTTTTTACACCTCTCTTGTTCCGTTTACCGAAATTTTAAGCTCCTTGGCTACCCAGCCATTTGGCATATCTTTTATTCTTTTGTTTATTTCATCCTCTATTGGCTCGCTTGATATGGCAAGACAGGTTGAGCCTGCGCCACTTACTGTAAACGACACTGCTCCACTTTCAAAGCACGCCTTTTCTATATCATCAATATTTTTAAAAAGCTTTTTTCTGTACTTTTGATGAAGCTTATCCTCTGTTACTATTTTCAGTAGCTCAAAGTCTGCTCTTTCAAACGCGTATGGCAAAAGCGCAACACGCGACATATTATAAACTGCATCATCTCTGTCTATGCTGTGTGGCAAGGCATCACGCGCTCTTAGGGTGCTAACCTCAAAATCGGGCACCAGAATAGTAAAGTGAATTTTGTCACTAACAGAAAATTTTATTGTTTTTGGCTTGCCGTCCTCAACAACGGAAGCACAAAGAGAGCCAAAGAGCGCTGGGGCAACATTATCGGGATGTCCTTCAATTTTTGTGCAAATTTCAAACACATCATCAAGTGAAAGAGCATCGCCATACATTTTATTAGCGCTGTATGCTCCTGCGCAAATAAGCGTTGCTGACGAGCCTAATCCTCGCGCAAAGGGGATGTTAGTTTCGACAATAGTTATGCGTACGCTACTATCAGCACCTATTTTATCGCACACTGCCTTGAAGGCAACGTAAACTAAATTGTCCTCGTTTGCGAAGCGCTTCTCACAGCCTATGTATTCAAGCCCCTTGTCAATTTTTTCAAATTCAAAAACATTATATAGGTCGTAAGCAATTCCCGCGCAGTCAAAGCCTGAGCCTAAGTTGGCCGAGGTTGCAGGAACCCTTACCCTTACCTTGCTTTTTGTAGGTTGCATTTTAGTCGTTCCAGCTCTTTTTATTGACCATTGAATCAACGAATGACATCATATCGTCCTTTTCAACCGTTACCTTGTGGAATATTGCCTTGTTCTCGATATCTACAAGTGAGTCGGGAATCTTAGCGCCTGTGTATTTATTGAGCTTTTTAAGTGCGTCAAATTCACCATTGTAGGACTTGCCAAGCGCGTTCATTACGCTGTTTGAGAACTTGTATGGTGATGCAGTTGAGAGAACAACGGTCTTATCCTTGTTGCCACTTTCCTTGAGCCACTTTTTATAAACGCTCCAAGCAACTGCTGTGTGTGTATCCATAAGATATTTTGAGCTCTCATAAACCTCTTTAATTGTATCGATGGTTTCGTTATCATCACAATAGCCAGCCTCGAACTCGCTCTTTATTTTGCTAAGCTCCTCGCTTGTGAGCTTGTATTCGCCCTTTTCCTTAAGCTGTGCCATATATTCAGCGCATTTATCAGAGCCACATACCATATAAAGAAGTCTTTCAAGATTGCTTGAAATCAAAATATCCATTGAGGGTGATTTTGTAATATGGAAGCTTCTATTTTTATTATATATACCATTTTCAAAGAAGTCGGTTAAAACCTTATTCTCGTTTGATGCACAAACAAGCTTTCCAACCGGCAAGCCCATTTGCTTAGCAAAATAGCCTGCTAAAATGTCGCCAAAGTTACCTGTTGGTACTACAAAGTTAACCTTGTCACCCATTTTAATTTCGCCATTTGCCATAAGGTCTCTGTATGCCTTGAAGTAGTATGCTACCTGTGGAGCAAGTCTGCCTATGTTTATAGAGTTTGCACTTGAAAGCACAACACCCTCTGGTAATTTAAGATTTGCAAAGATATTCTTTACACCACTTTGCGCATCGTCAAAGTTACCACCAACAGAGCAAACACAGGTGTTTTTACCATCAACGCTAACCATTTGTCTTTCTTGAACTGCGCTGATACCAACACGAGGATAGAATACTATAATTTTAACTCCCTCAACATTTGAGAAGCCTGAAAGGGCTGCGCTGCCTGTGTCACCACTTGTTGCTGTTAGGATAACTATTTCATCCTTCATATCAGTTGCCTTCTTAGCTGCTGAAATGAGCTGTGGCAAAAGCTGAAGCGCAACGTCCTTGAATGCACAGGTTGGTCCGTGATAAAGCTCCATAACGTACGCATCCTCTACCTTTGATAGTGGAGCAAAGTCGTCTCCCTCAAATTTGTTGTCATACGCCTTGGAAACGAGCTTGTATGCTCCTGCCATTTCGCCATTTTCATCACTGAGCATTTTGTCGCCTGCGAATAAAAGTGAAATTACCCTTGCTGAGATTTCCTTGTTTGACATTTTCTGAAGCTCGTCCATTGGAAATTTCGCCTCATCAAAGGATTTTGGCATATAAAGACCACCGTCCTTTGCTATTCCCATGAGCACTGCTTCTGACGGTGTTTTCGAGATTTTATTATTTCTTGTACTTAAATACAACATTTTTCAATTTCCCCCTTGATTTTTTTCTTTTTATATGATACACTATTTTTCATGGAAAAACAAGTGTTTTTGAAATAAAGACACTCGGAAAGGTAAAATTTTTTATGAAAATTGCAATTCTTGGCTATGGAATAGTCGGTTCTGGCGCTTATGAGGTGCTTACAAAGCACGGATTAGACGTTAAAAGAGTTCTTGATATTCGTCCCCATGACGAGCTTGGCGAAGTTCTCACCTCTGATTACAATGTTATTTTGAATGATGATGAGATTGGAGTTGTTGCTGAGGCTATTGGTGGACTTGAGCCTGCTCACACATTTGTTGTTAAGGCTCTCAAGGCTAAAAAGCATGTTGTAAGCTCAAATAAGCACTTAATTTGTGAATATTATGAGGAGCTTCACGCTCTTGCAAAGGAAAATGGCGTTACTATTCGCTTCACCTCAAGCGTTGGTGGCGGTATTCCTTGGCTCTATAATTTAAAAAGAAGCATTCGTATTGATGAAATTACTAAGGTTATGGGTATTATGAATGGTACTACTAACTTTATTCTTGACTCAATGATTTCAAACGGCTCTGATTTTGAGAGCGTTTTGAAGGAGGCTCAGGCACTTGGCTATGCCGAGGCAAATCCAAGTGCTGATATTGACGGTCTTGACGTTGCGAGAAAAACAGCAATTTCATCCTCTATTGCATTTAATACTATTATAAAGGAAGAAAATGTTTCAGTTTTCTCTATGCGTAACGTTTCAAAGGCTGACATTGATTATGTTACTAAAAGGCTTGGTAAGACTGTACGATATATGGGCTTTGGCGTAAAGAATAAGGACTCTGTTTCCGTTTTCGTTGAGCCTGTGCTGCTTTGCATGTCCTCTCTTGAGGCTAATGTAAACAAAAACTTTAATCTTATTTCTCTTTTTGGTAATAGCGTTGGCAGACTTTCCTATTTTGGACAGGGCGCCGGTAAATACCCGACAGGTAATGCCTTAGCGCAGGACGTTTGCGATATTGTAAACGGAGATACTAAGCTTATTGATGACTTTAAGGCTGTTAAGATTGATAATGGCGCACTTAAGAGAAAATACTATGTTAGAACTCTCTCTTGCATTGACTCTAAATATGTTGATAAAAAGGATGTAATTGATGGTGTTAATTATGTGCTTACTAAGGCATTAGAGGTATCCTTAATGCATGAGCTTGCAAAATCTATAAAAGAAAGTGACCCGACTTCATTTATTGCGGGTATTGAGGAATAATTTATGTTGAAGGTATGTAAATTCGGTGGCTCCTCGTTAGCTTCTGGCGAGTCATTTGAAAAGGTAAAGAAAATTATTGATGCAGATAAGTCACGTATGGTTGTGGTTGTTTCTGCCCCTGGTAAGAGATTTAAGGACGATATTAAGGTTACTGACCTTCTTTATATCTGCCACGCACACATTAAGTACAGTGTTCCTTTTACAGATATATTTGAGCAAATTAAGGAAAGATATCGCTTAATTCACAAATCCTGTGGTCTTACACAGGATATTGAGTATGAGTTTGATAAAATCGCTTCTTCTCTTAACAAGAAAACAAGCGTTGATTATATTGTTTCAAGAGGCGAATACTTAAACGCAAGGCTTATGGCTGAGTATCTTGGCTTTGCATTTGTTGATAGCGCTTCCTGGCTTGTATTCAATTTCAACGGAAAGGTTGATTTTGAGCGCTCATACAAAAATCTCTCTAAAATAATCGAGGAAAATCCAAGAGTTGTTATCCCCGGCTTCTATGGTGCTACTCCTGATGGAAATATCAAGACCTTCTCACGTGGTGGCTCTGATATAACAGGCGCTATTGCAGCGGCTGCTATCAACGCTGATATGTACGAAAACTGGACAGACGTGTCTGGAATTATGACCGCTGACCCAAGAATTGTTGATAATCCAAGACCCATTGAAAACGTTACATTTGCAGAGCTAAGAGAGCTTTCATATATGGGTGCTGACGTTTTGCATGAGGAAACTGTATTCCCTGTAAGACAAAAGAGCATTCCATTGTACATTAAGAATACAAATGATATGAACGCACGTGGAACTCTTATTATGGAGAGCTTCCCAGATGACGAGGACAAAAATTCACACTTTATCACAGGTATTTCCGGTAAGAAAAACTTCTCTATTATTACAATTGCAAAAAGCAGAATGAATGATGAGATTGGTTATGTAAGAAGAACGCTTGAGGTTTTTGAACGCTTCCAGGTGCCAATTGAGCATATTCCAAGCAGTATTGACAGCTTCTCTGTTGTTGTTGCTTCATCTCACGTTGAAAATTGTATGCACGAGATTATTTCTGCTCTTAACGATGCAGTTAACCCGGATAGCATAAAAATTGATAACGAAATCAGCCTTATTGCAATAGTAGGTAGAAAGCTTGCCTCAAATATAGGTATTGCTGGCAAAATCTTTACTGCTCTTGGTGAAAATGACATCAATATTAAAATGATTGAGCAGGGTGCAGACGAAATTAACATCATTATCGGTGTTAGTGATAGAAACTTCAAGAAAACAATAAAAGTTCTTTATGATTTAAGCGAGGTAGAACAATGAAAAAGTATAATATAGGTATTCTCGGCGCAACTGGCGCTGTTGGACGTGAAATGTTAAAGGTGCTTGAGGAAAGAAGCTTCCCTGTTGGTGAAATTCGCCTTTTGGCAAGCGAGCGCAGTGTTGGTAAGTTAGTTAAATTTAAGGGTGAGGACATCGCAATTAAGCTTGCTGATTTTGGTGCTTTCGAGGGACTTGATTTCGTTCTTGGCGCAGCTTCAAATGCTGTTGCAAAGAAATTCGCTCCCGACATTGTAAAGGCTGGCGCTGTATTTATTGACAACTCAAGCGCATTCCGTATGTGCGACGACGTTCCACTTGTTGTTCCTGAAATTAACGCAGAGGACGCAAAGAAAAACAAGGGTATTATTGCTAACCCTAACTGCTCCACTATTATTACTCTCGTTGCTGTAAATGCTATAAATAAGCTATCTAACATTAAGGGTATGGTTGCTTCAACATACCAAGCTACAAGTGGTGCAGGCGCACAAGGTCCCATTGAGCTTGAGGAGCAAATGAAGGCTATCGTTTGTGGTGGCGAAATTAAAAATGAAGTGTTCCAATACCAAATTGCAGAAAACCTTATTCCTCAAATCGGCTCATTTAATGATGATGGCTACACAACCGAGGAAATGAAGATGCAAAACGAGGGCAGAAAGATTTTACACTTACCCGAATTAAAGGTTACCTGCACATGCGTAAGAGTTCCCGTTGTTCGTTCACACTCTATTTCAGTTACAGTTCTTACAGAAAAGGAGCTTACTGTTGACGAGGTTAAGAATGCAATTGCTAACGAAAAGGGCTGCAAGCTTTATGATGATGTAGAAAACAAGATTTATCCTATGCCTCTTGTTACATCTGACCAAGACCTTGTTTTTGTTGGTAGAATAAGAAAGGACCTTGTATTTGACAACGCTATAACACTATGGTGCTGCGGCGACCAGGTTCGCAAGGGCGCAGCTACAAACGCAATTCAAATCGCAGAGGCACTTATCTAAAATATTAAAGCTCCACAAATGTGGAGCTTTTTTTACTATTTAAAATTGTTTAAGTAAAGCAATAAAAAATCCGTACCTAACGCTGGTACGGATTTTATACTTATTTTACAGATTAATTGCCACCGAGAATGTCGTTAATATTAACGCCGGCGCTACCCTTTTTGTCACCGTTATCCTCTTCAGTCTCAGTAATTATGAAGTTTCCGGAGGTATCCATAATATCTTCGGTTTCAATTGCTTCAATCTCATAAATTGGGGAAGTATATTTCATTTTAAATCCTCCTTCAAGTAACGGATATGCATGCATATCTCTAACATTGTAAATATTTTAGCACATATTATAGTGTTTGTCAACACTTTTTGAAAAATAATTTATATTTTTTCAAATGTTTTTTTACAACGCTTTTTTTCTTAATATCGGCGCACTGCGACGCCGATATTAAGAACAGAAATTAGCCTACGATACCACTACGTTCAATACCCTGAACAATCTTGTTTTGTACAAATATATATGCAATAAGCAATGGAAGAATGATAAGTATTGATGCTGTTCCTGTAATTGCGCTTGAATATACATTTGCATATGATGTGCCCGAGTTTGTATATTTCTCTAATGATTCTGGAACTACTGCTATATCACTCATATATTTCATTGCTCCCTCATAGGTGGAGTCAAAGAATATGGTTGAATAGAAGTCATCCGTCCAGGTCCATGCAAACGAGAATATAAATACTGTTACGAGCATTGGAATTGCCAGTGGAATAATTATTGTAAAGAAGGTTCTCATTGTGCTTGAGCCATCAACGTATGCTGACTCCTCAAGCTCATCGGGCACTCCCTTAAAGAACTGTCGTAGCATAAATATGAACAGACCGTTCTTAAAGCCAAGTCCTAAGAATGAGAGTATGTAAAGTGGTGCCATTGTGTTCTCAAAGCCATATTCGCCTATTGCGCCCATTGAGCTTAATAGCATTCCTATTACATTGTGCTTTGAAAATGTAGCAAAGAAGGTATCCATCGCGTACATAAGCGCCTCTTGGGGAACCATCATAGTAAATATTACAAGGAAGAATATGATGTTATTTCCCTTGAACTTAAACTTAGCTAAGCCATATGCGACAAGCGCACAAACGACTGTTTGTATAAGCGCTACGCTAAGTGATAGAAGGAACGTATTAAGAAGCGCTAAGAAGTACCCGTTATCTGTAATTATATACTTATATTGCTCAAGAGTTGGGCTCTTGGATATAAGAATAACGGTTACGTCCTTAAAGTCGCTTATTGACATAAATGAAGCGAAAATCTTTGCTATGTATGGATAAAGAATTACGTATGATACACCAACAAGAAGTATAAATCTGAATATCTTAAACACCACGTTTACCAAAAAGTCCATTGATAAAAACTTTTGCTTAAGTCTTACAGATAGAGGAGCGCGCTCGAAATCTACGCGGATTTTATTTTTGGTTTCTTTTTTAACCTTTGTAGTCTCCATTTTCTCCTCCTTAATCTCTTCTTTGATAGAATACTACAGATTTAAGTAATAGTGCAACTAATACTATAACTGCAAGTACTATTATAATGTATAGCCACATCATTACGCCTGCCATTGCATAGTTTGTATCATGGTAATATACGCTTCCGTATCCTCCAAATACAGCTTGCATTACGCGGTTGTCGGCAGAAGTAAATAGGTCTATTATTGTATAAACAGCGTTTACCAAAATCATTGGGCTTATCATTGGAAGGGTTATCTTCCAGAAGGTTTCCCAAGCTGATGCGCCCTCTACCTCGCACGATTCATAAATAGCAGGTGATATGGATTGTAAGCCTGATAGGAATATGAGCATTTGTACGCCCGAGCGACTTACTATATCAAAAATATCATTTACAAGGTCGGTAACTATTTTTACAAGGTCCGTTCCCAGCTTGATATTTGACAGCAGCATCTCTATGTCAAGCGCCGATACTATTCCTCCTGCGCCCTCGCCACCTGTGTTATCGTCTATTCCACCCTGTGAGTTTTGCATTGAATCCATAAGTGATGAATTAACGTCAAGTGCGTCGATAATACCTGTTGAAAGAATAACCGGCAAGAAGAATATTGCACGGAATACTGCACGTCCTGTCATCTTTTGGTTAAGAATGATTGCCATAAAGAGTGAGAAGATTACTATTGCGGGAATTTGTAAAATCAAGTCCTGCATAGCATCGACTATCGTATCTGAGAACCATTCATATTCCTTGAATACATTTGCGTAGTTTGCAAAGCCAACAAATTCATAGCCATCTGCGCTGAATATTGACTTATTATCTACAAATGTAAAGGTTATTGAGCTTATGATAATAGGTCCATATACAAACAGAATACCTATTACGAATGGAAGAACGAAAAGCCAGCCAGAGAGCGATCTCTTTTCTGTAAGTGAAAGGCGGAAGCCTTTCTTTTTAGGCTTTTGTTCATCCTGTATTGGGTCAAGCTTTATTTCCTCCTCTTTTTGAGGCTCTTGCTTTTGTACTTGCTCGAAAGCTTCCTTATCCAAGCTTTCTTGTGCATTTTCAGGCTCGTAATTAAAGAATGCTTCCTCTTGTGGCTCAGCTTCCTCTTTTTTAGCCTCATTTTCAAAAGCCTGTTCTTGAGCTTGCTCCATATTAGGTGCTTCCTCGGTAGTCTCAAAGGCTACCTCGTTTTCAAGCGCCTCATTGTCAAGAGCCTCGTTTTCAAGAATCGGCTCCTCTTTAGCTTCCTCATCTACTCTTCTTACAACAACTAAGGGTCTGTCATTGACCAAGGAAATAGGATATACCTTTTCCTCAGTTGCTGTTATGGAGGAGTAAGAAAGTCTTACGGCATTTTTGGTTTTTCTTGTGCTTTTCATTGTTTCTTACCTTCCTCCTTACTTTGTAGATTTATATCTTGCATAACCAAGACCATCAATTTCGTATGTCTTACCCTCAAATTCAACGGTAACACTATAATCATTGTAGTTAAGAATAAAGCCTGTGCCATCCTCGTAAACAACAAGTACAACGAAGGAGTTATTAAGCGCCTTGCCGTCCTCATCTCTTATTACGTTATAGCCATCCTCGGCATTCATAAACTCGTGCTTAACAATGTACAAGTCCTGCTTATCCTTCATAAGCTTGTTGTAGTCATTGTAGGTGTTTATGATTGTATCTCTTAAGTGGTCGTAGTTTATTGAGTAATATTTGTTGAAGTCCTCATCGAACTTTAAGTATTCGATGTTTTGCTTTGCTATTGTGTAGTAAAGCGATGCGCCGTTTTCGAGCGCCTTTAAGAACATGTATTTGCTATCACCCTCCATATTAAGAGCGTTTCCTGCAAATTCAAGTGATGCATGATATACAATTCCCATAAACGGAACTGCTTCACTTGCGTATGCGATACGGCTACTGTCAAGCGATGCGCCAAGAACTGCCGAAGCATATGGTATAGCATAGGAGTTACCTATATCTACTATCAAATCAAAGTTCTTCCTTTTGTCCTTGCCCTTTAACGATTTAAAGAGATTTACTACATTGTTCTTCGATGTTTCTCTGTCGATAAATTTATCCTTATTAAAGTCAGAGTTAAGGTCTGAGCCAAGTGTTCTTACTGCTAATGTTGTTAATTCGTATTCCTCTACATCTGAATAGAACTTGCTGTAAAGATATTCAAATGCACCACTTGATACAGCTACGCCACCTGTACGCTCAAAGGTTTGAGTTGCAGCGTAATATACACGCTTAGTTGTATATCTATTATCAAGTGTTTTTACAGCGTGGTCAGAGTTGCTATATGCTGAGAAGGTTTTTGACTTGTATGAGTACGCGAAGTCAAGCTCGGGAGCTATTACATAGCCCTTTTCCTTTGCATCCTTCAAAAGCTCAACAAAGCCATCGCTTCCACCAACATCACCCTGCCAGCTAATATCTGTAGGATATGTGGATGAAATACCACCGTTTGCAAAGCCCTTTAGAATAAATGAAACATTGCCAACGCCATAGCCATAAAGCTCATTTCTGATATTCTTAACATCATTAAAGGTTGTAAGAGCCTTGTTTGTTCTTATTGGGAAGGTTAAGAAGGTATCGTCAACCTCAATTGAACCAAACACCTCTAAGAATAGCTTAACATATTTTTCGTCAATGTCATCCTTGGTAAGCTTGTTTAATGTACCGTTTTTGTTTAGATAATCACGGTAGTATTTAGCCATACCCATATAGCTTGCGTCATATACTCCATCAATTCCATATGCTTCATCAGAAAGCAATACGTATCTTATTTGGCATTTGCCCTTATAGTGGTCCTTGCCTCCAATAGAAATTGCGTTACTTTTTGTTGTTCCGCTAGAGAACGCATCAGCCAAGTCATATACGTCATATGGTACTATTTTAAAGCTTGCGTATGCACTATTGTAGTACTCTGTAAATACTGCTGACATTGTTGCAAGAGCGTCGCCCTTTTCTATTATCGCAAAATATCCATTATTGTACTCCTTGGAGCTGTTTACTAAGCCAAATACCGGCATTGCATATTGCTCAGTATTCTTCTCGCTTACCTGATAATATGCATAGTCTGTACCATACATACTCATTGTTACGGTTGCTTTAGCGTTTTTAGCCTTGATGTCCTCAAATCTATAAAGCGTTCCGCTTCCGTCAGGCATAAATATATATCCCTTGTCGTCTCTTAATGCCGAGTCAAAATGAGGAAGTATTGAGATTGTGTTTATGTAGTAAAGCTCTGCATCATATACAATGCTTGATGCATCAAGCGTTGCTACAAGTCCATCATTTGTTAAGTCGTACGATACGTCAAATTCAAAATAAGGCTTCTCTGTCAAATCCTCTTTTTTGTAGAAGGTATCATTTTTATCCTCTACCTTTTTATAGTCTGCATAAAGCTTTTCAAAGGTGTAATCAGTATACTTTTCAAACAAATCCTCAAGCTGCTTCTTTCTTACATCGGTAGCTGAAGGCACGATTACATAAATCGGAATTTTCTCACAAATTGGGTATGTTGCAATTGCTTGGTCTATCATACCTTGAATTGTGAATTCACTTATATCATACTTTGAATACGAGCTTAAAATATCTGCCTTTATTGCCTCGTCTTCAATTTGGCTAAGGAGCTTATTCATATCCTCAACTGAAATTTTAAGTGGGCAAAGGAAATCTCTTATTTTTTCGCCAAGTATGTAGTGAACCTTAAGTCCCGTTTTGGTTGGCGTGTATTTGTTTTGTCCTAAAAGTGAACCGTCCAAATAACTATATTTTGTAGCAAGTGCATTGGTTGAAATTGTGGTGAAATTTAGGTAAACCTGAGATAGTAGTCTTCCCTTTTCAGCATCTGCGAGCTTCTTTTGAGAAGCATCATATGGATTTGAAAGGGTGATATTTCCTGTCTTCAGGTTTTTAATTGCCATTTCTCCAGAGTAATCATCATAATAAAGCTCGTAAAGACCATTTTCACTCTTTACAACAGGCTTCATTGTTGCAAGCTTTTCTTCTTTATTATTAAATACATCTGAATAGTAGTTTATATCGGCTGCCCCAACTATCATTGTGCCGATAGTTGTTATCACCATCATTACAGCAAGGATGAACGATATTATTCTTTTTTTCATAAATTCGCGCCTCCTTACCTATAGCTTAGCTCGCTTACAATTGAGGTTACAAGTGTTACCATCTTTGAAATGAGTGAGGTAAACAATACTGCGATAAACATAATTATTATCATACCGAGTATGGTTGCCAAAATTGTAAGTATATTTTTGCCCATTGAGTAGTCGTGTGTTACCTGCATACCGATTACCATCAAGAATATCATCCAAATGTATGCAATAGAAACTACCATTGTTACTATTTGTCCCTCTGTACCTACTAAGGCATGAGTTAACAGGGTTGAAACAGCTACTAAAACGGGAACTGGGAATAATGCGTATGATGTTGCAATGAATATATCCTTAAAGCTTCCCTCTCCGTCGAATAAGGTTGTAAAGCACCAGTTCGATACCATAAAGAGAAGTAATGGAATAAGCACTGCTGTAATTTGTGAGAATATTGTTGCAGTTGAGCCTTCGGGCATATAATAATAGCTCTGTCCTACTGCTTGCCAATAGAATGCAAGAACTGTTGCACCTATAAACACCAAGGATGCTCTTATTGAACCACGCTTTTCGTGCTTCAAGTCCCAATATCCATCGAATGGATGGAACATTAGGTGGAAGCCATAGGTCAGCTCCTCCTTAAAGGACTTATTACCTGCCTTAACTGCTGCTGCGGTGTTAATCTTACCAGCCTTCTTGAATACCCAAGCCAAGCCGATTACAAGAAGAACTATACCAACTATCATTGGAATAAATAATGTTTCCATTATGTCAGCACGCATTTCCTTAAATGCTGCTGCATAGTTCTCCGTGTCGTATGCGTTTTTGAAATAGTTACTTGCTTCGCTGAAATTACCTGCACGATAAAGCGATTTTCCCTTTTCTACATATGCTGTGTCAAAGTTATTGTTCCACGCAAGAACCTCATCCCAAGCCTCAGAGGCTGCCTCGAAGTCTCTTCCGTTCTGATACTCAATAGCTGTATCAAGAATCTGTGCGTACTCTGTACGCCTATAAACTGTAAATGAGCTATTGGAAACGTCAAGAACAACTATTTTTTCGCCTTGATATGTAATAGCCTTTGCATTTGTAAGGTTACCAAATTGGTTTCCTATATCTCCAAAAATGTAAAGAAGGTTACCGTTTTTATCGTATGTGTAAATCTTTGAACGCTTGTTGTCAATTATAGACCATACACCGTTTGGTCCACTTGAAACGTCTATAATTTCAGATACGCCAACCGGTGCATCCTTATTTGTTGTTGTTTTTACAACGTCCTTTTCAAGCTTTACTGCTACCTCTCCTGCAGGAGCAAAGAAGCCGTTACGGTTCATAATATCAACACCGCTGGCATTTAAAAGTCTTACCGGAGCGTAGTCAGGGTTTTTGCTCTCAATAGCGTTAAATTGATTCTCCTTATCCTCATCTGTCTTATAGAGAATTGTTGCGTATAAGAAGTCTCCTGTTGATTCATCGAGCTCAAGGTTTGAAAAGCTGGTAGGAACGTCAACATCGTCATCACCCAAGCCAAACAAGCTCATAATTACACCAAGTGCATCTACTGAAACCTTAGCTGCACCTATGTAGTTAATAAATTCACCGTTTGATGTAAGAGCTATAATACCCTTTGTGATTTGGTCGGATATTACATACATTCTTCCGTGCTTGTCAACAACACAGCTTACAGGCGTGTAAGCCTCTGTATTTTCAAGCTCCAAGCCCTTTGGCTCGTTATATATTTTTTCAAGCTCTTTTGTATCTCTTGTGAATTTAACAATTCTGTGGTTACCCTTATCGCATACATAAATTCCCTCAAAGTCACCTTCGCTTACCACGAATGTGCTAACGGGTGTATTAAAGGAGTCTGGTATTCCGTCAGCGTTTATAAAGTCCTTGATTATATAAACCTCGGAATAATATTTGTCTGTTATTACTATTCTGTTATTACCCTTATCGGTAATATAAATGTTTTCGTCTGCATCAGATTCAATGTCCGAGGGCGAGCTTAAGGGCTTTTCAAGTCCTAAGCTTGCTGATGTTACTGCTCCATTTCCGTATGGCACATATGCATCTGGCGAGTCAAGAACTGTACCGTCAATTGAATATGTATATGTTTGGTATGGTGTAGCAGCGAGAGCGCAAGGAGCAACGAGCATCATGATAGCAAACATAAATGAAATTATTCTTATTAGCTTTTTCATAATACCTCCTTAATCCTTCATACCACTCGACGCCATTGTTTCAATGATGTTACTTTGTGAAATTACGAATACAAGTATTGGAACTATCATCATAATTACAGTACCTGCGGCTGAAGCGCCTGCACGAGCAATACCACCTGCTGTAATCTGGCTTATTGCATAGTTAAGTGTTTTTAGCTGTTCACTATAAATGTATGGTGATGCACCTGTATTCCAAAGTCCTTGGAAGGAATAAATTATAAGCGTAAGCCAAGCTGGCTTAACCATTGGCATCGCTATAGTCCAGAAGGTTCTAAACTCACTGCATCCATCAAGACGCGCGCTTTCAAGCACGGAGTCAGAAATTGATGAGTCCATAAACTGCTTCATTAGGTAAAGTCCCATAGATGAGCCCCAGGCTGGAATTATTATCGCCATTGGGTTATCCATAAGTCCAAGGGTTGAAAGTGTCAAGAAGTTTGCAATTGCTGTTACTGTTGATGTAAACATAAGTGAGCGCTGGATAATCCAGAACACGCCCTTTCTTCCTGGGAATGGAATCTTTGCAATAGCATATGCAGCAAGTGATGAGAACAAGAGGTTACCGAATGTACCTGCAGCTGTTATAAACACTGTGTTGAATATGTATCTTGAGAATGGAACCCAAGAATCACTTAAAAGTGTGAACAAATCTGAAAAGTTTTTAAATGTTGGATGTGATACGTAAAATCTTGGTGGGAACATCCAAAGCTCGTCAAGTGGCTTTAAGGACTGCATTATTACGTATATCATTGGCAAGAACATAAACGCTCCCATTATAATAAGGAAGGTAAATATTCCTGCGTCTCCTCCTACCGAACGGTTGAGGACAACTTGATGGTTTCTAACTCTCATTTTTTGCATATCATTGTCCTACCTTCGATAACATTTTATTTACGAGTGAGTTTGCTCCTATCATAATAAGGAACAATACGAATGCTATTGCCGAGGCGTAGCCAACCTCCCAACGCTGTTGGCCATAGTCCTCAAGACAGTGCATAATTGTGTGACACGAATAGTTTACTGATGGGAAGCCACAAAGCGCTGTAACTACTCCACCAAAGCCGAATGCGCCTGTAATTGCCATTACGGCACCGAACATAAGCTGTGGTCTCATCATAGGCAAGGTGATAAACCAAAGCTCCTGCCATCTGTTTTTAATTCCGTCAACCGCAGCAGCCTCAAACAAGCTCTTATCAATAGTCTGCAAGCCTGCGATGAAGGAAAGGAATGCTGTACCAAGCGACATCCAAAGTGCAACCACTATACAAAGAGTCATTGCATAGTTTTCATCGTAGAACCAAAGAATTGCACCGTCGATAAGTCCTAAATCAAGTAGTGTACCATTTACCCAACCATATGAGTCGTTCGAGAAAAGCACACCCCAAATAAGATATACCGCACCTGAAATTGATGGAGCGTAGAATACAAGTGTTACTATCGCTCTTAATCTTGGTGAAAGCTCGTTGATAAACCAAGCTACGAGGAATGAAAGTATATAGGATACAGGTCCTGTGATTACTGCAAATACAAGTGTGTTTTTACATGCAAGCAGGAATATGTCATCCTCGAAGAATAATCTTGTGTAGTTGCTGATTCCAACAAACATTTCTGAGTTGAATTCAAGCATATTAAAGTTTGTAAAGCTAAGTACAAGTGAAAGTACTACGGGGAATACCGTAAAGAGAACGAATACGAACATAAAGGGTAATATCATAAGGTAAGCTACCTTATTTCTCTTCATTTCGTGCCATGTCCACTGCCAAGCAGACATATCCTTTCTTGAAACAACCTTTTTCTTATCCGTTGCTTCCTCCTGTGTGGTATCTTCCTTCTCATATGAAGCATCTTCATATGTCTTATCAGTTCCGTTAGAAATACTATCATCATGTAAATCTTTTGATTCGTCTTTTTCGATAGAATCAGTTTTACTTAATTCTTCATTGTAGTTTTCCATTTACATTATCTCCTTCTTTAGTATTTTTGGAACTGTTAGTTCTTCTTTTTTAGTGAGTCTAAATAATCTTTATACTCATCAATTGTGCAAAGACCGAACTCTGCACGTCTTCTTGTGATTTCCTTGTTAATGTCGTCTGTGTAGTCAAGAAGCGCGTCCGCTGGGTCCATACCGTCGTTGTATGCTGCCAAGAATGCGAAGCTGACATAACGAGCAAGATAGTAGCTACCTGGATAGTTAGGAACTGCTACAAGGTTGTTGAATTGGCGCATAATGCTATCCGCCTCCTCCGTTGTCCAAGGAAGCTCTGTAATTGCTTCTATGTTTGCTGTTGCAGGTCTTGCTGCTATACCCAAGATAGATACTATTTCATTTGAATAGGATACTTGGAAATCCTTAGCTGTGTACCATTTCATAAATTCCCAAGCTGCCTCTTTGTTATCTGAATCATTAATCATTACACAGCCTGTTACAGTTGCGACTGCTGAGTTGTTTATATACTCATTTCCATTCTCATCCTCCAATGCATAGCCAGGTAGTGGAACGAAGCTCCAAAGTCCTGAAAGCTCAGATGCAAATACGGATAGCTGGTTACATGTTGTATATGGTGCTATACCAATTGGCATTTCACCTGTTCTGAAACGGTTCGAGAAATCAAATGTGTATGGTAATGAATATTGAGTATAGAGATTACACATTTCAGTGAATGCGTTAAGAACGCCTATTGAATCAAAGTTGATGGTCATACCCTCTTTTGAATATGCCTCATATCCACTCTGATACATAAAGGTATATATGTCGTTTACAATACCTATCTCCATATTATTATATTGAAGAATAGGAAGAATAGAAAGCATATCGCTCCACGTTGTAGGAAGCTCTATATCAAGTGATGCAAGAACGTCCTTACGGTAGAACATCATTGAGAAGGTAAGTGAGTCAGGCAAGCCATAATAATCATTTTGTGTGTACTTTTTGGAGCAAGACTCGCAAAGGATTTGACCCTCTGATACAATCTCGCCACAAAGCGTGCATTGACCGTCCTTGTACTCCTTGCCCTCGCTGAGCACCTTTGCATGTGCTGCCTTATATTTTTCAAGGTCGAACTTGCTAAGAGTCAACGGCACCATTGCCGCTTTCGGGAAGGCTGACAGTGCGTCCTCGCCCTCCTTCAAGTCCTTTTCTATAAACTCATTTAGAGGTGCTACTGCATTACGTAATGCATAGTCGATAATAGTCGTGCTTGTTTCCATAAGAGAAACATCAGGACCAACACCTGCCAAAACTGAAGGAAGAAGTGTTCCTCCAGAAATGAGCTTAAGATTTACACCTATGTTTGTTTCCGGAGTGAATTTATTATCTACGAGGTTTCTTATTATTTGCGCTTGGTCACGTCCTGTTACTACCCATACCTCTACATTGTCCTTCTTCTTACCTGTTTCGTCGGTAACAAGCTTGTTGTAGTCGGTTGTAAAGCTTGAGAAGAAGAGCTTTATTTCGTACCATAGAGATACAAAGAAGTTTGCCTCATCCTGTGGAAGCTCCTTTTCGTTAGCTTGTACTTGGTAGAAGTCGACCTGAAGTGGTTGTGTCTTGGCACTGTTAATCCATGTACCAAGTGAACCTATTTGGGATTTCAAGGTTTGAAGGTTTGCAGCTATTTGACTTTCGTCCTTTGCCATCTTTTCAAGGAGCAAATAAACCTGCTCAATTGTAGCAGTTTTTTCACCCTTTCCAGATTCCTTTACCAAATAGTTATATACACCCTTTAAATTACCTGCCTCAATAAGCATGGTTTTTAATACATCGGGCATTATTCTTGAGAAGCCATATGTACGGTTTGTGTCAGGATCGCTTCCCGTGAGCTTCAATATTTCAAGATAGCATTTGTTTATGTTTGAGAGGGAGTTGCTTACTGTTTGAATTTGCGTTCCCATTTCGCCAAGGGTTACCTCAAGCTTGAGCTCGTGTGTTCCCTTAGTAAGGTAAAATTGGAAATCAGTCTTTCCATCTCCGAGATATATGGTTTTCCAGTCGCTTGTATATGGGAAACGACAGTTATTTGCTTCCTCAAATGGAATTACACCATCAATATATACACGCCTTGAAACGTACATACCACTAAGCAAGGCCTGCTTATATCTTACTGCAATAGAATAATAGCCATCCTCGGGAACGGTTATTGTATATGACATCCATTCACCTACGTTTTGCCATTGCTCCTTACCTGCTGTATTATACTTTGTAATACCAGCTATTTGCTCACCAGTCAAGCCCTGTGTAATAGCAGATGTTCTGTCATATACAGGGTACATTGTAACTGCTGAAACGTTATTAGGCGCTTCTGCCTGAACAGGTGGAATTGAAAGATCTGCACTTGCCTTGTTCTCTTCTATACTACCGTTTTCCTTAATATATTCCTGATAAGTAGGAAGCTCTTCATAAGGACGGATAGTAATTGAATTTATTACGACAGGCTGTCTTTGGCTCTCAAGTGAAATGGAGTTCTTTCCTGCCTCAAGATAAAACTCAAAGGGTGTTGGGTAAAATCCGTTAGAGTCAGAAATTGGATATGTTACCCATTTCAAATCCTCTTGAACCGTTGGACGGATATCATTGCTATCCTCAGGGCTCTTTCCATCAATATAGAATGTTTTCTTTCCATCTACTATTTTGTATTTGTAGGTCCATATCTTTGAAAGCACTATTGAACGTGCCTCTGAGAATGGAACTTCTCCGTTAAGATAGAAAATACGCTCAATAGAGTTTGTTTTACCCTCAACCTGGCAATACTTTATTTCAATAATGTATTTACCCTCGGTTTTAACCTCAAAGTCCCATGTTACCGTTCCTGATTCGGGAACATAGATTCCTCCAAGATTATCGTGGTAGTTTTCCTTTACCTCGAGCTTAGCGGAGCTTTTGTTAACTATGTACTCGGTGTAATTTGTTGCATCGATTACAATAGTGTCCTTTCCCCTATTCTCCTTTAGGTATTTTTCTCTATACTTGGCATAAGTGAGAGCGTTCATTATATCACTTATGTCTGATATAGAGGTCGAGATGGATGAATCTCCATCCGTGTTAGCAGATGATGTTGCCGCTGAAATTGGAACTATCATAGTAGTTGTCAACATTAGCAAGCACAAGATAAATGCCAACAGCTTTGTTGCTTTCTTTTTCATAAGAAATCCTCCGTGTTTTTTCCCAGATGCTAAATTAGCATTCATTATACGCATACGCATATAAATAGGTATGATTAATTTTAACATATAAAGAAAATAAAGTCAAGGTGACATTTTCCACATCTTAATCATTTGTTGTATGCTTATTTTAAAATTATGTTAAATTTTTATGCTTTTTAATTTTTTCGTTATTTTGTCAAATTGTAATTTCAAAGCATTTTAAAGCCTAATTTTTCAATAAATACAAGGGTTTGTCCTTTTTTGACGCTTATATATTATATATTTTAATATTTGGTAAAATTGCACAAAAAAGCTTGCATATTTTTGGCACATATACATAATGCACAAAATTTATAAAAAACAAAAAATTTACAATTTGTTTTCATTATAACTTGACATTATGGTGCGTTGATATTATAATTAAATGAGAAACTAAACAAATAAGGATGGTATAGCCTATGTATTATCTCGGCATTGACCTCGGCGGAACTAACATTGCTGCCGGAATCGTTAACGACGATTACAAAATTATTAAGAAAAAAAGCACACCTACTCTTGCACAAAGAGATGGTAAGGAAATTATAAAGGACATGGCAAAGCTTTGTCTTTCTCTTATCGAGGAGGCAGGACTTACTCTTGCTGACATTGCATACGCAGGTATTGCAACTCCTGGTACTGCAAACTCCGAAACAGGTGTAGTTGAATACGCAAACAACCTTCCCTTTGAGAACTTCCCTATTGCTGATTTACTCAAGGAATATACAGGTATTGAAAAGGTTTATATTGAAAACGATGCAAACGCTGCTGCAAAGGCAGAGGCTATCGCAGGTGTAGCTAAGGGAGCAAAGTTCTCCGTTATGATTACTCTCGGTACTGGTCTTGGTGGCGGTATCGTGCTTGATAATAAGGTTTATTCAGGCTTCAACTTTGCAGGCGCTGAGCTTGGTCACGTAGTTATCGAAAAGGACGGCAAGCAATGCTCATGTGGCAGAAAGGGCTGTTGGGAAACATATAGCTCTGCAACAGGTCTTACAAATATGACGAAGGAGCACCTTCTTAAGGCAAGAGAGGAAGGACGCAAGACTCTTATCGAGGACTTGATTAATGGCAACATCGACAATTGCAATGCAAGAGTTGCATTTACCGCTATGAAGCAGGGCGATGAGGTTGGCAAGGAAATAGTTGATGAATATA
Organism: Clostridia bacterium; assembly: GCA_017937135.1. Taxonomy (GTDB): domain Bacteria; phylum Bacillota; class Clostridia; order Oscillospirales; family CAG-272; genus RGIG2000. The sequence continues at coordinate 48,551 of JAGBEE010000022.1, read as the reverse complement.
TTTCATATCTTGCTTGTGGAATTGCAAACATTATAAACATTTTCCAACCAAATGTGCTTTCAATCGGTGGTGGAGTATGTAACGAAAAGGATAACCTTTTAATTCCACTTAAGAAAAAGGTATTTGAACAAACCTACTCAAAAGATCCAAGCAAGCAAACACAAATCAAGATTGCAGAGCTTGGAAATGATGCTGGCATAGTTGGTGCAGCTGTATTAGGACTTTAATTCAACAGTAACGAAAAGCGAGTATTAAATATTTATATTCAATGCAAGTTTTTGAAGAAAATTTAAGGAAGAGATTTTCACGAAACTCGTGAAAATCTCTTCTTGGTTTATAATAATTTCAAAGGAGGTAATTTATGAATTTAGACACACCTGTCAAGGAATTATATGGCGTTGGCGAAAAAATCGAAAAGTATTTGCGCGCAGGTGGCCTTAATACCGTTGGCGATTTGCTTTATCATTTTCCAAGAGCATATCAAAACAGAGCCGACATTCGCGATTTAAACGATATGAGCGCCTATGAAGAATATCATTCATACATATTAACTATTGCCTCCGAGCCAAAGGTGGCAATGATAAGGCGAGGGATGAACATCTTGAAATTTCGCGCCTTTGATGATACAGGAAGCGTTAACGTCACATATTTCAACCAAAACTATTTAAAGGATGTCTTTCACACAGGCTCAACCTTTAGATTTTGGGGTAAGGTAACAAGAGAAAAGCGCACCCTGTGTTTAACTTCGCCATCATATGAGCCAATTTTGCCAAATAAGCTCCTACTCCCATTAATACCCGTTTACCCCCTTTTTTCTGGCTTAAATCAAAAATTTATTTCAAAGCTACAAGGCGAAATCGTTTCAAATTTATCGTCATTCATAGTTGATTACTTACCAAGCGAAATAAGAGATGAAAACTCGCTTTGTACGCTAAGTTATGCTTTAAAAAACATACATCTTCCTCTTAGTGAGGAGGCTTTAAACAGTGCCATTCGTAGATTAACCTTTGATGAGCTTTATTTGTTTGCTCTTTCCCTTTCTAAAATAAAGAGTGTTCAAGAAACAAGGCAAGCTCCTGCATTTGCTGATTCAAGCATAAGTGAGCTTTTAGAGCTATTACCATACACTCCAACAGATGCGCAAATGAAGGCAATTAATGAAATTACCCTCGACACGTGTTCAAAAAACGGTGAATTATTTAAAAAACCAATGAACAGAATTGTCGTTGGTGACGTTGGCTGTGGAAAAACGCTTTGTGCAACTGCAGCAGCATATCTTGCTTGTAAAAATGGTTATCAATGCGCTCTTATGGCACCTACGGAAATTTTGGCAGCACAGCACTATGAATCACTGAAGCCAATATTTGATAAGCTCAATATTGAGTGTGCTTTGCTTACCGGCTCTACACCTAAAACAGTAAAAAAATCGACACTCCTCGGCTTAAAATGTGGAGAAATCAGTTTCGTGATAGGAACTCACGCATTAATTCAAGCAGATGTTGAGTTTGATAATCTTGCGCTTGCTATAACAGATGAACAGCATCGCTTTGGCGCTTCCCAGCGTGCTTCTCTATCCGAAAAAAGTAGTGCAACGCATACACTTGTTATGAGTGCAACACCTATTCCAAGAACACTTTCGTTTATGATATATGGCGACCTTGATATTTCCCTAATTGACCAAATGCCACCAGGTAGAAAAAAGGTGTCAACATATGTGGTTGACGAGACATTTCGTACACGTCTCAACGGTTTTATAAAAAAACAGGTTGATGAGGGACATCAGGTTTATATTGTTTGCCCTGCTGTTGAGGAGAAAAAGGATGACGTAGATAACGCAAGTGATTACGACCCCTTCTCCACTCTTTTTGATGAATATACTCCACCTCTAAAGGCTGCTGTTGAGTATGCTGAGAATTTAAAAAATAATATTTTTCCAGAGCTTAATATTGCCTTTATACACGGGAAAATGAATGGCAAGGAAAAGGACTCCATTATGATGGAGTTCTCAAATGGGAAAATAGACGTGCTCGTTTCCACTACCGTTATAGAGGTTGGAGTTAATGTTCCAAACGCCACCTTAATGATAGTTGAAAATGCAGAGCGCTTTGGTCTTTCTGCATTACATCAGCTACGTGGTCGCGTTGGACGTGGAAGCGCACAGTCATATTGTGTTTTAGTTTCCGATTCCAAGGGTGATAAAGCCAAGGAGCGCCTGGAAATTATGAAGACTATTTATGATGGATATACAATTGCCGAACGCGATTTGCAAATGAGAGGTCCTGGTGATTTCTTTTCAAGTGGTAATAGTGTCCGACAGTCAGGACAAATTGAGCTTGGCATTGCTAAGTCGTGCTCCGATACGCTTTTATTACATTCTGCATTTGAAGGCGCAAGAAAAACACTCGCCCTTGACCCCACTCTATCAAACGAAAATCATACACTCCTACGCCAAAAGGTAGAAAAAATGTGTTCCGCTAAAGCAGGAACAATTAACTAAAACCAAACAAAAATCCTCACTTTTATGTGAGGATTTTTTTATTTTGATATTTGTTTTTAATCTTAAACACCGTAGGCGGACGATGGCAATCTTGTGATTGTCGAGGTCGCATACGAGGAACAACGACGTATTATGTAACTTATCAGCATTTATAATTTGTTGTTGCTTTGCTCTCTGCACGCATTTTGGAGCTTAGAAGCAAGTTAGACTAGGCGTACCACAGTAGGCGGACGATGGCAATCTTGTGATTGTCGAGGTCGCATACGAGGAACAACGACGTATAACGTAGCTTATCAGCTTCAAAATTAGCCGTGGAAAAGCTTTTTAGTCTGATACGCCGGTTCGCAGGTTAGGTGAATACCAAGCTTTCTAAAGGTGGCAACGTCAACAGGTGACAAAATCACGCTTGAATGTAGCTGTGCATTTTTAAGGCTTGCAAGTGCTTCCATTGCGCGCTTTGCCTCGTTGCTTGTTGCTGCAGTTATTGCAAGAGCTATTAAAACCTCGTCTGTGTGAAGTCTTGGGTTATGGTTACCAAGGTTTTCGATTTTTAACCTTTGCACCGGCTCTAATACATCGGGTGATATAATATCTGTTTTATCATCAATTCCTGCAATCGTTTTTACTGCATTTATAAGCACTGCACTTGATGCGCCGAGTAATGCAGAGGTTTTACCTGTTACTATTCTACCATCACAAAGCTCAATTGCCGCAGCAGGAGCGCCTGTTGACTCTGCCTTATCAAGAGCAGCCTTTATGCAAGGTCTTTCCTCTAAAACGTTTATTCCACCGTTTTTCATAATGAGCTTAATTTTGTTTATTTCGTTCTCGCAATCATTGCCCTTTCTTTGATTACAGAGTGCGTTATAGTATCTTCTCACTATTTCGTTGTTTGCGGCATCTCTTACCGCCTCGTCATCAAATATGCAATTACCTGCCATATTAACACCCATATCTGTTGGAGATTTATATGGACACTCGCCCATAATTCCCTCAAACATAGCGCGAAGCACAGGGAAAATTTCAACGTCTCTGTTGTAGTTTACAGAGGTTGTTCCATATGCCTCCAAATGAAATGGGTCTATCATATTTATATCATTTAGATCAGCAGTAGCTGCCTCATATGCTGCGTTTACAGGGTGAGATAGGGGTATATTCCAAATTGGGAAGGTTTCAAACTTAGCATAGCCTGCATTTACTCCACGCTTGTGGTCGTGATAAATTTGAGAAAGACAGGTTGCCATTTTACCACTACCAGGTCCTGGCGCTGTTACTACCACCAGGGAGCGCTCTGTTTCTATGTAGTCGTTTTTTCCATAGCCCTCATCACTTACGACATAGTCAATATCATAAGGATAGTTCTTTATTGCATAATGCTTATAAACCTTTATGCCAAGCGCTTCAAGCTTGTTTTTGAACGCCTCAACGCTTGAGGTTGAATCGTACCTTGTGAGCACAACGCTACCAACGTAAAGTCCAAAGCCACGAAAGGCGTCTATTAAGCGAAGCACGTCGAGATCATAGGTGATGCCAAGGTCGCCTCTTACCTTATTCTTTTCTATATCGTGAGAGTTAACTGCTATTATAACCTCAGCCTGATCCTTTAGCTCAGTGAGCATTCTTATCTTACTGTCGGGCTCGAAGCCAGGCAATACTCTTGATGCGTGGTGGTCGTCAAAGAGCTTGCCACCAAATTCAAGATAGAGCTTGCCACCAAACTTGGCAATTCTCTCCTTAATTTTCTCAGATTGCAATTTTAAATACTTATTATTGTCAAATCCTATTCTATACATATCCTTTTCCTTATTTCAAACACAAATGAACGGGCATACCGTTTTCGTACTTCTTTGTTTTTTCGCCTATTATGAGTGGGGTAATGTATTCAATACATTCCTTAGTTACATTGTTACCCTCTTCGTTTATAAATCCCTTGGGAACAAATTTAACCTTATTTGCTATTTCGTTTACGTCGGCACATTCAATTTTCACACTGTACTCGCCTGACTGACGCACAAAAATTGGCATTTTTCCACTTTTTCCATCAAGCGCAAATTCAACCGCGCTTTTTCCGATTGCAACGCTTTCATCTATATCTGTTGCTGAAGCAATATGCGCCGAGCATCTTTGCGGTAAATTAAGCTCAACCGAGCGCACCTTACATCCAATTTTTTCACGAACAAGCATTTCAAGGTATTTTGCTGTACCTGCTAAATATTTATGTCCGAAGGCATCAGTTGCACCGCTCTGCTTGCCCTCGCCCACGTAAGTGCCGTTTTCGTATCTTATTCCTTCACTAACTGCAACTACTACGTTTGGATGAGTCTTTAATTGCTCATTAACTGAGCTTATAAATTTATCATCTTCAAAGAAAAACTCAGGCAAATATATTAAGTCGGCGCCTAAGCCATCATAATATTTAGGCAATGCTGCAGCAGCGGTTAGCCAGCCTGCATCTCTACCCATCATTTCAACGATAGTAACTGCCTTTATCTTGTAAACCGAGCAGTCACAGGCGATTTCCTTAATGGTGGTTGCTATAAATTTAGCGGCTGAGCCAAAGCCTGGGGTGTGGTCAGTTAAAACCAAGTCGTTATCTATTGTTTTTGGTACACCCATTATCCTTATATCATAATCAATGCTATTTGCATATTTTGAGAGCTTTAACACAGTATCCATTGAATCGTTGCCACCTATATAGAAAAAGTAGCGAATGTCGTACTTTTTAAAAAGTGTAAAGATTTTATCATAAATCTCATTCTTATTTTCAAGTGGTGGGAGCTTTCTTCTGCAAGAGCCAAGCGCGCTTGATGGAGTGAGCTCTAAAAGTGCGAGCTTGTCCTCATCTCCAAAAAGATAGGATAAATCAATTATATCCTCATTTAAAAAACCCTCTATGCCATTTTCCATACCATAGAGCTTGCTAATTTCCTCACTTTTATGGCAGCCTCTTATAACTCCTGAAAGTGTTGCGTTTATCGCAGAGGTTGGTCCTCCAGACTGTCCTACAATAGCATTTCCTTTTAAAATCATAATATATCTCCATTCGGGGATTTGTAATTCTACTCTTTTGAATAGTCTATTAACTTATTTAGTATATCATAAATACCAACAAAAGTCAAACAATTCACCTAATTATTTGACGGATTTTTTTCTTTTTTGCATACTTGCTTGCTTTTTCGTCCTTTTTTGGTGATTTTTTATTATTTTTGGATAGTTTTCACAAATTTTTTAACATTTTTTCACTGTTTCTATTTATTTTCACAAAAAGTTGTGCTATAATAAAGTTAACAAAGGATAATGTAAATCTCCATTAGACTTTGAAATCAATAGCAAAAGAGGTGTTCATATGAAGATGAATTTTACCGCACGACAAATGAGAGTTTTTGATTCGGTTAAGGAAAACGCACAAAAAAAGCTTGCTAAATTTGACAAGTTCTTTGGCGATGAGGCTGAAATGGATATCACCTTCTCCATGCCGAACAATCTCGAAAAGGTTGAAATTACTATCCGTTCTCAAGGAATGGTTTACCGTGCCGAGGAGGCTGGAGAAACGTTTGCAAACGCAATAGATTCAGCCATTTCTGCACTTGAGAGACAGATTAGAAAAAATAAAACGCGCCTGCAAAAGCGCATAAAATCAGAGGGCTTTCAAATTGCTGACGAGGATATTGGTGACGTTGGCGATGAGGAATATGTTCAAACCGTTCGTACCAAAACCTTCCCATTTAAGCCAATGAGCGTCGAGGAAGCAATTTTACAAATGAATCTTTTAGGTCACGATTTCTTCGTTTTCAAGGATGCTGATTCACTCGAAACCTGTGTAGTATATAGACGTAAGGCTGGTGGATATGGCTTAATTGTTCCCGAATAATACACCTTGGGTGTCGCATTTGCGACACCCAAATTTTGCTTACAAATATTGAATTTAATATTAAAATATGGTAAAATATATATGTAGTAAAATGCTTTGGAGGAACATATGAAAATTACTGATATTTTATCAAGGGTTGACCATACTTATTTAAAGGTTGGAGCTACCTGGGAGGACATAAAAAGAACCTGTGATGAGGGTATAGAGTTTAAAACTGCCTCTGTTTGTATTCCGTCATCGTTTGTTGAGATGGCAAAAAAATACTGTAAGGATCAAATCAAAATCTGCACGGTTATCGGCTTTCCGAATGGTTATTCAACAAACGCCTCAAAATGCTTTGAGGCTGACGAGGCTATAAGGCTTGGAGCTGACGAAATTGACACTGTTATCAATATTGGCGATTTAAAAAGCAAGAATTATGACAAAATATTAAATGATTTAAAGGACATAAAAAAGGCGTGTGGGGACAAGATTTTAAAGGTGATTATAGAAACCTGCCTTTTAAGTGATGATGAAAAAATCAAAATGTGCGAAATAGTTACCCAAAGTGGCGCTGATTTTATAAAGACTTCAACTGGATTTTCGACACAGGGTGCGACAAAAGAGGATATTATTCTCTTTAAAGAGCACGTCGGTGAAAATGTAAAAATTAAGGCCGCAGGTGGTATTTCCTCACTCGAGGATGCTGAGCTGTTTATAAGCTTGGGTGCTTCCCGCCTTGGTACTAGTAGAATTGTAAATATAGTAAAAAAGGAGAAAAATGAAGATGGCAACTCCACATATTAACGCAAAGGAAAATGATTTTGCAAAAACGGTTTTAATGCCTGGCGACCCATTAAGAGCTAAATTTATCGCTGAGAATTTTCTTGAAAATGCTACTCTTGTTAATAATGTAAGAGGCGTTCAAGGCTATACGGGCACATATAAGGGAAAAAGAGTTAGCGTAATGGCGAGTGGAATGGGTATTCCCTCCATTGGAATTTATTCATATGAGCTATACTCGTTTTTTGGTGTTGAGAATATAATACGTGTAGGTTCAGCAGGGGGAATGCAGCCAGAGGTTAAAATAAGAGATATTGTTTTAGGAATGGGTGCTTGCACTAACTCCTCATTTGCTTCACAATATGGGCTTGGTGGCACGCTTGCTCCTATCGCAAGCTACAAATTACTCTCAACCTGTGTCGATAAAGCCAAGGAGCTTGGACTATGCTACCACGTTGGAAATCTCTTTTCAAGTGACACCTTTTATAATGATAACCCGAATGTGTCAAGTGGTTTTGCAAAAATGGGTGCGTTAGCTGTTGAGATGGAGGCGGCAGGACTTTATATGACTGCTGCAAGGCTTAGAAAAAATGCGCTTGCTATATGTACAGTTTCCGACCACCTACTAACAGGTGAGGCGACAAGCGCAGAGGAAAGAGAAAAAACCTTTACTGATATGATTACACTTGCATTGGAAGTGGCAATAGAGCTATGAAAAGAGTATTTTTAATAGTGCTTGATAGCTTCGGTGTTGGTAAAATGCCTGATTCTATTGAATTTGGCGATGAAAATCCAAACACACTAAAAAGCATTTCAAAATCAAGCTATTTCAACATACCAAATCTAATCAAGCTTGGGCTTGGCAACATTGACGGAGTTGAATGTATCAAAAAGACAGACACTCCTATGGCAATTTATGCAAAATGCGGCGAGCTATCAAGGGGCAAGGATACAACAGTTGGGCACTGGGAAATTGCAGGAGTCATTTCAAATAGTCCCCTTCCGACATATCCAAACGGCTTTCCAAGTGAGATTTTAAATGAATTTACAAGGCGTACGGGTAGGGGCGTAATTTGCAATTTACCCTATTCAGGAACCGAGGTAATCAAGGACTACGGTCGTGAGCATATAGAAACGGGTGATTTAATAGTTTACACCTCGGCAGATAGCGTTTTTCAAATTGCAGCGCACGAGGACTATGTTCCTATTGATAAGCTATACGAGTATTGCGAAATTGCACGTGAAATTTTAGTGGGTGAACACGGGGTTGGCAGGGTTATTGCGCGTCCATTTAAGGGTGAGTATCCAAATTTTGTACGCACATCAAATAGGCGTGACTTCTCATTAGCGCCAAGTGATACTACTCTTTTAGATGCACTATACCAAAATGGCTACGATGTAATTTCTATTGGAAAAATAAATGATATTTTTGCAGGAAGAGGAATTAGCATCAGTAACAAAACACATTCAAACAAGGATGGCATACTAAAAACTATTGAATATATAAATAGTGATTTTAATGGCTTATGCTTTACTAATTTAGTTGATTTTGATATGCTATATGGGCACAGGAATGACGTAGATGGCTATGCTAAGGCGCTTAGCGAATTTGATAGCTATTTACCTGAGATACTAAGTGGGCTTAAGGATGATGATTTGCTTATTATAACTGCTGACCACGGCTGTGACCCCGGAGATATTAGCACAGACCACACGCGCGAATATGTTCCGCTTTTGGTGTATCATAATGGCATTAAGGCGCAAAATCTTGGCACATTAGAGTCATTTTCATTCATTGCCTCGACAATAGCGAATTTATTCAATATCAAGCTAAGCACGGCTGGCAAGAGTATTTCTTATTTAATAAAATAGATGGGGGAGTGTTTATGAATACAAAATATGAGGCTTTAATTAAGGAAGCAATTTGTGCAAGAGAAATGTCATACTCCCTTTATTCAAAATACAAGGTTGGCGCTTCTCTTCTTTGTGATAATGGCAAGATTTATCGTGGCGCTAATATAGAAAACAGCTCATATTCCGAAGCTGTGTGTGCTGAACGAGTTGCTTTTTTAAGTGCTATCAATAATGGGGAGCGAAACTTCAAGGCAATTTCTGTTGTCGGCGGAGTGAGCGAAATAAATGATTTTGCATATCCCTGTGGCTCTTGTAGGCAGGTAATGAGCGAGTTTTGTAATGGCGATTTTGAAATAGTTCTTTATAATGGCAAGGAAGTGAAAATATATACATTAAATGAGCTTTTGCCAAATAGCTTTTCAAAGGAAAATATAAAATAAAACGTCCACAGGGTGAGGTTTTTATGAGAATTTATGATATAATTGATAAAAAGCGCCACGGTGGTGAGCTTACAAAGGGCGAGATAGATTTTGTTATTTCGGGATATATGAAAAATGAAATTCCTGACTATCAAATCTCTGCTCTTTTAATGGCGATTTGCATCAATTCAATGAGCGAAAACGAGGTTTATTATCTTACTGACTCTATGGTTAATTCTGGCGAGTGCTTAAATCTTGATATGCTTGGAGATTTATCCGTTGATAAGCATTCAACTGGCGGAGTTGGTGATAAAACTACTCTTATTGTTGCGCCTATCGTCGCCTCTCTTGGCGGCAAGGTTGCAAAAATGTCGGGGCGCGGTCTTGGCTTTACAGGTGGGACTATTGACAAGCTTGAAGCTATAGATGGCTTTAAAACCTCTATTGACAAGGCTGATTTTCTGTCGCAGGTTGAAAATATTGGTATTTGTGTTATAGGGCAAAGTCAAAGCTTAGCACCTGCTGACAAAAAGCTGTATGCGCTACGTGATGTTACTGCTACGGTTGAATCAATACCCCTTATTGCATCAAGCATTATGTCAAAAAAAATAGCATCTGGCTCAAAAAGCATTGTGCTCGATGTTAAGGTTGGCTCGGGTGCTTTTATGAAAGCCAAAAGTGATGCTTCTCTTTTAGCTCGTACAATGATAGAAATTGGAAAAAGATTTTCAAGGAACGTGCGTGCGCTAATAACAAATATGGACGTCCCTCTTGGCAGATGTGTTGGAAACGCATTAGAGGTGTGGGAGGCAATAGAGGTTTTAAGTGGCAGAGGCGAAGAAAACTTAAAGAATCTTTGTATAAGCATTGCCTCGAATATGCTTTCTTGCTCTCTTGGAATCGGCGAAAATGAAGCCACTTTAAGAGTAAACGATGCAATATGCTCGAAAAAAGCACTTTCGAAGCTGAAGGAATGGGTTTGTATGCAGGGTGGAGATGCTTCGTGTATTGAAAATCCAAGCCTTTTCTTAAATGCAAAATATAAAAAAGAGTTTAAGGCGACAAATAGTGGTTATATCACAGCTATTAACGCGCAAATGGTTGGCACAGCTTGTATGGCGCTTGGGGCAGGAAGAATAAAAAAAGAGGATTCAATTGATAAAAATGCAGGTGTAATGCTAAATTATAACTATGGTGATTATGTAAGCAAGGGCGACCCCTTATGTGTATTGTATTCATCAAGCGATAATCTTTTTTCAGAGGCTGAAGGGCTTCTGTACTCTGCATTTGAAATAAGTGAGCAAGCACCACCTAAAAAAGACTTGATTTTGGAAGTATTAAAATAATAAAAAAGGGAAATTTTGATTACAAATAGGCTATGGCGCTATTTCAAAATTTCCCTATTTTTTCTTGACATTAGACTCCTTTGGTTGTATAATCTTATTTATTAAGAGCTTTTTGGAGGAATTATGTTTAAAACAGAATTGCATTGTCACTCAAACAGCGTTAGTGAATGCGCAAGAGTTTCAAATAATGATATTATAGAAAAGTTTACTGGTGCAGGATATACAACCTTGGTCCTTGCTAATCACTTTAACAAGGGTACAATGAGATATTTAAAGTGCGAAACATATGATGAATTTGTCACAAAATATATTGACGGTTATAATAGCCTTAAAAATGATGCAAAGGGTATATTGAACGTATTGCTCGGCTTAGAGCTTCGCTTCTCTCAAAATATAAACGATTATCTTTTATTTGGCGCAACAGAGGCATTTTTAAGAAGTGTGCCCGACATTTTTGATATGGGAGTTGAAAGCTTTCATAAGATAGCAAGTGAAAACGGATGCCTTTTAATTCAAGCGCACCCTTTTAGAAATGGTATGACAGTTACCCGTCCTGATATGATAGACGGCGTCGAGGTGTTTAACGGACATTTTGGACACGATTCGAGAAACGATATTGCTAATATGTGGGCAGATAAATTTTCTCTTATAAAGACATCTGGAACTGATTTTCATTATAAAGAAGTCCCTGCAAATGCTGGAATTTACACAGAGAATGAAATTACAAGCATGGATATGTTAGTTGATATATTAAAGAATGGTAAATACACCTTAGTTAATGAGGTAAATAAATAATTAAAAGCCCTCCTAAAAAGGAAGGCTTTTTTATGTTATTTTTTTGATATTTTAAAGATTCTTCTTAAAAGTGGTACAAAAATCCTTGGCGATTTTACTACTACTATTTTCATAACATAGTCACTCCTTTTGAAGTCTTTAGTAATATACTATGTCAAAATGGTGTTTATGTTACTTTTTCCAGCTTGGCTTTTTCTTTAAAATCTCATAAAGTGCCTTGTAGCTTTCGTGCCTTGATTTTGCAATTTCTCCACTGCTTACTCTTGCAACTATATCGCATCCGTCCTCTTTGGTGTGAGAGCATTTAGTGTATTTGCATTTTCCAAGAGAAATTTCAAATTCTCTAAAGGTTGAAAAAAGCTCTTCAAGAGTGAAAAAGTCAAATCTTTCAAAATCAAGAAGTGAAAAGCCAGGTGTATCAGCCAAATAGCCATTGTATTCCTCGCCTAAAAGCTCGCCAAGCGGAAATAGCTCAGTGTGGCGCGTTGTATTTTTTCCACGCTCTATTTTTTGACTAAGCTCACCAGTTTTTAGACACAGGGTGGGAAAAATAGTATTTATAAGCGTGCTCTTTCCTGCTCCTGATGCTCCTGCAAAGGCGCAAATTGGACTGTTCTGCTTTGTTATCTCCTTGAGATAATCAAGCACCTTGTCAACTCCCTCCTTTTCATAGGACGAGGTAACAATTACATCAAAGCCACTATTCTTATATATTCTCTCTGCTTTTTCAGCAAATTCAGTGTCAAGGTCTGCCTTGGATATAATTATAACAGGCTCTATTTTGTTATGCTCAGCTATGGCTATCATTTTATCAATAATTTGCAAATCTGGCATTGGCCTTTTGCACGAAATTACAACAAAGATATAGTCAAGATTGGCAAGTGGTGGTCTTATCAAGGAATTTTTACGTGGCAAAATCTGCTTGCAGAAAAATTCGCCCTGCAATTGAGGCTCAAGCTCTACTCTATCGCCTGTCAATAATATCGTTTTATCGTGGCGAAACGAGCCACGTCCTCGCACATTTGCGTAATTTTCACCATTGTATGGAGTATCAAGCTTAACCGTGTAAAGTCCACCAACGCTTTTAATTACAGTTGCTAAAATCATTTCTTATTCTTCTTTAAAAATAGTCTTTTGAGTTTGCCCATAAAGTTTTTAACAAAGCCATTAGAGGGTAACTCCTCAAATTTAATCTTTTTATTCTTTTGAAGCCTTTTCATATATTCAAGCATCTTGTCAGCACTATCAAATCTATCGTTAGGGTCCTTGCTCATAGCGCACATTATAATTTGCTCAAGTCCTACAGGAATACTTGAATTCACCTGTCTTGGTGGGACAAGTGGCTCTGTCATATGCTTGACTAAAACCTGAAACGGTGTATCGCCCTTAAATGGTGTTGTTCCTGTTGCAAGCTCGTAAAGCATAGCGCCCAGGGAATATATATCGCTGCGACAATCTATTTTCTTTCCACTTGCCTGCTCTGGGCTCATATAATACACAGTTCCTACTGCTTTGTCGGTCATTGTTATAGTTTCAGCATTTGGCAATTTGGCAATACCAAAATCCATTACCTTTATTTGACCGTTTTGGAGCACCATTATGTTTTGAGGCTTTATATCTCTGTGTATAATTTGGTTTCTGTGAGCCTCAGAGAGTGCCTTTAGAATTTGAATGCCATAGCTTACCAGCTCCTCAAATCTTAATGGCTCTTCCTTTGCTGTAAGATAGTCCTTAAGGGTTATGCCATATACGTATTCCATAACCATATATTTTACATTACCCTTAATATTTACATCGTAAACTCCCACTATATTATTGTGCTTGAGCATTGATTCCGCTCTTGATTCGATTTTAAATCTTTTCACAACGGTTGAGTCCGTTGCTGCATCATCCTTCAAAATCTTTATAGCAACATTCATATTGTTAAGGAATTTATCTCTGCCTCGATACACAACAGCCATACCACCGATACCTATTAGTCTTTCTACAACGTATCTATCGTCTAATGTCTGTCCCTCGTATTTTTTGTACCAATCGTATTTATCACGTGTTTCCATAGGCACCTCCTTACACTCTAACCAATAAAGAGGTTATATTGTCAAGACCACCATTTTCATTTGCAGTGTCTATCAGTAGCCTAATCTTCAAGTCAAGTGCTATTTGGTCGATGCGCTTTGAGTGGTCGTTTGAAACAATATCGCAAATCGTTGCCTCATCCACCATATTTGTAAGTCCATCTGTGCAAAGGAGCACGTATGAATTTTCTTCAAGCTTTTCAACGTATAAATCGGGCTCCACTGATACTTCTGTACCAACTGCCCTTGTAATTATGTTTTTATTCGAAGAGTTTTCTGCCTCCTCCTTGGTAATTTGCCCCAAATCCATAAGATATTGAACGTATGAGTGGTCCTTTGTTATCTGCTTAATATTTGTACCCTTAAGGGTATAAATACGGCTATCTCCTACGTTTAAGCAAAACATTGTTTTATCAATTATAAGAGCTGCAACTATTGTTGTACCCATGCCCTTGTGCTCGTCGTTTTGCTTTGCAGCCAAATACACCTGCTCGTTTGCCAAATCAACGCCCTTTACAAGAATACGCTTGATTTCCGAGGTGCTCACCTGCTTATCCCTATTCTTTAAAAACGGGAGCATAAATTTGTCTATTGTATCGACAAAGGTAGAAGCAGCAAGCTGTGATGCCTCCTCTCCTCCTCTTACACCGCCCATCCCGTCGCATACAACGCAAAGAACGGTTTTTTCTGTGTATTTTCTTATTATGAAGGTATCTTGGTTGATATTGCGCTTCATTCCTTTATTAGTATTAGCAGAACAAATCATTTATTTTCCTCTTTTGCTTGTCGTCTTAGTTGTCCGCAGGAAGCATTTATGTCAGAGCCGAGTCTGCGCCTTACAGTTGCGTTTATACCAAGAGATAATAGTTTATTTTTAAAGTTATTTATGTTTTTTGAGGTTTCAAGCCTCGTTTCCTTAACCTCATTTAATGGAATGAGGTTTACGTGACAGGTTGAATGAAGGTGCTTTTTTAATATTTTAGCAAGCGATACAGCACCCTGTGTATCATCATTCTTGCCATTTATAAGCGTGTATTCAAAGGATATACGTCTGCCTGTCTTTTCAAAATATTTGTTACAGGCATCAAGTAGCATTTCGATTGGATACTTATTATTTATTGGCATTATTTCAGAGCGCACATCGTTTGCATATGCGTGCAACGATACAGAAAGAGTAACCGGGAGTCCCTCGTTTGATAGCTTTTCTATACCTGAAACAAGTCCACAGGTTGACAAGGAAATGTGTCTTAAACCTATATTTAATCCGTCGGGGGAGCTTACTAAATGTAAAAATTTTATTGTGTTATCATAATTGTCAAGTGGCTCGCCTATACCCATCATAACTACATTTGAAATACGCTCGCCCGTGTCCTTTTGGGCGCTTATTATTTGCCCAAGCATTTCAGAAGGAGTTAAATCTCTTACTCTGCCAAGCAATGTTGATGCACAGAATTTACAGCCCATACGACAACCAACCTGAGATGAAATACAAAGGGTGTTTCCATGCTCATATTTCATAAATACAGATTCAATACATTCGCCGTCAATAAGCTCGAACAAATATTTTATTGTGCCATCTATTTTGGACACAAGTCTCTTTTTTACTAAGGGTAGTCTAAATTCAAACACATCATCAAGCTTTTTTTGCAAGTGAGCAGGAACGTTTTTCATTTCAGCGCCCCAAGCACCCTTTGTGAGCCATTGGTAAATTTGCTTTGCGCGAAATTTAGCCTCGCCCATATCGACAATTGCTTTTTCAAGCTCCTGAAGGGATAATGATAAAATATCTATTTTTGCTTCGTTTATCATTTTATCTTTTTCATTCTTGCAACGAAAAAACCGTCTGTGCCATTGATGTGTGGCAAGAATGTGTATCCTCCCTTCACTGATTTTATATTGCCAATTTCAAAATCAAGAGGCTCAAATTCAGAATGCTCGGACAAGAATTTTTCTATATTGTCCTCGTTTTCTGCCTTGTTTATTGTACAGGTGGAATAAACTAATATCCCCCCCATTTTTACGTATTTTGAACAGTTATTTAATATGTCGTACTGAACGCTTGGCAAATTTCTTATATTGTCAAGAGATTTATATTTAATGTCTGGCTTTTTAAATATAACGCCAAGCCCTGAGCATGGTACATCGCACAAAACTCTATCAAATGCCAAGGAATATTCGTTGAGAAATTCCTTTGCGTTTTGCTCCCTTGTCTTTATTATATCTATGCCAAGCCTTTTTGCTGTACGAGTAATCAATGAAAGCTTGTTTTCGTGAAGGTCGGAGGCGTAAATTTCGCCCTCGTTTTGCATATCCATTGCCATTGAAAATGTCTTTCCACCAGGACAAGCGCATACGTCGGCAATTTTTTCGCCCTTTTTCGCGCCAACAACAGCTGAGGCTATTCTACTTGCCTCGTCCTGTACGAATACATAACCACTATCAAGTAAATCCTTAATTGCGCTTATTTGTGTATGACACATTACTATATCGCTTGATAGGCTTGAAATTTTTTGCTCTATGCCCCTTGCGCTTAGTTCCTTTATTACATTGTCAATTGTACTCTTTAAGGTGTTTACTCTTAAGCAAATTTCTGTTTTTGGCTGAGGGAGTGTGCATAATTCTTCGGCAACAGTCTCACCATATGAGTCCTTAAATATTTGACATACATCCATAGGAACGGAATACTCTATGCTTATTCTCTGCCATTTATCCTTTGGGTAGGTGATTTTCCTTTCATTCCTTATAAAGCTCCTTAAAAGAGCATTTACAAAGCCCTTGGATTTTTTTGGTGCCAAGCTAACGCTTTGGTCAACTGCTGAATATTCAGGAATCTTATCTGTAAATACAAGCTGATAAATACCAAGCCTTAATACGTTTTTTGTTTCTATGTCGATTCTTTCTAATGGAATATTGGAATATTGCTTGATTACATTGTCAAGAAAAAGCTTTTTTTCTATCACTCCCATAAAAAGAAGTGTATAGAGGGATATATCATTTTTTTCAAGACTTGAGCGTGAAATAGTCGTATTTATTTCAATATTTGAAAAGCTACCTTGACCTTCCCACCTTAACAGCGAAGAAAGCGCAAGCGCCCTTGGATTATCAAGCATATTTTCCCTCCTTTGAATTTATCGACACTGTGTCCTGCCTTTAGCCTAAAATGTCAGCTTCCTTTATTTTTCTGCCATTTATATAAGCTACTGCGCTCATTCTTCCCTTACCCTCGGGAATAACCTCGTCAATAGCTATTACTCCATCCTTACATTTTACGTAAATTGCGTCCTTCAAAAGCACAACCTCGCCATCCTTACCACTGAAGCTATTTGGTGAAATATGTGCTTTTGTTACCTTTAAAAGCTTACCGTCAGGCGTTTTGGTAAATGCAAGTGGAATTGGACTAAGTCCTCTTATTTTATTGTGTACATTTTGCACTGTATCTGAAAAATCAATTACACAGTCAGTCTTCGTAATTTTTTCAGCATATGTGAACTCTTCCCCTTGGGGAGTGTAGATTATTTGATTATTTTTAAATTGATCAATGGTTCTTAAAAGCCCCTTGCTGCCTGCTACAACAAGCTTATCGTGCACATTTTCAAAATTATCGCTTGGTTCAATTACAACCTCTTCGACCAAAATAACATCGCCTGTGTCAAGACCTATGTCCATTTTCATAATGCTAACGCCTGTTTTTTTATCTCCGTCCATTATAGCACGTTGAATAGGCGCAGCCCCTCTGTATTTTGGAAGAATTGATGCGTGCGCGTTTATGCACGCATATTTGGGAAAATCAAGCACGTATGATGGCAAAATCTTACCATATGCTACTACTACAATAAGCTCGGGCTGAGTTTTTTCCAAAACCTCTAAAAATGCACCGTCCCTTAGTGTAATTGGCTGATATACATCAAGTCCCTTTTCAAGAGCATACGCCTTTACAGGACTTGGTGTTAATACCATTCCTCTTCCCCTTGGCTTATCAGGAGCTGTTACAACTCCAACTATTTCCTCGCCACTTTCGTATATCGCCCTTAAATTCTCCATTGCAAATTCGGGCGTGCCCATAAACATTATTCTCATTCTACTTCGTCAGCTCCAAGCATTCTTGTTACCTTGTCGGTATAAAGTATTCCGTCAAGATGGTCAAGCTCGTGGCACATAGCCTTTGCAAGTAAATCATAGCCTGTTACCTCAAATTCCTTGCCGTCTCTGCCAGTAGCTCTTACTGTTACACAGGCTGGACGCTTTGTCATTCCCCATTTACCAGGCAAGGAAAGACAGCCCTCGACACCCTCTTGTGTTCCTGATGCTTTAACAATAACGGGATTTATAAATTCAAAAAGTCCCTCGTCTGTTTCTATTACAACAATTCTACGAAGCACGCCAACCTGTACTGCAGCCAGTCCACAGCCATTTGCGTGTCGCATTGTTTCTACCATATCGTCAAGAAGAGTCAATATTCTTGGGGTAATTTCAGTTACCTCGCGACTCTTTTTTCTTAAAAATTCCTCATTGTCCTCTTCTTTTACTATGTTAAGTACTGCCATTTTTGCCTCCTTATAGGTTTGATGGATTAAAGTCGATTGATAAAAAATTCTTATCTGACCTTTTAGTAAAATCTATATATATTTTTGAAAAGACATTACGCATATTGTCATTTAGCTTGCATTTTATAAGTATTCTTTTGCGAAATCTTGAATGGAGCCTGTATATCGGAGCTTCAAAGGGGCCATACGCAACTGCTGGCTCATTTACGCTCCTTATATCCTCCTCAAGTCTTTTTACAAGAGACTCAGCAATTTTATTCAAGCTCATCTCGTCAGGTGACGAAAGCGTCAAAACTGCGATGTCGCAAAATGGCGGGAACGTATATGCTTTTCTTATCTGTATTTCGTTTTCATAAAACGATTCGTAATCCTGCTTTGAGGCAAGATTTATCGTTTGGTCATTTGGTGAGTTGGTTTGTATTATTGCAACTCCGTGGTCCTTGCTTCGCCCTGCTCTGCCAATTACCTGTGTAAGCATAGAAAAGGTTCTTTCTGCTGCGCGGTAATCGCTTGTATATAGCATAGTATCTGCAAGCACTACTCCAACCAATGTTACAAGTGGAAAATTATGTCCCTTTGTAACCATTTGCGTGCCAATTAAAGCATCTGCCTTTTTGTCCTTGAACGCACCTAAAATTTCCTCATAAGAGGTTTTAGAGGTTGTCGTATCTGCATCTAAGCGAAGGGTTTTTATATCTGGGAATAGGCCCTCAAGTGTTTCAGTTGCCATTTGTGTGCCGAAGCCAACATAATTAAAGTCGTTTTCGCCACATTCGCTACACTTCTCGGGTATTCTTGTCTTATAGCCACAGTAATGACAGCGCAAAACGCCACTCCTTTGCATTACCTCGCTTGCGTTTTCCTCCTTCAAGGACTCGTCAATTTTCCTGTATGAGTGGTATGTCATCGCAACGGAGCACCTTGGACATTGTATTGCCTTGCCACAGCTTTGGCACGAAACGGTGGAGTGATAGCCACGTCTGTTCAAAAACAATATTGACTGCCTTGAGTCCTGTATTGTTCTTGAAAGATATTCGACAAGCTTCCTTCCGTACATACTCATGTTGCCTCTTGCCCTCTCCTTGCGCATATCTGAAATAATTACATCGGGCAGGGTTGCCTCTCCATAGCGTGCCCCCATTTTAACAAGAGTATAAGCTCCACTCATTGCCTTATAATAGGATTCAAGGCTTGGAGTTGCTGAGGCAAGCAGCATAAGTGCATTTGATTTAGCGCATCTGTATCTTGCTATGTCGTGTGCTAAATATTTTGGATTTGTATCAGATTTGTATGTATGCTCCTGCTCCTCGTCTATTACTATCATACCAAGGCTTTTAAGTGGAGCGAATATTGCAGAGCGCGTACCAATTACTATGTCCGCCTCTCCGTTTGAAATTCTTTTAAAGGTGTCAAAGCGCTCTCCTTGCGAGAGTGAAGAGTGAATTACTGCCACTCTATCTCCATAGTAGCCACAAAAAACGGATACTGTTTGTGGAGTTAATGAAATTTCGGGCACGAGAATTATAACGCCTTTGTTATCGCTTATAACCTCATCTATCATTTTTTTAATTACGCTCGTTTTTCCACTGCCTGTCACGCCATATAAAAGCGCAGCTCTTGGCTCTTTATGATAATACAGCTCCTTTAAGGTATTATATGCCCTTTGTTGCTCGACGTTAAGAACAAGCTCCTCCTTATTCTTGGCTGTCTTTAAAAGTGCATATGGGTCGCGTAAGAGCTCTATTTTTTTTGTTTTTATGAGTCCCTTTTTTAAAAGAGCATCTATGTGTGATTTTTGTGCATCGCACATTTGATAAATTTCCTTATCGGAAAGCTCATTATATTCACAAAGTAGCCTTAGTATTTCAGCGTGCCTTTTGCTCCTTAATTTAATATTGGAGCGAGAATCAGCTATTTGTGCAGCCTCCTCTCTGTCAAGTGCAAGAGATACTCTTATCTCATACTTATTTTTGTCCTTTTCTTCAATGCTCGTTTCTTTTTTTATTGCGCCAAGGCGAACAAGCTTAGCTATAGCAAGGTGTACATCTCCAAATTTTTTTACTATTTTGTCAAGAGTGATATTAGGGTTGTCGCAAATATAGCCATAAAGCTCTCTTGTGTAGTCTGGTATTTCCCTCTCTATGTTATCTGTTTTTGAAAAGCTCTCAGTTGTTTTGGATATAAGAGCCGAGGGTATTACACACCTTACAGCCTCGCCAAACGTACAAAGAGTACGCTTTTTCATAAAATAGCATAGCTCTATCATTTCCTTATTCAGCTTGAAGTAGCCACTAAGGACAGCTGATATTGGCTTTATATTAGAGCTTGGTGGTGCTTCTTGTAAATCGCAGTTAACCACAACTGCATTTTTCTTTCTGTTTGAATTACCAAACGGAACTACAACGCTTGAGCCAAGCTCAATTTCTTCCCTGTAATCGTTAGGGACAAAATAGGTATATTCACAGTCGGCATGATATGGCACATCAAGTATATGTACCATTATATATTCGCTACACATATCATACCTCCGTAAAAATTTAAAATTTAGATAAGATTTGTTTCCTCGTCTCTTACGTCATAGCCAGTATCGTTTTCAAATACGTTTGTAGCGCCCATAAGCTCCTCTACATCGTATTTTTCATCGATTCCCTCTTCTTCCTCTTCTTCCTCGTCGGCTTCAAGGCTTTCCTTTACCTTAACTGCAAAGGGTGTATAAACTGTTTCAACCTTAGGCTCTACATAGTCCTCAATTTCTACCAAGGCATCCTCATAGCCCTCCTCGTTTGGAAGGTAAACCTCAAATTGTCCCTCCTTCATTTCGCGAAGAGCATTCTTTACAGCCTTTTCGTCTCTGTATTCCTTTTTAACTACATCCTTCTCGTTAGAAAATCTCTTTTCCTGGTTATGGCATTGCTCCTGATACTCGTTCGTTATGATACGAGCGCACTTGGCAGTTGCCATGGTGATGGAATATTTATTGAGCTTTTCTTTTCCGTCCTTTGATGTGATTTGCAATAATTCTTGAATTGATGGATAAAGCATATTTTTTCTCCTTGTTTATATAAATTTTTCAATAATTGAACGTGTGTAAATTGTTTTTTGGTGCTCAGCCTTTATTATAGAATAAACTGCCTCGGCACACTCCTCAATTTTGCCATCCTCGTTTACAACTGAATAGTCATATTTGGGCAAAAGCTGTATTTCTTCCTTGGCTCTTTCGAGTCGCCACTTAATTACATCCTCTGTTTCAGTACCCCTGCCTCTTAGGCGAGCCTCTAAAACATCTTTATCTGGTGGGGTTAACATTATAGCCACGGAGCCACTTATTTTTTCCTTAATCTGCATTGCCCCGTCAACCTCTATTTCAAGGATTACATCGTTACCATTTTCCATGGCCTCGACAACCTCCTTCTCGGGTGTACCGTAATAGTTGTCACTATAGACGGTATATTCAAGCATTTTACCATTTTCTATTCTGCTTTTAAACTCGTCCTTTGAAATATAATAGTAGTGCACTCCGTTTATTTCACCAGGTCGAGGACTCCTTGTCGTTGCAGAAATAGAAAGCTTTAATTCGGGGTGAGCCTTCAAAAGTGCGTTTACAACTGTGCCCTTCCCACTACCTGCAGGTCCAGAAATTATAAATAAAAGTCCCTTTCTCATTTGTCCTCTCCGTTATTATCCTCATTTTTTGCACCGTTTAATCTGCTACTTACGCTCTCTGGCGCTAAGGCTGATAAAATAACGTGGTCAGAATCAGTAATTATTACCGATTTTGTACGTCTTCCACCTGTGCAGTCAATAATTCTTGAGCTTTCCTTTGCCTCGGATACTATTCTTTTAGCAGGAGCTGAATCAGGCGATACTATTGCCACGATTCTTTCGTCAAGAATCATATTATTAAATCCTACATTTATTAGCTTCATAATTTTTACTCAATATTCTGAATTTGTTCTCTGATTTTTTCAAGCTCATTTTTTATGTTTACAACTAAATGCGCTGTGTCAGAGTTTGATGCCTTTGAGCCAATGGTGTTTGTTTCTCTGTTCATCTCCTGTAGTAAGAAGTCAAGCTTTCTTCCCGCAGGCTCACTTGCCTTAACGATGTCCTCAAATGCATCGAAGTGGCTATTAAGGCGCACAAGCTCCTCATCTATTGCAACCTTGTCTGCAAATATTGCAACCTCGGTAAGTATTCTTTGCTCGTCAATTTGAACGGAATTGTCGGACAAGAATTTTAAAATTCGTTCCTCAAGCTTAGATGCATAGCCCTTTATATCGCTTTCAGAGTTTGCTTCGATTACCTTTAAATAGTTCTTTATATTGTTGATTTTCTCGACGATGTTCTTATATAGATTTTCGCCCTCACTCTCTCGCCTTTCTATAAAGGTTTCAAGTGCGCTGTCAAGCACTACCTTTATATCTGCCCAGTCCTTTTCTATGTCATCCTCAGGCTTTTTAACGGAGAAGATATCCTTATTCGCTGCCACTCTTGAAACTGTTATATCATCCTTCAAATCAAAGGTGTCACGAAGCTTGTATAGAGCATCTATGTATGATTTTGCATAGGCTGTATCAAGATTTATCTCAACTCCGTCCTGCTCAAGCAGGTCAATGCTTACATATACCTCTACCTTACCTCTTGAAATCCCCTTTGATTGAAGATACTGCTTTATCTTGTCCTCTAAGAAGCTATATAGCTTTGTTATTTTTACAGTGCAGTCGTAATACCTGTTATTTACAGATTTAATCTCAGCAACTATATCCTTTCCGTTTACCGTTTGTCTTGATCTGCCAAAGGCGGTCATGCTTCTAAACATATTTTCACATCCTTAATAAATTATATATTATTATTTTAACTTATATATAGACTTTTTGTCAACTTTTTGGCGACATTATTGTATGAATAAACAAAATCACGACTATTAAGTCGTGATTTTTGGTAATATTGTATATATTATTATAAAAAGAATTTGTCAATTTTTAACTGGTGTCTTAGCTTAAAGCGATAGTACATTGTAAAGCGGAAAATAAGCTTTTCGAGCAAAATAAATATTGCCATCATACATACAAAGTACGCAATATCCATATATATCATTTCCTCAACAACGAAAAGAACATTAAAAAGATAAACTATTAGTGCGCTTGAAAGCACAAAATATAATCCCTTTAAAATTATCGAGAAGACCTTGGGTAGCTTTTCGATAAATGCCTTAACAATTGGATAAAATGCAACCAAGGCATACTCTGCCACTATAAGCTTGTTAGGCACTATAAAAAGCGCAATAACTGAGGTGACAAGGAATACAAATACCGACTTGAATTTCAGCTCCTCATGCACTACTACTAAAATAAGCGAGGCTGTAACTGCCATTGCCATATCAATTATGTCTATAAGAGAGCCAAGAAGCAATATTACTACGCTAAGCGCAGACATAAGAGCTGAAAAGGTTAATATCCTTGTGCTCTTCATTATCTACACATACCACACATACAGTCAAGGCAGTAAATAGTTGCGCAAATATCGCAAAGATTACAGCCAGTGCCCTGTCTTGAATGTGGATTTCCGTATGAATTTGCCTGTCTTTGTAAATTATCTCTTAAAGTGCGATACTCTGCGTTATTAGGGTCAAGCTCGCAGGCTCTGTCAATATATCGCATAGCATCGAAGTAATAGCCACTTTGTAAAAGAACGCAGCCCTTTAAAAAGAACCACTCTGCGCCTCTTTTTAACTGCTCAACACCGTTTAAAAGCATTTCAGCAGTTCTAAAGTCTCCTGTGTTTATAGCATGTCTTATTTTTGCATATACTTGGTTATTATTTGAATTAAAATCGCCTGACGTGTTTGTATTTGAGCCATTTTGATTATTTTTTTGCTCTGCTCTCATACGTAAAATTTCATCGTATGCAGAGTTAATTTCCTTCATTTTTTCCTCTGCCATCTCAGCAAGGGGGTTGTCAGCATAATTGTCAGGATGATATTTCTTAGCAAGAGCTCTGTATGCGTTTTTCACCTCTTCATTCGTTGCGTCTGGTGAAATGCCGAGCACCTCATAAGGATTTTTCATTTATCTTCCTCCAAATGAAACATTTTATATATTTTAGCACAAGTTTTACGTAATGTAAAGAGAATTTGTGTGATAGTTAGGTGAATTTTTTCAAAAGCTATTCCTTTTGTTCGTTTCCGACACACTCTTGACATGGCAGAGGTAAGCCCATTACGCGTCTTACCTCTGCCGGCATACCAAGATATACTATGTTTTTTATAATTCCCTCAATGTCACGCGCCTTTGAAAAATCAAGCTTTTCTACGCATTGACTCATAGCGTTTAGCTCCATATAAAGCGCGCATTTTATCATTTCTTTCTGCGATTCTGCAAGCTCCTTGCCGTATGCGTTAATTAAGGCGTTAAATGAGCCTGTCCTTGCATCATCCTTCATGTCATCGCATGCATCAATAACGTATATCCATTTTCCTAAATGATAGCCAATATTATATACTGTTTCCTTAATTTCGCCATCTATACCATATTCTGCAAGAGTGCCGAGTAGCTTGCCGAATGTGTCTGCCACTCTGTCAATAGAATCTGTGTTCTCCCCTTCAAGCTCGGAAAGCTCATCAATATAGCCACTGATTTTTTGCTCAAGAGGTATTAGCTCCTTGTCGGTTTTTTTAAGAAATATCGACACAAGGCTCGCCATTTTTGCCTTAAAGCGCGCAAAGCCGCGGCTGTCATTTATATTATCCCTTAGCTTTAGTCTTGTCAAAATTACGCTCGCCTTTGCGCCAAACTTTAGCGACTCATTTATTTCAAGCATTGGCACCTTTTTGATAGGATGTGCTATACATCTTCTCATTTTTACAACACCCTTTTCACCTGTTATTGCCATTCTCAAAAGTGCGAGAAAGGCAAAGTCGTAGCTAAGTGTCATTTTTGAAAAACGACCCGTGGTTTTACCCATAGTACGGCATAGTCCACAGTAAGCCGCCTTATAAAGCTCATTGTCACGTACCTTTAGTTCAGATATATTAGGCTTTATGTAACCGAACAATTCCTTTCCCTCCTTAAATCTATCGCTATTTTATATATTTTACTACTTTTTTATTGTTTTTTCAAGCAAATTAAAAAATTGTTATAATTTATTTAAAAAAGTGCCGTCACGTGTATGTTTTTTAATTAAAATAGCGGGCATCATTCCCGCTATTTTAATCGTTATTCCAGCCAAAGGCTTCCTCAGCAAGCTCAAGAAGCTTAAACTTAATTTTATATCTTCCACTATCTCCTGTTATAAGACTGTACTGATCCTTTGTGAGTCCAACCTCAATATATGACTCATCATTATATTCAAGCGCTGCCGAGGTGCAAAGAGGTGGATATAAAACGCACCACCAGTTTTGCCCCTCACCCTCGCCTATTAAAACACGCACAGATGTATAATTCCCCGCAGGAAGTGCAAAATCCTCATAGTATCTTGTTGGATACTCCTCTGCTCCAATTTCAATTGATACATCGTAATTTTCATTATTTTGCCTTATTGTTTTTCTTGCTATTTCTATAAGCTCGTCCTTATTTTGCTCCATTTGATAAAGCGCCTCCTCCTTGCTTTTTGCCTCGTAGGTCGTTATTTCTTCAAGAAGCGCATCTCTTACCTTTAATTTCAGCTCTTGGTCGCTTTCACTATCAGAATTTGCAAGAACATGCAACCTAACTGTGCTATTATATATCTCACATTCCTCTTTGGTTGGTATTACTTGATTCATTACTAAAAAAACAGCCACTGATATAAGTATTGACAATATTATTCTCATTTTCATTTCCTCATTTATCTAAAAGTATATTTTATTATTTCCCGGATTTGATTTTATATTCAATAAACTTGATAATTTTGTTTTTTTGTGGTAAAATATTTATATTAGTGATTTTTATGGAGGTATGTATGCTTAGCTTGTGTGAAAAAATAATCAATACATTAAAAAATAAAAAGCTTACCCTATCAACTGCCGAATCCTGTACAGGTGGTCTTGTGGCAAAATCACTAACGGATGTAAGCGGTGCTTCAAACGTATTTTACGGTGGAGTTGTTTCCTATGACAATTCAGTTAAGGAAAATATTTTAGGTGTAAGGTCTGCCACGTTAAAGGCAAATGGTGCTGTTAGCCACGAAACTGCTATGGAAATGGCAATTGGCGTAAAAAAAGCATTAAAAACTGATATAGGTATTAGCACAACGGGAATTGCAGGACCGGGTGGTGGAACAAAGGACAAGCCTGTTGGTACTGTGTATGTAGGAATTGCGTACAAAAGTGAGGTGAAAACCTTTCTCTTGCAAATAGATTCTTCTCTTTCAAGAGAAGAAATTCGCTTACGTGCTTGTCTTACATTACTTGAACTTTTACTTGAAAAAATTACCTAAAACTATTGATTTTATATATATATTATGTTAAAATAATGCGTGATGTAAATCTTTTTAAAAAAAGGGGTTTTATATGAAAAAGGTATTTAGAAAAATTGGCGTATTAACATCTGGTGGTGATGCTCCCGGAATGAACTCTGTTATTAAGAGTGTTACCTGCGCTGCTATAGAAAAGGGTGTTGAGGTTGTCGGTATCCTTGGTGGATATTCAGGACTTATTAACGAAAGGCTTCGTCCACTTACAAAAAATGATGTTGCAGGAATTGTTTCACTTGGTGGAACTGTGCTCTACTCCGACCGTTGTGACGAATTCAAGACCGAAGAAGGCATGCAAAAGGCTATCGCTACCTGTAAAAAATATAATATTGACGGTATAGTTGCTATTGGTGGTGACGGTACATTCAGAGGTGCTACCGACCTTAGCATAAGAGGTATCCCTTGTATTGGTGTTTCCGGCACTATCGACAATGATATTACTGCAACCGATGTCACAGTTGGCTACGACACAGCTATGAATACAGTTTTGGCTCTTGGCGACCGTCTAAGAGATACCTGTGAGTCACACGCGCGTTGCAACGTTATTGAGGTTATGGGTAGGCACGCAGGCTACATTGCTATTGAAACGGGTCTTGCTCTTGGCGCTATTGGTGTTGCTGTTCAAGAGGTACCCTTCGACAAGGAAGCATTGTTTAAGAAAATGAAGGCTTCAAGAGATGCAGGTCAGCGCAGCTTTATAGTTGTTGTTGCCGAGGGACTTGGTAGTGAATTTAGTGAGGGCCTTGCTAAGGAAATTGAGGAAGAAACAGGCGTTGAAACAAGATTTGTTCGCCCTGCACACATTGTTCGCGGTGGTATTCCTACTCTTGCTGACAGAAACTTTGCTGCAAAGTCAGGCTATAAGGCTGTTGAGGTTTTACTTGATGGAATTAGCGATGTTGTAATCTGCTCAAGACATGATGAGATTGTTCCTATTGACATTAAGTACGCTCTTATTCTTGATAGAATGTATAAAAACAAGCTCAAGGATGGCGACCTTGATTCATTCTCTAATGAGCAAATTGAGGAAATGAAAAAGATTTGTGCTGAGAGAAAGAAATATTTTACAGATATGTATGAGGTTGTAAACGCAATAGGCTGCTAAGCCTTTATAAGCTTATAAAAAACAAAGGAAGCAAGCGACGCTTGCTTCCTTTTTGTGTGCTTTTTTATATGCTTATTTTTAGTGGCTCATTCTTCTTGATTTCGTATTTGTTTTCACCAATAATAAGTAGTCCACCATCTATTGGTGATAAAACCTCTATCTCTTTTTTATTGGCTTTTACATAAATTTCGCCATTATTAAGAGGAACTTTTCCCTCAATTTCATTAAAGCACATCAGATTTGGCTTTACTGTGTAGGTTGAATACCCTGCACCTGTTGGCTCAACTCCAAGACAGTATTTTCCGAGCAAATATATTGGTGATGCGCCCCAAGCATGACAAAGGCTCTTTTCGTATTTTCCACCATACATTTCATAGTGCTCTATACCCTTTTTGGTGGGGTCAAATTCCTCCCAAATAGTAGTTGCACCAAGCTCAAGCATTGCGCCCCAATAGCTATTTAGCATCTTTGTCATATACTCGTAATCGCCAATTTTACACATAGCATCAAGCTCGTAAAACTTAAAGTATGGAGTTGTTATTTGTGTAACCTCATCATTATAAATTACATTTTTAATGATGCTTTCTTTTCTCTCATTAGATGTATAATCAAACAAAATAGCAAAGATATTTGCGTGACGTGTCACATTATTTCTGCCAGATTTATAGTCATCTATAAATGCGCCCTTTTCGTCACTCCAATATCTTAAATTCACTTGCTCCTTTATGTATTCGCTTTGCTTTTTAGCGCGCGCACACATTTCTTTATCTCCTGCTATTTCAGCACATTTACTCATAGCCTCATAAGCGCGACAAAGGAGCATATTTTCAGCGCACATTGGACCATTTTGGTCAAATGTACTCCAGTCGATAAACACCCAGTCATCAGGGTATCTTTTGTACATTCCATCGTCATCAAGTCTTCCCTCGACAAATTCCCAAATAGCAAGCATTTCGGGATAAATGTCCTCAATAAAATCCTTATCGCCTGTGTATTGGTAGTAATCAAGAATAGATGCAATGAATAAGAAGGTGTAATCACAAATCGTGTTTATATGCTTCTTAATTGGGTCAGTGCCACGAAGCATTCTTATCGTTCTTTTAACAATGTCCTTATCATTATACAAATAATAATTTACTATATTTGTTTGATAAGCATCGCCAGACCATACCCAACGGTCGCGCTTTATACCATCGAAAAATGCCTCACGGGAGTTTAAAAGCATTGTATAGGCACATGTCTCCCACAGCTTGTTTACAAGCTCATTATCGCACTTAAATGCGCCCCTATTTTCAAGTGGAAGATATTCAAAATTCAGACTTAAATCAAAATCCTTTTCGTCCTTTATAAATAAGTACCTTAATGCTACGCTACTTGACGTATATTTTCCGTTTTCTGTTTTTGCATTAAGAATTATTTCCGAATAATCAGTATCAAGCGCTTCCTCACGTGATTCGCCAAGATATATTGTTAAATCAGCATCTTTTTTAGCATTTTCAATTATTACCTTACCAAATACCTCTTTGCCAAAATCGTATAAAATTCCACCATTGACTTCCTCTTTTGATACAGGGAATATTCTTTTGTATGAGAATTTAAATACCTCAACAATATCATTTATATCAGTATATAGCTCGCTTTCTCCTGCGCTTTGACCAGCCTTTTCGTCAGATGCTGCCACCTTCCAGCTTCTATCAGTTTTAAAGGTATCGCCCTTACAATAGAAGGCGGGAAAGCTCTCTGCCTTAAAGCCCTGCAAATATACTGTATGCGTGCCAGGGGCAAGTGTTATTTTAGTGTTTGGGTTGTAGGAAACATTGTCAACAACAATTGTTGCATAAGGAGTGTTTGCAAAAAATTCAACTGTCTCCTCTTTATCTATTGTTGCCTTTTTCATAAGTATGGCATTACGCTTAGGTCCGTCAATTCGCCACATAGGATAATAATAAACGCTACGCGCTTGTCCCTTGCGATTTGATGGATTATTTTCATTATATCTACGAGATGAGGTGCGTCTGTTATGCAAGAGCATAGAATGATAAAGCTCAAAAGCACCAGGGTACCATATCCATTTTGATTTTTCCATAGTTATCTCCTTATATTGTATTAACTATAATTTAACATATATTTTTAGATATATCAAGGTGTTTTAGAAAAATCGCTTATTTTTATATATTCAAGACTGTTCATATTTGCATATATTTGAATGAATAACAAAAATAAAAAAGGCAGATGAATTTCATCTGCCTTTATATACCTGCAAATTAGTCAGCAAGCTTAATGAGAGCCATTTCAGCGGCATCTCCACGTCTCGGTCCAAGCTTATAGATTTGGGTGTAACCACCTACGCGATCAGCATATTTGGGTGCGATTACGTCGAAGAGATTCTTAACAACGTCTTCCTTTGTAATATAAGCAAGTGCTTCTCTACGTGAAGCAAGTGTATTCTTCTTACCGAGTGTTATCATTTTATCAGCAACGCAACGAAGCTCCTTTGCTCTTGAAAGTGTTGTCTCAATAGAGCCCTTTTCAAGAAGCAATGTAACCATACCACGAAGCATAGCGATTCTGTGGTCTGTTGGTCTGCCGAGTTTTCTTGTTCCTGGCATTGATTTGTCCTCCTTTGCCGATTCTTTATGTGAGCCGAATGCTCAATCACACATTAGTCTTCTTCTTTTCTAAGAGAAAGATTAAGTGAGTCAAGTTTATTTTTAATTTCATCGAGGGATTTCTTACCGAGATTTTTAAACTTAATCATATCTTCCTCTGTACGGTTGATAAGATCATCTACGGTATCTATGCCTGCACGCTTCAAGCAGTTTAAGCTACGTACAGACAAGTCAAGCTCCTCAACGGTCATCTCAAGATATTTTTCTATCATTGTTTCCTTGCGCTCAACCATTGTTTCTGCGCTTCTCGCCTCGTCTGAAAGATTTACAAACAAGGTGAAATGATCATTGAGTATCTTGGCTGCAAGTGAAATTGCATCTGTTGCCCTGATGGTGCCGTTTGTCTCTACTTCTACTGTCAATTTGTCATAATCGGCAATGCTTCCTACTCTTGTGTTTTCAACATTGTAGCTTACGTTGTACACTGGTGTGTAAATGGAGTCTGTAAAGATGGTTCCTACAGGAATTGCTATTTGACTCTTAATGTGGTCGTTCTTGTTCTTTTCTTGTGAAACATATCCACGTCCACGCTCAATGGTAAGCTCCATGTAAAAACGAGTACCCTCGCTAAGTGTAGCGATGTGAAGCTCGGGGTTTAAAATTTCGAGCTCTGCGTCAGCGTTAATATCGCCCGCAGTAACCTCGCAGGGTCCTACCTTGTCAATACAAACCTTTTTAACAGTTTCAGAACCGTAAATCTTAGATACGATTCCCTTTACGTTAAGTACTATTTCGGTAATGTCCTCAGTAACACCCTCAAGGCTTGACATTTCGTGAAGAACACCGTCAATCTTGATAGCAGATACTGCATAACCTGGTAAAGAGCTGATAAGCACTCTTCTAAGTGAGTTACCAAGTGTTGTACCGAAGCCTCTTTCGAGTGGTTCAATGACAAATTTACCCTTTTTTCCGTCTTCGCTTTCGCCAACTATTGTAATGTTCGGC
Source organism: Clostridia bacterium (assembly GCA_017937135.1). GTDB lineage: Bacteria > Bacillota > Clostridia > Oscillospirales > CAG-272 > RGIG2000. The sequence goes on along the minus strand of JAGBEE010000022.1, from coordinate 17,218 downwards.
TTTTCGATTTCTATCATCATTTTAAATAACCCTCCTTAAATTCAATTTATGCAATTGGTCGGTTTTTCCCTTACGTTGGGATGTGTCGTTGTTACATAACATTGATGTCAACCATACATTAGGCCACATAATCCTTAGCGACCTGTAGCCTCCGCATATAACGGAGGAGTACAGTCGACAAAGAGTTATTATTTTGAGTAAAGCTCGATGATGAGCTGTTCGTTGAATTCGAAGTCGATGTCGTCACGCTCAGGCATTGCAATAACCTTTGCTGAGCCAGCATTCTTATCGATTTCAAGCCATTTTGGAGCGATTTTTTCGCCCATAGCCTCAACAAGACCCTTAATTTTTGTTGATTCTGTTTCCTTAACAGCTACAACGTCACCTGGTTTTACGAGAATTGAAGGGATATTTGCCTTGTGGCCATTCAATGTGAAATGACCGTGGAGAACGAGTTGACGTGCTTCCTTATGGCTTGCTGCAAGTCCCATTCTGTAAACAACGTTGTCAAGTCTTCTTTCAAGAAGGCGGAGAAGGTTTTCACCAGCGATACCCTCTTGATTATCGGCCTTTGTATAGTAGCTCTTGAATTGCTTTTCAAGAACTCCATAATATCTTTTTGCCTTCTGCTTTTCACGAAGTTGCATACCGTATTCAGTCATCTTCTTCTTAGCTGCACCGTGTTGACCGGGAGCAGAAGTTCTTCTGTTTATTGCGCATTTGTCGGAGAGGCAACGTTCGCCTTTAAGATAAAGCTTTGTACCTTCTCTACGGCAAAGTTTGCATGATGCACCTGTATATCTTGCCATTATGCTATTCCTCCTATTAAAATTAAACGCGTCTGCGTTTTGGTGGTCTGCAACCGTTGTGAGGAATTGGTGTTACGTCTTTAATCATAGTAACTGTAAGACCTGCGGTTGAAAGTGCACGAATTGCAGATTCACGACCTTGACCTGGGCCCTTTACATAAACCTCTACAGTTTTCATACCATGTTCCATTGCTGCCTTTGCTGCAGCTTCAGCAGCCATTTGTGCAGCAAATGGTGTAGATTTTCTGGAACCTTTGTAACCAAGCTCACCAGCAGATGCCCATGAAACTGCGTTTCCAGCAACGTCTGTGATTGTTACTATTGTGTTATTAAAGGTTGAGCAGATGTGTGCAGCGCCTTTTTCGATATTCTTGCGCTCACGGCGTTTTCTGATTACTCTTTTTTCAGCCATTTTGCTACACTCCTTATTTCTTCTTGTTCGCTATCGTCTTAGCAGGACCCTTACGAGTTCTTGCATTTGTCTTTGTTCTTTGTCCTCTTACAGGAAGACCTTTTCTATGTCTGGTTCCACGATAGCAGTTGATTTCTACCAGACGCTTAATGTTGAGGGCAACCTCTCTACGAAGTTCACCTTCAACGTGATAGTTTGTTTCGATTTCGTCACGAAGCTTCGCGATTTCGTCTTCTGTCAAATCTTTAGCGCGTGTGTCAGGGTTGATTCCTGTCTTTGCAAGAATGTCCTGTGCGCTCTTTTTTCCGATACCGTAAATATATGTCAAAGCAATTTCAACACGCTTTGCGTTCGGAATGTCAACACCAGCTATACGAGCCATTAATTTTCACCTCTTAAATAAATTGGTTTGGTTTGGTTTAGCCTTGTCTCTGCTTGTGCTTAGGATTTTCGCAGATAACCATTACGTTACCTTTTCTCTTTATAATCTTGCACTTATCACAGATTTTCTTTACGGAAGGCTTTACTTTCATTATAAAACCACCTTTCTTATTTCGCGCGCCATGTGATGCGTCCCTTTGAAAGGTCATAAACTGACACTTCAACGGTTACCTTATCACCGGGCAAAATTTTTATATAATTTAATCTTAATTTGCCTGAAATATGAGCGGTAATGATGTGCCCATTAGGCAATTTAACCTTGAAGGTTGCGTTAGGAAGTGCTTCGGTAACGATACCTTCAAATTCTACTACATTTTCTTTTCCCATATATTCCTCTCATTATTCTCGGATATTTTATGATGCAGGTCCAAAATATCGAAGTAACGTGCGATTTTGGACTTTTCTTGGTACTTCAAAATTCAGCCGCGTTGAAGTACTTTTATTTGGGTTAGTCAACCTTTGTTAGTAAGATGACTCCATTATCGGTTACAGCTATGCTATGCTCATAGTGAGCTGAAAGCTTTCCATCGGCTGTTACAACTCCCCAGCCGTCGTTCAAAAGCCTTACCTCATGTGTGCCTTGATTTACCATGGGCTCGATAGCCAAGGTCATACCTGGATATATTCTCACTCCTCGTCCTTGTGTTCCGAAGTTTGGAACATTTGGATCCTCGTGAAGAGCTTGACCTACTCCGTGACCTACGAACTCTCTCACTACTGAGTAACCGTAGCCCTTTACATGATTTTCGATAGCAAATCCTACATCTCCAAGCCTTGGGTTTGGAGTCTTTTCAATTGCCTCGATGCCCTTGTAAAAGCTTTCCTTTGTTGCTTCTATAAGCCTTTTAGCTTCCTCTGAAATTTCACCGACTCCGAAGGTTGCCGCACTGTCACCTGTAAATCCGTGCCAGTATGCACCTACGTCTATTTTTACGATATCGCCATTTTTAAGTATTTTTTTATGCGAGGGAATACCATGTATTACCTCATTATTAACACTTATACAAGCGCTACCTGGGAATCCCCCGTATCCAAGAAATGTTGGTTTTGCTCCACATTTCTTGATATACGTACGAATTTTATCATCAATTTCCTTGGTTGTTATACCTTCCCTGATGAGTTCCTTTGCTACGAGTAATGTCTCGCCAGTAATTCTACCAGCAACCTTCATTATCTCAATTTGCTCAGGTGTTTTTAACTGAATCATAACTTATTTAGTTGTGCTTTCGATTGCTTCAAGGGTAAGCTTTGTGGTATCCTTTACCTCTTCTTGACCCTCAACCAATACAAGCACGCCCTTCTTACCGTAGAATTCTTTAAGGGGCTCCGTTTGTTCGTGGTAAACAACAAGTCTGCTCTTTACTACCTCTGGAGCATCATCCTTACGAATGGAAAGTGCCTCGCCACATTTGTCGCAGTTAACACCATCATTTGAAGGATTATATAAGGTGTGGTAAGATGCGCCGCACTTTGCGCAGACGCGTCTGCCGCTCATGCGCTCAACAATTTTTTCATCCGCAACCTCGATGCTGACAACGCAGTTGATTTCAACTCCCATTTTGTCAAGTGCCTCGGCTTGCGGAACTGTTCTGGGAAAGCCGTCAAGGATAAAGCCATTTTGGCAATCCTCTTTGCTTAATCTTTCGCCGATGATGCCTATTACAACCTCATCGGGAACGAGTGCACCCTTTTCCGTATAGGATTTAGCTGCAAGTCCCATTTCAGTATTGTTTTTAATCGCTTCTCTAATCATAACGCCGGTAGAGATGGTAGGAATACCATATCTTTCAGCAACTATGTCAGATTGTGTTCCCTTGCCTGCACCAGGTGCACCAAGGAAAATCATTTTAAGATTCTTCTTCATATTTACTCCTTATCTTGTAAGAGCTTTTCTGTTTGTACGCATTGCAAGCTCTGCTTCGATTTCTCTAACAGTTTCAAGAATTACGCCAACAACGATTATAACAGATGTTCCTGAGAATGCAAGCTCAGAAGCGTATGAATAGGTGCTGAACCATACCGGAGCTGTACCACCGAACCAACCACAAATTGTAGGAACAAGGTTGATAATTACGTGGATAAAGAGCGGAATTACTGCAACCACTGAAAGTGAAAGAGCACCCATAAATGTTACGTTTGAAAGAACCTTTTTGATATAGTCAGATGTGGGCTTACCAGGACGGAGTCCAGGAACTGCGCCACCATTTCTTTGAATGTTTTGTGCAACCTCAGTTGGATTAAATGAGATTGACACATAGAAGTATGCAAATGCCAAAATAAGCACGAATGTAAGCACAGCATAGAATCCAGATGTTGGTGAGAACAAGTCATACACAACCTTCCAGAAGCCACTTGTAGGTGTGCCTGTGAACATTGTAATTGTTGATGGAATTTGCAAAATTGCATTCGCAAAGATAATAGGCATAACTCCTGCCATATTTATCTTAAGTGGAATGTTTGTGCTTTGTCCGCCATACATTTTTCTACCGATATTTCTCTTTGCATAGTTGATAGGAATTCTTCTCTCACTATCGGATATATAAATAATATACCAAATAAGTGCGAGCATACCTACAATTGCAAGAACTGTAAATATTGTAGAACCGATTACGTGACCAGCACCCTTTTGAATTTGCAATTGGAAGCCACCGATGTTGTAGTAAACACCATTGTATTCATCTCTGAACATTGAGATAAAGTTCATAAGAAGTGGACCAGCGCGTGATACTATATTTGCAAACAAGATAAGTGAAATACCGTTACCGATACCATGGTCATTAATCTTCTCTGCAAGCCACATTACGATGGATGAGCCTGCACAATAGCATGCGAGAATAACGAATGCTGAAAGCACAGGATGCGCATCAGTTGCAAATGATGAAAGTGCGTTATATTGCTTAAGCAAGAAATAATAACCAAGCGCTGTAATTACTGAAAGCGCTATTGTTATATATCTTGTAATAGCGTTAATTTTACGTTTTCCCTCTTCGCCCTGCTTTGCAAGTCTTTCAAGTGGTGGAATTGCAACAGTTAAAAGCTGAATAACGATTGATGCAGTGATGTATGGTGAAACACCAAGTGCAAATAGCGAGCCTTGCTCTAAGGCACCACCTGACAAGGTGTTAAGGAATCCGAAGATTGTTCCTGTGAAGGAATCAGATAATACATTTGCATCAACGAATGGTACAGGAATTGCAGTACCAATTCTATATATGAGCAATATTGCACATACGAATAAAAGCTTATTTCTTAAATCTTTGTGTTTCCAAGCGTTAGCTAAGGTTTTAAACATAATTATTTCACCTCGGCTTTTCCGCCTGCAGCTTCAATCTTCTCTTTAGCTGTTGCTGAGAAAATTGCAGCCTCAACGGTAAGACTCTTTTTGAGTTCGCCGTTTCCAAGCACTTTAAGTCCATCGTTTTCCTTGCGAACGATTCCGCAGTTAACAAGAGTCTCAAGATTTACAGTAGCGCCGTTTTCAAATTTGTTAAGATCGCTAACGTTTATAATTGAATATACCTTAGCAAACTTATTATTAAATCCTCTTTTAGGAAGTTTTCTGTAAAGTGGGAGCTGGCCACCCTCAAATCCGGGTCTTACGCCACCACCTGAACGCGCATTCTGGCCCTTGTGTCCCTTACCAGCGGTTTTACCGTTTCCAGAGCCTGGACCTCTACCTTTACGCCATGCTGCCTTTGCTGAACCAGCAGCTGGAGAAAGTTCGTGGAGCTTCATTTTGTATCCTCCTTATTGAAATTGATTTTTAGGATTGATTGAGTCAATCAATTTCTGCCCTTTGGCAGCCATTATTAAGCGTTTTCTACCTTTACAAGGTGAGAAATTACTTTGATTTTGCCTTCCAAAACCTTGTCGTTCTTGCAAACGATTGAATTACCGATTTTGGTAAGACCAAGAGATTTAGCAGTTGCAATTTGGTTTGGCTTGCAAGCTATAAGACTTTTGATAAGTGTTACCTTTACGTTTCCCATCTTATAGACCTCCTTAACCCAAAACCTTGTCGGTATCAATACCGCGAGTTTTTGCAACTTCTTCAAGGCTGCGGAGCTGTTTCAAACCTTCAAATGTAGCCTTAACTACGTTTGTCTTGTTGTTTGAACGGAGACTCTTTGCTCTGATATTTTTAATTCCTGCAAGCTCAAGAACAGCACGAACTGTTTGGCCTGCGATAATTCCTGTACCGAGGGATGCTGGCTTAAGAAGCACTGAACCAGCGCCAAATTTACCAAGAACCTCGTGAGGAATTGTTGTATCCTTTATAGATACTGTAATCATGTTTTTCTTAGCATCCTCGATACCCTTGCGAATTGCATCTGGAACCTCAGCTGCCTTACCAAGACCGTAACCTACGTGTCCGTTGCCGTCACCAACTACCATAAGAGCTGTGAAACGTGCAATACGACCACCCTTAACTGTCTTTGAAACACGGTTGAGTGCAACCATTTTCTCTTGAAGATCAAGAGTAGCTGCGTCGATTTTTATAGACATTTTATTTCTCCTCTATTTGTTTAATTTAATTGTGAATTAAACAGTGTACAAACCGAATTTTGCCTTGGGCAAGAATTAGAACTTAAGTCCGCCTTCTCTTGCGCCCTCTGCAAGCTCCGATACACGTCCGTGATATACATAACCGCCACGGTCAAATACAACTGTGTCGATTCCCTTTGCGAGTGCTTTTTCAGCAATCATAAGACCAACCTTCTTAGCTGCCTCTTTATTGCTTCCGATACCTTCAAATCCGGCCTCCATTGTAGAAGCGGAAACGAGTGTTACGCCTGCCACGTCATCAATGATTTGGCAAGAGATATTCTTATTTGAACGATATACGCAAAGACGTGGGCGCTCTTGTGTTCCGGAAATCTTTCCACGAACTCTTGCGTGTCTTTTAAGTCTTTGTGCGTTGCTATCTTTTCTTGATACCATCTTTTTCCTCTCCTTTCATTATTTGCCGGTCTTACCGGATTTACGGCGAATTCTTTCGCCCTCATATTTGATACCCTTGCCCTTGTAGGGTTCTGGTGCTCTCTTTGAACGTACGTATGCTGCTGTTTCACCAACAACCTGCTTATTGATTCCCTTAACGAGAATTGTGTTAGAATCAGGTGTTTCGAAGGTGATTCCTTCAGGAGCATCTACAATTACTGGATGTGAGTAACCGAGTGTTAAGTTCAAGGACTTGCCTTGCATTGCTACTCTGTAACCTACTCCGTTTACCTCGAGCTTCTTTGAGTAGCCCTGGGTAACACCTACAACCATATTGTAGATAAGTGTTCTTGTAAGACCGTGAAGTGCGCGATCCTCTTTTTCGTCGCTTGGACGAGTAACAGTAATTACGTTGCCCTCAAGAGTAACGTTCATTCTGTTGTGATAGTTTTGTGTTAATGTACCCTTCGGGCCCTTTACGGTAACAACGCAGTTTGCTGTATCAACAGATACCTCTACGCCGGCAGGAACATTGATTGGATTTCTTCCTATTCTTGACATGTTCTTTTCCTCCCGTATTACCAAACAAATGCGAGTACTTCGCCGCCAACGTTTTCACGTCTAGCCTTTTTGTCTGTCATTATGCCCTTTGAAGTAGATACGATTGCAATACCAAGGCCGTTCATAACCTTTGGCATATCCTCGCAGTTAGAGTAGATACGAAGACCAGGCTTTGATACTCTCTTAATGCCGTGGATAACCTTTGCTTTTCCTTCATACTTCAATGTGATTCTGATTACACCCTGCTTACCATCTTCTACTACAGAAACTGCCTTGATATAACCCTCTTCGAGAAGGATATCAGCAATTGCCTTCTTCATGTTTGATGCAGGAACATCTACTGTTTCGTGCTTTGCATTGCTCGCGTTTCTGATTCTTGTAAGCATGTCTGCAATTACGTCTGAAATTTGCATTTTTATTTCCTCCTAATTATGCAAGTAACCAATCTTGCTGCCGAGTATTTCATCGACCGCTTACCGGTGGTTAAACAATTTCGTGTTTCCTTCCGGTTAGTTTGGAGTGAATACTTTGTATTCGTTTTTTATTTTATTTTTTCCGATTAAATCGGATAGTTGGTATAATTACCAGCTTGCCTTTCTTACGCCTGGGATTTCACCAGCGTATGCAAGCTCGCGGAAGCAGATACGGCAAACGCCGTACTTACGGAGATAACCATGAGGTCTGCCGCAGATTTTGCAGCGGTTGTATTCTCTTGTAGAATACTTTTGAGCCTTCTGCTGTTTAAGTACCATTGCTTTCTTAGCCATCTGTCAAGCCTCCTCTAATTATTTCGCAAATGGAGCGCCCATAAGTGTGAGGAGCTCTTTTGCTTCTTCGTCAGTTTGTGCTGTTGTTACGAATGTGATGTCCATACCGCGAATCTTGTCAACCTTGTCATACTCGATTTCTGGGAATATGAGCTGTTCACGAAGACCCATGGAGTAGTTACCACGTCCGTCAAAGCCGTTTGCTGAAATACCCTTGAAGTCACGTACTCTTGGGAGAGCAAATGTGAAGAGTCTATCCATAAACTCATACATTCTTTCGCCACGAAGTGTAACCTTAGCACCAATCTTTACGCCCTCACGAAGCTTGAAGTTAGCAACGCTCTTTCTTGCGTATGTTGGAACTGCTTTTTGACCTGCGATCAAGGAGATTTCATCGATAATGCTATCGATTACCTTTGAATTATCTTTTGCATCACCAGCGCCAACGTTGATTACGATCTTGTTGAATCTGGGGATTTGCATTGTGCTCTTATATGCGAACTTAGTCATAAGTGCAGGAGCAACTTCATTATTGTACATATCTTTCAATCTTGACATCTTTCGTTACCCCCTATTAAAGCTCTTGTCCGCATTTTGCACAAACGCGAACCTTCTTACCATCAACGATGGCATGCTTAACTCTTGTGCCCTTATTGTATTTTTCGCACTTTGAGTTTTGGCAAACTAATTGTACCTTTGATGCGTACATAGCGCCTTCTACCTTAAGAATACCGCCTGTTTCGCCCTGTCTTCTTGGTTTTTGATGCTTGGAAACAATGTTTACTCCCTCAACAATAACCTTTCCTTCGTCTGGGCTTACAGCTAATACCTTACCCTTAACACCCTTATCGTCACCAGAGATAACAATAACAGTGTCATCACGTCTTACATGAAGCTTTTTCATTATTACTTACCTCCAATTAAAGTACTTCGGGAGCCAATGAAAGAATCTTAGTATATTCTTTCTCACGGAGTTCTCTTGCCACTGGGCCAAAGATACGTGTTCCCTTAGGTGTTTTGTCTTCTCTTATGATAACTGCTGCGTTCTCGTCGAACTTAATGTAAGAACCGTCTGCACGGCGAAGACCCTTAACGCTTCTTACGATAACAGCCTTAACAACGTCGCCCTTCTTAACAACGCCGCCAGGAGCTGCTTTCTTAACTGAGCATACTACTACGTCGCCGATATTTGCATATCTTCTGCCTGTACCGCCGAGTACTCTTATGCACAAAAGCTCTTTAGCGCCGGTGTTGTCGGCAACCTTCATCTTGCTTTCTTGCTGAATCACTTTATTTATCCTCCTAATAAGGTTTCCCTAAATTTCGGCACATTTCCAATGTACCCTCATAAAGGATTAAATTATTTTACTTTTTCTATAATTTGAACAAGGCGCCATCTCTTTGTCTTTGAAAGAGGTCTGGTTTCCATTACCTCAACCTTGTCACCGATTGAACATTCATTGAGCTCGTCGTGAGCATGAATCTTTGTTGTTCTCTTAATGATTTTGCTGTATACAGGATGCTTTACGTTATCCTTGATTGCAACTACGATAGTTTTATCCATCTTGTTGCTTACAACAATACCAACTCTTGTTTTTCTGAGGTTACGTGTTTCTGTCATAACTCATCTTCCTCCACTTATGCGTTCTTCTCGTTGAGAATTGTTTTTACACGAGCGATGTCCTTTTTAACATCCGCTATCTTGTGAGGATTTTCAAGTTGGTTTATAGCGTGTTGAAAACGAAGGTTGAAGAGCTCTTCTTTGAGTTCCTTAAGCTTGCTTTCAAGCTCTGCTGTAGTCAAATTTCTGATTTCAGTAGTTTTCACCGCTTTATTCCTCCACTTCCTCGGTTTGCTCTCTTGTTACAAATTTACATTTGATAGGGAGCTTGTGCATAGCGAGACGCATAGCCTCTCTTGCGATTTCTTCAGAAACGCCGTCCATCTCGAACAATACTCTGCCCGGCTTTACAACGGCTACCCAATACTCAGGAGAACCTTTACCTGAACCCATACGAGTTTCAGCAGGCTTTTCTGTGATTGGCTTGTCAGGGAATATCTTAATCCAAACCTGACCGCCACGACGGATATATCTTGTCATAGCAATACGCGCTGCTTCAATTTGGTTGGCTGTAATCCAAGCTGGCTCAGTAGCTACTAAACCATATTGACCGTTAGTAACCTTGTTGCCTCTTGAAGCCTTACCCTTAAGGCGACCTCTTTGAACGCGTCTGTATTTTACTCTTTTAGGCATTAACATTAGTGCTCGCCTCCTTCAGTTGTTTTGGGAGCACGAGGTGCTCTGCGTGCATTGTTACGGCCTTCCTTGTTGTCTCTGTTGAACTTTCTTCTTGGTCTATCCTTCTTTTCCTCAGTTGTTTTATTTACCTCAGAAAGGATTTCGCCCTTGTAAATCCAAACCTTAACACCAATTTTACCGTAGGTTGTATTTGCTTCCCAGAAACCGTAGTCAATGTCGGCTCTGATTGTTTGAAGCGGAATTGTACCTTCATGGTAGTGCTCTGTACGAGCGATTTCAGCGCCTGCAAGACGACCGCTACATGCGATCTTAATACCCTTAGCGCCAAGACGCATTGTTCTTCCGATAGCTTGCTTCATTGCACGACGGAATGCGATACGTCTTTCAAGCTGGCTGCAGATGCTTTCTGCAACGAGCTGTGCGTCGAGATCAACAGGCTTTACTTCGATTACGTTAACAACCGCCTTCTTGCCTGTGATTTTTTCAACGTCTTCACGAATCTTATCGATTTCAGAACCGCCCTTACCGATAATCATACCGGGTTTTGCACAGTGGATAAATACCTTAACTGTTTCCTTAGCGTCTCTTTCGATTTCGATTTTAGAAATACCAGCTGAGAGAAGCTTGTTTTTGAGGTGCTCTCTCAAGTTGTAGTCAGATACAAGGATATCGCCGAACTTTTCGTCAGAAGCGTACCATCTTGAATCCCAGTTTTTAATTACGCCAACGCGCAATCCATGAGGATTAACTTTCTGTCCCATTGTCGACTCTCCTTTACTCTTTCTCTGCCACTTCTACTGTAATGTGGCTTGTTCTCTTCAATATTCTGTTAGCGCTTCCCTTACCTCTGGGCATTACTCTTTTGAGCATATGGCTACCAGGTGTTACAAAGCACTTTGAAACATAAAGTTTCGATTTGTCCATATTATGATTATTTTCAGCATTCGCTACTGCGCTCTTAAGCAATTTCTCAAGAATTTCAGCGCCTCTTTTAGGTGTGTTTTTGAGGATTGCTGCTGCCATTTCTACATCCTTGCCACGAATGAGGTCAAGAACTATTTGAACTTTGCGGGGAGCGATGCGAACATCAGAAAGGTATGCTTTTGCTTCCATTGTGATGCGTTAGCCTCCTATTATTTACCGTTATTAGATGTTTTTGATCCTGCGTGACCTTTGAATGTTCTGGTAAGAGCGAACTCACCGAGCTTGTGTCCTACCATATCTTCGGTTACATATACCGGAACGTGTTTTCTGCCGTCATGAACAGCAATTGTATGTCCAACAAACTCCGGGAATATTGTTGAAGAACGTGACCAGGTCTTCAAAACTTTCTTTTCGCCTTTTTCGTTCATTGCTTGAATACGATTGAAGAGCTTCTCTTCTACGTAAGGCATCTTTTTCGAACTTCTGCTCATTATTCTTTCCTCCCTTATCTACCGTTTCTACGCTTAACGATGTATTTGTTGGTTCTTGCCTTTTTGTTTCTGGTCTTATAACCGAGAGCTGGTTTACCCCAAGGAGTAACAGGTCCTGGTCTACCAACGGGTGACTTACCTTCACCACCACCGTGAGGGTGATCGCATGGGTTCATTACTGAACCACGAACTGTAGGACGGATACCCATATGACGAGTCTTACCTGCTTTACCAATCTTGATGGTATCATGCTCGATGTTACCAATTTGACCGATTGTAGCCTTGCAATCAAGTCTGATAAGTCTTACTTCACCTGAAGGAAGACGAACTTGTGCCATGCCGTTTTCTTTAGCCATAAGCTGAGCTTGAGCACCAGCTGTACGAACAAGCTGACCACCCTTGCCAGGATAAATCTCAATATTGTGAATAATTGTACCAACAGGTATATTCTCAATAGGAAGAGTATTACCGGGCTTAATATCTGCATCCGCACCGGAGTAAAGAACGTCGCCGTCTGTTACGCCGAGAGGAGCAATTACATAGCTCTTTTTGCCCTCTTCATTTTGAAGAAGTGCGATATAGGAAGTTCTGTTAGGGTCGTATTCAACACCAATAACAGTTGCTTTGCCTTCCTGTCTTTTGAAGTCGATAAGTCTGTACTTCTGTTTGTTACCGCCACCTTGATGACGAACGGTGATTTTACCGTAGCTGTTACGACCTGAGTGCTTCTTCTTAACTTCGATTAAGCTCTTTTCAGGAGTAAACTTTGTTACTTCATCAAAGGAAGCAACTGACATATGTCTTCTCGAAGGTGTGGTCGGTTTATATTTCATTGTTGCCATTTGAACTACCTCCCACTATCAGTTCAAGCCGTTAAAGAACTCGATTTCCTTTGAAGAAGCATCGAGAGTAACGATTGCCTTCTTCCACTCAGCTGTGTAGCCGAAGTGATAACCAAGTCTTTTCGGTTTTTTCTTCATATTTATTGTATTTACTTTTGCAACCTTAACGCCGAAGAGCTCTTCAACTGCTTTTGCAATCTCAGGCTTTGTTGCGTCCTGTGCAACCTTGAAGGTATATCTCTTAGAGGAAATACCATCCATTGATTTTTCTGTAATAATGGGTTTGAGGATTATGTCTTGTGCAAATTTCATTATGCGTATACCTCCTCTACTTTTTGTACTGCAGCTTGTGCGAATACTACTGTGTTGCAGTTAAGAATGTCATATACGTTAAGTGTGTTAGCATATACAACCTTAACACCTGCAATGTTTGCAAGGCTCTTGGATACCATAGCGTTTGGAGCGTCGAGAACTACGAGAGTCTTCTTACCAGCACCGATTGCACTAAGCATATCTGCCATAACCTTTGTCTTGTAGCTTTCTGCAACTATCGCATCAACTACGATCATTTCATTGTTTGCTACCTTAGAGCTGAGTGCGCTAAACATAGCAATTTGTTTTACTTTCTTGTTAAGTTTTGTACGGTATGAACGTGGCTTAGGACCAAGTGCGATACCACCATGTGTCCATTGTGGTGATCTTGTTGAGCCTTGTCTTGCTCTACCTGTACCCTTTTGCTTCCATGGCTTACGTCCGCCACCGGAAACCTCGCTTCTTGTAAGTGTTGACTGTGTACCTTGTCTTTGGTTGAGAAGGTATGCTCTCACTGCAGCGTGGAGGACAGCCTCGTTAACTTCTGCGCCGAATACTACGTCGGACAAAGTGATTTCTCCAACCTCTGCGCCAGTCATATTTACAACTTTAATACTTGGCATTGTTTCTTCCTCCTTTGACTTATGCTTTTACGCTGTCGCGAAGAACTACAACTCCACCGCGAGCACCAGGAACTGCGCCCTTAACAGCGATGAGATTCTTCTCTGCGTCAACTTTTACTACTTCAAGGTTAAGTATAGTAACCTGTTCGTTACCATATTGACCTGCCATTTTCTTGTTTTTGAATACTCTTGAAGGTGTTGAGTTAGCACCCATAGAACCAACTTGACGGTGGATTGGACCTGTACCGTGTGTTGCTTGAAGCATGTGGTGACCCCATCTCTTAACAGCACCTGTGTATCCGTGACCCTTTGTAATGCCTGTGATGTCGACCTTTTCGCCTGCTGCGAAGGTATCGGCTGCTATTACATCGCCTACGTTGTACTCAGCTGCATTTTCAAGTCTAAATTCCTTGAGATGCTTCTTTGCAGTCACGCCTGCTTTTTCGAAATGTCCCTTAGCGGGCTTGTTTACGTGTTTGGGTGATACATCTTCGTATCCAACCTGGATAGCATTGTATCCATCTGTTTCGGTGGTTTTCTTTTGTGTAACCACGCAAGGACCGGCCTCGATAACTGTTACAGGGATTACTGCGCCGTTTTCAGCGAAGATCTGTGTCATACCGAGCTTCTTACCGATAATTCCTTTTTTCATTTTTCTTTCCTCCATATTTTAGGTTATTGGTTGATGCTTTGTTTTGTCGTAGCCGACGACAACACCAACTTGACCGTGCCGTCATCATAGCATTTGGACTGTAAGTGGATTTAGTCCGCTACTGTACGGTGAGGCTTTGGCTTGCTGTGTGAATTAAAGCTTAACTTCAATTTCAACGCCAGCGGGAAGTTCAAGACTCATGATAGCGTCTGCAACCTTCTTGGAAGGCTTAACGATTTCGATAAGTCTTTTGTGTGTGCGTTGCTCGAACTGCTCACGACTGTCCTTGTACTTATGCACTGCACGGAGAATGGTGATGATTTCCTTCTCTGTTGGAAGTGGAATAGGACCAGAAACTGTCGCGCCGTTTCTCTTTGCCGCATCTACGATCTTTTCAGCTGCGGTGTCAACCAACTTGTGGTCGTAACCCTTAACTCTTACTTTGATCTTTTCGTTTACTGCCATTTTGCTTTTCCTCCTTATATTAGAAATTTGACGGGGACTTTTGCTCTTACACCGTCCCGTGTGTTTCCTTCACCCACTTAACAAAACCGAACCAAGCAACTCTTCGGTTCGGGATAAATGCAAGCGGTGAATCTCTCGAACATATGTCGAATGGAAGATTACACATTGCTGCATTTCGCTGCCTTGTGAATCGGATGCACTCCCTGAAAATTCCCCGCAAACGCCATAGCAGTTAGACTTTTGCGGCAACCTCTCATTTCAACGCGCATCAAGCATAGGTATTTTATCATATATAATAAGGTTTGTCAACAATTTTTTTCATTTTAATCATTTTTTGTTTTTGTCAAATGTAAAAAATAACCCCGTTTTTGTATATTTTGCACAACAAATTACTATTTGAATGGGCTTTTCGCAAGTTAAATCAAGGTGAAAAATGATATTTTTACTTAAAATTTTGTAGAGTTGCACAAAAAGCTTGTTTTTGCGATTTTTCAATTTCCTTCATTTAATTATATATAGATAATAAATAAGAGCACCGAGATTTTCCCTCGGTGCTCTTATGTTTTTTGAAATTTTGCATTAAATGTTACAAATTATTCATAATTAAAGTGTGATTTGAGCTGTTTTCGGCTTGTTATTTCTTCTTTTGACCGTAATAAGCTCCAGGTCCGTGCTTTCTGTCATAGTGCTTTCGGAGCAAAACCTCTTGCATTCTTTCGGTTTTTCCGTTAGCATTAAGCATTAACATTTCTGTGTTGTAGGACATCATAGCAACCTGCTCGAGCACTACTGCTGCCTCAACTGATTTTTTAGCATTCTCTCCCCATGTAAATGGCCCGTGAGAATAAACAAGCGCTGCGTGCATCTTCTCTGCGCCAATATCCTTTAGCGCTTCCAATATAACAGTTCCTGTTTCCTTTTCGTATGCGCCCTTTATTTCTGCCTCAGTCATTTGGCGTGTGCATGGAATGGTTGTACCAAAATAGTCTGCGTGAGTTGTTCCATAGGGTGTAATACCTCTGCCTGCCTGCGCATAGATTGTAGCCCATGGTGAGTGTGTATGTGTAACACCACCAATTTCGGGATAAGCCTTGTAAAGCTCCAAGTGAGTCGGTGTATCAGAGGATGGGTTAAGAGTACCCTCCACTACGTTACCATCAAGGTCAATAACAGGAAGCATATCAGGCGTTAGCTCATCATACTCCACGCCAGATGGCTTTATTACAACGAGTCCCTTCTCTCTGTCGATTCCACTTACATTTCCCCATGTAAAAGTAATAAGGTTGTATTTTACAAGCATCATATTAGCCTCGTAAACCTCTTTTTTCAACTGTTCAAGCATATTTTCTTCTCCTAAAGTAATTTTATATGTATAGAATATCAAAATTTTATTAAATAGTCAACAAATATTTACAATTTATCAGTTATTTTCTTTTTATTCTTGATTTTCATATGATATTATGGTAAACTAAATAAAATAATCGTTATTGAAAGGTAAATAAATGAAAGCTTCTAATAGACAGGTTCAGAAAAAAACCTATAAAACAATGAGCATATTCCTACCTATAGTTTTAGGATTAGGTCTGCTAACTGTGCCATTTGGCATTTTAACTTTCATATTTAACTATAACTCAGTTACAAAAAATGTCAATTTCGCGCAGGTGGCTCCCGTTTTGTTTTTAGTTATTCTCGCAGGTGCAATAGGGGTATCAATAGCACTCACTGTAAAGGTAAAGACATTCCATATAACAAGATTGAAAAGAGATTCTGCATTTTTAAAATTTGCTTCTCTTTTAGCGTCCATTATGGTTTTGGTTCTATTCGCATATGACTTTTACAAATTCTTATTCACAACAGATATAATATCAGTTCTCAAAATAATTAGACTTATATTTGCATTCCCGTTTGCAATTCACCTATTTCTTTCCTTCTTACCAAGAAGAATAAACAGAAGACCTGTACAGGTTCCTAAATGGCTTAGCTTAGGATGCGCTATATCATCAATTTTGTGGAGTCTTATTGGTCTTATGGCACTTTATTTCAGTTCAATTCCACAGAATTTCTTCACAATTACGCATACACTTTTCTATATCATAGTTGTACTTTATTTCTTATTTGAAATAAAATTCCAATTCATAGATCAAAGCTCAGCAAGAGCGCATTTATTTACTGCTCTTTTGCTATTTGCATTCACAATGGCAATTGCATGCTCGGCAACTATTGCATTAATGGCAGGTAAAATTTCAAATGTAGGTATTTCAGCATTTGAGTTTGTATGCGCTTGGTCCTTAGGTCTTTATGCCCTTTCAAGAATATTTGCTGTCAAATCCACATTAAAGCATGTTTTAGATAGTGCCGACACAGATATGTCATCAAGAAAATTTAGACACTCCCATGGCAAAAAAGAGGAAAACAAGGATTCAGCTGATACTTCAAGCAATGAAAACAGCGAAAAAGCTAACGAGAACGAAAAAACAGAAAATGAGCCAGCACAAGCTGATGAAAAGGATAACAAAGCAGAATAATTTTATATAAAGCAAAAAGGGGCTGTCGCATTAAGCGACGCCCCTTTTTGGTGGATAGTGAAATATGTGCCCAAGGCGAGATTCGTACACGTAGGCGTACTTCGTACGGTAGAGTGCGAGGTCGCGCCTAAAAAACAGACATTAAAAGAAGAGAGCTTGCAACAAAACCGCAAGCTCTCAACCTTAAAATTTT